>CAZDSF010000088.1:0-14750 GCA_964508025.1 uncultured Anaerolineales bacterium
GATCCGGCGCCGGTAGTGACTGGAGTTCAGACGTGTGCTCTTCCGATCTGTCCAGGCGGGGTTTGCGCAAAGCCGGGCGGAGTTGTTGCCCTCAGCGCGCCTCGTGGTCGGAACAGGTTTTTTGCTCAAGATGGTGTATAGTTGAGCTACGATGCTCACAGGAACCATTTTCGACATCAAGCGTTATGCGTTGCACGACGGCCCCGGCATTCGCACGACGGTTTTCTTCAAGGGGTGCCCGCTGGCGTGCTGGTGGTGTCACAATCCAGAAAGCCAGGCGCGTTATGCGGAGCTGTTGGTCCGCGCTTCACGCTGCACGCGCTGCGGTGCGTGCGTCGAGGTTTGCCCGCAGAAAGGCATCCGCGCGGCGGAACCCTTCACCATGGATCGAGAGCGCTGTACCCGTTGCGGCCGCTGCGCCGAGGTTTGTTTTAGCGGGGCGCGTGAACTTGTGGGGCGCGAGATTACCGTTGCGGCGTTGCTGCGCGAGATTGAGCGCGATACGTCCTTCCATGATGCCTCTGGCGGCGGCGTGACCTTCTCCGGCGGCGAGCCGCTGCTCCAGCCGGAATTTCTGGCGGCGGCGTTGCGGGCTTGTCGGGAGCGGGAGATTCACACGGTGGTGGATACCTGCGGCTATGCGTCTTGGGCGGCCTTTGAGGCGCTATTGCCGGATACGCGGCTCTTTCTCTACGACCTGAAATTGATGGATGCGGCGCGCCATCGGCGTTTCACGGGCGTTTCCAATGCGCCAATCCTGCGCAATCTCCGCGCCTTGAGTGCGCACGGGGCGCAGGTCATTGTGCGTGTCCCGTTGATTCCGGGCGTCAACGACGCTGCGGCGGATGTGCAGGCGTTGGGGATGTTTCTCGCCGATCTGCCGCAAGTCCCGCCGGTAGAATTGTTGGGCTATCACGATATCGCGGGCGCCAAATACGACGCTCTGGACAAGCGCTATCTGCTGGCAGGCACACAGCCTCCCACGCCAGCGACGCTCGAGAGCGCTGGTTGCACTTTGGAAGCATGTGGGGTGGAAGTAATGCGTAATTCGTGATGCGTAAGATGTGCGGCTTAGAGAGCTGGTGTGTGTTATTACGTAGTACGCAGTACTCGTTACGACATTTCAGTCACGAAGGAAGGGAGAAAGCTCATGTCCATGACCGACCGTGTGCGCGCTTTGCGCCAACAGAGCCTTGAGACCCGTGAGACGCTTTCTGCCGAGCGCGCGGAGCTGCTGACCGCGTTTTATCGGCAACCCGCCAGGCTGCGCTCCACGCCGGTAGAGCGCGCGGAGGCGTTCGCCTATCTCCTGGAGCATAAGACTATCTGCATCAATCCCGGCGAGCTGATTGTGGGCGAGAAAGGCCCCGCCCCCAAAGCTGCGCCCACCTTTCCCGAACTCTGTTGCCACTCGCTGGAAGACCTCGATATCCTCGATGCGCGGGAGAAGACGGCGTTCAAAGTCAGCCCGGAGACGCGCCAGGCGTATGCCGAGACGGTGATTCCCTTCTGGCAGGGGAAATCCATGCGCGAGTTGCTTTTCCAGGAGATGACGCCGGAGTGGCTGGCAGCCTACAACGCGGGTATCTTCACCGAGTTCATGGAGCAGCGCGCGCCGGGCCACACGGTGATGGATGACAAGATCTACCACGCCGGCATGTTGGATTTCCAGGCGCGGATTGATGCGCGTCTCGCTACGTTGGATTATCTCAATGATCCCGAAGCCTATGCGCGGCAGGAGCAGCTCAAAGCGATGCGCATCGCGGCGGGGGCGCTGATCCGCTTTGCAGAACGCCACGCTGAGGCGGCGCGCCGTCTCGCTGCGGCGGAAGCCGATTCGCAGCGCCGCGCTGAATTGCTGCGCATCGCCGAGGTCTGCACGCGCGTCCCCGCGCACGCGCCCCGCGACTTCTGGGAGGCGTTGCAGATGTACTGGTTCGTTCACCTGGGCGTGACCACGGAGCTCAACACCTGGGACGCCTTCTGCCCTGGACGCCTGGATCAACATCTGCTGCCCTTCTACGAGCGCGGGCTGGCGGAGGGGACGCTCACCCGCGAAGCGGCGGAAGAACTGTTGCAGTGCTTCTGGATCAAGTTCAACAACCAGCCCGCGCCGCCCAAGGTGGGTGTGACGGCGGCGGAAAGCGGCACTTACACCGATTTTGCGCAGATCAACATTGGCGGCGTGCGCCCCGATGGCGGCGATGGCGTCAACGAGGTCTCCTATCTACTGCTGGATGTGATGGAGGAGCTGCGCCTGTTGCAGCCTTCGACCTCGCTCCAGGTGAGCAAGAAGAACCCCGATCGCTTCATCAAGCGCGCAGCGCGGATTCTGCGCACCGGTTATGGGCAGCCCTCGCTCTTCAATGCCGATCTCATCGCGCAGGAGCTCATCCGCATGGGCAAATCCGTGGTGGATGCGCGTTGCGGCGGGTCGAGCGGCTGTGTGGAGGTGGGCGCCTTCGGTAAGGAGAATTATAACCTCACGGGCTACTTCAATCTGCCCAAGGTGCTGGAACTCACGTTACACAACGGCGTAGATCCGCGCAGCGGCGCGCAGTTGGGGCCGGCAACCGGCGATCCGCGTGATTTCCAGACGATGGAGGCGTTGCTCGACGCTTTTGCCCGGCAGGTGCAGCACTTTGTGGACATCAAAGTGCGCGGCAATGCCGTGATCGAGCGCCTGTACGCGCAGTACATGCCCTGTCCGTTTCTCTCGCTGCTCATTGACGACTGTATCGCTGCGGGAAAGGACTACCACGACGGCGGCGCGCGTTACAACACCACCTATATTCAAGGGGTGGGACTGGGCACGATGGCGGATGCGCTCACCGCGATCCAGTATCATGTCTTTGATGAGCGGACGCTGCGCATGGCGGAGTTGCTCGCTGCGTTGGAACGGAACTTCGAGGGCGAGGAGCGGTTGCGCCAACGGCTGCTGTATCGCACGCCCAAGTACGGCAACGATGATGATTACGCCGACGCGCTGATGCAGCGCGTCTTCGAGATCTATTATGCCGCTATCGAGGGCCGCCCTAACACCAAGGGCGGGCAGTATCACATCAACCTGCTGCCCACCACCTGTCACATCTACTTCGGCTCGGTGACGGGGGCCACGCCCGATGGGCGGTTGGCGACCACGCCGCTTTCGGAGGGGATTTCGCCCGTGCAGGGCATGGATCGCCATGGGCCGACGGCCGCCGTGCGCTCGGCGGCAAAAATGGATCACGTCCGCACGGGCGGGACGCTGCTCAACCAGAAGTTCGCGCCGCAGGTGCTTGCCGGCGAGACGGGGCTGGATATGCTGGTGCAGCTGGTGCGCGGCTACTTCAATTTGGACGGGCACCACATCCAGTTCAACGTGGTGGATGCGGCGACCCTGCGCGCGGCGCAGCGCAACCCGGAGCAGTATCGCAGCCTCATCGTCCGCGTGGCGGGTTACAGCGACTACTTCTGCGATCTCAGCCCGGCATTGCAGGAAGAGATCATCGCCCGCACTGCGCACGAAGGGCTGTGAGCCGGAATCTTTATCGTTTTCGCAGCAGCGCGGCAAGCCACGCGGCGGCGTAGCTTGCGAAAACCGCGAAGAGCAACCACACCACCAGGGGCCAACGCGCGAAGAGGAGATGGCGCAGCAAGCCGATGCTGGCGAGCGTGGTGAATGCCAGCTCCAGTTCGACCAGCCGGCGCACATCGCTCCAGCCGCTGGCCCGCCAGCCCTGAATGGAGCTCCACGCCAGGGCAAGGAACGCGGCGCCCAGCACGCGACTGAGCACGGGGTCAATGGGCGCCCATCCCAACGCCAGAAGGAAGCGACCTGGTATCGTTAGCAGCAATAAACCGGGTACGGCAGCGATGATGGCATGGGTTAAAAACGTCAGGCGAAGCATTTTGGACATGGCACTCCTCCAAAATAGTAACTGGTGAGCAGTGAGCGGTCTGGACACGGCGAACAGCGTTTTGTTCACTGCTCTCTACGCTCGACGAACTATTTTCATCTGATGAAGGGCTGTACACAGGTTAAGTATAGCATCAAACGGTGATTTGTGGTTGCCGCGCGGCGTGATTCTGGTATGATAATGCGCGGAGGAATTTATCATGCAAACGCTGCGTGCTCTGCTCAAGACAATGCGCCCCCAACAATGGACGAAGAACGGGTTTATCTTTGCGGCTCTTATCTTTGATAAGAAGATTTTCGTGTGGCCGCATCTGTGGCGGACGTTGGCGGGCTTTGTGCTCTTCAGTCTGGTCTCTGGCGTTGTGTACATTGTCAATGACCTCATAGACATCGAGAAGGATCGCCAGCATCCGCGTAAGCGCCGCCGCCCGCTAGCTTCGGGCGCGCTTTCTCCGCGCGTGGCTTTGGGCTGCGCCGTTGGGGTGGGGCTGCTCTCGCTGGCAGCGGCGTTCTGGCTATCCAGAGGCTTTGGGCTGATTCTCGTCGCTTATCTGGCGCTGCAAGTGGCTTATTCGCTCTATCTGAAGAACATCGTGCTGTTGGATATTCTCGCCATTGCTGCCGGTTTTGTGTTGCGGGTGGCGGCGGGCACACCGCTGGTAGATGCGGAAAACTTTTCCCCGTGGCTCTACATTTGCACGACGCTGCTGGCGCTCTTTCTGGCGCTGGGCAAGCGGCGCGGCGAGCTCATGTTGCTCGGCGAGGAAGCCGGCAACCACCGCGAAAGCTTGCAATTCTACACGTGCGGTTTGCTGGATCAGCTCATCAGTCTGGTGACTTCTTCGACGTTGCTGGCTTACGCGCTCTACACCTTTTCTGCGCCGAATCTCCCCAAAAATCACGCGATGATGCTGACAGTGCCTTTTGTCATCTACGGGCTTTTCCGGTACTTGTACCTCGTCCATGCAGAAGGCATTACGCTGGCGCCGGATGAGGTGCTGTTGACCGACCGTCCGCTCCAGGTGGATCTGTTGCTGTGGGCGGTGATCTCGGCGAGCATTTTATATCTGGGATGAGTTGCGTAGCTGGAGGCAGGTGGCTTTGGAGAGCAGTGCTCCTGGCAAGGTGATTCTGGTTGGAGAACATAGCGTGGTCTATGGCCAGCCGGCGATAGCCGTTCCCCTCAGCGGTTTACGTTGCCGGGCGCAGGTGGAGCGCGCCGCGCCCGGTAGCGGCTTGTTGCTCGTTGCGGCGGATTTGGAGGAGCATTTACCTCTGCGTCAGGCGCCGTCGGAGCATCCCCTGGCGTTGATTGCGCGGTTGACGTTGGCGCATTTGCGCTGCTCGGAGCCGGACGCCGTGCTGACTATCCATTCCGATTTACCCATTGCGGCGGGCCTGGGCAGCGGCGCGGCGGTCTCTGTGGCAGCCGTGCGCGCGCTGGTGGGTTTTCTGGGGCGCGCTGTACCGGCGGAAACTATCAGCGCGCTGGTTTA
Organism: uncultured Anaerolineales bacterium; assembly: GCA_964508025.1. GTDB lineage: Bacteria > Chloroflexota > Anaerolineae > B4-G1 > SLSP01 > JAAZNO01. The sequence continues at coordinate 5,395 of CAZDSF010000088.1, forward strand.
TGAGGTGGAGAAGCTCCATCATGGGACGCCTAGCGGCATTGATAATACCGTCATCGCCTGGGAGCGCCCGGTTTTCTTTACTAGAGGGCAGGCGCCGGAGGTGCTCACCGCTGGCGCGGCGCTGCCGTTGCTCATCGCCGATAGTGGCGTGGCTGCCGTGACCCGCGAGGCCGTGCTGGGGGTACGGCAGCGCCGCGAGGCTGATCCCGCGCGTTATGATGCGCTTTTCGACCGGATCGGCGCGCTGGTGCGGGCGGCGCGGCTCGCTCTGGAGCAGCAAGACTTGCCTGCTTTGGGATGTTTGCTGGATGAGAATCATGCGTTGCTGGGTGAGATGGGCGTTTCCATACCACAGCTGGAAATGCTGGTAGGCGCAGCGCGGCAGGCGGGCGCCTGGGGCGCCAAACTCACCGGGTCGGGGATGGGGGGCAACATCATCGCCCTCGTTGGCGCGGAGCGAGTCGCGGCGGTGCGGGAGGCGTTGTGTGAAGCGGGCGCCGTCCATGTGTGGCAGACCGCAGGCGAGCCAGCGCCGGGCTTTGCCTGACCCGGCATCCAGGCTCAGACCTTCAACGGGAGGGAGATCCTATGGAGGAATTCGTTCAAGTCATCACTACAGTCGCCGATGAGGCGGAAGCGCGTCGCATTGCGCGCGCTTTGGTGGAGATGGGGCTGGCGGGTTGCGTGCAGATCATCGGGCCGATTACCAGCATCTACCGCTGGGAGGGTGCGGTGGAAGAGTCTCCCGAATGGCTTTGTCTCATTAAAACGTCCCGCGCCTGCTACGCCGAGGTCGAGACCACCATCCGCTGCTTGCACTCCTACGAAACGCCGGAAATTTTGGCGTTGCCTGTGGTCGCCGGCAGCGCCGCCTATCTCGCCTGGTTGGCGGCCTCGCTGAAGGAGCCTGCTGCATGACCTCAGAGCTGATTTTCATCAAGTTGGGGGGGTCCCTCATTACCGATAAACGCCGGGAATCCACGGTGCGCGTCGGCACGCTGCAACTTATCGCTGAGGAACTGCGTGTTGTGTTGGCGGCCAAACCCGAATTGCAGTTGTTGCTGGGGCACGGCTCTGGCTCCTTTGGGCATTGGGAAGCCCGCCGCTATGACACGCGCGCGGGTGTACAGACCGCTGAAGCCTGGCGTGGTTTTGCTCAGGTCAGCGCTGCCGCCGCCCGGCTTGATCGCATCGTTGTGGATGCGTTTATTCGGGCGGATGTGCCGGTGCTGAGTCTGCAACCATCGGCGTCGGCGTTAGCGGAAGATGGGCGCATTGCTGGATTGGCGTTGCATCCTATCCAACGCGCGTTGGAAGCTGGCATTATTCCCTTGATCTTTGGCGATGTGGCTTTTGATACCGTGCGCGGCGGCACGATTCTCTCTACAGAAGATCTCTTCTTCTATCTCACGCCGATTCTCCGTCCGCGCCGGATTCTGCTGCTCGGCAACTCCCCCGGCGTATTGGATGATCAACGAGAGGTGATTCCTCTCATCACGCCGGCCACTTATCCGCGCGTTGAACCCTTCCTGCGCGGCGCGAGCGGTGTGGATGTGACCGGCGGTATGGCGGACAAAGTCGCGCGTATGGTGGCGCTGGTGCAGGAGGCGCCAGGACTGGAAGTGCGCATTCTCAGCGGGCGGGACCCCATCTACCTCAAGCGGGTGTTGCTGGAAGCGGATGCGTCTATTGGTACGCGCATCTGCGGCGAGGAGGTGTAGGATGCGGCGCATTTGGGGTATCCTGGCGCTGTTGTTTGTGGCGTTGTGTCTAACCCGAACTTCTGTCCTGGCGGCGCCGTTATCGGGGCGGGCGCCGGCGCGCCCGCTGTTGCGCAGTATGCCGGAGGACGTGCTTTGCAGCCGCGCTTTGATGCTGCGCCATCCCGATCGCTGTCCGCCTTATGGGCCGGGGCTGCGGGAAGTGCGTCTGGCGCGCCTGCGCGCCCGGCTGCCCGATCCGCTGCCGGCGTTGCCGGTCGAACGCCTGCCCTCGCCTGAGGGCGCGGTGACGGCTTTCACTTATGGGCAGATTACGCCGTTGCCCGCCCCGACTTACCGACATCCGGCGGAGGCCGCTGCCGGCATGGCGCCTGTGCGCACTTTTGTCTCCAACATCAACTGGGTGAGCGTGCGTGGCCGGGTGGAGTATGGCGGCGAACTGTGGTATCAAATCAATGCCGAAGAGTACATTCAGGCGACCCATCTACAGTTCCCAGAACCCTCGCGCTTTCAAGGGGTTGTGGTCACGGCGCAGCCGGCGCAGCCCTTCGGTTGGTTGCGGCGCGATTTGTCGCCCTCGCCCACGCCTGGTGCGCCACCAACGCCGGGTCTCACGCTGCCGCGCCGCACTATCGTGGCGATTTTCGCTACGGGCAATTTCGAGGGCCAGCGTTGGGATATGATTGGCCCGGATCAGTGGGTCCGTCACGACTTCGTGGCGCAGGTGACGCCCAAAACTGCGCCGCCCGGCGTTCCGGCAGGCGTCAAGTGGATTGAAGTGGACACTTACGAGCAAACCCTGGCGGCTTATGAAGGCGAACGCCTCGTGTACGCCACGCTCACCACTACCGGACGCCCGATAGATTTGACGCCGCTGGGACTGTTTCGTATCTTCCGCAAAGTGCGTGGAGCGTTAATGCAGAGCATTGATCGCCCTATGGATGATCGTTACTGGTATTATCTGGAAGATGTGGAACACGCGCAGTTCTTCAATGATCGGATCTCGTTCCACGCGGCTTACTGGCATGATGCTTTCGGTACGGTGCGTAGTAACGGGTGTATCAATCTTGCGCCGCTTGATGCGCGGTGGCTCTATGGGTGGACCGATCCGCAGCTGTCATCCAGCGGCAGTTGGGTCACAGCAGAAGCCGCCGGCGAAGGGCAGACCTGGGTTTGGGTGCATCATTCCGCGCCGGATTTGCGGGCTAAACCCGCGCCTTAAACACACCAGCGGCGGTCAGATTCTGACCGCCGCTGGTTTTGAGGACGTTGCCTACCGCCGTTGCCCAGAGAACATGCTGCTTTCTTTGTCCATGAAAATGGATGCGGGCAGGTCGAAGCCGTGTTGTTTGAGTTGCGTCATGAAATTGGGACGCACGCCCGAAGGGCGGAACCGCCCAATCACTTTGCCGTTCTGCTCCCCGCTCTCTTCGAAGTACAGGATGTCTTGTAGAATCACCGTTTCGCCTTCAAGCCCTTGCACTTCGGTGATGTTGGTCACCTTGCGCGTGCCGTCGCGGAGCCGCGCCTGCTGCACGATCAGATTGACTGCGGAGACGATTTGCTTGCGCACCACGTTGACCGGCAGATCCATTCCCGCCATCAAGACCAGGGTTTCCAGCCGCGAGATGGTATCCCGTGGCGTATTGGCATGGATGGTGGTCAGGCTGCCATCGTGGCCGGTATTCATGGCCTGGAGCATATCGAGCGCTTCTCCGCCCCGGCATTCGCCCACGATGATCCGCTCCGGGCGCATCCGCAGCGAGTTGATGACCAGGTCGCGGATGGTCACGGGGCGTCCCTGCGCATCGCCGATTTCGGGCGGTTTCGTTTCCAGCCGCACCACATGATTCTGGTGGAGTTGGAGTTCAGCCGCGTCCTCGATGGTGACGATACGTTCGCCATCGGGGATATATCCGGAGAGAACGTTGAGCAGGGTGGTCTTCCCTGAGCCGGTGCCGCCCGCAACGATGATGTTCAGGCGTGAGACGACACAAGCCTTGAGGAATTCCGCCATCGCCGGCGAAAGTGAATTGAAGCGGATCAGATCGTCTACTGAGAGTTTGTTTTTGCCGAATTTGCGGATGGTGATACTGGGGCCATCTACTGCGCAGGGCGGGATCACGGCGTTCACGCGCGAGCCATCGGGAAGCCGGGCGTCCACCAGCGGCCAACGCCGATCAACGGTGCGTCCAAGGGGGCGGATGATCCGTTCGATCACGCGCACCACGTGATCGTTATCGGCAAAGGTGACGTTCGAGAGCGTCACCTTGCCCGCGCGTTCCACATAGACTTGTTTAGGGCCGTTGACCATGACTTCTGTGATGCTTTCGTCGTTGAGCAACGGCTCGATGGGACCAAAGCCCAACACTTCATCTATGACAGCTTGTTGCAATTGCTGCCGTTCGGTTTCAGAGAGCGCGAGTTTTATATGAGTATATAGCGCATTGAAACCCTGAATTACATAGGGCATCAGTTGTTCTTTGGGTTCACTTTGTAGTTTTGACTCCAGCGATTGTTGCAACTTGTTGGAAATCCATAGAATGCGTTCCTGCAATTCTCCGGAGGGTAGGCCGCTATTTGCTAAAGTGGGCGACTCTGCCATTGTTTACTCCTGTGAATGTTATGAAGGCGGAAGGATGAAAATCTCCGCATTGCGATTTTGCTTATCAGGGTTGCATCGTAAATCCGGTACACTTCTTGACCCTGACCGAAAAGATACCTGTACAATATACACTCTCTGCTTCTAACTCAAATTATACCATGATTTTTGAAGAATGGGCAAGAAGAATGTTTTGGTCGCCACAGCAGCAAAATCTTACCGGGGTGTTGATGCAAACTGCTATCGGTCCGTGGCCGGCGCTCATTTCTGGCGGGTTGTTCTTTATGGATCTTGCGGATGTGTGGGCGAACTATCTGAAACGCCGCGCAGATGTGGAGGCGCCATCCTGGTTTCACAGTCTGACGGGAGCGCAGGTCGCTAGCCAGGCAGGCTTTGCCGCCATGATTGGCGCCATCAATGCCAGCGGGGCTGCCAGCGGCGCGAGCGCCAGCGCCGCAGCGGGGGCTGCGGCCGGGGCGGCGGGAGGCGGAGCGAGCGGCGCCGGGTAGACGGGAAGCGCGTTTAGGGTACAATAGCCATCATGGGTCATGATTACCTGTGATGGCTATTTGTTTAGCACTTGAATGGTATTATGCGTTACAGTAGGAGTCTGCTATGTTCTCTGAAGGCGAAATTCGCAAACGTGCTCTGCGTAATAAGACTATTGTCTTGACTGAAGATCAAAGACTATTCTATCAAGCGCGTTTGTTGCGCCTGGAGAGGCCGGTCACACTTGCGGAAATCATCAATCGCACTATTTACCAGGATACATTTGAAGTTTTGGATTGGCTGCCTGCGCACACAGTTGACCTTTTGATAGCAGATCCTCCTTATAATCTCTCGAAAACCTTCAATAGCCATAGTTTCACCCAGGTTTCCTTGGATGATTATGAGCAGTGGTTAATCCTGGATTGGCAAATTACCCCGCTTGTTGAAACCTACCGCTTCGGTGTATATTTGTGGTGATTGGCGCTCCTCGGCGGCTATCCATCGCGTGTTGGAGAGGTATTTCATCGTGCGGAACCGCATCACCTGGGAGCGTGAAAAAGGACGCGGGGCGCAAACGAACTGGAAGAACTGTTCTGAGGATATCTGGTTTGCTACCGTTTCCAATGACTATGTGTTCAATGTAGATGCGGTGAAACTCAAGCGGCGCGTCATTGCGCCCTATACGGATCGAGAAGGGACGCCCAAAGATTGGGATGAATCCGAGCAGGGACGCTTTCGGATCACACATCCCTCCAACCTGTGGACAGACCTGACCGTGCCTTTCTGGTCTATGCCGGAAAACACCGATCATCCCACACAAAAGCCGGAAAAACTACTGGCAAAAATCATCCTTGCCAGCTCGCAGGAGAACGACGTTGTGCTTGATCCCTTCGTAAGCTCTGGCACAACCTCCGTGACAGCGAAAAAATTGCGACGGCGTTACATTGGCATCGAAATTGACGAATTGTATTGCTGTTTGACCGAACACCGTCTGGCGCTGGCTGAAGAGGACGCCAGTATTCAGGGGTACACCGATGGCGTTTTCTGGGAACGTAACACGCTGGCGGAACAGAAAAAACAGGATAAGCCATCTCGTTCGCGCCCGATAAAGGTGCGCGCCTTCTGGCAAGCAAAGCCAGACTCGGCGTGAGGCGAGAATGAACTACGGTTATCAACCCCTGCTGCTTACCGGAGCAGCAACCGCCAAATTCCCCAGCACCCGTTATCAGGGCAGCAAGGCCAAGCTGGTAGAGTGGATTTGGGAGCAGGTTCAGAATCTCCCCTTCCACACCTGCCTGGATGCGTTTGGCAGTAGGGGAGGATTTAGCGGGTGCGCCTGAAAGCCACTCACGTTCACCGTCTTCTCATTCTTGTCTTGCTGTGAAGGATGGGATCAGGCATTGACTTATCATATTTCATGTATAGAATATAACGTATAGCGTGTTTATTGGCACACAAAACATCAATAATGACACAAAAATCACTCAGCAAGAATCTCGGCCCGGTCAGCGCACAATTACTCAAGGCGCTGGCGGAAGATAATCGCGCGGTTTTTTCAATAGCCGAGGCGCAACGTTATCTGAGCGCCCACACAACCACGCCCTACACCGACGCCGCGACGCGCGAACTATTGCGCCGGCTGGTGCGTTCGGGATGGGCCGTGCGCTTAGGCGCTGGGCGCTACGCAGTCGTGCCCTTATCATCTGGCGATACGCTCGCCCCCCAGGTCAGCCGTTATGTGATTGCCCGCGAGCTATTGGGTGACGCGCCATATTATATCTCCCACGCTAGCGCGATGGATATTCACAATTTACTTAGCCATCCAGTAACGGAAGTGTTAATCAGCACACCTAGGCGGCTGAAAGCGCGTGAAATTCTGGGAACGCCATACCGGTTCATTTACACCCCCCCCTCGAATATCTGGGGGTGTGAGCCGGTGTGGGTGACGCCTTACGAACAAGTCATGGTAAGCGATCTGGAGAAAACCATACTTGATGGCCTGATGCGCTCTGACTTATGCGCAGGAATGAGCCAGGTTGCCGTCGCGCTGTGGATGCGTCACGATGAGATCAAGTGGGAGCGGTTAGCGGAATATACAACGCACGCGCACCATCACGCTGCGGCGCAACGTCTGGGCTATTTACTGGAACTCTATCAATTGGGCACACTGGAACTGATTACCCTGCTTCTCAATCTGCGGGGAACTGCGTATGCCCTGTTGGATGTGCTATTGCCAGACGAAGGCCCCTATCTCTCACGCTGGCGCTTGCGTATCAACATAGAACCGGAATCTCTACAAAGCATCATCAGAACATAACATGATACCACCAGGCGAAATAGCGCGTTTTGCGCATCGAGCAAGCATAGGCGACAAAACCATCGAAAGCGATTATGTGCTGACCTGGACTTTGTTGGCGCTTGCCAATTCACCCTTGCGTGACAGGCTGGCTTTCAAAGGCGGCACCGCGCTCAAGAAAATCTATGCGCCGGATTACCGTTTTTCTGAAGACTTGTGCGCGCTGTTGGGGCGTACCGAACCCCGCGACTTGTATGATATTCACTACATTTTTGAAGAAAATCTAGCGGATACCGAAACGGTTTCTTATCGGCTCAATGAGAAAATGGCCCACAAAGGTCTGGATCGAGCGGGCTTACAAGATGTGTTGACGCGCAAACACAAAACCCTCGAACGCCTCTGGGAGCCGCGGTTGCGCGGACAGATGCCTGAGTTGCCGCATTTGGAGACGGTTATCCGCGAGACGGAACGGCAGTTGCGGCAATGGAGGCTGACGTGAAGACCGCGCTGCGTCATCGCCTCATTATCCTCGCCTTGCTACTCCTCGGCGCGGGACTACGCCTGGCGGCCTGGGGCGAGGTGCCGCCGGGCCTCTACCACGACGAAGCCTTCAACGGCCTGGATGCGCTCCGCGTGCTCGAAGGCGGTTACTTCCCTCTGTACTTCGCCGCGAACAACGGGCGCGAGCCGCTATTCCTCTACCTTATCGCTGCTTCGGTTGGCGTGCTGGGACGCTCGCCGCTGGCGGTGCGCTTGCCTGCGTTCTTCGTGGGCTTCCTCACACTTGCCGCAACCTACGATTTGGCCCGCGTGCTGTTCAATCGCCGCGTGGCGCGATGGACGCTGGCGGTGCTCGCCGTGACGTTGTGGCACGTTCATCTGAGCCGGATGGGATTCCGCGCGGTGCTGTTGCCGCTGTTCACGGCGCTTTTCCTGGCGCAGGCGGTGCGCGGTGTGAAAACCGCTCGTGTTCGATATTGGCTTGCGGCGGGCGCGCTCTACGGCGGGATGTGGTATACCTACATGGCGGCGCGCTTCACGCCGATAGCGCTCGGCACGGTGCTGCTCGTCGCGCTGTTGACCCAGCGCCGCGCGGCGCTACGCTGCTGGCGCGGCGCGCTGTTCTTATGCGCGGCGGCGCTGCTTGTGTTGCTGCCGCTCGGCATCTACACACTGCAACACCCGGAGATCGTCCTGGCGCGCACCGGGCAGGTGACGATTTTCAGTGCGGAGATCAACGGCGGCGATTTCTGGGGCGCGCTGGCGCGGCACACCTGGAACACGGCGGCGATGTTCTTCATTCGAGGGGATCGCATCTGGCGGCACAACCTCGCCTGGCGACCCGTGTGGGATCCGGCGCTGGGGCTGGCGTTTGTGATCGGGTTGGGCGTGGCGTTGGGAGGTGTTTTTAACGCAGAGGCGCAGAGGCGCAGAGGCGCAGAGGTGAGAGGGGGGGAGGTCGTTGTATCCTCGTTCTCTTTTGCGCTGATCCTGATCTGGACGGGAGTGATGGCTCTGCCGACGCTGCTGGCGGAAGACGCGCCTCACTTCCTGCGCGGTGTGGGCGTGCTCCCAACTGCGGCCCTGTTCCCGGCGTTGGGTCTGACATGGATCGAATGGCGAATGGCGAATGGCGAATGGCGAATAACGCATCACGTTTCACGTTTCACGCATCACACATTACGCATTACGCAGTACGCATTACTCCTCATCGCCCTTACTTTCACCACCCACGATTACTTCTCCACTTACGCTCACGCGCCGCTGGCGTATCATTGGCTGGAGGGCGGAGCGGTGGATCTGGCGGGGACGCTCAACACAGCGCGTGGTGTGGGCTGGGACGGCGCGCGGATGTTGCACGGGCCGGATAATGGGCGCGTGTTGATGGTGGATCGCGGTCTGTGGGAATCGTGGGAAGCATTGCCCTTCCTTGTGCCGGAGGAGCGCGTGCAGTTCTTCCCGGTAGAGACATCGCCCACGCTGGCGCAGGGCCTCACCTTTGCCGTGTGGCCCTACCGCGATTGGGCGGCGGACGTGTTCCCGCTCATCCCGCGTCCGGCGTACCTGAGCGCGCGTTCCGGGCCGCAGGTGCAGGGCGATAAGGACCCCGAGCCGTTCACGGCAGCGGTGCTCATCACGGCGGATGCGCGTCCGCCCGCGCCGGAAGCTATCGCGCAGTTCGGCGCGGCGGAGGGGGAGATTCTGTTGCGGGCGGCGCTGGTGCGCACTTCAATCGAAGGGGCAACCG
>CAZDSF010000089.1:0-14744 GCA_964508025.1 uncultured Anaerolineales bacterium
CGCAGCAGGGCGATGGTATGTTCCAAATCCTGCGGGTTGAGCAGCGAAATTGGGCCGTGAATGTAGCGGCAGGGAATGGCTATCGTAATCGAAGGGACGCCCTCGCGGGCAAAATGGATGGTCCCCGCATCTGTGCCGCCGATGCCAGGTTGCTTGAACTGATAGGGGATGCCGGCCGCCTCGGCGACCTGCACCACATGCTGAACCAGCCGTGGGTCGGCGACGTAGGAGCGATCCATCACGGTGATGACCGGCCCCTTGCCGATCTCAGAGGTGGGACTGCCCTCGTCCTCTTTGGGGAGGTCGTCGGCGATGGTGCCTTCGAGGACAAAGGCGGCGTCGGGGGCGATGGTGTAACCCGCGACCCGCGCGCCGCGCAGCCCCACCTCTTCTTGCACGGTGAAGACGCCCACGATGTCGAAGGGCAGGGGCGGGCCTTGAAGGAGGGCGACCAGGGCAGCGCAACCGGCGCGATCATCGAAAGCTTTGCCGGCGAAGAGCTGCCCCAGGGGATGCGCCTCGGTGGCGAAGGTGATGCGCGTACCGATCGGCGCGGCGCCCACGGCTTCGTCCTTGTTGGCGGCGCCAATGTCCACGGTCAGCGCATCCACAGGGGTGACGCCGCCGTTGTCGTCTGCGCGGTGGATGGCTTTGAGGCCGATCACGCCGGGAATGGCGTCTTTGCCCACGCGCACTTCCAGGCCCGGCAGCAGCCGGGGATCAATGCTGCCGCTGGTCTCCACTTTGAGGCCCCCGTCGCCGGTGTGATCCACGACCATGAGTCCGACTTCATCGGTGTGGGCGGTGATGAGCACGCGCAGGGGGCGTTCGCCGGCGCCCTGTTTGTGGGCGATGAGGTTGCCCATTGCATCTACACGCAGGCTGTCTACATGCCCTTCCAGGTGCGGGCGCAATGCCCGGCGGACTGCGGTTTCGTCGCCGGAGGTACCGGCAGTGTTCGATAGGGTGCAGAGCAGGTCGAGCAGGGTCTCGCGGTTCACAGTTCATCCTCCCAACGGGGGCGATAATCGGCTTCGAGGCTGGCCGTGAAGGCCGTGAGCAGGCGCGCGGTGCGTTCGATGTCGCGCAAGGCCACAGTTTCTACCGGTTGATGCATGTAGCGCGCCGGAATCGAAAGCAAGCCGCAGGGGATGCCTTCGCGGGCGATCTGGATGCTCCATGCATCGGTGCCGCTGTGTCCGGGTAGCGGTTCGAGGTGCGTGGGAATCTCTTCGGTTTTGGCGACATCTCGAAGCCGCTGGACGATCTGCGGGTGGAAGTTGGGGCCGAGGCCGATGGTGGGGCCTTTGTCGCAGGGGAAGGCGCCGACGCCATTGTCGTTTCCCTGTTTGGCGAAGGTGGCATCCACGGCGATGGCGATCTCAGGCGCGAGGCCATAGGCGCTGGTGAGCGCCCCTTTTGCGCCGACTTCTTCTTGTACGGTGGCGACGGCGTAGAAATCCCAGGCGTGTTCCCGGCGACGCAGCGCTTCCAGGGCGAGGGTGAGGACTGCTACTGCGCCGCGATTGTCTATGGCTTTGCCGGCGACCAGGTCGTTTTTTAGGCTGATGAGGGGGCGGCGGATGGAGATGGGCGAGCCGATGGGCACGCGGGCGACGACTTCCTCGTGGGGCAGTCCTACATCTACGAAGAGCTTTTCCCAGGGGACGACCTGTTGGCGCTCCGCCGGGCTAAGGACATGGGGCGGGCGTGTGCCGATGATCCCCGGCAGGTCTTCCAAGCCGTGGACGATGACTTCCAGCCCCAGCAGCACGCGCAGGTCGGCGCCGCCGATGCGGTGAATGTGCAGGAAGCCTTTTTCGATGCCGGTGACGATGAGGGCGATTTCATCCATGTGTCCGGCAGCCATCAGCGCGGGACGCGGTTCTGAGCCGACGCCGCGTTGCAGGGCGATGAGGTTGCCCAGCGCGTCGGTGCGCAGCTCATCGCTCCACGGTTCCCAGAGGGTGCGAATGATCTCACTGACGGGCGTTTCACGTCCTGAAGGGCCTGTGGCTTCACTGAGTTGGCGTATCAGTTCGAGGGTGTTCAAGTAGCGACTCCTTTCCTTTCTTCACCGAGATTGCCTGAGCCGCGCAGTTTCAGGCAATAAGTCTCATACCGGCAGGGATTTCCTGTAAGGGCACAGGTGCGGGTATGGTGAGATACGGATTTGCATCATGGCGTCGGTGGGGTAACGACTGCCGTCGGCGTGATGGTGGGAGTCGCCGTCAGCGTGGGGGTGAGGGTAGGCGTGGCGGTGAGCGTGGGAGGCTCCGTTGGCGTCGCTGTCGGCGTCAATGTTGGCGTGGCAGTAGGCGTGACAGTGGGTGTGGCCGTCGCCGTCTCGGTGGGGGTGAGCGTGATCGTTTCGGTGGGCGTTGGCGTTGCCGTTTCGGTGGGGGTGGGGGTGAGGGTGGGCGTGGGCGTCTGGGTCGGCGTCGTCGTGGGGGTGAAGGTGGGCGTGGGCGTCTGGGTCGGCGTCGTCGTGGGGGTGAAGGTGGGCGGGAACCACTGGGTCGGCGTGGGTTGCAGGGGGCGCGGCGTGGTGGTGCCGGGCCCTACGACGAACGGCGTGTCTGTCGGCGCCGGTGTGCTCATGAGGGTGGGGGTAGCGGTGAGGACGGGCCTCGTTGTGGGGCGCAAGCTCAGGGCAATAAAGCCCAGGCAGTAGCACGGGATGGTCGCCAAAATGATGGTGATCAGAATGGTGTAAATCGGTTTTCGCGTTCGCAGGCTATCCATAGTCTTGCCCCAGTTGTTTGACCTTTGTGATGATAGCAGCTTTCAAAAGGTTGTCAATCAGCGTCCCTTGATTGCGGCGACGCATTGTTCCAGGGTGGCCTGGGCCTGATCCATCGCGGTTTGTGGGCTGACCGAACCATTCCAGATCGAGGTGACGGCATCGCCGACCGGCCCCCATGGGCAATCTGCGTAAAGGTGGTTTGCCATGGGCGCGCCCAGATGGAGCGCCGCGCCAAAGGCGACCACGGATCTGAGCGCGCGCACTTCGGGCGCCGCCAGCGCCTCACGGTTGGCGGGGATGATGCCGTTGCGGAGGATAAGCTGTTTCTGTACTTCGGCGCTGCCGAGGTGTTGCATGACGGCGATGGCGGCGTTGGCGTTCCCGCGTTCCACTGCGATCTGGGTCAGCATGAAGAGCCGCACATCCACGAGCGGGCTGCCCATTGGCGCGATGCCGTAATCTATGCCGGCTTCTTGCAGCGAACGGAGCGCGCGCGGCCCAGTCCACCATATCGGCGTTTGGCCGGAGATGAACATGGCCTGGCAGATGCCGGGGCCGCTAACAGCCGGCTCGACGACGCTGAAGGCTTTGATCCATTCGGCGGCGGCGTAGGCTTCCGGAAGATTCAGGTTGACTTCTCCAAATTCGTTGATGAATCCTCCGTGATCGCGCAATCCGAATCCCAGAAAGATGGGGGCGACGTGGTAAGCGTCCGCGCGTCCAAGGCCCTGATTGCAGAGGTAGTATTTATCGGGGTGCGCCTGGCGGAACGCAGTGGCTTTGGCAAGCAGGTCGTCGAAATCATCCGGGGCGGGCAACTCTTCGAGGTTCAGTTGGGCGCGGTTGTAGATGAGGGCGATGCCGTCTTGCATTTCGGGAATGCCCCAAATACTGCCGTTCCAGATCATAGCCTGGGCAGCCGCCGGCTCGAAAGTCTGCTCCAGATAATCGCGCGTGATATAGGTATCAAGCGGGACGATGATCCCCCGGATTGCGCTGGGCGCGATTTGATCTTGCCGCCAACGGATAATGTCGGGGCCTTCGCCGGGGGGCAACGTCGCGCCGAGGGCGGTGTTAAGGCGCTCTGTCTTGACCAATTCGACGCGGATGCCGGGATGCGCGGCGTTGTATTCCTCTGCGATGATGGTGTAGGCTTCTTCATAATCGCCGGGCCAGTCATGCCAAATGGTAATCAGCTGTTGGGGGATGGGCGGCGAAGTGGTGGGGGGTGTTGGCGTGTCGGGCGACGGGACGCTGGCAACGGGAGCGGGCGCTATCGGCTGACAGGCCGTGATCCCGATGAGGAACGCCATCAGGGCGATGTGGCGTAACAGGTAAGCCCGACGTTGCGATTTCATGGGTCTGGCGTCTCTTCCGTTAGCAGCGCGCGGGCAAAGATGAGGTAGCCGGTGTGCGCGACCATCCGATCCATGGGGCGCAGCCGGGCCGATACGGCTTTGTAGGAGCGCAGGAGCAGTTCATCCACCTGGATGAAGCCAAAAGGCTGGTGCGCCAGGGCGGCGAGCAAGTCGCTGATTTGGTTGGTGGTGGGTACCAGTGCGCCGAAGAAGCCGCCTCCCTTGAGGGCGGCGTGGGCTTGCGGCAGGTAGTCGCCAGGCTCGCGCACGTCGAGGAACAGGGCATCGGCGTGGCGTTCGTCGAAGCCCTCGGCGATGTCGCGTTGCACGAAGGTGACGTAGCGTTCCAGTCCCAGGCGGGCGAGGTTTTTCTGGGCGATTGTCAGCATTTCCGGGCGGCTATCGTAGGTGTAGATGTGACCATGCGGCATCACCATCCGCGCCAGCGCCAGCGTCAATCCGCCGCTGCCGGTGCCGGCTTCTACGACCCGGCTGCCTGGGCCAATGTTCATCTTCATGAGGATGTAGCCGATGTCTTTGGGGTAGATGATCTGGGTGTTGCGCCGCACGCCTCGGATGAGCTGCTCGAGCGAGGGCGGCAGCAGCATGTAGGCATAGTCCAGGTGCGTTTTGACGACGCTGCCCCAGAGCTTGCCGATGATTTCGTCATGGTTCAGGTAGCCGCGATGCGTCTGGAACTGCGCACCGGGTTGTATGACGACCAGGAATTCGCGCCGGTCGCGCCCGGAGAGCAGCACGATATCGCCAGGCTGGATACGCGCCGGATCTGTTTCGGTATGCATGATTTCCTCCGTGGGTGTGCAGCAGATTGTGGCATCGTTGGGGTTGTGCTTTGCCATTCACCCAAACTGATTATAATCAAGGTAAGGTATATGTGCAAACCCGGTTCCGGTATGGCGCAGAGAGCGCTGTGCCAGTGTAACAGGCGGCGGACAAGGGAGGCAGGAGATGGGAGACATGGGGGTGAATCGTCTGGCGATCACGATTGTGGATGGCAGTCAATCACGGAAGTTGATCCAGGCTTTGGGCGCCAAGGGTTTTCACGCGACGACGTTGGATGCTGTGGGCGGCTTTTTGCATGATTCGCTGGTGACCTTGTTGGTGGGCACTGCCGAGGGCCGGTTGCAGGAATTCTTCGCGCTGTTGCGCAAATACTGTCCTCGGCGAACCCGTTTTATGCCCATGGGGGTGGAGATGGGGATGGCGCCAGGGTATCCCATGATGATTGAGGCTCATGTCGGCGGCGCCTCGGTCTTTATCGTTCCTGTAGAACACTTCGTGCAACTGTGAGGTGATACGATGAAACTGGTGGTAGCCATCATCAAGGATTCAGATTCGTTGGCGGTTTCAGATGCGCTGGTGGAACAGCAATTTCGGGTGACACGTATCGCCAGCACTGGTGGTTTCCTCCGCCGGGGCAATGTGACGTTGTTGATCGGCGTGGAAGCGGAGCAACTCTCGCGTGTGTTCGAAATCCTGACGCGCTATACGCAGGAGCCGGAAGCCGGGCAGCATCGCGCGACGGTCTTTGTGCTGCCGGCTGAGGACTTCGTGCAGCTCGGATGAGGCGAGCTTTGCGTCAAATCTCAGGCGGCCCGCGTCTGAGGTGGGTGACGGCGCCGCTGTTCCGCTGGCAGCGCGGCGCGCGGTTGCTGGCTTCGGGCGGGCGTTGGACGATACAGCTCGGCCCCCGCGCGCGCCGTTCGTTGCGGTGGCTGGTGTGGGATGGCGTGCTCGCCAACGCCAGCGAGTCTATCCTGGGGGCTTATCAGTCTATCTATCTGTTGGCATTGGGCGCTACGCGCGCCGATATTGGATTGCTCAGTTCCTTGAGCAATCTGGCGATGCCGGTAGCCATGGCGCCGGGCGGTAAGCTGGCCTCTAAAGCCCATACGCTCTGGCCGGTGGTTTTTTGGTCGGGGCTGTTGTCGCGCTTGTTGTTGTTTCTACTGTTGCTGCTGCCCTTGCTGATGGCGCCCGGTTCGGGGCTGATCACGGTTGCCATTGCCCTGATTGTGGGCCGCGCGTTGCTGAGTAATCTGCTGCTCCCCGGCTGGACGACGCTTATCAGCGGCATTGTGCCGCCGCAATGGCGCGGGCGCTATTTCAGCACCCGCAATATTTTGATGGGGGCGGGCGGCTTTTTGGCGCTGCTGGCGGTGGGACAGCTCATTGATCGCGTCCCCGGCATCGGCGGCTACCAGCTGGCTCTGGGGCTGGCTATGCTCGCCGGTCTGGGATCGGTCTACGCTTTCTCGCGCATCGAGGCGCCGGTGCCGCTTGCGGCGGTTTCTGGCCCCGCGATGCCGTCGCTGCGACAGGGACTCAAGGGGCAGGGGCGTTTTGTGGCATATTGTGTGGTGGCCGCCGTGTGGAATCTGACGGTGCAGATTTCCGGGCCGTTCTTCAATGTATTTCTGGCGGATGAGGTTCGCGCTTCGGCCTCGGTCATCGCCCTGGCCTCTGCGGCTTCGACGCTGGCGTCATTGCCGGGGCAGCGGGTCTTCGGCGTGCTGAGCGATCGCAAAGGTTCGGCGTGGGTACAGCGGGTGACCGGTTTTTGGATCCCGGCAGTCCCGGCGTTTTGGGGCTTCATCTCACAGCCGTGGCAGGCTTTCCCATTGCAGTTGTTCAGTGGCTTTATGTGGGCGGGTTACAATCTGGCGGCTTTCAATCTTCTGTTGGAGATGACTCCCGATGCGCTTCGTCCGCGTTTGGTGGCGGTGTACCAGGCGTTTGTGGGCATCGGCATGGCGTTGGGAGCGGCGTTGGGCGGGTGGATCGCGCAAGTGTGGGGCTACCGGCCCGTTTTCTGGATATCCGGCGTGGGCAGGTTGATAGCGGCAGCCGTGTTTGCGGTGCTGGTGGTGGGCGCTAATCCGCCGCCGTGGTTGCGCCGGATAGCGCTTTTCCGGGTGGTGGAACGCCTCGATGCGGCTGTGGAAGATGCGGCAGCGGATGCGGCTGTGGAAGAAGGGGGGCAGGGATGAGGTCGGAGATGGAGCAGCGCGCCTATCACGGCAAAATTGACGCAGAAGAGATGGGGCGGATTCTGGTGGTGCAGTTCAATCAAGGCGAGACGCGGGCGCAATGGATGCGCGGGCAGGAGGGGCGTACCATCGTGCAGATTCAGAATCGGCGGATGGAAGCCAGCGATCCCAAGACGGCGGTTACGCTGCATATCACGCCTTCCGGCACGGGGGTGGTGGTTTCGATGGCGGAGCAGCAATGGTTGGGTGTGGCCGCTGATCTAGCCCGCACCGGGTTGATGGCGCTGCTGAATCCCTGGTCGCTCATCGGCGAAATAGACAATGTGGCGCGTAATGTGCGCGGATTGCGCTTGCGCGAGGAGGTCTGGCGCGCCATTGAGACGTATTGTCGCAGCATGGGCGCCGGGACGGGCGCTGCGGCGCTGTTACAGCATGTGACGTGCCCGTATTGCGGCACGCCGAACGCGCTGGGCGAGACCAATTGCAAAGCCTGTCGCGCGCCGCTTTCGGAGGCGCAGCCGGTGATTTGTGGACGGTGTGGTTTTATGAACGAGCCGCGTACCGGGCGGTGCGCGAATTGTAAAACGCCTTTGTGAGGTGGATTTGACGCGGTTGGTGTTGGTTCGTCACGGGCAGACCCACACCCCTCAGGAACCGTGGTTTCGGGGGCAAGTGGATGTGCCGTTGGATGCGGTGGGGCTGGCGCAGGCGGAAGCGACGGCGCGCCGGGTGATGGCGGAGTGGCCGCCCCAGGCGGTCTACAGCAGTCCCCTGGCGCGAGCACAGCAGACTGCTGAGCTGATCGCTCGGCCTTTGGGGTTGGATGTGCATATTCGCGCCGGCTTGACCGATATCAACTATGGGGCCTGGCAGGGATTGCAGGCCCGCGAGGTCCGCGCGCGGTGGTTCAAAGCGCTCACGGTGTGGAGCACCCGTCCACATCACGCGGTGATTCCCGGCGGCGAGACGTTGGCGGCGGTGCGCAAACGGGCATTGCAGGTTGTGCAGGAGATTGCGACAGCGCATCCCGATGAGACGGTGGTTGTCGTGAGTCATTCTGTCGTCAACCGGCTGATTGTGCTGCGGGCGTTGGGTTGGACTTATGAACGTTTCTGGGAATTGCAGCAGCGCAATTGCGGGCTGTGTCTGGTGGAGATTGAGGATCCCGGAGCGGCGGTTTATCGGGTGCCGCTGCTGCATGACGTATCGCATTTATGATGAGTGTGCTTTTGCAAGCGGCTGCGGTATAATGGGCCATGCTTGCCATTTTTCCAATCCGTGAAATTTGTGTCAATCCGTAAGCCATTTTTCAGGGAGGAGTTATGGAACGCAAGATCCGGGTTCTGATTGCCAAACCAGGGCTGGACGGACATGATCGCGGCGCCAAGGTGGTCGCGCGCGCGTTGCGGGATGCCGGTATGGAAGTCATCTATACGGGCCTGCGGCAGACGCCGGTGATGGTTGCCGAAGCGGCGTTGCAGGAAGATGTGGATGTGGTGGGGCTTTCGATCCTCTCCGGGGCGCACATGGCTCTGGTGCCTCGTGTGATTGAGGAATTGCAACAGCGCGGCATCGGGGCGCTGCCGATGTTCGTGGGGGGCATTATTCCGGCGGATGATATTCCCTCTCTCAAAGCGCTGGGAGTGGCCGAAGTTTTCGGCCCCGGTACCAACACTCAGACGTTGGTAGATTTCATCCATCAGGTTGTGGGCGCCTAGGTGAAACTGACCGACGCAGCTCTGGCGGGCGACCGGCGCGCGTTGGCGCGCCTGCTCTCATGGGTGGAAAATGGCGCGCCTGAGGGCCGCGAGGCATTGGCGGCCCTTTTCCCGCGCACGGGCCGGGCGCACGTGATTGGCATCACGGGATCGCCGGGCGCCGGTAAGAGTACCCTGGTCGGCAAGCTGGCGAAGGAGTTTCGGCGTCGCGTCCCTCGGCTGGCTGTGGTCGCGGTAGATCCTACAAGCCCTTTCTCCGGCGGCGCGCTGTTGGGGGATCGGTTGCGGATGCAGGATCTCGTTTCTGATACGGGGGTTTTCATCCGCAGCATGGCTTCGCGCGGCCATCCCGGCGGCATCGCACATGCCACCCGCGATGTGGTGCTGCTGCTGGATGCCATCGGTTTCCCGATTATTCTCGTGGAGACGGTCGGCGCGGGGCAGGCGCAGGTCGAAGTGGCGCGGGTCGCGCATACCGTCGTGCTCGTCGAAGCGCCGGGCATGGGAGATGAGGTGCAGGCGCTCAAAGCCGGGTTGATGGAGATTGCCGACATCATTGTGGTAAACAAGGCGGATCGGCCCGAAGCGCGTCAGACCGTGCGGGCGTTGCAATCCGCGCAGCTTGGCATGGGTACAGCGGGTCATCACGGCCCGGCGGCAGAGGCGCTGTTGGAAGTTGCTGCCGGTTGGGAGACGCCCATTTTGCAGACAGCTGCGGTGGAAAATCAGGGCATCGCCGAATTGGTTGAGACCATTGAGGCGCATCGCCGTTATCTCCAGGAGAGCGGGCGTTGGGAATTGCTGTTGCGCTTGCACGCTCGCGCCGAGGTAGAGACGTGGTTGCAGCGGCATCTTATGCTGTTGTTGGAGGAGCGCGTCGGCGAGGAACGTCTCGCCGCGGCGGTGGAAGCGGTGTTGCGCCGCGAAACGGATCCTGCCTCGGCGGCGCAGGCGTTGTTGGGGCCATTGCTGACGTGATGGGCGCACCTGGGCAGGCGGGATCATCATTTCAGTGCTCATGCATTACGCGGGGGCATATCATGGAGGTCAGGGCTTGTGGCTGAGGATTATCTTGACTTGCGCGTTTACTTCGATATTCTATTGCGCCGACGGCGTGTAATTTTGCTTTTGGTGGTGTTGTTTGCGGGCGTCGCCTACGCTTATTCACGGACCTTACCGTCTGAATATCGGGCGGCGACGGGATTGGTAGTCGCGCCCAATCGCGCTAACCTGACCCTATCGGCTGCCTTACAATTATCGGCCGAAGATGGACAGCGCGTTGATCTGCGTAACCGCAATGCGGCATTGCTTGAGGTTGCACGTAGCGCGCAGATTGCTCAGGCGGTGCTGGAACAAGATCCTGAGCTGGCGGCAAAGCTGAATACCAGCAATCCTGCACGGGTTGCCAGAATGGTTGAAGTTTCTGGCAAGGATGATTGGATTTCCATTCAGGCGAAGGCGCCGACCCCCCAGCTGGCGACGCGGCTGGCGCGGGCCTGGGTGCATGAGGCGGCAAATCGCATCAATACGTTGTATGCGGTGGATGCTGTTGTCGAAGCCAATCTGGAGGCCGAGGCGGCGACTGCATGGGAGGATTATCTCCAGATGCAAACTGCCCTGGAGGATTTCTTGCGTGGCAGCTCGAGCGCCGAAATCGAGGGGCAGATCCGGCGACTGGAGACTTCTCTGGCCTGGACGACGCTTGATGTGGAGTTGGTGAACACCTATCGGCAGGAAGCGCTGCTTAAGCAGTTGCTACTCGATGCGGAAGCGCTAAAGCTGCGCCTCCAGCGCGACGCGGCTGCAACCCCGGATTGGGGTGTGGCGGTGGCGTTCATCAATTTGCAGTCTCAGGCGTTTGGCGGACAACTGGCGGGGCAATCCTTTCAGCAGAGTGATAAGCTTGGCTCGTTGAGTCTCTCGTTACCAGGGGCCACTTCTGGAAACTGGCAATTGGATCTCTCGGGTGCGCCTCCTGCGGTAACAGCTGCCGATGTAGAGGCCCTCATTGCTGTTTTGAACGGGAAGCTGGCAACCGTGCAAGCGCAACTGGCGGAGGCGTTTGGCGCTGGCGGCGGGCTGCAGGAACGCGCTTCGCAAATCGAAGTGATAGCGCAGGAGCTGACGCTGCTTCGGGCGCAGTGGGAGCAGGAGCAAGCGCGGCAGCTGCAACTTAGCGCCGTGCGCGATGCGGCATGGCAGACTTACACGGCATTGGTCAACAAGCTCCGTGAGGTGCGCGTGGAACGCGCCGTTGCGATTCAAGAGGTGCAGGTGGCTTTTGAACCCTTCCCACCTCTGAGCCGGAGTGCGCCCAAGGTTTTGACAAACACGGCAATTGGCGCGATGGCCGGGCTGTTGCTGGGGGTAGTCTGGGCGTTTGGGCAGGCGTATCTGGGCCAGGGGTTGGTTATCAAAACACGGGTGCAGCTCCTGGATTGGGGTTTGAACGCTTCGGGATTACCGAATTTCACGCCCGTTGAGCGTGTTGCCGCAGCCGATGGGGCGCAATCTGCGGCGCAATCTGCGGGGATGTCGGCAACGCCTGAGTGATCTGCTGCTGACTCGCGTTCTTTGGAGGCGCCGATGCACTACGATGGAAATCTGGTACGGCTGCGACCTGCAGAAGCGGAGGATGTACCGCTATTTGTGCGGTGGCTTTCTAACCCGGAGTTGCGCTATTATGTGACGATCCGTTATATGTCCGAGGCGTTGGAGAAGCGCTGGTTCGAGGGGATGGTCACATCAACCAGTGGCGCGGCGCCGGCGCGATTGCATTTCGTCATCGAAACCCTGGATGATGCACATCCTATCGGCATTGTCGGCCTGGAAGATATCAACTGGCGGGATCGAAATGCTGAGTTTGGAATCATCGTGGGCGAGCCGGATTTCTGGGGGCGGGGCTACGGCTCAGATGCGTTGCGCACGATCCTGGATGTGGGGTTTCGGTGGTTCAATCTGCATCGGATCTTCCTACATGTGGTGGCTGAGAACACGCGCGCTATCCGTGCTTATGAGAAATGCGGTTTCACCCGTGAGGGCCGGCTGCGTGAGGCGGTTTTCATTGATGGGGCTTACCATGATCTGCTGTTGATGAGCATTCTGGCTTGTGAATTCAACCGGTAGCGGTGAAACAATCAGGCGGCGACTCCAAAGAGTCGCCGCCTGGCTTTTCAGGAGTTACTCAGAAGTTCTGTTTCGCCGGCTCGATCCATTTTACTTCGCTGGCAGGCATAGCGAGGAGACTTCGAATGCGCTGGGTGAGGCTCATGAATTCAAAGGGTTTGGTCATGAGCGTAGCCATATCTCCGATTTTCTGGTAGATATCTGGTTCGGAGTAGCGATCGCGGACTGTGAGGATCAACACGGGGATGTAGCGCAGGCGTTCATCTTCCTGTAATTGCCGTAATACTTCCCAACCGTTCATATCCGGCATCATCAGGTCGAGCAGGATCAGATCGGGTTGTACGCTGCGGGCTTTTTGGAGGCCCTCTAACCCGCCTAGCGCGCTGATGCATTCAAAGCCATCGCGTTCGAGAATGATTCTGAGCAAGTCCAGTATGTCGCCCTCGTCTTCAATGCAGAGAATTTTCTGTCGTTCTTGTTCGTTCATCTATAGCTCCCTGTTCCGTTAAAAATCTGATCCGCGTGATGACGATCATCTGCACTTCAGTGTGGTATCAGCCCTTCCTGGCGTGATACGTACAGCTCCTGCCATGTTTGTGCTGTCGGCCAGGGCATGGTTTGGAATAACTCCACGCCGCCCTGAGCCAGCGTGATGGCCCGATATTGCAAGCCGACGTGGGTCAACGTCTCAATGACTTCCTTCTGATATTTGAGTGGGCAGACCAGTAACAGTGTGCCGCTGTTGTGGTTCTCAGTGAGTGCGCCGCCCCAGGCGCCCAGTGAGCGCGCCAGACGATAGCCGCGCTCCAGAATGGTCATGGGGGCGGCGTCAGCGGCGCGGGAGGGCCGTGTAAGCCTGGATTGGTGTAACAACTGCCCATACGCTTCCAGATCGCCTTGTTGTAACGCTGTCTGGATCCGCGAGTTTATTTGTTGGATTGCGTTATAGTCGGGGCGCATCTCTGCTATGGCGTCGGCTGCGGTGTTGGCGTCAGTGTTTGTGGCGGTATTGTGGTACGGCGCAAGAAACAGCATCAAGCTGGATTCCAGGCTGGCCTGCACTTGGGCATCCAGCGCGAATGGCTCGACGCTGATGCGGTTGCGTATCTTACGCACGACATTGAGACCGCCCAATGCGATGGCGTAAGTATCCCGCTTGTTCACGCCCAGGCTGTTTTTGTGATCATCAATGTTGCCTGCCAGATCGGCAACTTCGGCTGCACCGAGGTCAAGGCCGCTCCAAAACGCCAGACCTTTGATCAACGCTGTGGCGGCGGCATTGGCGGCGCCCAATCCGGTGGTAGGGGGCAGTTGCGAGGCCAGTGATACGGTGATTCCATCGCACAGGTTGAGATAACAAATCGCAGCTTTGGGCACACCAAAAACCATATCCAATTCCAGATGCTCACAAGATAGCAGATCATAGGCCGCGCCATGATCCGATGAAATGATGCGGATACCTTTTCCTGGCCCCGGCGTGATCAGGGTGTACGTGTAATAGCCAATGGTCGCTACCAGAGTTGTGCTGTCCTGACGCTCGATCTGTGGCGACCACAGGTTCCCTTCTGCGCTAAGCACCAGGCGAAAGGGTGTACGTGTTACCAGTAACACCTTTGACCTCCTGCTTGTTCATTCCATTATGCTCTTTGACGCTCAACAAGGACGCTGTGTGCACAGTCATATCACTTGTCATTCTTATTTTAGAGCGAATTCGTTATTATTCGAGTTATTAAAACCTTGGAAAATCTTAAAATAGTTCAAAGCCGCCCACCTTTTCTGTACTGGCGGCGGTGTGTTAGATTTTGTTACCCACGCGGTTGTCATCGTTGCCCCTGGCAGGCGGCTTTTTTCTCATTTTCTCCTGTCGGTGTATAATACAGGCGATGGCTGAGTTTCTTTGCCGCTCCAGGAGGATATGATGATTGAGGTCAAAATTGAGACGATCCAGGTTAGTCTTGTTTCACCCCATCGAATTGTGGTGCTCAAGGAGCGTACCGGCGAGCGTTATCTTCCTATCTGGATTGGAGCCTGTGAGACCGAGGCGATTGCGATGCGTTTACAGGATGTGCAGTCACCCCGTCCCATGACGCATGATTTGATTGTGTCGCTGTTGACACAATTCAACGCGCGCTTGCGCCATGTGTTGATTAGCGCGCTGAAGGATGACACTTTTTACGCGCAGCTGGTGTTGGATGTCTGGGGACGGGAGCAGATTGTGGACTCGCGCCCTAGCGATGCAATGGCAATCGCGGTGCGGCTGGATGCGCCGCTTTACGTGGATGAGCTGGTGATGGCGCAAGCAGGCGTCGTCCCTGAGCAGAGCTTGCTTGAAGAGCGCGATGCTGAGGAACTTGATGTTTTTCGTGATTTCCTCAATCGCCTGGATTTGGATAACTTACCCACGGATTGATATGTTTCGAGACACCATCATGGGTTGGCGTAGGGAATGAGCGCGACGGATAAGACGATTCCGCATAATATCGAAGCTGAAGAGGCAGTTCTCGGCGCGCTGCTGATTGACCCGGAAGGTATCTTCCGGGTATTGCCGTTTTTGCGGGCGGAGCACTTCTATCTTCAGAAGCATCGCTGGATTTACGAGGCGATCGTTGCGCTGCACGAGCAACGCGAACCGATAGATTTTCTCACGCTCACCACCGCGTTGGAAACACAAGAACAGCTGGAGGTGGTGGGCGGTGGGCCTTATATCTCGCAGTTGATTGCCGCGGTGCCATCCGCGATTAACATCGAGAGCTACGGCCGCATGGTGGAGCAGACCTGTGTGCGG
>CAZDSF010000090.1:0-5673 GCA_964508025.1 uncultured Anaerolineales bacterium
TTGTCAAAAAGGACGCTGTTCTTATTCAAGCTCCTGCGCCCTACAGGCTTGATTAACTTCTACTGGGACAAGCATCTCAAGCAAAACAACGCCTTCAAGCAGCGGTTTGACAGACCTTTCGCAGAAGCGTAACGGATTATAGATATTTTGCGCAAAAAGAGGCGGGAGAAATGAAAAACTTCGATGTATATGCCTACGGCGTCATCGCCGCGAGCGAACTCCATCTGCTGACGATGCCGTTCCCCACGCCCGATGGCTACGCCGAGATCGCCGAGAGCCATTTCATGACCGGCGGCGAGGCCCTGAACTCTGCGATTGTCCTGAGCCGCCTGGGGGTCAGCGTCCAACTCGATGGCAACTGGATTGGCGACACGCCTGCCGGAGAGCGCCTGCTGGCAACCATCCGCAGCTACGCGATTGATGCCCAACGCTTGCGGGTCCAGCCAGGCTTTGCCGGGGTGCGGGAAATTGTCTTTTCAGACGAGCGCAACCGGACTATCTTCGGCAACTACGTTGATCTGCTCTCCACCACGCGGAAATGGAACATCCCGCAGAAAGACGATGTGGCAAGGGCGCGGATGGTCTGTGTGGACCCGCCCTTTCAAGCCGAAAGCGCCCTCGTCGGCGCGTATGCGGTCGAGTTGGGCATCCCCTTTGTCTCCATTGATTGCCCCTACGACACGCCGTTGTCTAGCGCCGCCGCGGCCGTCATCCTCTCCGGGGAATATCGTAACCGCGCCTATCCCCAGGCGGATTTAGCCGAGCTGTTTGCCGCATATCAGCAGCGCGCGCATGGGCTGGTGGTGTTTACGGTGGGCGATGACGCCGTCCTGTATGGCAGAAAGGGCGCGCCCATCAGGCAATTCAAGCCATACCCGGTGCAAGTGATAGACAGCGCCGGCGCGGGGGACTCGTTTCGGGCCGGCGTCATCTACGGGATGCTGCAACAGTGGGACGATAACCAAACCATCCAGTACGCTGCGGCAGTCGCGGGGTTGGTCTGCGCGAGCTTCCCCGGCGTGCTGAACAGTCCTACCCATGCCGAAGTCATGCGCTTTATGCAAGAGCATCGTTAGGAGTATTGCAATGAATTCAGCTCTCAAATGGCTCATCCCCCTGATTTTTATATTGACCCTGGCGGCGACTCTGGCGGGTCTCTGGCCCGCCGAAGGGACGCCCTATCCGCTGACCACCTTCCGCGGCGAGGAAGTGACCATCTACGCGCGCGGCCTCTACTACTGGGACACGGTCAGTTCCGCTGCCCAAATGCAGGCCAATGACCTGGTCGCGCTCACGCTCGGCCTGCCCCTGCTGGCGGTTTCCTTCTGGCTGGCCTGGCGCGGCTCCCTGCGCGGACGGCTGCTGCTGGCGGGCACGCTCGGCTTCATCCTCTACACCTACATCACGATGGCCTTTGGCGCGCAATACAACGCCTTGTTCCTGGTCTACGTCGCCCTGTTCAGCCTGAGCCTGTTCGCCTTCGTGCTGGTGATGATGTCCTTCGATTTGGACAGCCTGCCCGCGCACTTCTCGGAGAAATTGCCGCGTGGCTGGATTGCCGGATTGCTGTTCTTCGCTGCCGCCTTTCTCTCACTGGCCTGGCTGGGGCGCATCGCCGCGACCTTTGCGCCCGGCGCAGTCCCCGCATTGGATAACACAACCAGCATGTTCATCCAGGCGATGGATTTGGGCCTCATTGTGCCGGTCTGCGTGCTCTCCGGCATTCTGCTCCTGCGCCGCCACGCCTGGGGCTATCTGCTGGCTTCGGTGGGGCTGACCAAGTTCCTGACCCTGGGCATCGCCGTCAGCCTGATGGGGCTGAACATGGCGCGGGTGGGCGTGCCGGTCAGCCCGGTGGAGTTGGTCATCTTTCCCGGCATGGCCCTGACCGGGGTGGTGATGACGGGCATCCTGCTGAAACACGTCAACGAGTAACGCGGCTTATGAGAGCCTGGCAATCCAAACCGCTCATCTTGCTCACAGCGGGCATCCTGGCGATCTTTGTGGGGCGCACGCTGCTGGTCGAGGGTTACGACGCGCCGCTGCTTTCGGACATCTTCATGGGCCTGGTCGCGCTGGGTTCGCTCGGCGTTTGCGTGATGGGGTTCCGTCACTTGCGACCCGGCGACTGGCTCGCTGCGCTGGCCCTGGGCGTCTTGGTCGGCGTGGGAATGCGCTTCGCCACGCTCTTCTCGCCGTACCCGTTCTTCGGTTTCGCACGCGACAACGCCGGGCAGGCGGTTGTGCGCGGCGCGCTCACGTTCGTTGCTGCGCTCGGCGGGCTGGGCATCCTACGCCAGGGCGGGCCGGCGCCCTTCGCAGTGGCCAACGGCGAGTGGCGAAAGTCCGGGCGCGATACGCTCTTGGGGCTGGCGGTGGGGCTACCGCTGGCGGCGCTCAACGTCGTAGCGCTGCAACTAACCCAGGGGCGGGCCGTCGTTTGGCAGAACCCGCTGGCCGGGCTGCTGGATGCAGTGCAGCCCGGCGTAGTGGAAGAAGTCGTCTATCGCTTTGCGCTGTGGGGACTGCTCTGGCTGCTGCTGCGCCGCTCGCTCCCCGACCAGGCCGTTTCAGTGGCGGGGCTGCTGGCGCTGTTGATCCACACCTACATCCACTTCGACGCGCTCCTGGCCGAGGCGCCGCTGGTCGCCCTGGGCATGGGGCTGGGCATGAGCCTCGTATGGGGCTTGCCGCTCACCCTCCTGGCGCATCGGCGCAGCCTCGAAGCAGCCATCGCCTTCCACTGGCTTCAAGATGTGGCGCGGTTCGTGACCGGATTCTGACATGGTATAATGACTTCATCCTGAAACCCAGGCGGTGATACCCGATGCCCGCAACGCTATTACAGACCAAGCTCTATCGCCCCGCGCCGCGCCCCGATTTGGTGCCCCGCGCGCGCCTGCGCGAACGCCTGGTCGCGGGCCTGTGGACGGGCAACGCCTTCGGGCGCAAACTCACGCTCATCGCCGCTCCTGCCGGCTTCGGCAAGACCACGTTGATTTTGGATTTTGGATTTTCGATTTTGGATGCGGCTGAACCACAATCCAAAATCGAAAATCTAAAATCGTCCTGGTTGGCGCTGGATGAGGCCGATAACGACCCGGCGCGCTTTCTGCGTTACCTCGTCGCCGCGATCCAGAGCGCGCTCCCCGATGTGGGCCGCGCGATTCCCCCGTTGCTGGAGATCGGCGCGCTCCCCGCGCTGGAAGAAGCGCTTGTCGCCCTCATCAACGAGATCGCTGCCGCTGACGCGCCGGTCATCCTGACGCTCGACGACTATCACCTGATCCAGAGCGCCGAGATCGAACACCTGATGACGCTGCTGCTCGACCACCAGCCGCCCAACCTGCACCTCGTCATCGCCAGCCGCGTGGATCCCGCGCTGCCGCTCACCCGCCTGCGCGCGCGCGGCCAGCTGCTCGAACTGCGCGCCCGCGATCTGCGCTTCACCGAGGCCGAGGCCGCCGCCTTCCTCACCCAAACCATGGGCCTCGACTTGCCGCCCGCATGGATCGCTGCTCTGGAAGCGCGCACCGAAGGCTGGATCGCCGGGCTGCAACTCGCCGCGCTCTCGCTACAAGGCCACGACGCCCCGGCGGCCTTTATCCAGGCATTCAGCGGCAGCCATCGCTACGTCATTGACTATCTGGTGGATGAAGTCCTGCGCCACCAACCCCCGGACATCCGCGACTTCCTGGTGCAGACCGCCATCCTGGAACGGCTGTGCGCTTCGCTGTGCGACGCAATCCTTGAAGACGCCAACAGCCAGGCTGTGCTCGAAAACCTGGAACGCGCCAACCTCTTCCTCATCCCGCTGGATGATCGGCGGCAGTGGTATCGCTATCACCACCTCTTTGCCGATTCGCTGCGCGCTACGCTCGATCCCGCACAGCAGGCCGCCTTGCATCGGCGGGCCGCCGAGTGGTTCGCCGCCCACAATCTGCCTGTGGAAGCTGTGCAGCACGCGCGCGCTACCGGCGACCTCGCGTTCATGGCGGCGATGATCGAACGCGCCGTGCAGCAGCCGTCCGCCTGGTCGGGCGGGCAGCTCGGCACCCTGGTGAGCTGGCTCGATGCGCTGCCCGACGCTATGCTCGACGCCTACCCGGCGTTGATGCTCCACGTCTCGCGGGCGTTCTACCTCTCCGGACGCATCGTCCAATCGGAGCGCCTGCTCGAACGCGCCATTCAAGCGCTCCAGGGCCGCGATGACGAAGCGGCGCATACCCTCCTGGCGCAAGCCGACATTTATCGGGGCGCGCTCGCCGTCATTCAGGGCGACCCCCATCGCGCTATCGCGTGGGTGGAAGCGGGACTGACGCGGCTGCCGGAAACAGCGCAGCACGCCCGCGCCCGCGCCTTCGACGTGCTCGGGACGGCCTACCAGCACAGCGGCGACGTGCGCCAGGCCGAGCGTTATTTCCTCCAGGCCGGCGCGTTGGCCCAAGCCGCCGGCGTCGCCTATCTGGCGATCAATGCCCGCTGCGAAGCCGCACAGATGCAGATGCTCCAGGACCGCTTGACCGAAGCTGCGCAAACCTGCGAGGAAGCGCTGCGCGTGAGCAGCACACCCATCCCGCCGCAGGGCCTGGCGTGGACCTTCCTGGGCGAAATCGCCCGCGAGCGCAACGAACTGGCTGCCGCCGAACAGTGCTTGCAGCAAGGATTGGCGCTGGCCCAGCAGGGCGGCCTCACCGATGATGTGGTGATGGCTCTGGGCTTCCTGGCCTGGGTCAAGCACAATCAGGGCGACGTCGCCGGCGCACAGCAGTTGTTCGCGCAATTTATGCGCCTGATCCATACCTACCAGGTACCCTGGCTCATGCAACGCGCCGCCGCGCAACAGGCGCGCTTTGATCTGGCGCAAGGCCGGCTGGATGCAGCCCGCGCGTGGGCGCGCGCCTATCAGGAAGCGCGCGCGGCGCAGACGGTTGCTTATATGCGCGACGCGGAAGACCTCACGCTGGCCCGCGTGCTGCTGGCTGAAGGCGAAATCCGCCGCGCTCACGCCATCCTGGAGACGGTGATCGCCGAGGCGCAGGCCGCCGGGCGGATGCGCCGCGTCATCGAAGCGCAGATCCTCGCCGCGCTCGCCTTCCACCGCGAAGGGTGTATGGCGGAGGCAACGCGCGCGCTGCGTCAGGCCATCACAGCCGCCGCGCCGGAGCGCTGGCTGCGGCTCTTCCTGGACGAGGGCGACTGGCTGGCGGCATGGCTCCCCCATGTGCGCGATGCCGCGCCCGCCTTTGTGGACGAACTGCTGACGCGCTTGCCCTCCGCGCCGGTCGCGCCGCCAACTTCCGCGCCACCCCCTGCCGCGACGCCGCTGCCCATCCCCGGCGAAACCTTGAGCGAGCGCGAGATGGAAATCCTGCGCCTGCTCGCCGAGGGGCGCTCCAACCAGGAGATCGGCCAGACCTTGTACATCGGCGTGGGCACGGTCAAATGGTATCTCACCCACCTCTACGACAAACTCGACGTGAGCAATCGCACCCAAGCCGTGGCCCGCGCGCGAGAATTGGGCCTGCTGACGTAACTTTCCGCCATCCCCAGCGAAGTTTGTTCATACAAACCCCGCCATGTTGCGCCTATCTCATCAACCTATCTTTCGATAGGTGACAACCTGACCTCTCTCGGTGTATCATAACGCTAGAAAAGTCGCGGAACCGACAT
>CAZDSF010000090.1:5773-14556 GCA_964508025.1 uncultured Anaerolineales bacterium
CTCGCTGATTCGTGCATTGCCAGTTCCACGACGGATGCGGACGGCGGAGCGTTTTCATCCTTCCGCCTTCATCCTTGCTAAAGGAGCAGCGTGTATGGATGACACCATGCCAGTATACGAAATTCGGTTGCGCGGGCACATAGATGCGCGCCGGGCCCGGCAGTTCGCGGGCCTGACTGTGACGCTGTTGCCTACAGGCGAGACGTTGCTCACCGGCCCGATCGTGGATCAGGCCGCCCTGCACGGCATCCTCGCTCGCATCCGCGATACGGGGCTGCCGCTGCTGGAGGTGCGGCAAGTCTCCGCCGCGCCGGAGTCAAGTCAATGAATGTACGAGTTTTACTGCAATAGGGGAGAAAACATGAAACCGCTGAGTCTGTCTATCGTATTAAATCCGAGTATGTTGGTGATGGCCGTGTTGATCGCGGCGGTGAGCGTCATTGCGCTGACCGGCGCGCGCGCCGCTGCTCTCCAATCTGCGCGTCAGCATCATTGTGGTGCTGGTGTTGGGGATGGCGATGTGCGCGCAGGGCGGCATCGGCCCGGTGGCGGCGGCGAAGGTGTGGACGCATCCCCAAGCCATCGTGGGCTATGTGCTCGGCGCGCTGATCCTGGTCTACGCGGCGGCGGTGTTCTTCGGCTTCAAGCTGCCGTTGGGCGCCGATAGCACGCCCGCATTCCTGATCGTCGTAGTGTTGATTGGCCTCAAGATGCTAAATTCAGTTGTACACAGTCTGTTGGCGCGCGGATGAGGCATTTTCAGCCAGCAGGCTGACCACACCTCTCGACATCGTAATGCAAGGCAAAACCGACAGCGTGGATCGCGCCCGCCAACAGGATCAGCTGTGGCCGTGGCAAGAAGCCGGCGCGACGTGGTGGATCGAATGTCTGTGGGACGAGCCAGAAGCAGCTGTGGTCACGCGCATCCGTGAAGATGTGTCCGCGAGAGCAGTTCCACACCATTGTTGCAGCACAGGTACGCCACATTCTTGCCGGCGATGCCGATCTGGTACAGCAACGCGAGCTCGCGCTCCGGCAGGCAGACGAAACCGGGCTGGCTGAAGGCCCGATCCCATTTCTCGCCGGCTGCCGCCGTGTGAAGCGGCATGACCTCGTTCCAGGCTTCCCGATTGGCTTCGGTGTATTGTTTCAATTCAGATTCCATAGAGCGCCCTCATAGGCAACTCGTACTGACAAACGTAAGCGCTTCATTTGTGAAAGCGAGCGCCGCGCTTATTCCGGCAGAATGTGGATACAATCCTCGCTGAGCGTGAGGCCCACCTCGCTGCCTTCGACGTGGAGCTGGAGATGGGAAGGATCCGTTTCGACCGCAGTAAGCACCTGCCCGTTGACCTCCACATCGTAATCAATGCTATCGCCCAAATAGGCCGCCCGGCGCACAATGCCGCGCAAGTGCCCGCCTGACTTTCGCACGCGAATCATCTCCGGGCGCACAATCATCGTGACCCGCGTTCCCACTGCCGGCGATTCCTGGATGCCGGTGAGATGGAAGCTGGCGCCGAGTGCGTCCACATGCAACACGCCCGCCTCCCGTCCTGCAACCTCTCCCGCGACGAAATTCGCCCGCCCGATAAAATCCGCCACGAAGCGCGTGCGCGGGCGCCGGTAGACCTCCATCGGCGGGCCAATCTGTTCGATGATGCCCTGATGCATCACCACCACCCGATCCGAGAGCGTCATCGCCTCGATCTGGTCGTGCGTCACGTAGACGCTGGTGATGCCCAGCCGCTTCTGGATGTGACGAATTTCCGTGCGCATTTGCTCGCGCAGCTTGGCGTCGAGGTTGGAAAGCGGCTCGTCCATCAGCAGCACCTTCGGCTCCATGACCAGCGCGCGCGCCAACGCCACCCGCTGCTGCTGCCCGCCGGAGAGCTGGTTGGGCGCGCGCGCCTCCAGCCCCGTGAGCTGCACCAGCTCCATCACCCGCGCCACCCGCTCCTTGATCTCCGCGCCGGGCACGCGCTTCACGTTCAGGCCGTAAGCGATATTCTCATATAGATTTAGATGCGGGAAAATGGCATAGCTCTGAAAGACCATGGACATATCCCGCTTGTGCGGCGGCAACACGTTGATCTCGTTGCCGTCCAGCCGGATGCTGCCCGCCGTAGGGAACTCGAAGCCCGCGATGAGGCGCAGCGTGGTGGTCTTGCCGCAGCCCGAAGGCCCTAGCAGCGTGACCAACTCGCCCTTTTCGATGGCGATAGACACGCCGTTGACCGCGGTCACTTCCGAGCTGCCCCCGCGCGGGGGAAAAGTCTTGACGATGTTTTCCAGTGTGAGATACATGCGTTCCTCCAGAGTCAGGTCCTTACATACCCATGGACAGGTCCACATCGCCCCGTCCGCGCAACAACCGATTGGTCACATAATACAAAATGCCAATCGCCGCCAATACGAAGAGAATGATGGTCGTGGAATAGGCCGCGGCGATACTCACCCCACCCTGTTCCCACTCGCTCAGAATCGCCGCCGTGACCACGCGCCACCGGGCGCTCACCAGGAAGATGATCGCCGAAAGGCTCGTCATGTGCCGCGTGAAGCTGAAGATCAACCCCGCCAGCAGCGCCGGCAGAATCAACGGCAACGTCACCTTGCGGAAGGTCGTCTGCGCGTCGGCGCCCAGAATGTTTGAGGCTTCCTCAATCGAAGGATCAATCTGCTGCAACGCCGCCACGCCCGCCCGCACCGAAGCCGGCAGACTGCGCACGGCAAACGCCGCGATGATGATGAACGGCCCACCCACCAGCGTCAACGGCGCCGCAGTGAAGATCAGCCCACAGGAAAGCGCCAGCAACGCCACCCCGAGCGGCAAGCGCCAGCGTCCACGCTCCTGCCCTAGCAGCAGCACCGTGATGAGCAACAATCCGATGCCAAGC
Source organism: uncultured Anaerolineales bacterium (assembly GCA_964508025.1). Taxonomy (GTDB): domain Bacteria; phylum Chloroflexota; class Anaerolineae; order B4-G1; family SLSP01; genus JAAZNO01. The sequence goes on from CAZDSF010000090.1 coordinate 8,671, forward strand.
AGGCTCGGCGGAAGCTGAAACAGCACCTTGATATGATCCGCCACCTGGAAGACAGCGTTGCTCCAAAACCCGCGCGGCAGGCTGCGGCTGAAAACCGCAATCGGCGAAGCGACGAACTCGATGAGATCATACATCAGCATGTAGCCGCCCAGCACCATGTAAGCCTGTCCCAACTGTGGACGCCGCCGCCTGAACCAGGTGAACAATCCAAAGCCGAGCGTGATCGCGCCCAGCAGATAGTACAATCCCTCCAGACCCAGCACCTCATCCAGCAGGCTCAGCCCCACCCCGGCTGCGGTGCCCAAACTGAGCATGATCAGCTGTTCCCGGCGCCCGTTGAAGCTATTGCGAGCGACCAAAGCCGCACAGATGGCGTAGAGCAGCACCACCACCGTCATCGGCGGCTTGTTGAAAGCCAGCACAAAGCCGATGCCCAGAATCGTGCCGGGGACCGCGCCGCCAAGATTCGAGCCAAAGTCGAGCACATCCTTGCCGGTGAAAGCCTTGCGCACCACCAGGAACGCGATGACCATACCGATCAACGCCGCAACCGGCGTCGCCACCACGCTCAGGAAAGTCGTATCCATAATCGGCTCGATGCCGCGCGTCACCATCAACCGCCACCAATCCAGCGTCGGCGAATAGTCCACGCCCCATCCTTTGGCAAAAGAGCTGTAAATGATCGCCGCATAGAGCAGAACAATGAAGGCGCAGAAAATATAGGTCAGGCTGATGAAAAACCAGCGAATCAACGGCTCCTTCTCCGCAATCCGCCCGCCGGTGGGTTTACCGGTCACGGAGACGTAGGAACGCCGGCTGACGTAGTAGCGCTGCACCAGGAAGATAATCAATGTGGGTAGCAACAGCACCAGCGATAGCGCCGAAGCCTTCTGGAAATCATACTCGCCGGAGACGGCGAGGAAAATCTGCGCCGAGAGCACCATCACATTCCCAGAGATGAAGAGCGGGTTGCCCAGATCGGCCAGCGATTCCACAAAGAGCAGCAGGAACGATGCCGCAATGCCGGGCGTGAGCAACGGAATGGTAACGGTGCGGAAGAGATGGAAACGATTGGCGCCCATACTTTCCGCCGCCTCCTCCAACGAAGGCTCCACCCGTTCCAGCATCGCCTTGAGAATCAGATACGCGGCGGAGAAGAAGGTAATCACCTGCACCAGCACCAGGCCATCCATGCCGTAGATGTCGTTGGCGCCGGGCGTGAAGGTAATCCCCAGCAAGCGCCGGGTAATCAGACCATTCCGCCCGAAGAGCAAAATCGTGCTCAAAGCGATAGCAAAAGGCGGCGAGACCGTGGGCACCAGCGCCAGAATATGCACCCAACGCCGCCCTGGAATGTTACAGCGCACCACCGCATAGGCGAAGATGAAACCGACCAGCGTGCCGCCCGTCGCCGTGAGCAGCCCCATGATCATCGTATCGCGGAAGATGCGACGCGACAGGGGACCAAAGTAGCTGTCGAAGAACCGCGCGAAGTATTTCAGATCCAACTCGCCCGCAGGGTTGAAGAAACCGTTGACAGTCGTTCTGTAGATAGGATAAAAGACAAAAATGAACAGAAAAAGGCCGCAGAAGATCAAACTCAACAACAGCACCGGATCGCGCGCAATCAAAGCAAACTCACGCAAACGCCGGCGCAGCTGCACTTGCAAGGGATGCGATTCAGTATTGGTGAATCGGGCCATCAGTCCCTCCAGAAAAATCGGCAAATCACAAGTTAGATGGCGCTTCGTGAGCAGGCGAGTCCTGCTCACGAAGCGTCCCTCAGCTACAGTGGTGCGAGCGGCGCCTGAGCGGCATCCGCAGCAGCCCCCGATGCTTACTTGAGGTTATCCGCCGCCGCGATCTCGTTGGTGTACTTATCCACGATAGCGGCTTTGTTGGTGCCGGCCCACTGAAAATCGTAGTTGATCAGGTTCACCTGGAGCAATTCGGGATGCGAGAGCTCCACGCCCTTGACCGTAGGCGCCTGATAGGCCCGGTACTTGGGGCCGAGAGCCTGCGCTTCGGCGCTGATCGCCCAATCGAACCACTTCTGCGCCGCATCCAGATGCTTGGCGCCTTTGATGATCGCCATACCGCCGATCTCATAGCCGGTACCCTCTTGAGGGAAGGTCAACACCAGCGGCATATTGTTGTTGTCAATCTCATGCACAATGTCGTGCGAGAAGACAATGGCTACTGCGGCCTCGCCCTGGCCCACGAACTTGGCGGGCGCAGCGCCGCTCTTGGTATACTGGGCAATCTGCCCGGCGTACTTTTGCAGGTATTCCCAACCCGCCTGCTCGCCGCGAATCTGCAAGACCGTTGCCACCGCCGTGTACGACGTGCCGGAGGTGGACGGATGCGCCACCATCACCTGGCGGCGGAATTCGGGGCGCAACAGGTCATCCCACGAACGCGGCGGCTCCACGCCAGGATTCTGCGCCAGCCAGTTCGTGTTGGTGGCAAAGCCCAACGAACCCACGTAGATGCCCACCCAGTAGTTATCGGGATCCTTGTACTTGACCGGATCAATCAGGTTCTTGTAGTTGGGGGAATCGTAAGCCTCGAGCACGCCAGCCTGCTTGGCCGCCACAAAGCTATCAATCGGGCCGCCCCACCAGATATCGAACTGGGGATTGTCCTTCTCAGCCTGAATGCGGGCTAACGCCTCGCCGCTGGACATGCGGACGTAGTTCACCGTGATCCCGTATTTCGCCTCGAATTCCTGTTTCATGCCCTGGCACCACTCCTCCTGCGGAGTGCAGAGTACGTTGATCTCCGTGCTGGCCTGCTCCCGCTTACAGCCAGAGAGCAACAACGCCAGGCTCAGCACCAATACCAGGGCCGCGAACAACCATGACTTGCGAACCATAATCAGCCTCCTTCAAAACACATGGTGTGATTTATATATAGATAACCGGATGGGAAAGCCGTTCGAGGGCATAGACACAGAGATGCAGGACACCTCCTTTCAAGGGGAATAACCGATTCCAACCTGTACCGATCAGGAGAAAGCAAACAGCCAACCACACCCAGATGTCGGCGCGAGAATGCAGACGCGCATTGAAACTTTCTTCTATGCACGTGATTAAACGAATGATGTTGTGTCACGGCATTGGCTGAGCAAGCCAGACCTCTCAAAGTATAAGGTAAAGTTTATGCAAGAACGGGCAAAAGTCAAGACAAACCCCAGCCCAGCGACCGCGTTCTGAGTGCAACCTCCCCACACGCCCTGCGTATAGATTGTATGCTATGTCAGCGGCGTAGTTGCTGGCGCACACCAGCCCGGTACGAAAAGAGTAAGTAGAGAGCAGTCAGCAATCAAGGTGACGAAACCTGCTCACTGCTTACGGCTCTCTGCTCACCGGTTACTATTATCGAAAGGAGTAAAAGAATGGCGCAAAATGTGAATCTCCATGAAAACGTTGAGGCCTGGAAAAGCCAATCCGATCTGAGCGATGCCGATCTCAGCGGTCAAGCGTTAGCGGGCGCCAAATTCGCCGGGCGCAAGATGACGCGCACCCAGCTGCGCGGCGCCGATCTCACCGGCGCTGTGTTCGTCGGCGCGGATATGGCTGAAGCCGATCTCGCAGAGACCCAAATCACGGATGGCAAACTTGTCGGCGTCAACTTCCTCAAGGGCATCCTCCGCCAAGCCAAACTGGTACGGGCCAAGATCGTTGGTGCAAATATGGAAGGCGCCGATCTCACCGGGGCCGATCTCACCGACGCCGCTGTCGTGGGCGTCAACCTCGCCGGCGCCAACTTGCAACAGGCTGCGCTCAAGGGCGCGCGGGTCAACGGCTCCAATCTGGCGAACGCCAACCTGACCAGCGCCGATCTCAGCGGCGCGGTATTCAAGCGGGTGAATGTCGCCGGCGCCGACTTTACTGAGGCGCGCACCACGGACGCCCGGAGCCGCCAGGTGAACTGGGCCGACGCCAAGGTACCGCCGGCAGTCCTGCCAGAGGAATTGCCCGCGCCGCCCGCCTGGATTCCGGCAGTCATCGCCGGGGTGGCGGTGCTCACCCTGCTTCTGATCCTCAAGAAGCGCAAGAAGTAACCGGCATGACAAAGACACTATTGGCGGCGGGACTGTTTCCCGCCGCCAATAACCATCCCCCAAACCGACTCAGCCGCAAGGCGTAAATTTTGGGCTAAAGCCCTTTAGAAGATGTGTTTATCGCTGCCGCGCTGCGCGCGGCAGCGATAAACACCCTCTAAATCTGCGGCTTTAGCCGCTTTTTGTCGTAGCAAACGGAATAACGCTGAACAATTACCAGATTGCCGTTTTGCAACCTTGTCGGTATAATCCACCATTAGAAACCCAAACCCACCTTCAGGAGGTTCGCATGACCCTATCGCTACCACACGCCAGGCCAGAATCTATGGGCCTGGACTCCTCAGCCATCCTCGCCTTTGTCACAGCGGCGGAAAAAAGCGGCTGCGATCTGCACAGCATCATGCTGCTCCGCCATGGCAAGGTGCTCGCCGAGGGCTGGTGGGCGCCCTACGCGCGGGAGCACCCCCATACGCTATTCTCACTGAGCAAAAGCTTCACCGCCACAGCCATAGGGCTGGCGATTGCCGAGGGCTTGCTCACGCTCGATGATCCCGTGATCTCCTTCTTCGAGGATCAAATGCCCACGCGGGTCAGCAAGCGTTGGCCCCAGGTGCGCGTGCGCCACCTCCTTTCCATGTCCACCGGCCACGAAAAGGACACCATGGAGCATATCTGGCGGCATCGGCGCCGGAACTGGATCAAGGGCATTCTGGAACAGGCAATCAAACGCGAACCAGGCACGCACTTCGTCTACAACAACGGCGCTTCCTATCTGCTGGCAGCGATCATCCACAGAGTCACGGGGCAGAACGTGGATGCCTATCTGCGCCCCCGGCTCTTCGCGCCTCTGGGCATCGAAGCGCCGCCCTGGGAAACCTGCCCTCGGGGCATCGCTTGCGGCGGTTGGGGATTGAGCCTCAAAACCGAGGACATCGCCCGCTTTGGACAGCTGTATCTGCAACAGGGGCGCTGGAACGGCGCACAGGTGTTGCCGGAAGCCTGGGTCGAAGCGGCTACAAGCGTGCAAATCGCCAACGGAGATGCGCCAGACAGCGATTGGACGCAGGGCTACGGCTTCCAATTCTGGCGCTGCCGTCACGGCGCCTATCGCGGCGATGGCGCCTTCGGGCAGTTCTGTGTGGTCATGCCCGCTCAGGATGCGGTGCTGGCAATGACGGGCGGTATGGCCGAGATGCAGCCGACGCTCAATCTGGTGTGGGAGCACCTGCTGCCAGCTTTCCAGAGCGCGCCGCTGGCAGAGGATGCAGCCGCGCAGGCGGCGCTGGCCGGCAAACTGAGCAGCCTCGCCCACGCGCCCCAGGCTGGCGAAGCCATATCGCCGCTGGCGGCGGAGATCTCGGAGCGTGTGTACACTTTCGAAGCCAATCCACTGGGCTTCGAGACGCTCGTCTGTACGTTTGCAGCGGGAGGCGACCGGTTACGCTTCCACGATAGGCGGGGCAGCCACGAGGTCAAGACGGCTTATGGCGCGTGGCAGCATGGAACAACCAGTCTACCGGTGGAGGCGCACATCCCGTTGCGCGTCGCTGCCAGCGGTGCGTGGACGACGCCCAACACCTACACAGCCCAGCTGTGGTACTACGAGACGCCCTTCCGTTCTACCCTCACCTTCTGCTTCAAAGGCGATAGGGTCATCTGCAACAGCGAAGCCAACGTGAGTTTCGGCCCCACCACGGGACCTACGCTAATCGGCAAAGCGGAATAGAAGGGGAGGGGTGATGGGTAATGGGGGCGGAGGGAGGGGTGATGAGTAATGGGGGCGGAGGGAGGGGTGATGAGAAAAAGGCGGAAGGCTAAAT
>CAZDSF010000091.1:0-13966 GCA_964508025.1 uncultured Anaerolineales bacterium
CGAATGGCGAATGGCGAATGGCGAATGGCGAATGGCGAATGGCGAATGGCGAATGAACGGGTGAGCAGTGAGGGGGGCGCAGTTTGAGACGGGGATGGTTTGCATTCCCTTTACTTTCTTACTGCTCACTCCCTTACTTCCCAACAACACAGATTCAGGAAACATGACATGACGACGATAACGAGTTATCCCCAGAATTTTCTCACGGAACTTTACCGCCGCATGGTGCTGGTGCGGGAATTCGAGCTGCGCGCCATCGAGGAGCGGCGCAACGGGCTGATTCCCGGCTTCATCCACTCGTGCGTGGGGCAAGAAGCCTCCGCCGTGGGCGCGACTGCCGCGCTCAAGCGCGATGATGTCATCACCAGCACGCACCGAGGGCACGGGCATCTGCTCGGCAAGGGCGGCGATCCCAAATACATGATGGCCGAGCTCGCCGCGCGCTCCTCTGGCTACTGCCTGGGACGCGGCGGGTCGCTGCACCTCGCTGACTTCGACCTGGGCATCCTGGGCGCCAATGGCATCGTGGGCGGCGGCTTCCCGATTGCCGTGGGCGCGGCGCTGGCTTTCTCCATGCGCCGGGAGTCGCGCGTGGCGCTGTGCTTCTTTGGCGATGGCGCCATCAACCAGGGTTCGTTCCACGAGGCGGCCAACCTCGCGGGGCTGTGGCGGCTGCCGGTGATCTTCTTCTGCGAGAACAACCTCTACGGCGAGGGCACCCCGCAGTACAAGCAAGCGCCGCTGGCAGAATTGGCCGAGCGCGCCGCGAGCTACGCCTTCCCCGGCGTGAGCGTGGACGGAAATGACGTGCTCGCTGTCTACGAGGCCACACAGCAGGCCGCCGAACGCGCCCGCGCAGGCGAAGGCCCCACCCTCATCGAGGCGAAAACCTACCGCTATCGCGGCCACTACGAAGGCGACCCGATGCTCTACCGGCCGGCAGGCGAGCTCGAAGCGTGGCAGGCGCGCGATCCCATCGCCGGGTTCCGGCGCCGGCTGCTGGAAGCTCAACTCGCCGACGCAGCTGCGCTGCACGCGCTGGAACAGGCCGTCCAGGAGGAATTGGACGCCGCCGTGGCTTTCGCCGCCGCCGCGCCCATTCCCCAGGTCGAAGAAGCCCTCGCGGGCGTGTATGGGAACACCCATGAGGGACGGGTATTCTAACACGTAATGCGTAAAACGTACTGCGTAAAACGTACTGCGTAAAACGTACTGCGTAGGAAGATGCAATACGCAAAGCAATCTCCTTTCACGATACGCATTACGAATTACGTCATCACTATCTTCCAAGGACTCAACTATGCGAGAACTCACTTATTCCGAAGCGATCCGCGAAGCGATGTGTGAAGAGATGCGCCGCGACCCGACGGTGTTTCTGTTTGGAGAAGACGTCGGCGCTTTTGGCGGCGTGTGGGGCGTCTCCGCCGGCATGTTAGCGGAGTTTGGCGAGGAGCGCGTGCGCGACACGCCCATCAGCGAGATCGCCATCATCGGCGCGGGATTGGGCGCGGCGCTGGTCGGCATGCGCCCCATCGCCGAGATCATGTTCGGCGACTTCCTGATGTGCGCGGGCGATCAGCTCGTCAACCAGGTAGCCAAAGCGCGCTTTATGAGCGGCGGCAAAGCCAATGTGTCGCTGACCATCCGGGTGACCAGCGGCGCGCCGGGTTCGGCGGCGGCGCAGCATAGCCAAAGCCCCGAAGCGTGGTTCATGAATGTGCCGGGCCTCAAAATCGTCACGCCCGCCACGCCCGCCGACGCGAAGGGGCTGCTCAAGACCGCCATTCGGGGCGTGGATCCGGTGCTCTTCTTCGAGCCGAAGATGCTCTACGCGACGCGCGGCCCTGTGCCGGAAGATCCCGACTTCACCGTGCCGTTTGGCGTCGCCAACGTGCTGCGCGAGGGGCGCGATGTGACGGTGATCGCTATTGGCGTCATGGCGCCGAAGGCGCTGGAAGCGGCGGCGCAGCTGGAGCGCGAGGGCGTCAGCGTGGAAGTAGTGGATCCGCGCACGCTCGCGCCGCTGGACAAGACCGCGCTCATCCGCTCGGCGCGCAAGACCAGCCGCGTCGTCATCGCCCACGAGGCGCACCTGCGCGGCGGCCCCGGCGCGGAAATCACGGCAATGCTCGCCGAAGAAGCCATCGAATACCTGGACGGCCCCATCGTCCGCGTCGGCGCGAAGAACGTTCCCCTGCCCTACAGCCCCGTGTTGGAAGCTTATGTGCTGCCGGGGGTGGAGGATATAGTGAGGGCGGTGAGAAGCGTAGTAGCGTGTTAGCGTAGTAGCGTAGTAGCGTAGTAGCGGAATAGCGCGTTAGCGGAACAGCGTAACACCATGATCATGGGAGGGACAACATGCGAGATTTCAGGAAGGTGGTGGCGTGGCAGAAAGCGGATGATTTGGTGGTGAAGATCTACCAGATCACGCAATCTTTCCCTGCAGATGAACGCTTCGGCTTGACCAGCCAGACACGGCGGGCCGCCATTTCAGTAGCGGCAAACATCGCCGAAGGATGCGGGCGCGACACACTGCCTGACTTTCGCCGGTTCCTCTTCCAGGCCAAAGGCTCTCTGAGCGAGGTGGATTATTACCTGCATCTATCCGGCAGGCTGGGCTATATCCATGGCCCAGTTCACACCGAAATTGTGGCGCTATGCCAGGAAACCGGGCGCGTGTTGCAAGGACTTATCAGCTCCGTTGACGAACAGCTCGCCGCCGGCCGCAAGACCAACTGATGTACCAACCCGCTGATACGCTGATACGCTGATACGCTCATACGCTAGCACGCTCACAAGGAGCTATCCATGCAAAGATTCACGAACAAAGTCATCCTCATCACCGGCGGAGCGCGGGGGATCGGACGCGCGTGCGCCGAGCGCTTCACGGCGGAAGGGGGCCGGGTCGCCATTCTGGATATTGACGCGGCGGCGGCCCAACAGACAGCCGCGGCGCTCAATGGGCTGGGGCTGCCCTGTGATGTGACCGATCCCGCGAGTGTGCAGGCGGCGGTGCAGGCCGTGCTCGCCGCCTGGGGGCGCATTGATGTGCTGGTCGCCAACGCCGGCATCTATCGCGGCGCGCCGCTCGCCGAAGTCACCCTGGCGGAGTGGAATCTGGTACTGGCGGTCAACCTCACCGGCACATTCCTGGCCTGCCAGGCGACGGCGCCCACGTTCGCGGCGCAGCGCAGCGGCAGCATCGTCATCATGTCCTCGATGGGCGGCAAAACTTCGTGGCCAGCGACGGCGGCGTACTCTGCCTCCAAGAGCGGCCAGCTGGGCCTGATGCGCTCCATCGCCCAGGAATTGGGCGTGCACAACATCAACTGCAACGCTGTGTGCCTCGGTCACGCCGATACGGAGATGCTGCGCGATGTGGATGCCCGGCTGTGTGCGGAAAATGCCTGGGAACCGGGCGCCTATCTGCGGCAAGTGGCCGAAACCAACCCCATGCGGCGGCTGGGAACGTTGGAGGAAGTGGCCGCCCTGGTCGCGTTTCTGGCTTCGGACGAAGCCCGCTACCTCAACGGACAAGCCGTCGAATTGGATGGCGGGTTGCTGATGAGTTGAGAAACAGCATGGGGAACGCCGACCAGCGCGTGACGTTGGCGAGCCTCGAACGCCTCTCCTACCAGTATCCGCGCACGGAGCGGCTCGCGCTGCACGATATTGATCTGGAAATCTACGCAGGCGAGTTCCTGGGTATTATCGGCGCGACCGGCGCCGGCAAAACGACCCTGTGTCTGGCGCTCAACGGCATCGTGCCGCAATTCTATGGCGGACGCTTCTTCGGACGAGTGCGCGTCACGGGCCTGGATACGGTGGAACAGCCCATCGCCGCGTTGGCGGCGCACGTGGGCATGGTGTTCGAGGATCCAGAGACGCAGATCACCGCCGCCTCGGTGGAAAACGAGATCGCCTTCGCCCTGGAAAACCTGAACGTGCCGCGCGAGGAGATCCTCGCGCGCATTCCCCGCGCGCTGGAAGCGGTGCGGCTCACCGGCATGGAGAAACGCCATCCCCACGAGCTCTCCGGCGGGCAGAAGCAACGGCTGGCGATTGCCGCCGCGCTGGCGCTGCGGCCCCAGCTGTTGGTGCTCGATGAGCCTACCTCGCAATTGGATCCAATGGGCGCGGAAGATGTGTTTGCCACGGTGCGCGCGCTCAACAAGGCGCTGGGAATGACTATCGTCATGGCGAGCCACGCCGCCGAAGAGCTGGCGGAATACGCCGACCGGCTGGCGCTATTGGAAGCTGGTAGGCTGGTCCGCGTCGGCGCGCCGGAAGCCGTGTACACGGATTGGGAGGCGCTGCAACGCAACGCGCTGCGCCCGCCCCAAGTCGCCGAGACGTTCATGCTGCTCAAGGACTTCGACGCGCCCATCGTCAAAGCGCCGGTGCGCCTGCAAGAAGGGCTGCGCGCGCTGGAAGCCCTGAAAGCCGCCCGCTCACGCCCGCTCACGCCGCCCGACCTTCCGCCGTCTCAACGCGAGAGGCGAGGGCCGCCGCTGCTCTCGGCGCAGAACCTGCACCATCGCTACAGCGATGGCACGGAGGCCCTTCGGGGCGTTTCGCTGGACATTGACGAGGGCGAATATGTGCTCATCATCGGGCAAAACGGCGCGGGGAAGAGCTCGCTGGTCAAGCACTTTCTGCGCTTGCTGGAGCCGACCGAGGGCGCGGTGCTGGTGGGTGGAGAGGACACCCGCCAGCTGCGCGTCAGCGACCTGGCGCAGCGCATCGGTTACGTGGCGCAAAATCCCGACCAGCAAATCTTCAACGCCAGCGTGTGGGATGAAGTGACGTTCGCGCTGAAGAATCTGGGCTATCCCAAAGCCGAAATCGAGGCGCGCGCCGCAGAAAGCCTGGAAGCGATGGGCTTGTGGGAAGCGCGCGAGCGTCATCCGCTGGCGCTGCCCAAAGGCGACCGGGCGCGGGTGGTCATCGCCGCCATGCTCGCGCTGCGGCCCCAGTGCCTCATCTTCGACGAACCCACCACGGGGCAAGATTATCGCGGGGCCAGATACATCCTGGAGATCACCCGCGCGCTGCACCGGGCGGGCAAGACCATCATCGTCATCACCCATCACCTGTACCTGATGCCGGAGTATGCGGAACGGGTCATCGTGATGGGCCAGGGCGTCAAGCTGCTGGATGCGCCCATTCGGGAGGCTTTCCATGCGCTTGAATTGTTGCGTTCGACCTATCTCACGCCGCCGCAGGCGGTGCTGCTGGCGCGCGCGCTCGGCGGCGAGGAGAACCCCCGCGCGTTCCCGCTGCTCACGCCCAAAGAAGTCGCTGCGTGTTTGGCGCAATAGCGCAGTAGCGTGTTAGCGTATTAGCGTAGTAGCGTAGTAGCGTGTTAGCGTATTAGCGTATTAGCGTAGTAGCGTAGTAGCGTAGTAGCGTAGTAGCGTAGTAGCGAAAAAGAATTGCGCTTAGACGCTAACCCGCTTAGACGCTTAGACGCTTGGACGCTTAGACGCTTACCCGCTTACCCGCTTTCTGAGGATACGACCATGCAATATACCGGCTATCTTGATTTCTGGTTTACCGATGTTCCCATCGTGCAACGGGTGGAAAAATTCGTCACACTGGGCATCACCCACTTGGATGTGTGGTGCTGGCGCAGCGCGCCTATCGCAGAACTGGCCGCCGAATGCCGACGGCTCGGCGCGACGCTCAATTCCACCTTCGACGAGGACATGGGCTCGCTCGCCGACCCCGCCGACAACGAGAAGACGCTCCGCACCTGGGCCGAAAGTCTGGAAATGGCGGAACGCTACGGCGTGGAACACCTGTTCATCTTCTCGAACCAGGTGGATATCGTAAACGGCGCGGAGTGGACGCGGCGGCTCTCGCGCAATCTCACCGAGGCCGAGCAGTACGCCAACCTGCTGCGCCAGACGGAGCGAATCATGCGCCTGGTGGAGCAGACCGGCGTGGAGGTGTGGGTAGAGGGGCTGAACCAGTTCCACATTCAGGGCGGCGTGCTGGTCCACAACCACGAGCTCGCAGCAGACTGGATCCGCCGCATTGATCATCCGCAACTGCGGCTGGCTTTCGATTGCTACCATCAGCAGCGCGGCGCGGGCAATCTGATCTGGGGACTGGAACAGTATCACGGCCTGTATCCCACCGTCCACGTGGGCGATGCGCCCACGCGCCAGGAGCCGGGCACGGGAGAGATCAACTTCCACAACATCGCCCGCACCCTTCGCGCACTGGGCTTCGATGGCTACATCGGCCTGGAATTCCGCCCCTCGCGCACCGAGGCGGAAGCCTTCGCGCGCGTGCAGGAGATCTTTGGAGAGCAGTGAATAGTGAGCGGGGAGCGGTGCGTGCGCCTGGCGATGACTGTGGCTTACTGCTCTCTATTCTCCACTCACTGCCTAACTCCGAATTGATGGAGAAATCACATTGACCCTTCTGACCTCACGCAATGGCGCAGTGACGATCGGGCCAGGGGCGCCGGTCGCGCTGATCAACGATAAGCCCAACGCGCTGGATTTGTCGCCGGAGGAGCTGAGCGCGCTGCGCGCAGGCGACCTCGCGCCGATGCTGGAACGGGCCAGCTGGGGGCCGCAGGCAGGGACGACGCTGGTGGATGTGCTCGCGCATCACCCGGAGCTGGATGAAGTCGCGCTGCTGCCGCGCCTCGCCGTCGCCATTCACGAGGCGATCGGCTGCCCCATCGTGCTCGACTCCCGCAACGTTGAAGCGCTCGAAGCCGCGCTGGCGGCGCTGCGCCCGTACAAGGCGCTGTTCAACTCGGTGACGGCGGAGCGCGCCTCGATGGACGCGCTGCTGCCGCTCGCAGCGCGCTACGGCGCAGCGATCGTGGGCATGCCCATCGGCGACGCGCACGGGATGCCCCGCGACGTGGCCGGCCGCGTGGCTGAAGCCCGCACGCTCATCGAGACCGCCGCGCGCTACGGCATTCCCCGCGAGGACATCATCATGGACGCGATCTGTCTGGCTTCAGCCGCAGAACTCGGCTCGATGCAGGTCACGCTCGAGACGCTCAAAGCCTTTCACGAGGAGCTGGGCGTCGCCACGACGTTGGGCATCGGCAACGCCGGGCACGGTATGCCGGAGCAGACGCACATTGACCTGGCGTTCCTGCTAGCCGCCATCCCCTGGGGGCTGGATTCCGCGCTGGTGGATCCGCGCACGCCGCTGCTGCCCGAACTGACCCGCGCTATGGACTTCCTCACCGCCCGCGACCCGTATGGAAAGGGATACCTTCAACAGTACCGGGCGAAGCGAAAACGCGAGCAGCGGGGGAGATAGGGAGATGGGGAGCGGAGGGGCGGAGGAGCAGAGGGGCAGGGGAGATGGGGAGGTGGGGAGTTTGTTTGCTCGCCCGCTTGCTGCTAATACGCTCGCCGCTTGCCGCTAATACGCTAATGCGCTAATACGCTTACGGAGGATTCGATGACCGCTTATGAGATTGTGATGCCCCGGCTGGGACTGACGATGACCCAGGGATTGATTGCCGATTGGCACGTAGAAGACGGCGCGTGGATCGAGAAAGGCGCGCTGCTGTTCACGCTGGAAAGCGAGAAATCCACGCTCGATATTGAAGCGCCCGCCAGCGGCGTCGTGCGCATTCTGCGCCCTGCCGGAGAGACCGTGCCGGTCCAGACGGTGATCGCCCACATCGAGCAAGAAAGCGAAAGGGCGAGCGGGCGAAAAGGCGAAAAGGTGGGCGGGCGAAAAGGCGAAGAAGCGACGCGGGCGCAAGAAGGTAAGGGCGCGCCAAAATCCACCATCGAAAGCCCAACATCAGGCATCAGCTCCAAGGCGCGACGCCTGGCGCGGGAATGGGGTGTGGATGTCGCCGCGCTGAACGGCTCCGGGCCGCGCGGCATGGTAATAGCCGCCGATGTGGAGCGCGCTGCCCAGGCCGCGCCGCAGGAAGCCCCTCTCCGCGCGACGCCGGTGGCGCGGCGCGTGGCGGAGCAGCTCGGCGTGAATCTGCGCGCGCTCACGGGCAGCGGGCCGCAAGGCCGCATCACCCGCGCCGATGTGGAACAGGCCACCGCGACGCCCGCCGCGCCCGCGCTTGCCCCGGCCCCAGCCCCGGCTCTCCCCCTCGCCGGACTGCGAGCCCTTATCGCCGAGCGGCTCACGCGAGGCTGGAACGAACGCCCGCAAGTGACGCTCGTCTGCGAGGTGGATGCGAGCGAGCTGGTGAGCCTCCGCCGACAGCTCCACGAGGAACTGGGCGTGAAGCTCTCGTACAACACGTTCATCATCAAAGCTGTAGCGCTGGCGCTGCGCGAGCATCCCCACGTCAACGTGCAGCTGACGGAAACCGGCCTGCGCCAACTGGAGACGATCCACGTGGGGCTGGCGGTAGATACCGAGCGCGGGCTGCTCGTGCCCGTGCTGCGCGACGCCGACCGCCGGCCGCTGGCGGCGCTCGACCGCGAGCTCCGCGCGCTGGTCGAACGCGCGCTGGCCGGGCGCAGCCTGCCCGATGAGTTCAGCGGCGGCTCCATCACCATCACCAACCTGGGCGCCTACGACATTGACGCCTTCACGCCCATCATCAACCCGCCAGAGAGCGTCATCCTGGGCGTGGGACGCATCGCGCCGAAGCCGGTCGTGTTCCAGGGGCAGATCGTCGCCCGCGAGAGGGTCACGCTGAGCCTGAGCTTCGACCATCGCCTGCTCGATGGCGCGCCCGCCGCCCGATTCTTGCAGCGCATCAAGCAGCGGCTGGAGCGCCCCGTGGGGTTGGTGATTGCGAATGGCGAATGAGTGCTGCCGAACCTGCGGTGCAGCCCCAATGCTAAAAATAGTTCGTAGAGAGCAGTGAGCAGAACGCAGTTCGCCGCGTCCAAACTGCTCACTTCTCACTGCTCACCCGTTACTACTAGAGGAGCGAATGAACGAATCAGCGAACCATCAAGGGGCGGAGACCCTTCATCCTTCCGCCTTCAGCCTTCCGCCTTCCGACGTGGTTTCGCTGGCGCGGGCCTTGCTGCGCATCCCCAGCCCCACCGGTCACGAGGCGGAGATCGCCCGTTTCATGGAGCAGTGGTTTCACGCCGCCGGCTTTGAGTGCGTGGTGGATGACGTCAACACGGTCATCGCGTGGCGCGTGTTCGGCCCTGGCCCCACGCTATTGTTGGATGGCCACATTGACACCGTCCCCGCCGAGCCGGAGGCGTGGCGCTTTCCCCCCTACGGCGGCGAAATCCACGAGGGGCGGCTCTACGGGCGCGGCGCCAGCGACATGAAGGGCGCGGTCGCCGCGATGATGACGGCGGCGGCGACGCTCGCCGCGCAAGTCGCCGCCGGGCAGCGGCGCCTCGGCGGCGCGCTGATCCTCACCGGCACGAGCTGGGAGGAGCCTTTCGAGGGCTACACGCTCAGCCGCGCCTTCCGCCGGCTTGAGGGCGAGGGCCTGCGCCCCGATTATGTCATCATCGGCGAGGCTTCGGAAGGCAACGTCAAGCGGGGGCAACGGGGCCGCGCCCGCGTGCTCGTGGATATCAAGGGCCGCCCGGCGCACTCCGCGCACCCGGAAGCGGGCCTCAACGCCGTCTACCAGGCCGCGCGGCTGATCGCTGCCGTGCGCGCCCAACCGCCCGCCGAGCATCCCGTGCTCGGCAAAGCCATCCGCGAAGTCATCGGCATCCGCTCCTGGCCCGATCCGCCGGATTCGGTGTTGCCCTCCGCCTGTCGCGTCACTTACGATCTGCGGCTGCTGCCCGGCGAGACGGCGGAGACGGTGCTGGCGGAATTCCGGCGGCTCATCGCGGCCTGCCAGGCGGAAGATCGCGAGTTCGAGGCGGAAGTTTCGCTCGCCCGCGACAGGCTCCGCCGCACCGATGGCGGGGAGGAATGGGTGACGGCCGCGCCGCCCGCGTGGCTCTTCCCGGAGACGCATCCTTTCGTGCAGACCGCGCTCGCGGCCCTGCGCGACATCGGGCAGCAGCCGGGTCTCGCCGCGTACAACTTCTGCACCAACGGCAGCTTCTCCGCTGGCGTCGCCGGCATCCCCACGATCGGCTACGGGCCGGGGCGAGAGGCGCTCGCGCACATCGTGGACGAATCCGTGCCCATCGCCGACCTGCACGCGGCGGCGGAAGGCTACGCGGCCATCGCAGCGGCGGTGTTGGGGAGATAGGGGGATGGGGAGATGGGGGGATGGGAAGATGGGGAGAAAAAATGCATCCCAGTGAAGAGCTTTTCACCCTTCCGCCTTCATCCTTCATCCTTCATCCTTCCGCCTTCATCCTTCATCCTTCATCCTTCATAATTTATACAGGAGCTAACGATGCAAATTCAGGATTCTGTCGTTCTCATCACCGGCGCCGCGATGCGCGTGGGCGAGGCCATCGCCTACCGTCTGGCGGAACGCGGCGCGCACATTTCATTCAGCTACTACCAGGATCACGAACCGTGGCAACAAGCACTGGCCGACCTGCGCGCGCTCGGCGTGCGCGCGATGGCGACCCAGGCCGCCATGCAGGATGCCGCCTCGATTCGCCATCTGGTGCAGGCGACGCTCGACGCCTTCGGGCGCATTGACGTGCTCATCAACAACGCTTCCGTCTGGCTCAAAGCGCCGCTGCTGGAGATCACCGAGGCGGATTGGGATCTGGCCCTGAACGTGAACCTCAAAGGGCCGTTCCTGCTGGCGCAGGCCGTCGCGCCGCACATGCTGGCGCAGGGCGGCGGCGTGATCCTCAACATCACCGATCTCTCCGCTTTCCAGGTCTGGCCCGAATACGCCCACCATGCTGCGAGCAAAGCCGGGCTGGTCTCACTGACCAAATCGCTGGCGGTGGAGCTCGCGCCGACCGTGCGGGTGATGGCGATTGCGCCGGGCACGGTGCTGCTGCCCGACAGCTGCACCGACGAGAAGCGCGCCTGGGCCGAGTCGAAATCCCTGCTCAAGCGCGTGGGCTGCCCCGAAGATGTGGCCCGCATGGCGGCGTTCCTCATCGAGACGGATTTTCTCACCGGCAGCGTCTACTTTGTAGACGGCGGGCGCTCGCTGGTCTAGGCGCGGGAGGGCAACATGCACCTGGAATTTCACGTGAATCATCGGCCTGTGGCGCTGGATGTGCCGGAGACGGCGACGCTGCTCACCGTGCTGCGCGAGCACCTGGGCCTGACGGGCGTCAAACGCGGCTGCGAGATCGGGCAGTGCGGCGCCTGTGCGGTGCTGATTGACGATGCGCTGGCGAAAGCCTGTTCCACCCCGGCGGCGCGCGTCGCCGGGCGCCATGTCCTCACCATCGAAGGGCTGTGCGCGCCCGACGGCGGCCCCAGCGACCTGCAACGCGCCTTCCTGGAGCACGGCGCGACGCAGTGTGGCTTCTGCACGCCGGGCATGATCGTCGCCGCCGAGGCGCTGCTGCGCCGCAATCCCCGCCCCACCCGCGAGGAGATTCGGCAGGCGCTTGCGGGCAACCTGTGCCGGTGCACCGGCTATCAGCAGATCGTGGACGCCATCGAGGCGACGGCGCAGCGGCGGGCCGGTTCAGCCGCCGAGCTGCCCGTTGCCGCTGCTGAAGGGCTGCGCTACGTAGGACGCGCCTCGGCGCAGGCGGTGGATGGCCTGGAAAAGGTGCTCGGCAAGGCGCGCTATGTGGGGGATATGCGGCTGCCCGGCATGTTGCACGCCAAAGTGCTGCGCAGCCCCCTGCCCCACGCCCGCATCATCCACCTGGATGTGACGCCCGCGCTCGCCGCGCCGGGCGTCGTGGCCGCGATCACGGCGGAGGATTTTGTGGAGCATGGCGCGTTCGGCTGGCCCGTGCGCGACGCCTTCATCCTGGCGCACGAGAAGGTGCGCTACGTGGGCGACGCCATCGCCGCCGTGGCCGCCGAGAGCGAGGCCGCCGCGCAAGCCGGCATCGAAGCCATCGCGCTGGAACTCGAAGCGCTGCCCGTGGTCTCCGATCCGCGCCGCGCGCTCGACGCCGACGCGCCGCTTGTGCCGCTCACGCCGCCCCTGCAACAGGGCAACCTGTGCGCGACCCACATCGTGCGCCACGGCGATCCCGCCGCCGTGCTGGCCGAATGTCCGGCGGTGCTCGACGAGACCTACACTTTCCTCCACCAGGAACATGCGTACCTCGAAGCGCACGGCGCGCTGGCGATTCCACAGCCCGATGGCTCGGTGGTGATTTTCGCCAACGATCAAAGCCCGTTCATCAACCGCGATAACGTCGCGGCGGTGCTGGGGCTGCCCCAAAGCGCCGCGCGCGTGATCCAGCCTCCCGTGGGCGGTTCCTTCGGCGGGAAGGATGACCTCAACTACCAGGGCGCGGCGCAGGTCGCCAAACTGGCGCTGCTCACAGGGCGCCCGGTGCGGCTGACCCTTTCCACGGCGGAGGACATGCTCGCCTCTTACAAGCGGGAATGGATGCAGATTCGCCTCACGCTGGGCGCCACGGCGGAAGGGCGGCTGCGCGCGGCGCGCGCGGAGCTGCTCGCCGACAGCGGCGCCTACGCCTCGATGACGCCGCTCTCCGCGTGGCGCGCTTCGATGCACGCGGCGGGCGCCTATCGCTACGAGGCCGCGCACGTGGATACCCGCGTGGTCTACACCAACAATGGCTTTTCCGGCGCGTTCCGGGGCTTCGGCAACACCCAGGCGACGGCGGCGATCGAGATGGCGGTGGATGAGCTGGCGCACCGCCTGGGCGTGGATCCGCTCGATTTCCGGCTCCAGAACGGGCTGCGGCAGGGCGATTGCGCCTTCACAGGCAACCGCATCGAGCACGAGGTGGGATTGGAAGCCTGTCTGCGCTGGGTGCGCGCGCGCTCGGAGTGGGATCGCAAACGCGCCGCCTATCCGGCGACGCGGAACGCCGAGGTGCAACGCGGCATCGGCGCAGCTTGCTACTTCCACGGCAGCGGGCTAGGCGGCGAGGGGACGGATTACGCCAGGATCACGCTCCGCGTGGAGCGCGACGCCAGCCTCACGCTGCAAGCCGGGCTGACGGATTACGGGCAGGGCAGCCGCACCGTCTTCACGCTGCTGGCGGCGGAGGCGTTGGGGGTCTCGCCGGAGCGGATTCACCTGCTGCGGCCCGATACCGCGACCGCGCTCGAATCCGGCCCCACCGTGGCCTCGCGCGCCTCGATGGTGGGCGGCAATGCCACGCTCGTCGCCGCGCGGAAACTCGACGCGCTGCTGCGGCTGGCGGCGGCCGACGCGCTGCGCTGCGCGCCGGAGCAGCTGCTGCGCGAGGGCGAAGCCTTCATCGGCCCCAGCGAGGAGCCGCTGCCGTTCGAGCGCGTGGTCGAACACGCCTTCGAAATGGGCTTGCAGCTTTCGGCAGAAGGCTACTGGCAGATTCCGCAAATCCACTGGAATTTCGAGACCGGGACCGGCACGCCTTATTTCTGCTACACCTTCGGCGCACAGGTGGCGGAGGTGGAGGTAGAGCCGGACAGCGGGACGATTCGGCTGGTGGGGCTGTGGGCCGCGCACGACGCGGGCAAAATCCTCTTCCCGCAGGGGGCGCGGGGGCAGATGTTGGGCGGCATCGCTCAGGGCGTGGGCTACGGCCTGCTGGAGGGCTTCATCTATCGGGAGGGCTATCCGCAGCAGTACAACTTCGACCGCTACCGCATTCCGCGCGCGACAGATCTGCCGGAAATGGAAACGGTGTACGTGGAAACGCGCCTGCGCGAAGGCCCCTACGGCGCGAAGAACCTGGCGGAGCCGGTGATGATCGCCGCCGCGCCCGCCATCGCCAACGCTGTGTTCCACGCCACGGGGGTGCGGGTGCGGCAGTTGCCGGTGAGGCTCTAGTGGGGTGATGGGTGATGGGTGAAACGTGAGCGGTGAGCGGTGAGCGGTGAGCGGTGAGCAGTGAGTAGTGAACGGTGAGCAGTGAGCGGTGAGCAGTGAGCGGTGAGCAGTGAGCGGTGAGCGGTGAGCAGAACGCCATGCCAGAACTGCTCACCCATTACTACTTCAGAG
>CAZDSF010000092.1:0-13622 GCA_964508025.1 uncultured Anaerolineales bacterium
CTACTTATCAACCGCTCGTGTCCCGTTACGATCTTTTGGGGAGAAAGTTAAACAACTTTCTCCAATCCGTCATAAAAAACCATCAGGAACCCTATCGCTCTGAACAGCAACCAGCAACCAGCAACCAGTAACCAGTAACCAGTAACCAGTAACAACTCCCCATGATTATGGAGAAAACTATGACAGAACAAACATCAAATCCTGTCGGTAAAAGCGTCCCGCGCGTGGATGCGTTCGAGAAAGTCACCGGCGCGGCGAAGTATGTGGATGATATGGCCTTTGGGCCGACGCTGCTCTACGGCAAGATCGTCCACAGCCCGGTGGCGCACGCGCTGATCAAGAAGATTGATGTGAGCAAGGCGCTGGCCCTGCCCGGCGTGAAGGCGGTGGTGACGGGGCAGGATAATCCCACCCATCTGGGACTCTATCTCAAGGATCGCTTCATCTACGCCTACGACCGCGTGCGCTATGTGGGCGAATCCGTCGCGGGCGTGGTGGCTGTGAGTGAGGAAATCGCGGAACAGGCCGCCAAACTCATCGAGGTGGAGTACGAGGAGCTGCCGCCGGTTTTCGACCCTTACATGGGCGCACAGCCCGATGCGCCGCTGATTCATCCCGACCTGGGCAAGTACGAGGTGGTGCCGTTCATTTTCCCCGAACCCGGCACCAATATCTCGGAGCATTTCAAACTGCGCAAGGGCCAGGTGAGCGACGCGGGCGTAGCGGATGAGGTCTGGGCGCAGTGCGCGGCGATTGTAGAGGATACCTACACGCTGCCGCAGATTCAGCACGCGCCCATTGAGACGCACGTTGCGGTGGCGCAGTGGAATCTCGATGGGCAGGTGACGCTGTGGGCGGCGTCGCAATCGCCTTTCGCGCAGCGCGACATCCTGGCGCAGAGCCTCGGCATTCCGCACGGTAATATGCGTGTGATTTCGCCCTATATCGGCGGCGGCTTTGGCGGCAAGGCCGGCATCTCTATCGAAGCCAATGTGGTGCTAATGGCGAAAGCCGTGCCGGGCTACCCGGTCAAGGTGCGGATGTCCCGCGAGGAGGAATTTGTCGCCACGAACGTCCGGCAAAGTCTGGTGGGCAAATACAAAATCGGCTGCGATAAGGACGGCAATCTGCTGGCGATGGAGCTGGCATACTACTTTGGCGGGGGCGCGTACAACGATTACGGCGTGAACATCGCCCGCGCCGCTGGGTATTCCTGCACCGGCCCGTATGATGTGCCGCACGTCAAGGGCGATTCCTACTGCGTCTACACCAATCACCCCATCGGCTCGGCGATGCGCGGCTTTGGGATGCCGGAAATCCACTGGGGACTGGAGCAGATCATGGATCGGCTCGCGGAGCAGATTGGCATGGATCCGGCGGACTTCAAGCGGCAGAACTGCGTCCGTCCCGGCGATGTCATCCTCACGGGGATGACGATGCCGCAAGTGGATTTGCCGCAGTGCATTGACAAGGTCAAGGCGGCGATTGAGTGGGACCGCCCAGCAAAGCCCTCCGCGCCGCACAAGCGTCGGGGCAAGGGCCTCGCCATCATGTGGAAAGCGCCCGCCATGCCGCCGAATCCCGGCAGTTCGGCTATCGTGCGCTTCAACGAGGACGCCACGCTCAACGTCTACGTCTCCGGGCAGGAGATCGGACAGGGCGCATTCACCGTCGCTGCGCAGATGGCGGCGGAAGCGCTCGGCATCCCTTACGAATGGGTGCGCGTCTCGGCGAATCCGGTGGATACCAAGTACAGCCCCTATGAGTGGCAGACGGTCGCCAGCCGCATCACCTGGTCTATGGGCAACGCGGTGAAGAACGCGGCGGAACACGCGCGCGGGCAAATCCTCGATATCGTCGCCAAATACTGGGACGAGGACCCCGCCGACCTGGACATCAAAGACGGCGTGGTGATCTCGTACAAGTCCGAGCGGGAGCAATCGCTCAAGAAGATGGTGGTCTACGGCTTGCCCAACGAGAATTACGAGGGCTGGCAGGGCGGGCCGATCATCGGCAGCGGGAAGTTCATGCCCACTTATGTGACCGGCCTCGACCCGGAGACGGGCCAGGGCGGGCGGGCGGTTGTCCACTACACGGTGGGCGCGCAGGCGGTGGATCTGGAAGTGGACACGGAGACCGGCCAGATCGAAGTGCTCAAGATCGCCAGCGCCTACGACGTGGGCAAGGCGATCAACCCCGACTTGGTGCTGACGCAAATCGAGGGTGGGGCGGTGCATGGGCTGAGCTCAGCCTTCGAGGGGATGTTCTTCGATGCGCAGGGGCGGCTGCGCAATCCTAGCTTTGTGGATTACAAGCTCGCCACCTCGCTGGATGCGCCGCGTGAGATTCACGGCGACATCGTGGAGACGCCGCTGGAGGATGGCCCTTGGGGCGCGCGCGGCGTCGGCGAGCATGTGATGGTGCAAACCGCGCCTGCCATCGCCAACGCGCTCTACAATGCGCTCGGCGTGCGCTTCAACGACCTGCCGCTCTCGGCGGAGAAGGTGTATCTGGCGACGCACGAGGGCGAAGAGCTGACGTGTAAGGCGTGATGCGTGCTGCGTGAAACGTGGTAATATTTTCGTTTCACGTTGCGGTGATTTTTGCCCCCGGTCTGTATGCGCCGGGGGTGTTTTGTGGTTGACTTGGGGCGGAAAGTGCTGTTTAATAAAAGTATGTCGAGAATCGGGGGGAATATGGAAAGTGTAATGACATCACGGTTGCAAACTGCGCTTGATGTTGCAGCGCAGTTATCGCCAGACGAGCAAGAGAGCCTGATAGATATACTGCATAAGCGTTTGGTTATGCTGCGGCGAGAGGATATTGCCCGCAGTGCTGTTGAAACGCTCGCTGCAGCGCGTGAAGGTCGCGCCAGTTACGGCAGCCTTGACGATCTCAAACGCGACCTCTTGGAAGAAACGGATGCCTGAGCTCATCTGGCACAACAGTTTCAAGCGCGCATTCAAGCGGCGCGTCCGTCGTGATTCCGCCCTGCAAGAGCGTATCTTTGAGACGCTTGAAAAACTGACGACGGACCCGTTTCATCCCCAGTTGAAAACACACAAACTGAGCGGCAATTTGCACGGATTGTGGGCTTGCTGGGTCGAATACGATTGCCGTATTATCTTCACCTTCTTGCCACAAGAAGGCGAAATGGCGTTGGTCTTGATTGATTTAGGCTCACATGATGAAGTATATTGATCCAACTCGCCTATACCTGGCACTCGGCGGGCGCTTCAACTATCTGCCGCTCTCGGCGGAGAAGGTGTATCTGGCGACACACGAGGGCGAGGAGTTGACGTGTAAGGCGTGAGATGTGAGGCGTGCTGCGTGAAACGTGATAAGACTTGCGTTTCACGCAGCACGTCTGTTTTCATTCATTGTCTGTGGTACAATTAAGGAAGTAGAGAATGTCAGATTTACAGCAATGGAGTCAAGCCGTTTGATGGACAAAAACCAAGCCCGCCAGACTATCCAGGCGCTCGTGGAGGCTTTTCTAGCCAACCGCGCGGCCTACACGCACGCGCACTCCGATTACAATGAGACGCAGCTGCGCACAGATTTTCTCAATCTCTTTCTGGCGGCTTTGGGTTGGGATGTGTTCAACGCGAAATGCGCTCCGCAGTATTTGCGCGAAGTTGTGCATGAAGATAGCGTGGAAGTTGCAGATGCGGGCGCAGATGCGCCCGCAGTTTCTACTAAAAAGCCTGACTATGCGCTACGCTTAGGCGCAACGCGCAAGTTCTTTGTCGAAGCCAAACGCCCATCCGTAGCGGTTGATACAGACCAGGCAGCAGTTTTTCAGGTGCGGCGCTACGGCTGGAATGCGCGCTTGCCCATGGTGGTGTTGACCAACTTCGATAAGCTCATCCTCTATGACAGCCGGATTCGTCCCCAGGTTGAAGATGATGTGCGCATAGCGCGTCTCAAGATCTACGACTGCACGGATTATGTGGCGCGTTTCGATGAACTGTACGCCCAAATTTCGCGTGAGGCGGTCTATTCAGGCACTTTCGATGCTCAATTTGAGAGCGACGCAATGTATGCGGGCGCAGAGACCTTCGATGAATATTTCCTGAAGCAGATTGAAACGTGGCGCGCGCAGTTGGCGCAAGATATCATCACGCACAATACCACACTTAGTCAGCTGGAGATAAATTTCCGTGTTCAGCGCTTGCTCAATCGCATTATCTTTTTGCGCATCTGTGAAGATCGGGAGCTTGAGCGTTATCAAACGCTGCAAGCTGTGCAATCTTATGAAGCGCTCAAGGCTCTGTTTCTTCACGCTGATGCGCGTTACAATTCCGGGTTGTTTGATTTCATCGAAGATCAACTCTCCTTCAATATCACTGTCAGCAGCGATGTGCTCATCAGCATTTTCCAGGCGTTGTACTATCCCGCCAGCCCCTATGCGTTTTCAGTGGTCGGCGCCGACATTTTGGGGCAAATTTACGAGCGCTTTCTGGCGCGACACATCGCATTAGAACAACATACCATTGTCATTCAGGAAAAACCGGAAATCGCCGCCTCACAAGGCGTTGTGCCTACGCCTGAGTCTATCGTAGCGGCTATTGTTCAGAAAACCCTCGGCCCGTTGTGCGCCGGGAAATCGCCCACCGAATTGGCGTCATTGCGCATTGCTGATATTGCCTGTGGTTCAGGGCCTTTTTTGCTCAAAGCGTATGATTATTTGCTGGCCGCATATCTGGAAGCCTATCTGCGCGAAGGCGGCGCAGCCCATAGCGATAAACTCTACGAAGGTTCACAGCACACCTGGCATCTCACGCTCCAGGAAAGAAATCGTATCCTTTGCGAACATATTTTTGGCGTAGATATTGATCCACAAGCGGTAGAGATTGCCCGTTTTAGTTTGTTGCTCAAAGCCCTGGAAGATGCGCCGGCAGCGGCAATCGCTGCGTATCAACAACGCCATGCGCGCGCACTGCCTAACCTGGATGCGAATGTGCAATGCGGCAACAGCCTGGTAGATAGCGCCTACTTCGAGTACGACGCCGAGGCTCTGACCGATGCGCAACGCTTTACCCAAATCAACCCATTGGATTGGGCCACGGCTTTTCCCCAGGTCTTTGCCAGGGGTGGATTTGATGCAATCGTTGGCAATCCCCCCTACATTCGCATTCAGAACATGGTGCGCTATGCGCCTCAAGAAGCCCGCTACTATCAGAGCGAGGCTTCTCCCTATACTTGCGCGCAAAGCGACAATTTCGACAAATACAGTTTGTTCATCGAACGCGCGCTCTCTTTACTCAATCCCACAGGCCGATTGGGTTACATCGTTCCCCACAAGTTCTTTACCCTCAAATCCGGGCAGGCTTTACGGAAACTGCTGGCAGAAGGCCAACACGTTGTTGACATCACCCATTTTGGGGTGCAGCAAGTTTTTGGTGCGCGCCGCTCGACCTATACCTGTATCTTATCGCTGACTAAACAGGCCGCGCCGCGCTTTACGGTCGAACACGTCAGCGATCTTGCCGCATGGCAGCGCGGCGTGTCAAGCCAGCCGCTGGCATATTCGGCGGATTATCTCGGCGCAACGCCGTGGAAATTTGTGTCGCCAGCGGCGCGGGCGCTCTTCGAGCGGTTGCGCCTTGAGCATCCTACCACGCTCGAACAACTGGCAACGATCTTTGTGGGCGTGCAAACCAGCGCCGATAAAATCTACATTTTGAAGCCGCTGGAAGAAGATGAAGCGTATGTCACGTTTGTTGATGTCAGTGGTGTGACCTGGGCCATCGAAAAAGGGATTCTACGCCCCTGTTTGCTCGATGTTGCGTTGCCGGCCTTCAGCCGCCCTCAAGCCAACGCCTATATCATTTTCCCTTACCGGATTGAAAACCAGCGCGCGCAGCTGTTTACGCCAGCGCAAATGCAAGAGAACTTCCCGCGATGCTGGGCGTATCTCAATGCCCACAAAGCCCAACTTGAGCAGCGAAGCATTCAGGGCGGAACGGCAGATACCTGGTATCGTTATGGCCGTTCCCAAAGCCTCGCCCGCTTCGATGGCGCACCCAAACTGCTCTGGCCGGTGCTTTCACTTGAAGCGCGGTATGCCTATGACGATCAGGATATCCTGTTTACCGGCGGCGGCAATGGCCCTTACTATGGCTTGCGACTCAAGCCCCAAACCGTGCTCTCCATTCATTACTTGCAAGCACTGCTTTCACATCCGGTCATCGAGGCAATGGTGCGCGCCGTTGGTAGCGTGTTCCGCGGCGGCTATTATTCACATGGCAAACAATTCATCAAAGATTTGCCAGTTCGTTTGCTTGACCTTGCTGATCCTCAAGAAAAAGCCGTACACGACACGATTGTGGCGCGGGTCGCAGCCCTGATTTCAGCCAATGAACGCGCCGCTGGCGCTGCGATTCCGTTGCAACGCCAGCAGGCCCAGCAGCAAGCGCAGCAGTTACGACGGGCTATTGAGCGGCAGATTGCCGAACTGTACAACCTGAACGAGACTGATCTTGCCGCCATTGGCGTGTTACAGGAAGGCGAGAGCCTATGACGCAGCTCTCTTCCCAGAAATTGCGCGGCGGCTATTACACGCCCGAACCGATTGCCGATTTTTTGGCAAGTTGGGCGATTCACGCGCCTTCACAGCGGATTCTGGAGCCTAGTTGCGGCGACGGCAACATCTTGATTGCCGCTGCGCGCCGTCTGCTGCGCTTGGGGACAGCCGCAGAGGCTTTGATGCAGCAGTTGCACGGCGTCGAATTGGATCCGCGCGAAGCCAGCAAGACCGCGCAGCGCTTACAAGCCCTGGGCTTACCGCTTTCATCCAACAATACAATTCATGTTAGCGACTTTTTCGCACATTGCCAGCAACAACTGTTTGGTGAGCAATTACTCACCCTGGTGCTTCAGGAACGGCAGTGCTTCGATGCGGTCATTGGCAATCCCCCGTTCATTCGCTATCAGAATTTCCCCGAAGACCACCGCCGGATAGCCTTCAGCCTGATGCAACAAGCTGGCTTGCATCCCAATCGCTTAACCAACGCCTGGTTGCCTTTTCTCATCGTCGGGAGCTTGCTGCTCAAAGAAGATGGGCGGCTGGCGATGGTGATTCCGGCGGAGCTCTTCCAGGTCAACTACGCCGCCGAAGCCCGGCAATTCCTCAGCGACTATTTCAGCCGGGTCACCCTGGTCACTTTTCGCCAGCTGGTGTTTCTCGATATTCAGCAAGAAGTGGTGTTGCTCCTTGCTGAACGCAATCACAACCCGAACAGCGGCATTCGCGTGCTCGAGCTAGACGGGATCGCAGACTTAGCGGACTTGACCCCCGATATGCTGAACGCTGCGCCGCTCAAGCCAATGGATCACTCCACGGAAAAATGGACGCAATACTATCTCGATACTGAAGAAATTGAGCTGTTACGCCTGTTGCGTAAGCATCCCGGCGTCACGCCTGCCCGGCAAGTGCTGGATGTAGATGTGGGCATTGTCACCGGGCGCAATGAATTCTTTGTCCTTTCACAAAACCAGGTCAAGATGCACGCTTTAGAGCCGTATCTTGAGCGTATGGTCAGCCGTTCGGCGCATCTCACCGGCGCAGTATTCAACGCCGCCGATTGGCAGGCCAATGTCACAGCGCAGTTACCGGCATTTCTCTTCATGCCCGCAGATACGCCGCTGGAGCAGCTCCCGGAATCCGTGCAGCGTTACATTGCGTTGGGAGAAGCTCAGGATTATCACACCGGGTTCAAGTGCCGCAATCGCTCGCGGTGGTATGTTGTGCCTTCGGTATGGATTCCCGATGCTTTTATGCTGCGGCAGGTTCACGCCTACCCCAAACTCACCCTCAACCGGGCGCAAGCCGCCTGTACCGATACCATCCATCGCGTGCGTTTCCTTGCCGGCGTCAATGGCGCGGCGGTGACGGCAGCATATTTGAATGCGCTCACCTTTGCGTTTGCCGAAGTGACCGGGCGCAGCTATGGCGGCGGCGTGCTGACTTTTGAGCCAAGCGAAGCCGAGAGCCTGCCGTTGCCGCTCATCCATGCCGAGCGGCTAGACCTGGCCCACTTCGATCAGCTCCTCCGCGCCGGTGATATTGACGCGGTGTTGGATATTACCGATCAAGTCCTGCTCCGCGAAGGGCTTGGGCTGAGCGCAACGCAAATCAAGCTGCTGCACGGCATCTGGATCAAGTTGCGAGACCGAAGGATCAATAGGAAGTGATGTGTGAGGCTTGAACTGTGAGCGGAGATCACATTCCGTGTTGCGGTAATTTTTACCCCCGGCGCATTCGGACCGGGGGTTTTGGTGGTGTGAGACTACCTTGACGCCGCGCCCCTGCCGCTATTCCAGGCAGGCGAATGGATCGGGCAACGTTTGGGTGAAGTCGCTGGCGGCCCACATTGCCGCCATCACGTCAACATTGCAGCGGGTGACGATGTCCATACCGGAATCGGTGAACGCAGGAAATGCCTTGTTGTTGACCAGGTGTTCGTAGAGCATGTACACCGTATCATAGCCCCAGCCCCAGTATTTTTGCCCCACCAGGCCGTGGAGATAACCATCCTTCAGCCATTCGAGCTCGATGGGCAGGGTGTCGAAGACGATATTGGAAAGCTGCCCTGCTCCAGAAGCCTTTTCCCAAAGCGGCATTGCGCCGCGTTCGGCGAAGAGCGGCCACAGTCCCACAAAGAACCAGCCGTTGAGATCGGGATGCGTTTGCATGGCCTCTTCGACAACCTGCACGCCCAGGTTAATGTCATCGTTGCAGTAAACGATGCTGACAATCTCGATATCGGGATAGGCGCTGATGGCATCCTTGAAGCCTCGAATGCGCGCTTCGAGATTGAAAGCGCCAGGGACGCCGCTGAGCAGCGCCACTTTCCCCCGCTCGCCCATGAAGCGCACCAGCAGCTCGGCGGCGGCCTTGCCTCCCTCGTAGTTGTCCACACCCAGGTACGTGAAGCGTTTGCTGTTGGGCGAATCAGAGTCCCAGGTCATCACGGGAATGCCGAGACCCACGGCTTTGTTGATGGGTTCCTCGCAAGCGATAGGATCGTTACAGGAGATGCCGATAGCGTCGGCGCCTTTGGCAATGGCATCCTCAACGATGCGCGCTTGTTCGGTGGCATCCGAAGCCAGGGAAGCCATGTAGAGCACTTCGATTCTCTTGCCGGTTTGCGCACTCAGTTCCTCCGCGGCTTTGTATGCGCCATCACGTCCGATCTCAAAGACAGGGTTGTTCAACGATTTCGGAATCCAGGCGATGGTGAGATCCGGGGCCGCTGGCGGCGTGGGCGTCGGATTGAGCGTCTGGCATGCGGTCAACGCCAGGCTCAATACGGCAACTATTGCAAGGGCGGTTTTGATATAGCCGGTCATGATTTTCCCTCCTGGAGATGTGTGTATGGTAAACGGTTGCATTGTTTTCTCTTGCAACATTTCAATGCCTTTAGTGTAGCATACTTTCTCAAACAGGAAAGATTCGCCCGGATGTGATATACTATCTGGCAACACTACGATGAGGTGAAGACATTTATGGATAACGATATTTTGGAAAATCCGCATGACGTTCTGCCGGAGATCACGCTTGCGGAGCTGCCTGAGTTGTTGCGCGATGCGGCTGCTCGCGCCGGTTGGCTGACACTGATGCCTGTGCAGGCTCAGGCCCTCCCCTACTTGCGCGCCGGTCGGGATATGCTCATCCAGGCGCGCACGGGCAGCGGGAAGACCGGTGCGTTCATCTTGCCGCTGTTGGAGCGGCTTGATCCGGCGCGTTCGGAGTGCCAGGCATTGATTCTGGTGCCCACGCGCGAACTGGCCCGGCAAGTGCAGCAGGAAGCGGCCCTGCTTTGCAGCGCGGCAGGGCTACGCACGCTGGCGCTCTATGGCGGCGTGGGATATGGCGCGCAATTGGAAGGGTTGCGGCGTGGCGCGCACATTGTCGTGGGCACGCCGGGTCGGGTTTTGGATCACTTGCTCAGGCGTTCGCTTTCGTTGGATGCGCTCAGGGTGCTGATCTTCGATGAAGCTGACCGGATGCTTTCGATGGGCTTCTATCCTGATATGCGCGAGGTGCAGCGATACCTGCCACACCATTCGATTCATACGTGCATGTATTCCGCCACATTCCCGGCGCATGTGTTGCGCACTGCGCGGCAGTTCATCCGTGAGCCAGAGTTTCTATCCCTGAGCCGGGATCATGTGCATGTGGCGGACACGGAGCACGTCTTCTATGTGGTGCCCGGCATGGACAAGGATCGCAGTCTGATCCGTTTGATCGAGATAGAGAATCCTGCGTCGGCGATTATTTTCTGCAACACCAAAACGCGCGTTCACTATGTGACGGTGGTTTTGCAGCGTTTTGGCTATGATGCTGATGAGTTGAGCGCGGATCTGTCGCAGCCGGAGCGTGAACGGGTTTTGGCGCGGGTGCGCCAGGGGACGTTGCGCTTCTTGGTGGCGACCGATGTCGCGGCGCGGGGGCTGGATATTCCTGAGCTTTCCCACGTGATTCAGTACGAGCCGCCCGAAGATCCAGAGCTCTACATTCACCGGGCGGGCCGCACGGGCCGCGCGGGCGCATTGGGGACGGCAATCTCGTTGGTGACGGAAGTTGAGACGCTGGCGCTGGAGCGCATCGCCAAACGTTATGGGATCCAGATGCGAGCGTGTCCTTTGCCCACCCATGAGGATGTGGAGGCTGTGGTTGCGGAGCGGGTGATTGCGCTGCTCGAGGCGCGCCTGCGCGAGCGCGACAAATTGCAGGCCGAGCGCAGCCAGCGTTTTTTGCCGTTGGCGCGCAGCCTGGCCGAAACGGAGGAGGAGCTGCCCCTGATGGCGATGTTGCTCGATGATTATTATCAGCGGATGTTGCAGGCGCCGCTGCCGCAACCCGAAATCGCCGCGGCGCAGCCGGCGTCTTCCCAGCCGCGCCGGAATCGCCGCAGCCGGCGGCGCTGAAAGAGCGTTGCGTGGCACGCGGTATCATCAATCTGCGCGATTGCGGAGGATTGCCCGCTGCAAATGGCAGGCGCCTGCGCGCTGGATTGCTCTATCGCTCCGGTGATCCGGGACGATTGCGGGGCGTCGCCCTGCGGGAAATGCAATCTCTGGGAGTGCGCACCATCGTTGATCTGCGCGCGCCTTATGAGCGGCGGCGCGGGCTGGCAACCTTGCCTGGCGTGCGCGTTTTGGCTCTGCCCGTTGACATCGAGCGCCTCACGCGGGCGCGCCTGCGCGGGCTGCTCCATCGCCGCAATGCTGAAGCCGCCATCAGCGCGGTGATGGCATCCGTCTACCGCGACATGGTGGATCTGGCGATTTCGCCCATGGGCACGCTGTTGCAGCTGCTCCTTGATGCCGCTGCCTATCCCGTGTTGATTCATTGCCGCGCCGGGAAAGATCGTACTGGCTTTGCGTGCGCCGTCATTCAGCGGGTGCTTGGCGCGCCGCCAGAAGCCGTTTTGCATGACTATCTGCGCTCCAATGCCTCTACGTTGCCGGTGGTACAGAAGTCCTTGACGTTCTGGCGGTGGTTGACGTTGGGGCTGTTTCCTACCCGCAATTTCGAAATTGTCTACACCGTCCAGGCGCATTATCTGCATGCCGCCTTTGATAGAATTGACGCCGTTTACGGGGACCTCGCGGCATATCTGGAGCAGGGTGGTTTTTCGCGCTGCAGTTTCTCGGCATTGCAGGCGCAACTGCTGGAAATGCCTTGAAGCAGTCTCGCCATTGGATGCTGGACATGATAAGCCCCCGTGGGCGCATTTTTTCTGTGTCGCTATGATGCTATAATCGAGCGTATGGATAGTATTCGCGTATTGCTGGCAGATGATCACGCGCTCGTGCGGGCCGGTATTCGGAATGCCCTGCAGGAGCTTCCTGGTCTCGAAATTGTCGGCGAGGTGGGGGACGGGCCGGCGCTGCATACTGCATTGGAGGTCTTGCGCCCCGACCTGGTGTTGATTGATGTGGCGATGCCGGATTTCGAGCCGCTCAGCGCCGTCCGCAGGATTCGGGCCGCGTATAGCGATTTGCGGATCCTGGTTGTGAGCGCCTATGATGATGATGCTTATGTGCGTGGTTTGCTGAGCGCTGGGGTGGATGGGTACCATCTCAAGGATCAACCGCTGAGCGATTTGCGTCTGGCTGTGCAACGGATCCTCGCCGGTGAGCGCTGGATCTCCAGCCCTTTGTTGGACAAACTCCTCAGTTTGGAGCACCCCCAGGATTTGCCTTCTGTGCTCACGTTGCGGCAACGCGAGCTATTGCGATTGTTGCAACAAGGGATGGATAATCAGAGCATTGCCCAACGCCTGTGTCTCAGCGTGAAAACCGTTGAAAATCATCTCACCCGGCTGTATCGCCATCTCGGCGTCCAAAGCCGCCTGGAAGCGGTGAACTACATCAACCAACATCCAGAGATTCTCGGCGTGTCAGGTTCGCTGGCAACTGCGCCGACGCCGCTCAGTGCTTCCGGAAGGCAGCGCTTGTTCATTCTGTTGGTAGATGATAACAGCCGGTATCGTGAGCAGTTGCGGCGCATGATTGGCAAAGTGCATCCGCAAGCCCTGATTTACGAAGCGGAGAATGTGGCAGAAGCGTTGCACATCGCGGAGCGTTTATCTCCGCAGCTCTTGCTCATTGACGTGGTTCTGGGTGAAGAAGATGGCATCGCCTGCGCGCGGCGCATCCACGCGCTGCTGCCGGCGTCGCGGGTCGTGCTCATCAGCGCCTATCCCGATCGGGAGTTCCGGCGTTTGGGGTTGGAAGCCGGCGCTGTGGCGCTGCTCGATAAGAAGGATCTTGACTCAGCCGCCTTGCGCCAGATCATTGACGACTTGAATTGCTGAGGGCTTTTTGCTCAGGCCTTGAACGTTTTCAGGCGGGTGATGTGTAGGGTCACGCCTGCGGCGATAAGCAAGAGTAACCCGCGCACCCACCACTGTTCTACTGCCGCGATAATGGTATACCCAATTGTGCCCCATAACATGGTCAGCGTGAGCACCTTGGCGCGCAAGGTGATCGCTCGGTGCTCCCGGTAGTTGCGGATATAGGTTCCAAACCAGCGATGGTCGAGCAGCCAATCGTGCAATTTCTCGGAACTGCGCACGAATGCCGCGGCTGCCAGCAGCAGGAAGGGCGTCGTGGGCAGTAGCGGCACGAAAATGCCGAGAATTCCCAGTCCCAACGCGATTGCGCCCAGGCCGATGAGCAGCCAACGGCGCAGCCGTCCCATGTGCAATCTTCTGTTATCCTGTTCGCGTTTTTCCATCTCGTCGCGTATTGTATATCGCCGAGATGGTCTGTCAAGGCAGCGCTTCGGTTAGCGCCCGGAAATCCCTGCCCGTGGGCTGTTGGAAGATCCGCAACCCAAACTGCGGCGCCGCCGCCACCAGATGCTCGAAGATGTCGGCTTGAATGGCTTCATACTCTTGCCAGGCCACGGTGCGCGTGAAGGCGTAGATCTCCAGCGGCAGCCCGGTGGGGCCGGGATCGAGCTCGCGCACGAGCGAGGCCATATCGCCTTCCTGGTGCAGATCGGGGCGGCTCCTCAAGTAGGCCGCCATGTAGGCGCGAAAGACGCCGACATTGGTCAGCTGGTGTTCCTCGCACACGTAAGCGTTGCAGAGACGTTCGCT
>CAZDSF010000093.1:0-13560 GCA_964508025.1 uncultured Anaerolineales bacterium
CCCCGGCGGCGCACCTGCCAGCCCCGCCGACGGTTGAAACCGCCGGCTGCTACCCGCAAGTCGGCTCAAGCCGACTCCCCCGGCCCCTAGCCTGCTTGAGCAGGCTTCGTGTATCAGCCGGATGATTCATCATCCGGCCCCGGCCCCCGACTCCGCCGCCCCGTTCCCCTCCACAATCCCCACCTCTTCCTCCGTCAACCCGTACAGGCGATACACGATCAGATCAATCAACCGATCCGTCGCGGCGAGCCGGGCTTTGAGCGGCAACAGCTTCTCCAAACTGGCGGCGTATTCCCGTTCCAGCGGCTCCTGGAAGGCGCGGGCGTCGGGATCGGCGTGGAGCTTGCGCCGATTCTTGCGCAGGGTGGCGAGGAGTTCCGCCAATTCGAGGGGCGGCTGACCCTTCTGGTAATCGCCCAGGTAGTTTTGGAGTGCGCTTTTGCCGGTGAGGGCGTCTACCTGCGCGCCGATTTGCCGCTCCAGCCACGCGAGGAAGCCGCGCATCTCGGCCTGCTTCTCGCGGTTGAGCGCGAGCATATCTGCGGCGAGGGCGGCGAGCAAATCATGCAGCACGTCGGACTGGTTGCTGGAAGCTGGTTGCTGGTCGCCGGAAGCCTTACTCCCTACTCCCCTACTTCCTACTCCCAATCTGGCGGCGATCCACGCGCCGAGGGGGGCGGCGAGGAAGTCGCGGTAGGACGCGGCGGGGCTGGTGGATGCTTGTACCCACGCGGCGGCGAGGTCGCGCCCTTCGGCGAGCAGCCGGGCGCGCTCGTCGGCGGGGGTGGTGAAGGTGATGCGGGGGATGGGTAAAATAGATATGCCATCTACGGTGATCTTTGTAAAACTACCACGTTTTTGGGAGTAAAACCAATTGAGGAAGTTTGAATTGATTAACGACAGAATAAAAAAGGTATTTACGGAAGGAATCTTTATCTTGACCACTGTCAAGTTATCATTAGTAATCGCATCTTGATCAAAATGGGTAGCCACCAATCGTCGTTCCAAACTTGGATTACGAATACCCTGAATTACAATTCGCGGGCCTGTGAACAATTCCCAATTCCGAGGCTCAGCTAAATGCGGCCCATACAAAATCCACTCGCCATTCCAAAAAGAAGAATAGCGTTGAGCTCCGTCACCCGCATACAAGGGGAAATAACCCTCGTTCAATTTCTGACTAGCGTTATAGGGTTTGGTATTTTTGATTTTGTCTGTTTGAGGGGGTTCCCCTTTTCCTGTTTGATAGGGCTTGCAGCCGAGACCTATTTGGACTAATTCGCCAAGAGGAACAATATCAAGCCGTTTAAGAATAATGTCGGCTATGGATATCGGAGATAGTCTAAAACGATTGTCATCATCACAAGCCAACTCATTTTGTGGATGTTGGAAAGATACATTGGGTTTATCAAGGTCTGATAATGTTTCGGCGTGTTCAAATAGCACAATGTTCGTCACGTTATTTGCGTTTGGCAATGATTTGTTTACAACGTAAATGAGTGGATCTACGGTCGCATCCACAAAGACCCCTTGCGGAAGATCAACAATCCCTTCAATTACCGTGTTGGTCAATAGATGATTTCTAAGTCGCCTAGCAAATTTAATAATTAGCCAGCTGTCAGGAACGATAAAGGAATTTCTTCCACTCATTGAAAGTAATTGCAATGATCTTTCCATAAAAGCAATATACGAGTCAAATTGATACTCTACAAGCCGGAATGTTTTTAGCCATGCTTTGTCAGCATTATCAAAATCTGCTCCCCACGGCGGATTCCCAATCACCGCGTCGAAGCCGGGATTTTCCGCCCAATCGCGCTTTTGCAAATCCACGAAGACTTCGGGGAATTCCAAGTCCCAATGGAAAAAGCGTTTTTCCTCCCACAGTGCTTTGGCTTGCGCGATGACGGCCTGCTGACGCTCGCTCACTTCCCGCTCGCCCTTGAGCGCGGGAATCACGGCGTCGCCGAACAGCCGCAGGAAGTCATCGGCCCCCGCGTTGCCAAAGTGCCGGCTCACCCACAGATCGAGCGCCTGCTTGTAGGGCGTGAGCGCGGCTTGCACGCGCGCAAAATCCTCCGCGCTGCGCTGCACATCGGAGAGCGTCGCATCGGCGCGGTCTACCACCTCCACCATCAGCGCGGTCAAATCCAGCAGCCCGGCGAACGGCCCGGCAAAAAGGCCCAGTTGCCCGGAATCCGTCTGCTGAATCCCCGCCTCCACTGTGCGCACGTCGGTCCCGATGAGACTGTTGCCCCAGCGCAGGTGATGATCGAGAAAACTCAGCGGCGCACCGATGGTGAAGGAGTGCAGCCACAGGCTCAACTTCGCCAGCTCCACCGCCATCGCGTTCAAATCCACGCCGTAGATGCAGCGCTTCATCACCAGCCGGGTGAGCAGCGCGGTATCATCGAGCCGTTGCGGCTCCACGCTGATGCCCTGCGCAGCCAGTTCCGCCAGGATTTCGGCGCGCACCCGCTCCACCAGCTGTTGGATGGGATTCCACGCCCAGGGGATGTCCGGGTGCGCGTCGTGGAAAGCCTGCATCCGCTGGATGATGCCATCGGTGAGGAAGTCCACGGCGTTGACGAGGAAATGCCCCGACCCCATCGCCGGATCGAGCACCTTGAGGCCCAGGAAGGCTTCGCGCGCGGCGCGCTCGGCGGCCTCCCATTGCGCGCGCAACAGGCGATTGCGACCCGGATCGCTGGCGCGCTCCAGCTGCCGGCGCAACTCCGCCACGCGCGCCATCGCGGCGGCGAAAGTCTCCGCGCGCGCCTCCAACAGCGGCCCTAGCGTGTGCTCCACAATATAATCCACGATGTAATCCGGCGTGTAATACGAGCCGGTCGCCTTGCGCTCGCCCTTGTCGTTCACCAGTTGAATGGGTGAATGGTGAATGGGTGAATGGTGAATAGAAGACTCTACATTCGCCATTCGCCATTCGCCATTCGCATCATTCGCCATTCGCAATTTATTCTCCAACAACCCCTCATAAATCGCGCCGAGGTTGCGGACGCTGATGTAGGCGTAGTCCACCGGCTCGCCGGCGTCGCGCACGAGGATGTCCACCGCGCGGGCCACGGCCCGGTCGCTCAGGCGGTGCCGCACCAGAAAGGCGTGGGCGGGATTTTGTGGATTGAAGAGGCCCCCGTTGTAGCGGGGAATGCCCAGGCTGGGATCGCCCCGGTCAATGCGCTGGAAGAGCGCGAGCAGCGCCTCGTAGCGCGGGGCGGCGTGCGTGGCGGTGCTGAGCGGCTGGCCCGCATCCAGGCGGGCGGCGGCCCATTGCGCCAGCGCGGTAAGGCTCTGCTCGCGGTAGCCCGCGTTCTGCATCGGCAGCAGCCCGCGCGCCTCCGCGTAGAGCAGGAACAGCAGCTTGTAGAGCAGGCTCAGGCTGGCTTGATAGATCTCGCGCAGGCTGGCCTCGGTCTCTTCCGTCACGCCCAACTGCTCGCGGCGGTAGGCGATGAAACCCGCCGCGATTTCCGGCATCACCTCCGCGTAGACCAGCTCCTTGAGCTTATCGCTGATCTCGCGGGCATAAGTCGCCGAGCCTTCATGGACGCGCTGCACGAAGCTCCGCCCCTGCGCATCCGGCGTAAAAGCAGCGCGGCGGAAGAAGAGCCAAAATCTCTTGAAACGTGAAACGTGAAACGTGATCTGTAGGGCGGCATCTGCGGCAGGTGCGTTACTTCCTACTTCCGGCTCCCTACTTCCTTCCCCAAACACCTCCGCCAGATCAATCTCGTAGAACTCGCTGGCGGTGCTGCTCACCTCGCGGCTGTAGAGCCGCCAGATGCGCCCGTTGGTGAGAATGCCCCACGGCGCGCGCGTCCCCACCAGATAGCTCACCATCTGATGGCTGGGGTTCTCGCCCGGCTTCCACGAATCGCGCCCGCTGCTATCCTTCTGGCTCAGCGGGCGCTCCCAGAACTTCGCCTCGGCAATCGCCAGCGCGCCGCGATAGAAGGCTACGTCATCGCCCTGAAGCGGATAAGCCGCCTGCTGCGCCGCCGCATCCGCGAAGAGTGCGTAATCGGGCCGGGTGACGCGCCCGGCGTGCTTCGCCTTCGGCTGCACGATAAAGCTCCAGCCCAGCGCGGTCAACGCGGGCTTGATGAACTCATCCTCGGTCTGCGCCTCGCTCCACGTCGCGCCGAACTGCTGCGCCTTCTCCCACAGCGCGCACAGCGTCTCGAAGGCGGACGTGGGGTCTTCCGCCCACTCCGGCAGCTCCGGCAGGCGGGAATCGAGGTAGTGTTGAGAAAAGAGGGCTTTGGTTTGCATCATTCATCCTTGCTTTGAAGGTAAGCTGTAAAACGATTTGTGTCATGAAGTTTTTGCCACCGCTGACCGCACGGGCATCAATGCCCGTGCTACAAGGCTACGCCGGATAAATCCGGCTTTTCAGCCCCGTTTACGGGGCGTTGCATTGTAGCCCGGCGATTCACCGCCGGGCGGGGCGGCAATGGCGAATACTAAAACGTGAGCCGTGACCAGAAAATTCATCACGCCTCACGTTTCAATCATAACCTGAAATCGCGGGAAGGTCAAAGGATGTTGTCGGCGCTCCAATCTGTGATCTACAGCATTCCAAACGCCGCCAGCAGCACAAAGGTGAGCGCGATCAGCAGGGGTGGATAGAGCAGCAGAGCCGCGAGTCCGGTCAGGATGCCGCTGGCCCACAGTGGAATGGGACGCAGCGCGGCCCACTTGTGCGCTGTGAAGCCTGCCAGCAGGCTCAAGGTGGGAATCAGGCCGATGACGCCGAGCATGTATAGCGCGGCCATGCCATCGGGCAAGCGCGGGTAGCCGTTGAGCATGATGATGACGAAAACCGTGGTCGCCAAGGCTTCGGCCATCAAGGGAGCAATGAGTATCAGCGAGATAATCCACCACATCGTTTGGCTCCTATCGTTGTAATATCCGCGCCGCCCCAAAAGCGGCTTACGGCGCAATCGTCTGCGAAAAATCCAATGCCGCCGGGACGCCTAAATCCTGCCGCGCCTGCGCGAATGCGGCCGCATCGAAAGGCCCGTGGACGGCGCGCTCGGCCACGACCAGGATATACCACTCGGTCACGCTGGCGTCCCCATCGGGATGGCGTTGGGCGATGATGAAGTCATCATTCCAGCCGTAAGCCACTACCATCGCCGGAATGACCACTGTGCCGCTGGAACTCTCCGGGAGTTTTTGCACTACGGCGGCTTGTTCGAGCAGATCGGGCGCCCACACAGCGTAATCGCCGGTGAGGTCGTACTCGTAAGCCAGGCCGATGCCGCCGCAGGCCAGGGAGAACAGCAGCAGCGCGAAAAGCCATGTAGCGCGCGCGCCACTCCGGGGCAGCCGGCCCCTCGCCGGTCGTATCCAGGCGTGCATTATCCCCCCTCCGGCGGCGCGCCGTAGAGCCGCTGCCCCTCCAGGCTCGACCACAGCAGCGCGTGGCTGTTGAAGTGCTGATAGCCGTCCTCATCCGTGACGATTTCGTACAGGCCGCGCTCGAAGTCGGCGGCGAGGCGCTCGAACCAGGCGCGCAGGCTACGGGCGACGAGATACCGCCCCTCATCATCGTGCAGGAAGAGGATGATCTGCCCACCGTCCCCTCCGGGCCGGGGTCGAGGTCTACGCAGAAGAAGTGGCCGCTGCCGCTGGTGACAATGGGGAGCCATTGCGGATTCCACCACAGGCCCTTGATGGCGGGGGTCTCGGCGTTGGTGTTGTCATCGAAGGAACCATCATCCACCAACGCGCGCATTCGCTGCGTTTCTTGGACGATGAACTTGAGTTCGAGCAATTGCCAGTCGCCGATGAAGCCGTCCGAGTTCCAACGCTCGCCATCCGCAAGCAGGAGATACGCACGCAGGTCGGCGGGGAACGTCACGCCGAGCGCGGCTTCAGCGGCAGCGATGGCGGCCTCTTTCGCGCCAGGGTTGAAGGCGATATCGAGCGGGCAGGTTGCCGCCCAACGGGTCAAGCGTTGCCAGAGGGTGTGCATAACAATCTCCTTTTTTAACGCAAAGACGCAGAGGCGCTAAGCCGCAAAGAATTTTTTCGATTTTTCCTTTGCGCCTTTGCGCCCTGGCATCCTGGCGTTACATCTTCACAACCACTGCGCCGCAATCCCCCGCTGGCGGAATTCTTCAGAATGCGCGGATTGCTGTCGTAAAACAGCGTCACCGCCTTGAGGTTGGGCAGCAGGGCGGCATCCTCAGCGGATTGGATGTTGAAGATGTCATCCTCGCCGTCCCAAAACGGGCAGAGTTCCCCGTAAATATGGTCGCCGCCGTCCTGGTTGATGGCTTCGATGAGCGGAAGCAGCTCTGCCGGGATTGCGAGTTGCTCGAAATACGCCCGCACTTCGGGAATGATCTCGTAGCCCTCTTCCTCAATGTCTATTTGCCGCTCCGTGTAGGCTGCTACAAAGTCGTAGACATCGAAGCGCGGCGTAAGGACGCCTTGCTCATACATCAGCCGCTCAATCACCGCCAACTTGAAGTTAAAATCTTTGAATTGCGCTATCTCAACCATGGGTTCATCCTATCAGCAATGTTTCATCATGCACAAAAATTAAACAGCCAATGGCGGCGGGAGCGTGAAGGTTAGTTCGTCCTGCCGTGTCTTATCGAAAAAGAAGGTTGGTCCCAGTATATCCGCGACGGCGCGTTCGGCAAGCAGCCGTTGTTCCATGTCCTCGGTGAAGGCGGGCGCATCGAGTTGTAAGGCCACCTGCCCCTGCGCCAGCTCAATGACGTGGGCCAGTCCTGTGAGCTGCGGCCAGCGGGCGGCGAACGCTGGCGCGAGGTCGCGGCCAAAAAGGGTGAGCCAGTAGAGGCCCGGCAGGTAGTGGTAAAACTCGGCAACAGATACACCGCAACTCTTGCGCACC
The DNA here is from genome assembly GCA_964508025.1 of uncultured Anaerolineales bacterium. Classification (GTDB taxonomy): domain Bacteria; phylum Chloroflexota; class Anaerolineae; order B4-G1; family SLSP01; genus JAAZNO01. The sequence goes on from CAZDSF010000093.1 coordinate 6,887, forward strand.
CGCCCGCCGCCGGGCAACGCCTCGATGATCCAGTGCTTGGCTTCGTATTCCGCATCGGAACAGGCCAAACCGTACAGCACCGGGAACGCGGCGCAGAGATCGAAAAGCCAGTATATCCAGCGAGTGCTGTTGCGCCCGCCCAGTGCGGAGGCGTTGAGGTAGAAGCGCCACAGCGATAGCCCCTCGCGTAGCCGCGAGAAGAAGGCCACAAACCCGTCCTTTTTGCCGCGCACGAACAGCGTCCAGTCCTCCCGATAGAGCGCGGCAGCCTCCCGGTACGCTTCCGAGCTAAAAGGCTTGCGCGCCCGCTCAATCGAGTCATAGCGCGTGGGTTGCACCCGGGGCGTATCGAGAAACGTCCACAAGCGCTGCATCACGCTCTCGTCTTCCAACGGGTGTAGGGTGTAGAGGGTTATGATGAATTCCTGACTCATGGCAACTTCAATACACTTCCAGTGAAGCCGGTTCGCCCTCTGGGGTGAGAGTGGCGTAGCCGCAGGGCCAATGTCCGCGCGCGTACCAGGCCCATTTATATCGGCAGCGGAAACAGCCGCCGGTAAAACTCATCCGAGTGTATCGCGCCGCTGTGCAGCGCATCCAGGTTTTGCGGGATGACGTACCCGTAGGTCTCCGCCTCGTAAAAGAAGACGCCGGTTTCCAGCAATTCGAGGTAGCGCGTGAGGAAGGCGTGGAAGGTAGGGGCCAGCACGATGAAATCACATTCGGTGATGTCCATGATGACCTGCCCGGCAACGCCCGTAGGACCCGGCGTAAAATCGAGCCACAGGCCGCTTTCCTCGTCCAGGTTCATCACGATAGGGATGCGGCGCGGGTGAAAGATAACGTTGCGAATGCGGTCCTCGTCCTGGTAATCATCTGCGTATTCATCCTCGCCCCAGCGCGCGTAATAGGTCTGTTGCAAATTCCAGTGACTCAGAATCTCGTCCAGGGATAACAGAAAAGCATCGTGGATCATCCAGCGGACGCACTCCCGCCATTGTTGCCAATCCTCGCCATCGTGGATGCGCAGCGAGGCGCGGAAATCGGCAGGGAAAGGCAAGCCGAGCGCGGCCTCGACGGCGGCAATCTCGGCCTCGCTCGCTCCGGGGCGCAGGGCGACGGGCCATGGTTGCGCAGCGAAAAATTGTTCCAAGCGTTGCCAAAGCGTTTCCATCCTCAATCCTCCTTGCCCGCTTGATACGGCACAGGCTGATCGTCTGCCAGCAACGCGCCGCAATGCGGGCAGTATGTAATCATGATCCCGCCACCGCCAGCAGATTCTGCGATAGCGATGACCCACTGCCGGGACTTGGGCCGCCACTCGTAACGGAGATCGTGGGCGCAAGTGGCCGTGTGCGCGGCGAACACAGCGCAACAGGGCTGGAAATCGGGCGGCAGGGAGGTGGTCCCTTCCAGGCAAAGCGTGCCGTCAGGATGTCTGACTGGCTGAAAAGCGCTGCCGGAAGCAGGCGTGCGTGTGGTCATCGTGGTTGCGCTCCCTGTTCTTCCGCGCTGATTTGCAACAGCGCCGCCCAAAACTTCTCCACCACACGCGCTCTCTCCTCCGCAGGCTCGATATCCCAAGCGGTGACGTCCAATTGGTAGCGGGTGACGAATTGCATACCAGGGTCATCAGAAGTGATATATTTGAGCCATTTTCTCAGGAAGTGGGCCTCGGCCTGGGGCGCGGTATCGCCCCAGCCGGCACGGATCATCTGCGCCAGTTTCCTCGCCCCCGCTGCCCGATCCCGAATCAACAACGCGCTGCTATCCCGCGGTAGAATCACCTGCGACACGTCCACCGGGCCGATGGTTAGCAACTCTTCGACCTGGGCGGCGGATAAATCCAGGTCTATGGGGCTGTTGGATTCCACCGGGCTGTATCCACACAGATCATGGACGAGCGGGTCTTCAACGGCCTTGAAAAAGATCTGACGCATTTTACCCGAGATTTTGGAACGGACAAAGTGCGAGCCTTCCAGGCTCACATCGCGCGACCATTTGGCGTGGGAGAAATGGCAGTCCGTGAAGTAGCCGCAGTAGAAAAAGACGCGGCGGAGGTCGGTTTTCTCGAATAGGCAACGCTCATAACGCGCGCCCTTCAACCCCAGCGTGGCGCCATACCAGCAGGCGCGCGTGAAATCCACCTGCCGGAAGGTAGAAGCCTCGTCGTGAAAGCCGGTCCCATTCGCGCCGCAAAAGAGGATGTTATCTAACGTACACGCCTCGAACCAGAAATCTTCCAGACAGGCAAAAGAGAAGTCGCAATCCACAAAGTGAATACCGTTGAAGGAGTCTGGCCGGTCGCCGTGCGGTGCGTTGCGGTACTCCCGCATATCCAGCGCCGTCCCATCCGGCAAAGGTACAACAGTGGGCAAGGGGATGGTCACATCCAGTCCACGAAAATCCCAGCGCCCGCCGTGCTTTTCGAGCGGCAACAGCGGGTAAGGCTCGCGTCCGAACAACCAGCAAGCCTTGAGCTGGTGCGCCAGTTCCAGACCGGGGCCGGTCTGCCAGCGTTCAATCAGCGCGCGTTTATTGGAGGACATGATGCATCACCTGCGTTAGGAAGGATTCCACCTCTGCCCGTTGTAAGGGCGGAACGGTGACACTCAGCACGACGTCCCCCGCCGTAAAGCGCAGCGCCAACGCGCGCGCCGGGCCAACCGGACGCGCTTCTACGCGCACGACGCGCGCGTTGCACCAGTAGATGCCGTCGTGATGGGTCGCAAGGTACTGCAAGTGCATGGTAAAGCGTTCCGGCGAGAGCGACGCCAACCGGGGCAACACTATCTCCAGTGGCAACTCCGGGCGGATGGCGCGGGGCGCGCTATAAGGCAAGAGAGAAAACACGGCCTCGACAAAAATCTCTGTCGAATCGTCGCGTAAGGTTGCCGGGATGAAGGCGACGCAGTCGCGGGTTAGCACCAGCATCCCGCCGCGTCCCGGTGTGCTGGTGCAGGCGGCGTGCGGAATCAGCGTGACCGGAACATCAGATGTAGCATCTACTGGCTCTTCGAGGGCGTGCGCCAGTCCTGGCGTTTGCAGCAGGAGCAATCCGCCCCACAGTTGCGCCAGCCCTTTGGCGAAGCGCACACGCAGCGTCTGCTCGCCGCGCACTTGCAAGGTTTGCGTCCACGCAAAAGCGCGCAGGGCGAAAGGTTCCGGCGCATCCAACAGGAGCTGCGCTGCGCGCCCCACGTTGGGACGCCAGATCAAACGGCGCGTGGTGAGCCAGTACCGCCCGGAGAGCAGCCAGGGCCAGAGCGCAAACGCGCCATAAGCAAGCATCAGCGATACGGTAATGAGCGTCGTGAGCCAGAGCGGATCGCTGCTGCGGCCGGCGGGATCGAGCCAGGTAGAAAGCAAGCCCAGCGGCAGATAGCAACCGGAACACAAAAGACCCGGCAACGCAAAGAGCAACCATATCCGTCCGAACGAGTGCATTCCCTGGCTCAGCAGGATGATTTCGCCGCGCTCCAGAGGGAAGGGCGGAGGCAGCGAAGCATTCCCGGTGAACAGTTTTGTGAGCGAGTTTCGTCTGGACATGCACACCAACGCTATTACGCTTAATACCAGCCCCAGAGCATTTCGCGGAGATCGTCAGCGCTCAACACTTCGACAGATGTTCCTTGCGCCAGAATCTCCGCGACTTGCAGCGTGGGCGTCCCCTGCTGATAGGCGGCGTATTCTTCATCGCCCAATACCAACTGGGTCAATGCCGGGGCCGGCGACTCCAACACGTTGCCGCCGAGTTGGGTCAGTATATGCCAGGCTTTCTCCACATTGAAGTGCGGGAACTTCCCGACAAACAAGAATTGCTCCCCGGCATACGGCCCGCCTGTGTCTTTTCTACCCCAACATCCCGTCCAACACCGCCAGCTCCTCATCATGGATGCCGAGGAATTCCAGCGCCAGGCTGTGCGTCTCCATTCGTTGATGCAACTGCTTGAGGCTCCACCCGCAGGCGGCGGCGGCGCGGGTGAGATAGTCGCGCTTATCCAGGCGGGCGAGGTCGCCGGTGTCTTTGACCTCCGCAAAGGTCTGTTGGAAGCGCATGAGCTGGGCAATATCCAGCGCGCTGCCCGCTTCCACAAACCGCCGCTCGAAGGCGCGCTCGCGTTGCTCGACAGCCTCCCACACGTCGGAAGCGACCTCGGAGAAGCTGGCGTCGTGGTGCAGGGAGATGACCTGCCCGGTGTCCCACATCAAGTAGAACTCGACGCCGCCAAACTCACCCGCGATAAGCACGCCGGGGAAGAACTGCTCCTCCGGCCCAAAGCCGAACAGGTCGGTATAGTAGAAGAAGCCTTTGTGCAACCCAGCCAGCGGCGTGAAGTTCAGCGGGCCGCGCTCCAACTCGCCCGCCTTGAGCGCCTTGAGGTACGCCTTGACCTTTTGATGCGTCTGGTCAATCCGCGTAATCTGCCGCACGCTCTTGGCGAGCGTGTCCACGCTGCCGCGCCCGGTCGCCTTGCCGAAGGCTGCTTCCAGCGCGTCGCGGGGGTCAGTGAGCAAGTCGGGCAGCAACTCGCGCAGCTTGGTCTCCGGGCAGGTCAACTCGCCCACGGTGGGGGAAGCGGGCGCCGCTGCGCAAGTGTACAGGCGGGCGCCATCCCATGATTTCGAGGTGAAGAGGTAATCGCCCACGACAAACGTCCCATCCACCCGGCTGCCGCCCAGCCCCACATCGCTGCGCGCCCCCGTGACGAGATCAAGGCCTTCCACACCGTTATCAGCGTGGAGCAACGTTCCACGCGGGGTGTGGAACAAGGCTTGCACGTCCGTGCAAAAGGGGAAGGTGTGCTCCCACAGGATTTCAGCGGTGCGCCAATTCCATGCCCAGAGCCGGGTATCGTGTCGGAGAACGATATGTTCAGGGCGTTCCGGGTCTACAGCCAGCAGGTGCGGCCAATAGTTGTCGTCCCATTGCCAAACGTAAGAACAACGCGGCGTCAAAGTTTGAGCGTCCAGACAGGCAAAAGTCCAATCCTGGCGGTTGGTGGCGGAGTAGATAGCGTAGAGGTTGCCGGCGGCGACGGCGAAGGATGAAAGCTGCCCTTCAAGCAGCCGTTCCGCAGCCATTGCGCCGGGCGCGGCGGGGATGCGATAGAGGCCGCTCTGCTCGCGCCCCTCACCGGAAAAATAGATGGCCCCATCAGCTGCCAACGCGCGCTCTTTGGTGACGCACGCGGGACACTCGTGAACCGTCTCGCCGGTGGCCGGGTCGAGCCAGCGCAGGAACGGCATTTCACCCTGCGCCGCGCGGTTCTCCATCACCGCGAGGTGCGTGCCGGTGTTGGCGATGCCGATGTATTGCGCCTCGAAGCGCTTGTTGCTGCTCGTGCAGCGCGTCCAGGCCAGCGGCTTGCGCCAGACCAACGCGCCCGTGCGCGGCTCCAGCGCCAGCAGCCAGACGCGCTCGCGGTTGCGGCCCACATAGGTGGCGATCACAGCCAGATCGCCAGTCTGCGCCAGGAAGGGGATGCGCTTATAGCTCCAGCCCAATCCCTCCGGCGGCGCGATATCCGCAAGCGTCCAGACCAACCGCTGGCGCGCAATATCGAACCCGTAGAGGTTATGGCCGCGCACAGAGGAGCCGCCGCGCATGACCCAGACATCGGGCCAGGTGGCAAGTTCTTTGATGTCGTTCAAATTGGTGATGTGCTGCGATAAATGGTAATGAAGCTCGGGTGTCATAGTTTCTCCTTTTAAGCCGGCACCGCAGGCCAGTGGAGCGTCTCGTTCATGCCCGCTTCACCCGCGTCAAGTCCCAGCAGCTGGCGTTCTCCCAGACTTCGGGAGCGTCGTAGTTGCCCGAAGAAAGGTGTTCCCAGTGGATGCGGAGCAAGGTGTGCAAGGAATCTGCGCCGTGAGGGATAGGGCCTTCGTGAATCTCCCACCATACCATTTGCCCCACCATCCCATTCGGGCCGGGGTCGAGGTCAATGCAAAGCTGATTGCCGCCGCTATCTTGCAGCACTGGAATCAGCCCTGGATGCCACCAGCCCGGCTTGAGGGCGCCGCTGTTTTCGTAATGCGGTTCAAAGCACGCATACGTCCCATCGGCGAGCAGCCGCCGCCCGATATTCCACGTTCGCGCTATATCCTCGGTGGAAAGGGTCACATACTCGCCGATATACCAGTCGCCATTGGCGACGCGCAGCATAGCCGCGAGCGCGGACGGCAACGGACGCTCCAGATACGCGGCAAGTTCGGCCAGTTCGGCCTCTGTCGCGCCGGGGTTGGGCGGTCTCTGTACATAGTCAGGGCCGTGTTCAGCCAGCCACGCGATGATGCTGGTCACAAGTTGGGTGATCTCAGTTTCGCACATCAGCAACACTCCTCCCGGCGCTTCTTCCAATCCAGCCCGGTCATGAGGATGCGCTGATTGGCCGCACCGCCCCATGTCACGGTGAACCCGGCTTCCCGCAACACGGCGACGCTGCGCTGCGCGACGGCGAGTTGCGCGGTCTCGCCTTTCTCCACCGCGCCGAAGGCCAGGTAGAGCTTGCCCGTCTCCACCACGCTTTCGGTATCTCGCTCGTGATAAAAAATGTAGCCGCTGACCGGGCGCGCTTTTTGCGCCGCGCGGATTTCGCCCCAGATCTCGCTGTGGCCGTCGCTCTGGCAGCAGGTGAAGTTCTGCCGCGCCACGATGCCGTGTTCCTCTT
>CAZDSF010000094.1:0-13024 GCA_964508025.1 uncultured Anaerolineales bacterium
GCGGCGGTTGCTTGATGTTGCGAGCGAGATCGCCAGACTGGCCTATGACGAGGAAAAGGGCATCAATGAGGTGGTGGATCAGTCCGAGCGCACGTTGTTTGCCGTGAGCCAACAACGGGTCGCGCGGGATCTGCGCCCCATTCAAGAAGTCGTCGGCGTTTACCGGGACTATCTCTACAATCTGTATGCCCATCGCGGCGAGCTGATGGGGGTGACGACCGGTTTCCGGGATCTGGATCGCTTGTTAGGGGGGTTCCAACGTTCGGATCTGGTCATTCTGGCGGCGCGCCCCGGTGTGGGCAAGACCTCGTTGATGCTTACCATGGCGCTCAAAGCCGCCGAGAAGGGCAAGCTGGTGGCGCTCTTCAGCCTGGAAATGTCGGCGGAGCAATTGGTGCAGCGCATGATCTCCTCGCTCAGCCGTGTGGATGCCCAACGCCTGCGGATTGGCAATCTGCAGGAAAACGATCTGCCGCAAGTCGAAGAAGCGATTGGGCATTTGGCGGATTTGCCGATTTATATAGACGATACCCCGGCGCTGACGCCGCTTCAGTTGCGCACGAAATGCCGCCGGCTGCACTCGGAACACGGCCTGGACATGGTCTATGTGGATTATTTGCAACTCATGACCGCTGATACGCGGACTGAAAATCGCGTGCAGGAAGTGTCGTATCTCTCACGGATGCTTAAGGGGCTGGCGCGTGAGTTGGATACGCCGGTGCTCACGGCTTCGCAGCTCTCGCGCGCCGTCGAACAACGCGCGGATAAGCGCCCGGTCCTCTCCGATTTGCGCGAAAGCGGCAGCATCGAGCAGGACGCCGATGTGGTCATGTTCATCTACCGCGATGAGATGCACAACCCGGCGACCGAACACCGCAACATTGCTGAGGTCATCGTTGCCAAGCACCGCAGCGGCCCTGTTGGTATGGTGCAATTGTACTTCAACCCCAATCTCACGCAGTTCGCCGATGCGACCACGGTCGCCAGCCCGCCGGATTTCTAGGCCTTATCACGGTCTCGAGGACAGCAGATGACGGCTCCATCCGACATGATGTGGCATTTTTCGGGCTTTGCGGAGGGCAAAGCCGCAGTGACGCGCTTGCCTGATGCGTTATTTACGGAGCTGACGCCGCGCATTGATGATTTGGCGGAATTGCAGATCACCTTGCTGGTGCTGTGGCGGTTGGCGCAGCAACGCGCCGAAGCGGCGCCCTGGATTACGGAGGCGGAGCTGCTCGCCGATCCGCTGGTGCAGGAGGCGCTCGGCGCTGAGGCGACAGCGACGGCGCTCGCGCGCGCTCTGAGCCGCTGTGTGGCGCGCGGCAGCTTGATACGGGTGCTCTGGCGGCGCGCTGATGGTGTGGAAGAGGCGCGCTACCTGGCGAATGGGCCGCGTGGTCGGATGGCTGCGGAGGCGATGCGGCGAGGGGTGCTGCCCCGCAAAGCGCGCGCCACAGAGCGTCCGAATATCTTCACGCTGTACGAGCAGAACATTGGCCCGCTAACTGCGCTGTTGAGCGAGGACTTGCGCGAGGCCGAGGCTGCGTTTCCGGCGGCCTGGATCGAGGATGCCTTTCGGGAGGCCGTGCGCTTGAATAAACGCAACTGGAAATACATTCGCGCCATTCTGGAGCGTTGGGAGACAGAGGGCAGAGATGAGAGCGATAGACGAGATAGCGAAGCAGATGGGCGCCGATATGTCGAAGGCGAGTTCGCCGACTTCATCCAGCACTGAGACGCCCGGACACGCTGCTGCGCCCGGCGCGCCCGGTTGCCCGGTTTGCGGCGGCATCGGCTATGTGCGGCGGGACGTGCCGTTAGGACACCCCGATTTTGGACGCTTGTTCGCCTGCGGCTGCCGGGTGGAGGAGTTGCGCACGCATCGCTTGCAGGCGTTGCGCGTGATGAGCAATCTGGATCGGCTGGAGCGTTTCACCTTCGAGACTTTCTGCCCGGAAGGGCAAGGCCTATCGCCCGATCGGCAGGCGAATCTGCGGCGGGTTTTTGAGCGGGCGCAGGACTTCGCGCGGCATCCCGAAGGATGGCTGGTGCTGCGCGGCGGTTATGGCTGCGGCAAGACGCATCTGGCGACCGCTATCGCCAACGCCTGTGTGGAACAGGGAATGCCGGTGTTGTTCATCACCGTGCCCGATCTGCTGGATTATCTGCGGGCGGCCTTCGCGCCGGCTTCGCTGCAGACCTACGATGAGCGCTTCGACGAGATTCGCAATGCGCCGCTGCTGATTCTCGATGATTTGGGCACGGAGCAGGGGACGGCGTGGGCTTTGGAGAAGCTTTTCCAACTGCTCAACTTCCGTTACATGAATCGCTTGCCCACAGTCATCACCACCAACCATGAATTGGAGGATTTGGAGCCACGGTTGCGCTCGCGCCTGGCAGATGTGACCCTGGTGCAAATGGCGACGATTCTCGCGCCCGATTATCGGCAGGCGGGCGCCGGTCAGGCGCATTCCGATCTCAACACGCTGCCGCTGTATGCGGGGCTGACCTTCGACAGTTTTGACTTGCGCAAGACCGAGCTCGAGCGTGAGCACTCCGATAATTTGCGCCGCGCCGTGGACCTGGCGCACGATTTTGTGACCGCTTCATCTGGTTGGTTGACGCTCACGGGCCCGTATGGCTGCGGCAAGACGCATCTGGCGGCGGCGATTGCCAACGAACGGGTGCGGCTCGGCCATCCCGCGCTCTTCATCGTCGTTCCTGATCTGCTGGATCACCTGCGGGCGACGTTCAATCCGCAGAGTGCGGTGCCTTATGATAAGCGCTTCGATGAGGTGCGCCGCGCGCCGTTCCTGGTGCTGGATGATCTGGGCACCGAGAGCGCCACCCCGTGGGCGCAGGAGAAGCTCTACCAGCTCTTCAATCATCGCTATGTCACGCGCTTGCCCACCGTCATCACCACAGCCAAGCCGATTGAAGCGCTCGATGCCAAATTGCGCACGCGGATGCTGGATGTGACTCGCAGCACTATCTTTGGCATCACGGCGCCTTCGTATCTTGGTGGGTTAGGCAAGGCGAAACCGAAGCCCTCGCGCGGTCGTCGCGCTGCGGGCGATAGCAAATAATGCAAGGTGATTGCAGAAATAGAACATTAGTGCTATAATGGGGATGACTGCGAGCTGTTGCGCTGTTTTCCTTCTTGTAGAGCGTACTACCAGCAATGATACCAGGCGCAGCGAGAGCGCGCGTTTGAGAGCGTATTGTGTTATAGCGAGATGCTGAAGCGTAGAGGGGCTTTGTCCTTCCGCCTTCAGCCTTCAATTTTTCCAGGGAGGACAACCATGGCAGATGATGGACGGAAGAAGGTTTTGGAGCAGACCGTAGCGCAGGTGAAGCGGCGCTTTGGCGAAGGCGCGCTGATGCGGCTCGGCGAGGCGACCCATTTGCAGGTAGAGGTGATTCCCACCGGGGCGTTGGCCGTGGATATTGCGCTAGGCGTGGGAGGCTTGCCGCGTGGACGCATCACCGAAATCTACGGCCCGGAGGGGTCGGGCAAGACGACGATCTGCCAACATCTGGTTGCCGAATGCCAGCGGCGCGGCGGCATCGCCGCCTTCATTGACATGGAACACGCGCTGGATCCGACCTATGCCGCGCGTTGCGGCGTAGATGTGGAAAATCTTTACATCTCCCAGCCGGATACCGGCGAACAGGCTTTGGAAATCGCCGAGGCGTTGGTGCGCAGCGGCGCGGTGGATGTGGTCATCATTGACTCGGTGGCGGCGTTGGTGCCCCGCGCCGAAATCGAGGGTGAAATGGGCGATAGCCATCCCGGGTTGCAGGCGCGGTTGATGAGCCAGGCGTTGCGCAAGCTCTCCGGCGCGATCAAGCAGAGCAACACCGTGATGGTCTTCACCAATCAGCTGCGCGAGAAGATCGGCGTGATGTTTGGCTCGCCGGAGACCACTTCGGGTGGGCGCGCGCTCAAGTTCTACGCCTCGGTGCGCATGGATGTGCGGCGCGTGACCACCATCAAGGAGCAGGGCGAGATTGTGGGGCACCGGACGCGGGTGCGCATCACCAAGAACAAGGTCGCGCCGCCCTTCCGTGTGGCGGAGTTCGATATCATGTTTGGCACTGGCATCAGCCGCGCCGGCGACCTGCTCGACATCAGCCTGGAGCTGAATATTCTCGATAAGCGCGGCTCGTATTACTATTACGAAGGGGAGCGTTTTGCGCAGGGGCGGGAGAACGCCAAGTCCTATCTGGCGGAGAATCCGGCTTTTGCCGATACCATCGAGCAACTGATCCGCGAACGGCTGAATACGTTGGGCGAGGTGCCGCTCAAGGTGGGCGTCACTGCGGATGTTGAGGTTGACAGCGAGGATGTGTAGCCCCGGCGCGGCGCTTACGTGTTGCAAACGGAATGGGGAAAGGGGTCTCGGCGGCGCTTGACGTCGCCGAGACCGGTTTTTATCAGACGATCAACGTCACGCGGAAACGGTCGAGCACGCGCTGCAAGGGCGTGAAGATGGTGACTTGCTCAGAACCGGCGAAGAGCAGCCCCACGGCGCGGCGGTTCATATCCAGGATGCCGGAGCCGGAGTCGCCAGGACTGCTCATGCGCCCGGCGATGATCTGGTCGGTGAAGCGCGCAACGCGCCCCTGATAATCCACATTCACCGTGACGTTGACCTGTTGCACGCGATCCTGCGTGTAGCCGGTGGTGCGTCCGGCTTTCTGGATGGGCAGTCCCAGGAGCGGTTCGCCGACCCCCGTGGGCAGCCCAATACCCAGGATTGCTGCTTCGACCAGCGCTGGATCCTCGACCCGGCCTAAAGCCGCGTCCATCAGATTCTCGCCGGGAGTCTTCTGCACCGATTGCAGGCGGTGGCTCGATCCGGTCACGTTCGCCAGGGCATTGAGAACTTCGGCGATGCCTTTGGCGAACGAGCACTGCCCCGGCTGCTCGCCGAAATCCAGCGGCTCGAATTCTGCCAGCGTCGCCAGTCGGTCGTTCTGCGTACCGCCATCGAGCGGCCCTGGCTGCAAGATGGCATCGCCGATGCGGGCGTCGTTGCTGTTCGCCAGGACGTGGTTGTTGCTGAGGATGAAGGGCGCGCCATCGCGTTGCACGAGCAATCCGAAGGTGCCCGCAGTGATTCGATAGTGCCCGATAGAGATGCCGGGCATGGCGGGCCGATGGCGCGCTTTGGGATCGAGCGTGGGCAACTGGGCGCGGATGTAGCCGGTCTCAACGACATCCGTGGGCAGCCCATCTACTGCTTTGGGGACCAGATCTTCGGGCGCCAGTTCCGCGACGGGCACTTTGCGCACAACGGAGACGATGAGGCTGAGCTCCTCCGTTTGCTCCTCACCCCGTACTTTGTAGCCCAATCCGCAGGCTACAACGTTCTTCCGTGTGAAGAGCCGGGGAAGGACTTCTTGGTAGATCTCGTTGGCTTGAGCGAATGCTTCACCATTCATGCGGCCTCCTCTGCAAATTATGAAGGATAAAGGCGGAGGGATGAAGAAGAAAACTTCTGTTCCTCTATTATGCCTCTCTACGTTAAAGATTTTGCTGATCGGGTCGGTACTGCAGGTTTTGTAACACTCTTACAGAAAATGGCGGATAGCGCGTGGCAAATCGGGAATTAGCAGCGCGTCGTTGGCATCCAACATCACTTGTGCCGTGAAGCGCGTCTGGTTGCCGGTTGCGCCGCCGGTTGGCCGATGGCTTCGACCTTGACGGGCACCCCATCCAATTCCTCTGGGATGCGATCCTCAGGCGCCAGGGCCTTGAGCGGCACCTTCTGCGTCACGTTGACGATGACGGCCATGTTCTCGCCTGTGGTCAGGGTGCTGCGCAAGCCGATGCCCACGCCGACCACGTTGGCTTTGGCGAGCAACTCGCGTTCGTAGCGTTCTTTGACGGCGCGGACCCGGTGCAGCTCTCGCGTGTACGCATCGGCCGGCTCTGGCGTTGGTTCCTCAGGGTGGGTCATCAGCAGCTCCCCTTTCTCTTCCGATGCCGGCGCGGATTGTACGCCCCGCAGCCATAGACTCAGCGCGAGGAGCACCCATCCGCCGCCGCACGTCCAGAAGCCCCATCCGGGGCTTACAGGCGCCGCATACAGGCTGCTGAGGGCCGGCAGCAGGCGGGGGAAGGTGATGAAGGCGGGCAGCCCGATGAGCAGCAGCCAGGCCAGGGTCAGCCAGTGGCGTTGACGGGCATGACGCCAGCGTGAACCCCATCCGGCAAGCGCGACGAGCGCCAGCAACGCGCTCACGCCCCACCAGAAAGGCACACGCCAGCCAGGCATGCGCCAAGCGGTGCGGATTAGCGCATAGGGCGGGAGAACATTCACTACCAGCAACGCGCCGAGCAGGGCCGCGCCCCAACGCCACACCGGACGCGCGTCTAGCAGGAGCAGCGGCAGCAACACCGCCAATCCCACGGCGGGCAATCGCAGCGCGTAGAGATTGACCGGCAAGGTCAGGGTTTCGATCTCCGGCAGCACGCGCAAAATGTCGAAGAGGTCGAAGGCGTTCCAGGCCAGGGCGGCGCTCGCGTGCGCGATCCACGGGCCGAAGTAGCCCGCAACCGCAAGCGTCCAGGCGCCGAGTTCGATGACGCGGCGTAGCGGCGCTGTTGCAGAGCGTGCGTTCATGGCGTACCTCAAGGTTCCAGCAATTTGAAACTGTCGAAGGCGGTGGTGGTCATACCGCCGCGCACGGCGTCGGTGAACAACGCGATCTCGCCTTCGCGGAAAGCGGCGTCGGTTTGCGAGATGGTCAGCGTCTCGTTGATGCGCAGCGTCAGGGTTTCGCCCACGCAACGCGCTTCGAGCTGATTCCTGGCGCGTCCCAGGTTGATCTCTGGGGCTGGCGTTGGGCCGGCCAGCGGGGTGGGGAAGCCATTTTCCACTTTGAGGATGAGATAGTAGCCATCGGCGCTGATGGCGAAGAGGTAGTAGTTCTCCTCATCCTGCTGCCGGCAGATGGCGCCCATCCAGTTATCTTGCGCGCCCTCGACATGCCGGACCACCACCTGGATCACAACGTCGTCGAAAGTCCGCCCGACCAGCTGCGTGTACACGCCGATACCGCGCCCGCGATCTTCCAGATAGAGCTCGCCCTGCTGCACATAGGCGGCGCTTTCGGGGGTGTCGAAATACGCCCAGGCCGCCGTGGCCGTGGAGAAGGTGTCGCTGAAGAAGGGGACCTGCGTGGCCGACGGTGTGTTTCCGTTTGCGGCGGGAAGGGTGGGCGCCGCCGCGCAAGCGGAGAGCAGCAGCAACGGGATGAGCAGTGCGCTCCAAAGGCGAGGATTCCAGTGCGATTTCATACTGTATGTCCCTCGTGATAGATGGGCAGGGTCAGCGTGAATGTGGCGCCGGTATTGGGGCCCTCGCTGCTGACCCATAGCCGCCCGCCGTGCTTTTCCAGCACTTCTCGCGCAATCGAAAGGCCCAATCCCATGCCCTCGTAGCGGCGCTTGGTGCTGCCATCCACCTGATAGAAGCGCTCGAAGATGCGCGCTTGCTCTTCTTGTGGAATGCCAATGCCATCATCGCGGATCGTGCAGCGCACTTCAGCGCCCTCTGTCCAGGCGCGCAGCCATACATGTCCGTTGGGGCGGTTGAACTTGATGGCGTTATCGAGCAGGTGCCACAGGGCCAGCCCCAGCTGTTGGGGATCCACGTTGACTTGTGGCAGCTGCGGTTCGAGATCTGTGATGAGCTCCAGATCTTGGCGCTCGGCTTTTTGCCGGATGGCCTGCAGGGCGCGGAGGAAGACGGGGAGGATGGGTTGCGGGTGGCGTTCCAGTTGTCCCGTCTCGACATTTTCCAGGGTGGTGATGGATTCAACCAGGCTGGTTAGACGATTGGTGTGCGTCTGCATGGCTTTGAGCGCCTGTTCCATGCTCGGTTCCAGGGTGAAGCCGAAGCTCACATCAAGCACCAGGTCAAGGTAGCCTTTGACGATTGCCAGGGGCGTGCGCAACTCGTGGGAGACGTTCTGGATGAACTGCGACTTCATGGCATCCAGTCGGCGGAGGTCTTCGTAGGCATCTTCGGCGCGTTGCCGGGCGGCGCGGGCTTCGTTGAATAGCCGGGCATTGGTCAAGGCAATCATCAGCAGATCGGCGAGGGATTGCAACCCCCGCAGATGTTCGCGCTTGTAGAAGGCTGTCTGCGCGTGGTTGAGGAGCAGCAGACCGGTCGGGCGCCCCTCGCTGTGCATGGGCGCGAGCAGGATGCTGCCGCTGGAGATGCCCGCCAGCGTCTTCCAGCGCGGGTCCTGCGCCGCATCGGCGATCACTGCGCCGCCATGCGTTGTGGCGACTTCGTATAACAGGGGAAATTCCTGTAAAGCGTGTGAGGCTTCTACTGTGTGGATGGGCGCAGAGGCTGTGCTGTGCGTATGGGTGATATTAAGGTAATCGGCATCTGTGATTTGCGTGATGACGAGGGTGGTGTAGGGTGTGATGGCGGCAATATTCTCCACCATGATGCCGACGATGGTATCTTCATCCAGGGTTTGTGACAGTTCCGCGCCGATTCTTTGAAGCGTTTCAGCCAACTGTCGCGCGGTGTGTTCTTTCTCGAACAGGCCCGCATTCTGTAGCGCGATTGCCACCAGCGGAATGAGCGCAGCCAGGATGTCACAGTCTTGTTGAGAGAATCTGTGTGTATGCGCGCTGGATACGCATAGAAAGCCGGCTAGTTGTTGATTCAGATAAAAAGGCGCGGCGATGTGGGAACGAATCCACGCGGTTTTTTGCGTGTGGATCCATCCGGATGTGGTTCTGGTATCGCTGATGAGCAGCGGCGCTTTTTGCTGCGCGGCTTGGAGGAGGTTTGCTGTGTGTTGAATATTGAGGCGGAAATCCATCTCGCGGGGATTCTTGAAGCCGTACTCCCCTTTGCCGCGTTGTTGCACCATGACCGCGTCACCATTCTCGACAAACAGAATATCGGCGGCGTCGCAGGGGGTGAGCCGAAACAGCGCGTCCAGAATTTGTGACAGCACCTCTTGCACATCCAGCGAAGCCACCAGTTGCCGCCCTAACTCGCTCACGGTCTCCGCGAGGGCGCGGGCGGTGCGTTCCGCGGTCAGCAACTGCGTGTTGTGGATGGCAATGGTGGCGATGCCTGCCAGATAGCCCAACGCCTCCTGGTCGTAGATGGTGAATTGCGTCCCCGGTTTGAAGCTGTCTACCGTGATGTAGCCAATCATGGCGCCGGCGCGCAGCAGGGGCGCCGCCAGCGTTTCATGGATTTCGTCCACCCGGCCATAGCGCCGCAGCGCCTCGGCGATATCTGCCGGCAACCCACCCGTGTTCGATTGCATGATGTCATGCACGTGCACCATCTCGCCGCGCCGTAATTTGGGGATGAAGGTGCTGGCAGGTGGAATTTTGACGGATCCGAGTTCAGGGGGGTAGCCCACGAAGCCCCGAAATGCAAACACGCCCTGTTCTTCGAGAAGCAGGCTGCCGGCTTCGGCCTCTGGAATCAGGGCCACGGCTTCTTCGATGATGCGTTGCAGGAGCGGTTCCAGCTCGAATTCGGTGAACAGGGTCGGCGTGAGTGTGGCGATAGCTGCCAGGAGTTGGCTGCGCAGGTTTCGCGGCGAAGGTGAGCCGGCGGCGCCCAAAGCGCGCAATTGGGGGACAACCTCGTGCAGCGTATCCATGCTTAGATGCAGGTAAGGGAATTCACTGATCGTATCCCACAACGGGTTGCGGGATATTTCGCCGGCAACGATCACCGATTGGTGTTGGGGCATCTTGGAGAGCAGCTGCGATAATAGCACGGCCTCCTGCGCGGGCAGCGGCAGCAGAACCAATAGCAGGTCTGGTGGGTCCGACTCCAACAAAGCTTGCGCCTGTGCCAACTCCACGCGCCCTTCCAGCGTGATGTCCGAGATGGCTTCGAGGGCGGCGCACAGGGCCTCTTGTAGCGGGCTACTTTGAGATAAGAGGAGTATTTGCATCCTGTTCCGATCCTTCTGCATAAGCGTTCTGACTGTTGTTGCCGTGCTATCGGGTGTCCGGGCAAAGTCAAAGGGCGTGTGTGACCGTGCGCCAGGCGCGCTGCATTGCTAGTACAGCCTGGCTTTATTGTAACACGGATTTGCTCAGGCGGGAAAGGAATCGAGGTTGCGGCCGTTCAAAGCCCGGCTCGGCTCCGCAAGGAGCGGGTGGCGTCCCGGCAGGCTTCCAGCAACGCGCGTTCATCCAGCGCGAGCACGCGGCCTTTGCGCAGCAGCAGCCGTCCGCCCACAAAGGCCGTCTCCACGTCGCTGCCGTGGGTGGAGAGCGCCAGCGCGGAATCCAGGTCGTGGAGCGGCTGCGCGCGCGTGTGGTCGAGGTTGACAAGGATGAGATCGGCGGGGGCGCCGGGGTGCAGGGTGCGTCCGCCGGTCGCCAACGCGAGCGCCTGGGCGGGCGCGAGTGCGGTGGGATCGAGCGCGCTGACGCGGGCCAACAACAACGCCGCCTTGAGCGTCTCGAACAGATCCTGGGTGTCGTTGCTGGCGGGGCCATCAGTGCCCAGCCGCACCTGAACGCCGCGTTGCAGCAGCGCGGGGATGGGCGCAACGCCCGATCCCAGCACCATGTTGCTCACGGGGCAGTGGACGACGGTCGCGCCGCGCGCCGCGAGCAGGTCTTGCTCCGCCTCATCCACCCAGACGGCGTGGACGATCTGCGTATCCGCGCCGAGCACGCCAAGGCTGTCGAGCCAGGCGACGGGCCGCAGGCCGTGCATCTCCAGCGACATGCGCACCTCGTCTTGCGTCTCGGCGACGTGCGCGTGTGTGACCGCGCCGTAGCGACGGGCGAGCGCGCAGGCGGCGCGCAGCGTCTCGGCGGCGCAACGCCACAGCGCCACAGGCCCGGAAGCCGCCCGGATGAGGGATTCTGGCGGGAGATTGCAGGCGGCAAAAAGCCGTCCCAGGTCTTCCAGGATGCTGGCCGGCGATTCTGCGCCTGGCCCCAGATCGGCCCAGGCGCGGGCGAGGGTGACGTGCAAGCCCACAGTTCGCGCCGCCGCGAGGACAGCATCGGTGTGGGCGGCAGTCCGCGCGATCTTGTGGTGGTTCACCACGGTGGTCGCCCCGCAGCGGAGATTTTCCACCAGGCCCAGCAGCGCCGCCAGGTGCAGCTCCTCCGGCGTCATGGCGGCTTGCAGGGGCCAGATGCGCTCCTTGAGCCAGGGCAGCAGGGGCCGTCCGCCCGCCAGCCCGCGCATGAAGGTCTGGCTGAGATGCGTATGCCCGTTGAGCAGCCCCGGCAGCACAGCCTTGCCCCGCGCCGAGAGCGTTTCCCCGGCGGCGAGCGTGGACGGCGGCGCGCCCGCGCCTACAGCGGCGATGCGCTCGCCTTCCACCTGCACGTAGCCGGGATCGAGCCAGCCGGTGGGGGTCAGCACCGCGCCATCACGGATGAGATAGGTCGTAGCGGGTGGAGTGTTGTAGGTCATTCTTTGCCCATTTCAGCATCGAGGCGGCGCCCGAGGTCGCTTTTCCAGCCCGGCATGGCCGCGATGTAGGCCTGGACGGGGGCGTCGCCATCAGCCTTTGCGATCTGAGGATTGCCGCCTGAGAGCAGCGCCGGCTCGCCGGTGGATCCCGGCGCCCTCGCAATGGCGTGTTTAGAGGTTTTTGTCATGATCCCTTTGCCGCTACAATTGGAACGCAGATTGCGCAGATTTTTCAGATACCGCAGATTCTTTCTCGTTCGATCTGCGTTGATCCGCGTTAATCGGCGTTACATCTGTGTGAGGATGGATGCGGCGTCTCAGGCGGGCGCCGCATCCTTTTTTGGCGCTGCTTCAGGGTTGGGAAGAAGCTTACAGGCGACGTGGATGTAGGCGAAATCGCCGTGGGGCGGCAGCAAATCCTTGGTCTCGGTGATCTCGCACCAGACATCCCCCAACCGCACCTTCTCGCCCACATACGGCATCGTGGTCTGGTTCACGATGGCGCCGGGATGGACATGGCCGGGAATGACGTAGCTGACTTTGTAGATCATGATGCGCACTCCTCGGTTTGCTGCAGCGAGATGTTCCGATGCCGCAGTTTGAAGGCGAGATCGCGTGCCAGGTTGTACATGATCCGGTAGCCGATCAGCGGTTCTTGTTCGCTGAGTTGGAGCAACGGCGCGCCTCGAATAATCAGGATTTCGGCGGTCTCGGTGACGCAGGCGATGGTGGCCGAACGCGGCCCCGAATCCAGCATGGACATTTCGCCGAAGCCCTGACCCGCGCCCAGCAACACCAGCGGGGGATAGCAGGTCGCGGCGGTGCAGGCGACTTCCACCTGCCCGGCGAGCACGATGTAGAGCTCATCTCCGGCAGTCTCCTCCCGAACAATGATCTCACCGCGCCGGAACGTGCGCGTTTGTCCCAATGCAGCCACCGCTGCAATTTGCTCGAGGGTCAAACCGGCGAAGAGATCGGCTGTGCGCAATACTTCAATGGGTGTCGTCATCCTTTCCTCCTTTCGAGAACCCGTAACAGGTAAGCGGTGATAGGTGCGGCGTGAGCAGCAAGTCGTGAGCAGGCCCAGTCGCGTTTATGACCCACAGCGCTCCGCTCACCGCCTCATGTCTGGATGGCGCGCACGGGCATTCGCGTTTCCTGGCCGTATGCTGTAAAGCCATACACTTCTGCTTTCATTATACGCACAATTGCGCGCAAGAGCAAGCACTTTCCCATTACCCATCACCCCTCACCCATCCCCAAAAAACACGCTGCCGACCGCTGGTGCAGGCGGTCGGCAGGCATAAGATTGTGGCGCGAGCGTTGAGGCTTGCGCTGTTTCTCAGGCGTTGGTTCAGGCGGCAGCTTTGCGGCGTTTCCTGAGCAGGCCGGCGCCGCCAACCGCCCCCAGCAGAACGCTGACCTGGATTGTGGGGCGGCTTCCGAACACCGCGAGGCTCACCGCGCTGGGAGCTGCCTCTGGCGCAGCGCTCACCGGCCCATGGAAGGTGCTGACGAAGTAAATATCCACATCTTCCAGGCGGTAGAAATAGGTTGCGCCGGGCGTCACA
>CAZDSF010000095.1:0-13024 GCA_964508025.1 uncultured Anaerolineales bacterium
AGCGTTTGGTTGCGGACCAAAAGGTTTCAGGTTCAAGTCCTGACAGGGGTACACAGACCGCGCCGGAATCATGATTCCGGCGCGGTGTCGTTTCTGGCGCTCCGAGATTACGGCACTAAGGCGATGGTCTCAATCTCCACCAGCCCGCCCAGAGGCAGCGCGGCGACCGCCACCGTGGAGCGCGCCGGCGGCGCCGTCGGGAAGAATTCCCCATAGATAGCATTGACCGCTTTGAAGTGCGCCATATCCGTGAGGAAGATGGTGGTCTTCACGACGTATTCAAAGCTTGTGCCGGCAGCTTCCAACACTGCCTGAATGTTCTTCATGGCTTGTCGGGTTTGGCTTTCCACATCTGGGCCGGCAAGAACGCCGGTTTCAGGAATCAGGCCCAGCTGCCCCGAAGTGAAGACCAGATTTCCCAGGCTGATGGCTTGGGAATACGGGCCGAGCGCCTTGGGCGCGTTGGCGGTTGCAATCGCAGTTTTCAACATAGGTTTCTCCTTTCATACTCGGATCATGTTCAGATTGTGCTCAGCTTGAGCTCAGATGGTAATTGGCGACCGATGCCAGCGCGGATCGCGCACCCACACCAGCATCATGATCGCCGCGAAGCCATGTCCCAATGCGCTTACCAGAAAGACCGGCGAGTAGCCATCGCGCGCAATCAGAGCGCCGATCATCGGCGCGATCAGGCTCACGGCGCCCAGTTGCGTGTTCGCCAATCCAATGTACATGGGGCGTTGTACGGGCGCGCCGAACTCCATTACCACCATCATACCGGAGATGAATACGGCCCCGCTGGAAAGTCCCAGAATCAGGAAGACGGCGTAGAACCAACCCGGCGTCGGCGCGCCCCACGCCAGCGCAAACCCCAAGGCCCCAATCGCCGCGCCGATAACCAGGTTGCGAACGTGCCCGAAGCGATCGGCAAGGAAGCCAAAAAGCAGCCCGCCTAACGCGCTGCCGATGTAGTTCGCGCCGGTATATAACCCGGCGGTGCTATCCGGCAATTGCCAACGTTGAATCGCGGCAATGGCAAGAAACCCGCCGCCCATCCCGCCCAGAGCGAGCATGAAGCGCGATAACATGAAATTGCGGAAGTTCTTATCCTGCCGCATGACTTCGGGCAGGCGTTTCATAAACTCAAGCTGGCTTTGCGGCGGAGCGTGGCTGGGCTGGGGCGGCTCGCGGATCAGCGCCAGGAAGATCCAACTGAGGCCAATGCAGACGGCTGCCAGCAGGAAAATGTAGAAATAGTTTTGCGGGAAAGGCTGGCTTTCCAGCAGGCGGGCCGTGATTCCTGAAGCGACAATGCCCACGATCGTGCCGGCAAAGTTCATGATGCCGAAAAAGCGCCCGCGCCGTTCGACCGGGAAGATCTTGGCGAACATATCCTGCCATGAGATTGCCACAATGCCGCCGCCGACGATGTGCCAGGTATAGGCGAGGAGCACGACGAGCAAAGCCAGGCCGGGGGCGCGCAGAGCAAAGAGCGGCGCGAGCATCAGCACCCAGATGGGCAGGCGCTCCAGCAACAGGCCCAGATTGACGACCATGGCTTTCTTGCGCGGCAGCTGGCTGACGATATTGGCGGTGAACAATTGGGGCAAAAACCATCCCGCCTGCGCAATCGAAGCCAACAGCCCGATGGCGAGCGGATTCGGCGTCAACTTGCTCACGAACAGCGGCAGAATGGTGCCGGCAGACATGAAAGTCATGCTTGCCCAGAAAGCGACGCCATCCAACATGTTAGCCCAGAAATTCCAGCTGAAATTCCGGCTGGCTTCGGCGGCGACCTGGGCATCATCCAGCGGCGGAAAGGGCCGGTCAAGCTCGAGCAAACGTCGCAATACACGATGGGTGCGCACGGTTTTCCTTTTCGTTCTGTGGTGTTTCATAAGGATTGTAGCATAGCTTGATAGCTTGTCAAGCTAACTAATGCGGCTTTCACTTGTTCTGCTTCGTGGTACAATGAAGGGCGCTATGCGGCGGATTTAGCGCTCATTGGCAAACGGATACGGCAAACTTCTATCATCTGGGGGCATAGAAAGTCGTTTATGGGAAATGGTACGCAGATTATGATGGATGATCTGGATGCGCTGTTGCAGGTGTTGCCCGCAGATATGCAGGCAAGCCTGAGTGCCATCGGGCGGCGGGATGATCTGTTGGAGGTCATCCTCGATTTGGGGCGCGTGCCCACGGCGCGCTACACCGACGCGGAAGTGGTGCTGCGCGAGACCGAGGTCACGCAACGCGAGCTTGAGTCGGTGGTGCAGCGCCTTGGCGACTTCGACGCGGATAACCGCGCGGGCATCGCGCGGACGCTACACCGCATCGCCGCCATCCGCAACCGGCGCGGCGACGTGGTGGGCCTCACCTGCCGCGTGGGGCGGGCGGTCTACGGGACGATTGAGATCATCAAGGATTTGATCACGTCGGGGAAGAGCGTGCTGTTGTTGGGCCGCCCCGGCGTGGGGAAGACGACGATGTTGCGCGAGGCGGCGCGGGTGCTGGCGGATACCAAGCGTGTCGTGATCGTGGATACCTCTAGCGAGATCGGCGGCGATGGCGACATTCCGCACCCGGCGGTGGGCCGCGCGCGGCGGATGCAGGTCGCGCTGCCCACGCTGCAACACGAGGTGATGATTGAGGCGGTGGAGAACCACAATCCCGAAGTCATCGTCATTGATGAGATCGGGCGCGAGCTGGAAGCGATGGCGGCGCGCACGATTGCTGAGCGCGGCGTGCAACTCATCGCCACGGCGCACGGCAACACGCTCGATAACCTGCTGCTCAACCCGACGCTCTCTGATCTGGTGGGCGGCATCGAGAGTGTGACGCTCTCCGATGAGGAAGCGCGCCGTCGCGGCACGCAGAAGACGGTGCTGGAGCGCCGCGCCCCGCCGACCTTCGACATTCTCGTGGAGATTCAGGCGCGCCAGCAGGTGCTCGTCCATGAGGATGTGTCGCAATCGGTGGATAGTCTGCTGCGCGGACGCCCACCGCGCGCGCAACTGCGCTCGCGCGGCGACAACGGCAACATCCGCAAAGATGCCGTCACTGCGCATCTCACGGAAGAAGCCGTGGAACCGGTCGTCTCGCGGACGCTGCCCATTAGCCGCCCTTCCGATGAGCGGATGCGGACGGTGCGCATCTTCCCTTATGGCATTGCCCGTAATCGGCTTGCCCGCGCGGTGCAGATGTTGCGCGTGCCGGCGGAGATCGTGGACGACCTCGGTTCGGCTGAGGCGCTGGTGACGACCAAACAGCACTATCGCCAGCATCCCAAGATCGTGGTGGATGCGGAGCGGCGGGGCGTTCCCGTGTACGTGTTGCGCGCGAACACCTCGGCGCAGATGGAATCGTTCCTGGCGGAGCTGTTCCGCATCTCGCTGGAGGGCGGCGACGCTTTCGAGCGGGCGATGCGCGAGACCGAAGAGGCCATCAGCCGCGTGGCGATGGGAACGCCCGTGATTGATCTCGCGCCGCAGAATGCCTACATCCGCCGTTACCAGCACGAGATGGCGCGTGAAGCGCATCTCGCCTCCGAATCCTTTGGCAAAGATCCGTACCGGCATGTGCGGATTCTGCGTGGGGAGTGAGCGCTGATGACGGCGCCGGCGCGCGGGTTGTTCATCACCCTGGAGGGGCCTGAGGGCAGCGGGAAGACGACGCAGGCGGCCCTGTTGCACGAGTGGTTGCTCGCCGAGGGCTATGCGGTGTTGCGCACCCGTGAGCCGGGCGGCACGCGCATCGGCGAGCACATCCGCGACGTGTTGCACAATCCGGCGCACACGGAGATGGCGGCGCAGGCGGAGATTCTGCTGTATTCAGCGGCGCGCGCGCAGCTGGTGGCGGAGGTGATTCGGCCCGCGTTGGCGGCGGGGCAGCTGGTGCTCTGCGATCGTTATTTCGACAGCACTTATGCTTACCAGGGTTACGGGCGCGGTCTGCCGCTGGATGTGCTGCGCGAGATCACCCGCTTTGCCACGGGCGGTTTGCTGCCCGATGTGACGCTGTATCTCGATGTGTTGCCCGAAGTGGGCTTGCAGCGCCGAGTGCAGGGCGGCGGCGAGATCAACCGGCTCGACCGGGAAGCATTGGCTTTCCATGAGCGGGTGCGCGCGGGGTATCTGGAACTGGCGCGCCAGGAGCCGGCCCGCTGGGTGCAGGTGGATGCCTCCGGCGCGATAGCCGCTGTGCAGGCCGAGTTGCGACAGCAGCTTTCCCGGCGGCTCTGAAACCGCCGTCGCCGCTGTGGGAAGATGAGCATGGACAACGCTTCATCTCCTGACGAAAATCTTTTGCTGGTAAGTGATCTGCATTTGGGCGAGGGGTGGTTGGCCGACGTGAGCGGCTTCTCGCGGCGCGAGGATTTTTTCTATGACGTGCAGTTCTTCGCGTTGTTGCGTTACCATCACGAGCGTACTGCCGCGCCGCGTTACGCTGGCAAGCCCTGGTTGTTGATCCTCAATGGCGACACCTTCGATTTTGTGCAGGTGGCGGCGTTGCCGGCCGAGGGCGCAGAGTTGGAAGCGGTGTGCGGCGTGGCGCGCCATGCCGAGCTGGGAGCGCAGAAGCGCCGTTTCGGCCTCGGCACGACGGCGATAGAGAGCGCCTGGAAGTTGCGTCAGATTGCGCGGGGGCATCCGCAGTTTTTCGCCGCGTTAGGTTGGTTTGTGGCGACGGGAAATCGCGTGCTGTTCATTCGCGGCAACCACGACCCGGAATTGCATTGGCTCGAGGTGCAGGCTGCGGTGCGGGAGGAGATTTTCCAGGCGTATGCCGCCTATCGGGAGCACGAGACGGCAGCGCCGGCGCTCACGCCCCAGGATTTGGCAGCAGGGGTGGATTTTGAGCCGTGGTTCTACTATGATGCGCTGCGGCAACTCTACGCAGAGCACGGCGGGCAATACGAGCCGGTGAACCATTTTCATGATAACCTCAACCCGGTGTTGCCGCATCGCCCGGAGCTGCTAGAGTATCCCTCTGGGTTGTTGTTCACGCGCTATGTGTACAACCGGTTGGAAGATTCCCATCCCTATGCGGATAATGTTCGCCCTGCGACGCGGGCGGTTGTGCGAATTTTGCAGGAGGATCCGCTCTACGGGCTGGTGGTGCTGGCGCGACTTCTCCGCGATATGGCGTGGGCGTGGGCAGAAATTCAACGCAAGCGCCGCGAAATGCGACAGGCGCTAACGTCGCCGCCGCTGCCAGAGGCGCAACAGGGCTTGCCGGGATCGCTGCTGGCAGACCTGGATGCCCTGGCTCAAGAACGGGCGCGCTTTTCCTGGCAGACGTGGGGCCGCTTGATGCTGGAGCAGGGTGGATTGGCGTTGTTGGGATTGTTCACCTTGTTCAGCGGCATGAGCGCTCTGTACACGTTGCTGATCACGGAGTCATTGCGCACAGGGGTAGGGTACCTGTTACTGGCTTGGTTCGCGTATCACGCCGGCAGGTCTTGGTCCGCTTTGATCAACAATGATGGGAATCTTAACTATATGCCGGCAGTGACGCACAGAATCGTGGCGCGATTCCGCGCGCATGACGTGCCCTTGCGGAGCTTGATTCTAGGGCACACGCACATCCCGGAGCGGAATTGTGTGAACGGCGACGGCGGCGCGACGTGGGTGGTGAACACCGGCGCCTGGATCTCCGCTGAGATGAATGAGCCTTCGGCATGGGAGACCCATCTGGTGTTCGCCCGCTTGGCGGCGGGCGCGCCGCTCGATGCCGCGCCGGAATTCCTGGTGTGGAATCCTGGTACAGGTGAACCACAGCCGCCTTTGTTGCGCTGGGCAGAGAAACGGCAACGCCGCTGAGCGGCGCTGCTTATCTTTAGGGGGAAGGGTGAATGCAAGCGTTGCAAGAACCGACATTGCTGGATTGTGCGCACAGTATCATCGAGATTGTGCCGCGCCTTTCGCGCCTGATGCGCAAGGACTTGCGGCTGCACAGCGAAGGGCTGTTCACTGAGCCGCAGTTCCGCGTGATGGCGCGGCTTTACCGTGAAGGCCCGCAATGCCTTTCCGGTCTCGCCGATTTGCAAGGCGTCTCGCTGCCCACCATGTCCAAGCTGGTGCAAGGGCTGGAGGCGCGGGGCCTGGTGGGCCGCGAGCGTGATGAGACGGATCGCCGCCGCATTGTGCTGGCGCTCACGCCGGTGGGCCGTTCCGCCTACGAGGATCTGCTACGGTGTACAGAGCAGCACATTGTAGAGTGGATTGGCGCGTTGCGCGGCGCCGAACGGGCGGAGGTCATCCAGGTATTGGGACTGTTGGATGGGCTGTTCTCACAGGTCACGTTGCCGCATCCCGACGAGGCGGCGCATTCTGTCGCCTGACAAGGGATTTTCCGTGCGGAGATTTTCATCCTTCCGCCTTCATCCTTATCAAAGGGAGGTGTATGATGCCTGTGTGTGTGGCTGTGGCGCAGACGGACCCGCATCTGGGACGCAACGCCGAAAATCTGGCGGACATCGTAGCCCGCTTGCATGAGGCGGCGACGCATGGCGCGCAACTCGTGGTCTTCCCGGAGTGCGCGATCTCCGGCTATGGCTTCTCCGATCTGGCGGCGGCGCGCGCGGTTGCGGAGCCGATCCCCGGTCCGACGACCGAGACGCTGGCGCAAGTCTGCGCGGAACTGGGTGTCTATACCGTCATGGGCTTGCTGGAACGCGAGGGCGAGACGGTGTTCAACGTGGCGGTGCTGGTCGGCCCCGAAGGGCTGCGGGGAACGTATCGCAAGCTGCACCTGCCGTATCTCGGCGTGGATCGCTTCGCCGCGCCGGGGAATCGCGGCTTCCAGGTGTGGGAGACGGCGCTGGGGCGCATCGGCATCGCCATTTGCTACGATCTACGCTTCCCAGAGGCGCTGCGCGCACTGGCGCTCCAGGGCGCCGACATCATCGCGCTGCCCACCAACTGGCCGGAGACCTCGGAACTGATGCCGGATTTCGTCACCCGCACGCGGGCGTTGGAGAACCGCACCTATTTGCTGGCTTGCAATCGCGTGGGCGAGGAGAGCGGCTTCCGCTTCTTTGGGCGCAGCCAGGTCGTGGGCACGAGCGGCAAAGTCTTCGTGGAGGCAGGCGACGGCCCAGAGACGATCTACGCCGACATCGAGCCGGCGCGGGCGCGCGAGAAGCGCATCGTCATCCGTGAGGGCGCTTTCGAGATGGACACATTCGCGGATCGCTGCCCGGAGTGGTACGGAGTGATAACACGTAACACGTAACACGTAACACGTAATGCGTAATGCGTAAATGCGTAATGCGTAATGCGTAAATGCGTAATGCGTAAGAAATGCGCTCACTACTCGTTGCTCACTGCTCACTAAAAAAGGAGACATTCATGCCGAAAAACTACTTGATTGATATGGACGGCGTGCTGGTTACGGGGAAGAAGATCATTCCCGGTGCGGATGCCTTTATCGCGCGGCTGGAAGAGCGTGGCGCGAAGTACCTCGTGCTCACCAACAATCCGCTGCGAACGCCCCGCGATCTCTCGCACCGATTGGGCCTCAGCGGTCTGACGATTGCGCCGGAGCGCATTTTCACCTCGGCGCTGGCGACGGCGCGGTTTCTGCACTCGCAGCGCCCCAACGGCACCGCCTACGTCATCGGCGAGAGCGGTTTGACCGATGCCATTCACGGCGCGGGTTACGTCATCACCGATCAGCAGCCTGATTACGTGGTGCTGGGCGAGACGGATACCTACAACTTTGCTGTGATCACCAAGGCGATCCGGCTGATCCAGGCAGGGGCGCGCTTCATCGCCACCAATCCCGACGCCTCTGGGCCGACGGAGCACGGGATTGTGCCTGCATGTGGGGCGATGGCGGCGCTGATTCGGGAAGCTTCCGGCAAAAGCCCCTTCTTCATCGGCAAGCCCAATCCGCTGATGATGCGGATGGCGCTCAATTACCTGGGTGTCCACTCCGAGGATACAATCATGGTGGGCGACCGCATGGATACGGATATCGTGGCGGGCGTGGAGAGCGGCATGGGGACGATTTTGGTGCTCACCGGCGTCACCCGCCGCGAGGATGTGGATAATTATCCGTACCGGCCTACGCAGATTCTGGATTCGGTGGCAGATATCGAAGTGTAGGGCGCCCTGCCCGTGGTAAAGATAGCTCGCGGATTCACACGGATTTCGCAGGTGAGGCCGTAGAGAGCCGCTGAGCTGAGGATGGCAGCTGATGTTGGATGCGCTTGCTGCTGCGGCGGGCCTGGATTGGGTCGGTGTTGCGCCTGCTGGCCCCGCGCGGACGTGGGAAGCGTATCGCGCGTGGCTCGCACAGGGGTATGCGGGCGGTATGGCGTATCTGGCGCGCCCCGATGCTGTGGCGCGCCGCGCCGATGTGCGTGCGCTCATGCCCACGGCGCAGGCAGTGATCGTGGCTGGCGTGGCATACCCGTGGATGACGCCAGCGCCGTCGTTGCTGCCGCTGCACGGACAGGTGGCGCGCTACGCCTGGGGCGAGGATTACCATCGCTGGTTGTTGGCGCGTCTCAAAACGCTGGCGCGACATTTGGCGGAGGCGCTCGGCCCGCTGGATGCGCGTTGCTACGTGGATACCGGCCCGATTCTGGAGCGCGATTGGGCCGTGAGCGCCGGGCTGGGCTGGCAAGGGAAGAACACCTGCCTGCTGCATCCACGGCTCGGCTCGTATTTTTTCCTCGGCGTGATGCTGATTGATCGCGCGCTGCCGGCGACCTTATGGCCGTCCACACCGGCGCCGACCTTTCCCACGTGCGGCAGCTGCACCCGCTGCCTGGATGCCTGCCCCACGGGCGCGCTTGTTGCGCCGGGTGTGTTGGACGCGCGGCGTTGCCTCAGCTACCTCACCATTGAGCATCGCGGGCCGATCCCCGCAGCGCTGCGCCCGTTGCTGGGTGGGCGCGTCTTCGGCTGCGATGTGTGTCAGGCGGTGTGCCCGTGGAACCGGCGATTGGAGCTCACACCCGCAGCGCCGCCGCTCCACGCGACGCTGCCATTGCCCGAATTGCTGACGCTCGACGCAGAGGGGTTCCGCGCGCGTTTTCGTCATACGCCGGTGTGGCGGGCCACGCCGGAAGGGCTGGCGCGCAATGCGGCGGTGGTGCTGGGGAACTCAGGAAACCCGGCGGCGCAGCCAGCGTTGGAGTGGGCTGCGCGGGCGCACAGCAGCGCGCTGGTGCGGGAGCACGCCGCCTGGGCGCTTGCCCATAGTAACTGATGAGCAGAGAGCAGTGAGCAGTGGGTGGATTTTGCCGCCCTTACTGCTCACTGCTCTCTATGAACTATTTTCGGTTGGTAACTCGCCCCACCTACGGGATCAGCCCGATCTCGCGCCCAACGGTCTCCATAATGTGGAGCACGCGCTCCAGCTGCTCATCGGTGTGGGTGGCAATGTAGCTGGTGCGGAGCAGCGTCATGTGCGGCGGCACGGCGGGCGAGAGGATGGGGTTGGTGTAGACGCCCGCTTCGAAGAGCGCCTTCCATGCTTCCAGCGTCTTGGTGTGATCGCGGATGATGATGGGGATGATGGGCGTCTCGGTGTTGCCGATGTCGAAGCCGAGCTCGCGGTAGCGGCGGCGCATGAAGGCGGCGATCTCGTTGAGCCGCACGATGCGCTCTGGTTCCTCTTCCATCACTTCCAGGGCGGCCAGCGCCGCGGCGGCGTTGGCGGGCGGGATGCTGGCGCTGAAGATCAGCGAGCGCGCGGTGTGCTGGATGTAGTCAATCACATCGGCGCTGCCCGCGATGAAGCCGCCTAGCGAGGCGAAGGACTTGCTGAAGGTGCCCATGACCAGGTCCACCTGCTCGGTGAGGCCGAAGTGCGCGGCGGTGCCCCGTCCGCCGCCGAGGACGCCGATGGAGTGCGCGTCATCCACCATCAGGCGCGCGCCGTATTTCTGGCATAGGGGGACGATCTCCGGCAGGGGAGCGATGTCGCCGCCCATGCTGAAGACGCCATCCACAACGACCAGGCGCCCCACGTTATCCGGCAGTCCGGCGAGCGCGCGCTCCAGCGAATCCATGTCGTTGTGGATGAAGCGCTGGTTCTTGCCGTAGGAGAGCCGGCAGCCGTCCAGAATGCTGGCGTGATCCTCTTTATCGGTGATGACGACATCATCGCGCCCGATCAGCGCGGAGATGGCGCCGACGTTGGTCTGATAGCCGGTGCTGAAGACGAGCGCGGCTTCCATGCCCATGAAGCGCGCCAGGCGGCGTTCCAACTCCAGGTGCAGTTCCAGGGTGCCGTTGAGGAAACGTGAGCCGCTACAGCTGGGGCCAAAGGTCTCCAGCGCCTCGATGGCGGCTTGGCGCACTTTGGGATGCATGGTGAGGCCGAGATAGTTGTTGGAGCCGATCATAATCAAGTGTCGGTCGCCAATGATGGATTCTGTGCCCTCGTTGTTGGTGATGGGGCGGAAATAGGGATAGAGTCCGGCCTCGCGCGCGACCCGCGCCTCTGTGCAGCCGCCAATACATTTCGTGAAGAGGTCCATAATGTTACTTCCTTTCTACTGCCGAATATCTGCTGTTGAAAACGAATGGATAAGACAACGGACTTCATTTTAAGTACGTTGGGGCGGCTGTCAAGCGGCGACTGTTGACAGCCGCCCGCTTTTCGGGTAGGATACGCGCATGGCAAAAGGCAAAGTGGGGCTGGGAAGGCGCGGGGAAGCGCTGGCGGCGGCGCAATTGGCGGCGCGCGGTTACGCGATTGTGGCGCAGAACTGGTTCTGCGCCGTGGGCGAGGCCGATCTAATCGCGGCGCGCGATGGGGAGTGGTACTTCATCGAGGTGCGGACGCGGCGCGGCGGCGCGGCGGGTGCGCCGGAGGAATCCATCAGCTCACGCAAGCGCGCACGGATGGCGCAGGTAGCGGAGTATTATTTGAGTGCACAGTTGCCGGATGCCGATCCCGCCTGGCATTTGGGGTTGGTGGCTGTGGAATTGGATCGCGCGGGTCGCTTGCGGCGCATGACGTGGTACGCGGATCTGGAGGCGGAGCCGGAGGAATTGCTTGATGTTCCCGCCTGAGCTGCATAAGATTCCCGTGGTTGCCATTGTGGGGCCAACGGCGGTGGGCAAGACGGCGCTGGCGGTGACGCTGGGTGCGCATTTTGCGGCAGAAGCGATCTCTGTAGACTCGCGGCAGTTCTACCGGGACATGGATATTGGCACGGCGAAGCCTACAGTCGAGGAGCGCGCGGCGCTGCCGCATCACCTCATTGATATTGCCGCTCCCGATGAGACGGTGGGGCTGGCGCAATTTCTGCGGCTGGCGCAGGCGGCGATTGCCGACATCCACGCGCGGGGGAAATTGCCGCTGCTGGTAGGCGGCACCGGGCAATATGTCCGCGCGTTGTTGCAGGGATGGCAGACGCCCGATGTGCCGCCCGACCTTGCCCTGCGCGCCGAACTGGAGCAGCGAGCGCGCTGCGATCCGGCAGGGCTGTGGGCGGAATTGCTCGCACGCGATCCCGGCGCGGCGGAGTTCATTGATCCGCGCAATCTGCGGCGCGTGGTGCGGGCGTTGGAGGTGTGCCTCAAAACGGGCGCGCCGTTCTCCGCGCAACGCCAGCGGATTCCACCGCCATACCGTGTGTTGCAGTTGGGACTGACGCTAGAACGCGAAGCGTTGTACGCGCGCGCCGATGCGCGCGTGGAGGCGATGATGGCGGCAGGGCTGCCCGCCGAGGTGGAGCGCCTGCTCGCGGCAGGCTATGGCTGGGAGCTGCCGGCGATGTCGGGACTGGGCTACAGCCAGTTCAAACCGTATTTCGAGGGGCGGGCGACGTTGGCGGAGGTCGCAGTGCGCATTCAGCTGGACACGCACGATTTTATCCGCCGGCAGTATGCGTGGTTCAGCCTCAAGGATCCGGAGATCACCTGGCTGGGGCCGGATGATTCTGAATTGGCGCGGGCGTTGATTGCAGAGCGGCTAGGGATTCGTTGAGCGATGGGGGTAACGGCGCTTCACGCCGCTGCCGCCATCGCTTTTTTAGCACTCTCCCCCTGAGAGTGCTTGACAAAATCATAAGCCGTGGTAAGATAATGCATGGTTTTAGCACTCAGTATCATTGAGTGCTAACAGTAGCCATAGAAGTACATACATCAATCAAAGATGGAGGTAAGTAAGTATGGTTAAGATTCGACCCCTGGGTGATCGTGTTGTGGTTGAGCCAATCGAAGACGATGAAGTGACCTTCGCTGGCGGTCAGCTGGTGTTGCCCGATACGGCTAAGGAGAAGCCGCAGCAGGGCAAGGTGTTGGCGGTAGGCCCCGACATCGAGGTCAAGGATGATGATGGGAACATCATCGGCGTTCAGGCAGGCGACATCGTCATCTACGCCAAGTACGGCGGCACGCAGTTCAAGACCCGCGATGGGCAGAAGCTGTTGATCCTCCGTGAGGATGATATTCTGGGCGTGCTGGAAGACTAGTCGCTCAGTCACTTAATTTCAACGACAAGGAGAAAGAAAATATGGCTAAGCAATTGGTTTTCGGTACTGAAGCGCGCACGGCGCTGAAGCGCGGTATGGACGTTCTGGCGGAAGCCGTCGTCACCACTCTGGGGCCCAAGGGCCGCAACGTGGCGCTCGATAAGAAGTGGGGCGCCCCCACCATCACCCACGATGGTGTGACCGTCGCCAAGGAAATCGAGCTCAAGGATCACTTCGAGAACATGGGCGCCCAGCTGCTCAAGGAAGCGGCCACCAAGACGAACGACATCGCGGGCGATGGCACCACCACCGCTACGCTGTTGGCACATGTGCTGATCGAAGAGGGCATGAAGAACGTTGCTGCGGGCGCGAACCCCATGCTGCTCAAGCGGGGCTTGCTGGCGGCTGCTGAGCGCGTCAGCGAGGCTATCAAGGAGCAGGCCGTTGAGGTTGTGACCAAGGAAGACATCGCCAATGTCGCTGCCATTTCCGCGCAGGACCGCGAGATCGGCGAGCTCATCGCCGAGGTGATGGACAAGGTCGGTAAGGACGGCGTCATCACCGTGGAAGAGTCCAAGGGTC
>CAZDSF010000096.1:0-12831 GCA_964508025.1 uncultured Anaerolineales bacterium
TCGCTGCTCGAAAATGCTGTGGACATCCGCCTGATTGCGCTTGTCATCATTCTGCTGCGCGCCGGGTTGGGGCTGGAGAAATCGTTGCTCCAGCGGGTAGGCGCTGTCGCCATTAAAATGAGCGTCATCCCCTGTGTGCTGGAAGGGTTCACGGTGATGGCGGTTTCTCACTGGCTGTTGCGGTTGCCGTTGGCCGAGGCGGGATTGCTCGGCTTTATCATCGCGACAGTCTCGCCGGCGGTCATCGTGCCGGCGATGTTGCACCTCAAGGAACAGGGCTGGGGCATGAAACGCGGCGTGCCGATCATCATTCTGGCAGGCGCTTCGGTGGATGATGTCTTTGCAATCACGCTTTTCACTGTCTTTCTGGATCTCGCTACGCAAGCTGAACAATCCTTGTTCAGCCATTTGATTTGCTTGCCGCTGAAAATCGCCGGCGGCATCCTGCTGGGCGTGGTTTTGGGTTGGGGGCTGGCGATGCTTTTCCGCCGCTTACCCATACCGCACCTGGAGCGGGTGGGCATCACCGTAGCCGGCGCTTTTGCGGCGCTGCTTCTTGGGGAGCAGTTGCAGCTTGCTGGATTGTTGGGCGTGATGACGCTGGGGTTCTTGCTGCAGGAGCAGGTAGCACAACAGGCGGCGCAGTTAGAGGCAACTTTGGGCCGGGTCTGGTTTTTTGCGCAGATCTTTCTGTTTGTTCTCATTGGGGCGGAGGTTGATCTTGGGGTAGCCTGGCAAGCGGGTATGCTGGGCGTGGCGATCATTGCCGCCGGGCTGGTCGCGCGCGGCATCGGCGTCTTTCTGGCGCTGTGGCGCTCCGAACTCACGGTCAAAGAGCGGTGCTTCGCTGTGCTGGCTTACCTTCCCAAAGCTACTGCACAGGCCGCGATTGGCGGTATTCCATTGGCGCTGGGCATCGCTTCTGGCGCTACCATGCTGGCGGTGGCGGTGTTGGCGGTGGTGATCACGGCTTCGCTGGGCGCGATTGCCATCAAAGCCGCCGCGCCCCGCTTGCTGACCCAAGATGGTGTGACGCCGTAGTTACTTTTGAGGTAATGCTAACCTGTTCAAGGCGATGAGGCTCGCCGGGCGTAGACCCATTGTCGCACTGACTGATAGCCTCTACTCACGGCCTGGCCGCGTAGTAGAGGCTTTTCTGTAAACGGTCTGAAGGAAAGCAAAATGGCAAAACATACCCTGTACTACGAGTTAAGCGAAACCCTGGCGGAGCCGGGCTGCGTTATCTGTCATATCGGGCAGAAAGCCGTCGCGCGCTATCTGGAGAGCCTGGTCTACGAGAACGCCAATGATTATCACTTTCGCGCTGAGGTGGTGCCGGCGCGCGGTTTTTGTAACCCCCATGCCTGGCAACTGCGGGATTGTCGCGGTGCAGGGTTGGATGTCGCCATTCTGAGCAACGACGTGTTGACCGAATGGCTCAAGTCCCTGCAAGCCTTTGTCCCTGCACCCGCGCCCGCCGAACCTCTGGAACGTCTTCGTAGCGCGTTAGGGATGGCAACCGGCGTCTCCGAAGCGCGGGCGCTCGTTGAAACGTTGGCGCCACAGCGCGCTTGTCCGGTCTGCAGAACCCGCGACACGGCGGAAAAAGCCTATATCCAGGAGTTGTTGACACATTTGGACGATGCGATCATTGCCACGGGCTATGTGCAGGCCGGTGGGCTGTGTCTGCCGCATTTCCGGAAGGCGCTGCAGAATGGGATCGCATCAGCACAGGCAGAACGCCTGGTGCAGTTGCAGACGGAGGCCCTGACCCTGCTGCTGCACACGCTCCAGGAATTCATCCGCAAACACGATTACCGCTTCGAGGCAGAGATGACCGCAGTCGAAGGTAAATCCTGGCTCCAGGCCCTGGCGCTGATCTCTGGCGAGCGTGGAGCGCGCTGATGGATGCCATAGATCTGGCGCTGCGCGATGCTTGTAGAGAAAGCGGCTGTCCGTTGTGCCATTTACGTCTCGCGGGCGAACGGCGCTATTTGCTTGGTGTGCTGGGCGAGTTTGTGAATGATGCCTTCATCCGCCAGCGTTTTCTGGCGAGCGGCGGCTACTGCCCGGCGCACATCCGGCAGTTGCAAGCCCTGGAGCAGGAACGCTGGGGCGACGGCCTGGGCAATGCCATTCTCTGCGAGGATTTGCTGACCCACACGTTGCGGGGCCTGGAGGCATACCGTGATGCCTGGGCCGCCGCCGGCGAGCGCCGAGGGCGGCGGAAGCGCAGGGTTCCACGTCCGCGCGCGCTGATTCCTGGCGCGCGTTGCCGCGTCTGCGAGTTCGGCGAGGCGTTGATGGCGCGGTATGTGCCGCGCCTGGTGCGCGCAGCCGAGGAGCAGGGCGAGCTGTGGCGTGCGTATACCGCCTCTGAGGGACTATGTTGGCCGCACTTGCAGGTGGTGCTCGAATCGTTGGATGCGGGCGCCGCTGAGGCGGGCGTGCGGCTGCTGGAGGATGTGATTCGCAGGGTGCAGGCGCTGACCACGGCCCTCGCCGCTTACATCCAGGCGCACGATTATCGCTACCAGAATGAGCCGCTCACGGCAGAAGTGCAGCTTGCATGGCTGCGGGCGGTGGCCTGGTTGGCCGGCGGGGCGACGCTGTGATTCGGCGCTACTGTCCCCAGTGCTGGCAAGACGCGCCCGCCGATGCTTCGCACTGCCCCAGTTGCGGCGCCGCGTTAGGCGAGGCGGAACCCGACCTGTGCCTCCGCTACGCCGCAGCTCTTCGCCACCGCGAGCCGACGCGGGCCTGCCTGGCGTGCGCCATGCTGGCGGAGCTGGGCGACCTCCGCGCTGGGCCGCCGCTGCAAGCGGTGGTGGAAAGCCGCCCGCAGGCCTATGAGGTGCTCTGCGCTGCCGTCGAAAGCCTGGCGCGCCTGGGAGACAGATCTGCCATCCCGACCTTGTTGGCGTTGCTGCAAGATGCCGAGGCTGTGATTCCGGCGCGGCTGGCGGCGTTGCGCGCCCTGGGCAGCTTTGGCGGCGAGACCGCCCAGGCTGCGCTGACGTGGGCGCGGGCCTGCGACCGCCCCTCGCTGCGGGCGGAGGCCGCTGAAATACAGGCCCGTCTGGAATAATTACGCCTCTGCTGAGGCGGTCTTTTCAAAAACCTCGCGGTACAGATCGCCGCCAAAACTGGTCTCCAATGGCCCCCCTTCCAGTAACTTGAACGTCCGGCGGCTATCGGCCTGCCGTTCCGCCCGCAGGAAATAAACATCTTCGCGGCCTGAGCGTTGGAATCCGTGGGCGAACTCGTAGAGATGCGTCACAAAGACGACTTTGACCCCCGTTTCGACAAGCGCGGTACTGATCTGCCGGGCAATCTCAGAGCCTTCGCGCTCGTTGGTTGCGGCAAAGGATTCGTTGAACAGCACCAGCGCGTGGGGCGTGAGCCAGTCCACGATCTCGCTCATGCGACCGAGCTCTTCATCCAACTTGCCGCTTTCCATCGTGGCGTCCTCTTCGCGCTTGTAGTGCGTGAACAGGCCGGTGCAGAGGTTGGCGCAGAAGGATTCCGCCGGTACGAACATGCCGCATTGCAGCAGCAGTTGCGCCTGCCCCACGCTGCGCAGGAACGTGGATTTGCCGCCCTGATTGGCGCCGGTGATGATGACCAGCGCCTTCCCGCGCGCATCCGCCGTGTTGCCCACCGCTGGTTTCCCCATCGTCAGCGCCAGGCACACATCGTACAACCCGGTGAAGCGGTACCGGCGCGTCTCCGCGGGCGCGGGATCGGGGAAGCATACCGGCTCGTCCAACTCCACAAGCCGCTCGTGCAGATTCAGACAGCCGATGTAGAAGGCTAACTCCAACTGGAGGGCTTTGAAGAACGCATCTACATGGCTCGCCGATTGCGCCAGCGCATTCGCGATCAGGGTGATGCCACGATCGCGCAAATCTCCTAGAAACTGCGCGCCGTGTTCATCGCGGGGATTGATGCAGAAGGTATACTCGCGCCATTTGGGCGCCAGGATCCGCTTGAGCCAGGGCTGCCCGCCGTTGGCCGGATTGTGTAACACGTACTCGGCGCCTTCGTTGCCCTGCCCCAGCCGGGCGCTCAGCAGCACGCCATTGCGGAAGCGCAGCGTTTTGAGGTGTTGTTGCACAATGCCGAAAAATTCCTCGTCCAGATCCTCCTGGATGCGCGCGAAGAACGCCCGAAAGCCCGGCGAATCGAACTGGTCGGCGTGCGCGTCGGCTAACGCGCGCAGTTTGCGCAGCAGCGCTACAAACACCTGCAACATCCGCACCGCATTGCTCAGAATGCCGCTGGGATAGGTGCTGAAGATGCCCAGCCACTCGCGGCGTTTGAATTCTATACATTCCAGCGCGATGTTGTAAATCTCCCGCACCACCGTCGGGTTCTTCAAACAATCCTTGAGGATGTCCTGGCGGTAGCGGATCGTCTCCACGTCTTGCAAACTCGTCAGGATCGTGGGCGGAATCACCTCACGCAGAAAGCGGTCGTTGCGCGTCATCGTCTTGAAGAGCGTTTCCAGTTCCAGGTCTTGGGTGAGGGCCGCAGCGTTGGGCGGCAGGACGCGCGGCAGCTCGAAATCCCGGTCAGGATACATCAGCGCGACTTTCATGCTGTCAGGCGCTCCTTGATGCAATCGTAGGTCAGGCGATGCTTGCGCACGATGGACATCGCGTAAGCCAGTCCATCCGCCGGACGGCGGACGATTTTGAACGTGCGCTGCGCCGGATTTTCGGGCACGACCGTGCTGACCATGCTGACCGTGCTGGGTCCCAGCGTTGCCAGTTCGTCTATGAATGTCACGCACACACACAACAAGTCCAACGCCAGAAGTTCTTCCATGATGGCTCTGCTGAGAAACACCGCGTCATTGAGGGTGGTGGAGGCAAACACCTCGTTCATCACCACCAGGCTGTTGCCGGTGGCCTGTTCGAGCATCGCGCGCAGTCGTATCAGATCATCCTGAAGTTTGCCGCGCAAGTTTTGGATATGTTCCTCGCGCTCGAAGTGCGTAAAGATGCGGTCGGGCAGAAACAGGCGCGCCTTTCTGCCGGGAATGGGCACTCCCAGGCTTGCCAGATAGTGGAGCTGTCCGAAGGCGCGGGCAAAGGTGGTCTTGCCGCCCTGATTCGGCCCCGAAACAATGATGATGCGTTCGGCGCCTTGCAAAGAGACATCATTGGCGATGACGGATTGGCTCTGTCCCACCAGTTTAGAAGCCAGCGCCAGATCGAAACCGCCGTAGACCGCGATGGTTTTGTCGGTCGCAGAAACGCGGGGATAGCAGAACGGCAAACCGGCATATTTGGGGCCGGCAATGTAGTCCAGATACGCCAGGTAAAACTGGATTTCCCGGTCGAACACGCGCAACGTGGTATCGAGAAAGTTGCGCCAGTGTTCGCAGTAAGCATCCAGCGCAGCAAAGAGCTCTGGGTGCAGTTTGGCGACCGCGTCCAGAATCGCGGCTTCCACGTAGTTCATGCCGCTGCTGGGATTGAGCCGCCCAGTATAGTCCTTCACCGTCCCGCGTTTGAAGCGCTCGAAAACGTGCTCTACCTCTTGGCTGTAATCGCTCTCGCCATCATAGTGCCGCACTCTGACGCAGGGGCCTTTGATATGAATGCAATACCGCACCGCCCCCAATCTGTCCCTGAGCGCCTGCGTTTCTGCGGACAGGGCCTCGAATGTTTCGGTATGGACGTAAGCGGAAAGGTAATCACGGAAAGCGGATAAGCCGCGCGATTTCAAGGACACGCCGCGCAATGCGCGTTCCAGCTCCGTCACGGTCCGGCAATACGCAGCGACCGCCTCCAGAAACCACCCCCGCTTGTGATAATGGAAAGACAACTGCCCGATGAGGCCGAGGTAACGCCGCATGAGGCGCATCCCTTCGGCGAACGTGCGGAGCGTTGGTATCAGGCCTGTCGCCTCCAGGTCTTGGAAAATCGCCTGCCGGTATTTGACGGCTTCAGGCTCGTGGAGAGGGGTATAGAAAAAAGGCTTGAGGTTGTACTCCTGGTATCCATGCGTGAGCGCATTGACGATCTGATCCAGATTCAGATCCACAAAATGGTCGGGCATCTGGGTCGTCTCCAGGGTCTCGTCTGCGACCGGGTTCTCGAAAAGGATACTTCGAAATGCTATCACTTGTTCAGTCCTGCGGGTGCGCGCTTCGATGGCAGCTTTGCGGCTAAAGTTGCAGATGAGCTGTCTGGTTGAGATTGCATAACACGAATTGTCCTGACTCGACCGCAATCACATTGAGGGCGCCGGGGTCTTGCCGCAGCCGCCACAGACATTTCAACCCGGCGCCCAGCATGGTGAGCAGCAGGACGCGGTTGATGACGGTATGTCCGACCAGCACGATGGTCTCGCTGGCGTGCTGCGCCGTCAATACGTGAACGGCGGCCATCCCGCGTTCGCGCACCCTCTCCAGCGATTCACCGCCAGGAATGCGCAGCGCTGCTGA
Source organism: uncultured Anaerolineales bacterium (assembly GCA_964508025.1). Lineage (GTDB taxonomy): Bacteria > Chloroflexota > Anaerolineae > B4-G1 > SLSP01 > JAAZNO01. The sequence continues at coordinate 6,458 of CAZDSF010000096.1, forward strand.
AGCGTGGTACCACCGCTCCAGCGCTTCGGGCCAGCGCGCCGCGACCTCTTCTGGCGTCAAGCCCTGCCACTCGCCGTAGTCAATGTCCAGCAGGCCCGGATGGGGCTGTACGGGCAGCGCGAGAGGCTGTGCAATCGCTTCTGCCGTCTGCATGGTGCGGCGCAGGGGACTGGCATAAATCGCGGTCGGTTGCCATGTATCCGCGATGTACCGCCCCACGCAGCGGGCCTGTTCCAGACCCACCTCATCGAGCGGAATATCCGCGCGCCCCCGAAAGCGTTCCACGCGGTTCCAGGCGGTTTGTCCGTGTCGCACCAGTAGTATTTGCGTCATGGATCATCTCCTTGAAAAATGGCGAATGGCGAATCCTGCCAGCGGCAAGCGTATCACGAAATCTTCTGGGCCTTTGCCGCCCCTATGTCTCTTCCGGTACATCCATCAGCGCGGCAATCCGCAAGGCCAGCGCCGCCAGCCGCTCAAGCGGGGCATCGAGAATTTCCGCGAGCGCCGGGTTCACCTCCCCATAGCGCCGCAGCTTGGAAGCGCGCGTGTCACACAAGTCCACCCAGCTGGCGCTCATCTCCGCGCGAATCTGGCTGGCAACGTTCTCTATTTCGCGCTCAGTGGCAAAAGTGTGCGCCAGAGCCGCCACGAGCGCGAGCGCCTCGGCGATGTGAGTTCGCGCTTCTGCCCGTTGTTGCGGCGCCAGGGCCAACGCGCGGTGATACAACACGCCAGCTTCTTCCATCCCTGCCAGCCAGGCGTCGGCGCGGCGCAGCCGCTCTTCGAGCGTCTGTAAGCTGATGCGCAACGATTGCGCTTGTGCCGCGTTGAGTAATCCGTTCATAAGCAAAAAAATAGCCTCTACCACATCTAAGATGGGTAGAGGCTATCAGCCAGTTCGACCGGCGGTTGATTAAGCGAGCCTTATCGCTTATGATGACAGTGTAACATAAAACTGATGCGGCGCAAGTCAGTTATGGCCTTGCTTTCTCTTGCTTAATACTTAGTCTATGCTACAATCTGCTTTTGTTAAACGGCTGAAACCATTTCACCTGGAATCATGTCGCGTGTTTTTCCCCGTATGTATAAGATTCGATAACCTTGAATAATGAGGAGGAAGACTGCATGGATGCTAAAAAGTGGCATGCGCTGAGTGTGGAAGATGTGCTTGCTGTGCTGGGGGTCGAAGCCGATCACGGTCTGAGCACCGCTGAGGCCAAGAAACGGCTGGCGACTTACGGCCCCAACCAGCTGCAAGAACGTCCCCCGATACCGTTCTGGAAGCGGTTGCTCGATCAGTTGCGCGGTTTTGTGGTGTTGATCCTTATCGTGGCTGCGGTCATTTCCGCTTCGCTAGATATCTTCGGCGTGGAAGAAGGCGGGCTGATCGAAGCCGGCGTGATCATGGCGATTGTGGTGCTGAATGCTGCTATCGGCGTGGTTCAGGAGAGCAAGGCCGAGCAGGCGCTTGCCGCGCTCAAGAAGATGGCTGCGCCCGAAGCACATGTGATACGTGATGGGCATCGTGTGGTGGCGCCGTCGCATGAGCTGGTTCCAGGCGATATTGTCCTGTTGGAAGCGGGGAATGTTATCCCGGCGGATCTCCGATTGATCGAATCCGTCAATCTCAAGATCGAGGAGGCTTCGCTTACAGGCGAATCGTTGCCGGTAGGCAAGGAAGCCGCTCAGGTGCTCGATCCTGACGCGGGCGTGGGAGATCGCCGCAACTGCGCCTACATGAGCACAATGGTGACTTACGGACGTGGCGTCGGCGTGGTTGCTGCCACCGGAATGCAGACTCAAATCGGCCACATCGCCGAGATGATTCAATCGGTAGAGGAAGAAGAGACGCCCTTGCAGCGCAAGCTGGATGAAGTGGGGCGCACGCTTGGTATCGCGGCGCTGGCGATCTGTGGCCTCGTGTTCCTGATCGGGATTTTGCGGCCCCTGTTCATGGGCGAAGAGCTGACCATTCACACAATCACGGAATTCTTCATGATCGCCGTGAGCCTGGCGATTGCCGCTGTCCCCGAAGGGTTGCCCGCCGTCGTTACCATCTGCCTGGCCCTGGGGATGCAGGAGATGGTGAAGCGGCACGCGCTCATCCGCCGTCTGCCCGCCGTAGAAACCCTCGGTTCGGCGACGGTCATCTGTTCCGACAAAACTGGCACGCTGACCCAGAACCAGATGACGGTGACGGCCATTTCGGTGATGGATCACGAATACACGATCACCGGTACGGGCTACGATACGCACGGCGAATTCAAACTCGGCGCGAAGAGCGTGTCTCTGGCGGAGCATCCCGTCTTGCGTGAATCGCTTTGGGCTGGGCTGTTGTGCAGCGACGCGGTGCTGGAGAAGGGCGCGGGCGATGCGGAGCATCGCATGGTCGGCGACCCTACTGAAGGCGCGTTGGTGGTGGCTGCGGCGAAGGCGGGGTACTGGCGTGCGGATCAGGAACGGCGCTATCCGCGCGTGGCGGAATTGCCCTTCGATTCCGACCGCAAGCGCATGACCACGATTCATGCTTTGGAAATCGTAGCAGATGAAGATGCCAGCCCCTTCCACACCGGCGATCACGGGTACGTCGCCATTGTCAAGGGTGCGCCCGATATCGTGTTAGATCATTGCACACACGCGCAAGGTCCCGATGGTCCTGTACCCCTGACCGAGGAATTGCGCGAGCGCATTCTCAAAAGCAATGCGGCGATGGCTTCGCAGGCGTTGCGGATTTTGGGGATGGCTTACCGGCCTCTGGATAGCATTCCAGAAGATCTGACGCCGGCGACCGTAGAGGTGAATCTCATCTTCATCGGGTTGGTCGGCATGATTGATCCGGCGCGCCCCGAAGTGATTCCCGCCGTGCAGAAAGCGCGCGGCGCCGGGCTGCGCACCATTATGGTTACGGGCGACTATGCTGCGACCGCGCAAGCCATCGCCAATGAGATCGGGATTCTGCGCCCCGGCGGGCGCGTGGTCTCCGGGCGCGAGCTCGAGGTGATGAGCGACGCGGAGCTGGAAGAGGTCATCGAGCATGTGGATGTCTTTGCACGGGTAGCGCCGAATCACAAGGTGCGCATCGTGCAGGCGTTGCGCAATCGGGGCCATGTCGCGGCCATGACGGGCGATGGCGTCAACGATGCTCCCGCCCTGAAGCGCGCCGACATCGGCATTGCGATGGGCATCACCGGCACGGATGTTTCCAAGCAGACGGCGGATATGGTGCTCACCGACGACAACTACGTCTCCATCGTCAGCGCCATCGAGCAGGGGCGGATCATCTATTCCAACATCCGCAAGTTCGTGTACTTCTTGCTCTCGTGTAACATGGCGGAAATCGCCATCATCTTCATCGCCACCCTGCTGGGTTGGCCCGTTCCATTGACGGCGATTCAGCTCCTGTGGCTCAACCTGCTCAGCGACGGCGCGCCGGCGTTGGCGTTGGGTCTGGAAAAGGGTGATCCTGACATCATGATGCGCCCGCCGCGCCCGCCCAAAGAACCGGTGATCAACCGTGAGATGGTGACGGGGGTGATTGTGCAGACCTTTGCGATTGCCGGCACCGTGCTGTGGGCTTACCATCGCGGCGGCTACTATGCCGAGAAAACCGGGCAGGATGAAGTGATGATGGCGCAGACGATGGCTTTTGTGACGTTGGTGCTCTCGGAGCTCTTCCGGGCGTACACGGCGCGTTCTGAGCGTTACCCGCTGCTGAAGCTGGGCATCTTCAGCAACAAGTGGATGCAGTATGCGGTGGGCTTCTCGGTTATTCTGCTGTTGATGGTGGTCTTTGTGCCGTTCTTCCAGCCGATTTTTGGCACGGTGCCGCTGGATGATCCCGAAGAGTGGTTGTTGATTTTGCCGCTGGTGTTGATTCCCTCAATTGTGGCGGAATTGCAGAAGCTGGTCATGTCGTACATGGGGCGCACACGCGCATAATCCATCGGGTTGGGTGCGGGGATTCGGTTTCCTGCGCCGATCTCTCTTTCAAATCAGAATGCGGGGGGCATCGTATCAACGATGCCCCCCGCTTCTTTTTTGAGGAAGGAGGCGCTCAGTCGGAGCGTGCGGCGACGAGCGCGCCAAAGCGCGCCAGGAGATCCGCGCTTTGCGGCGTCTCCCGACAGGCAACCCGCCGCGCTTGCGGATCCACGCCGTGCGCTTGCAGCGTCTCCGCAAATTCGTGGATATAGGTTGTCACGATGTCTTGATCAAACTCCGGGTGGAATTGCACGCCCCACGCGCAATCGCCGATGCTGAATGCTTGATGTGGATCTCCGGCGCTGCTTGCCAATAGGGTTGCTTGGGGCGGCAGGGTGAGCACGGATTGAAAGTGGCTCACCTGCGCGGCTGCCGATTGCGCTAATCCGCCGAGCAACGCATCCGTTTTCGCTGCCGGATGCAACTCCAGGGAGACTGTGCCGTATTCTGGACCGCGAGGATTGTCCCCCACCTGCCCTCCCAGCGCGTAGGCGAGCAGTTGATGCCCATAGCAGATGCCGAGGGTGGGGATGCGGCGGGCGACGAGACCCGGAAGCCATGCCGCCAGCCGTTCGCTCCAGGGCGCGCGCTCCGTCACCATCGCGTGTGAGCCGGTGATGACGACGCCGCCGATGGTGTCGTACGCGGGTAAGCTGCCGTTCTGCCGCACATCCAATACGTGCATTCGGGCGGCGGGAAGCGCTAACCCAGCCATAATCCAATGCTCGAAGTCGCCTTTGCGGGCGGCAAGCGCCGGCAGGGTGCTGCCGGTTTTGAGAATCAATAGCGCTTTCATCGAGAGACTCCACTCAGGGATTGATCCAATCACAGAAAACAGAACGCAGATTCCTACCCAGCGTCGCTGGTGAAGACGGTGTGCGTGCGACGTTGCAGAAATCTGTGTTCAATGCTCCGACTGCGATCAGGGATTGGCGCGCGGCATGATTTTGATGGTGACGGGTTCCGTCACCGTCTCGTTACCGGCGGCATCAATCACCTTGACATAGAATTTGTGTTCGCCCGTCCCCCGGAATTGCCAGTTGACGTTGAAGGGGGCTGCTGTGCGCACAGCAAAAGGCGTTGGTTCCTGGTCGGGCGCCAGTTGCTCGACCTTGTAGAATTCCACCCGCTGGATGGCGTAATTATCATTAACTTCTACGTTGATATTGACCCAATCTCCGGCGCGATACTCGAATTCGGCGCCATCTTGCGGGTAGGTAAGGTCGGCTCGCGGCGGCGTATTATCCACGGTGAGCTGGATGGTACTCTGACGCACTCCCTGCTCGACGCCCACCACTTGCAGTTGCAGTGTGTAGAGGCCATCGGGCAGGCCCGTCGTGTCGAAGAACTCCAGGACGTTGTTATCCACCTGCTCATAATGATCTGGCCCGATTTGCGCCCATTCCGTGGGACTCATTCCGCGTCCAAAAACCAGCCGGTAGAAGGCGAAATCTCCGCCGCGCGCGTTGCCCATGATCGGGATCGCGCCGCGCACAAACGAGTAGGCGGTGGGATTGATGATAGAGACTTCGGGGTTGATGAAAGCCAACCCGTAGATGGTGTCGTATTCGGTGGGCGGGATCGGCGGGCGCTTATCTTCTGCCAGACTCATGATCCAGTCCATAGCCTCGGAGGGATACACTTCATAGACGCGCTCCTCGATCAACTCCGGCGGCGTGAAGCCATCCACAGCCAGTCGTCCCGTCTCGCGGTTGACCCGGAAGACCTGATAGAGCGTATCTACTTCTTTCGGCTCGGTGCCGGGAATCATGATCTCGGTGCGGGTGGGGCAGTGTGGATGCGGCAACATCCCCGATTTGGCGCAGACTGTTACCTGCACCAGCCCTTCGGGGCGGGTGAAGGGAACAATTGGCTCATCGCGCAGCGCGTATTCCATCACCGCATGCCAGATGAAGGAGGCGCCGCGCGCGCCGGGCAGGTCGGTCATTTTCTGGCTGGCGTCAGTGTTGCCCATCCAAACGCCGGCGGCCAGTTGCGGCGTATAACCGATAATCCAGTTGTCCGTGAAATCGTTGGTCGTGCCGGTTTTGGCGGCTGCGGGACGGTTGTTATCCAGTTCCAGGGGGTTGGGGGTACCGAAGGCTGGAATACGCGCACGTCGGTCGGCCAGAATATCGGTAATGATATAAGCCAGACGCGGATCGAGAATTTGTTGCGCTTCCGGTCGTTCGTAGGTGTAGAGCACATTGCCGTTGCGATCTTCCACGCGGAGGATAGCGACAGGATCGAGCTCGCGGAAGCCGGGGCGCTGGTTGGCAGCCGAGACGGGTTTGCCGTACATCACGCCGTTGTTGCCGAAAACCGTGAAGGCGTAAACCATATCAATCAGATGCACCTCGCCGCCGCCGAGTGTGAGGCTCAAGCCGTAG
>CAZDSF010000097.1:0-12712 GCA_964508025.1 uncultured Anaerolineales bacterium
CCGCCGCCGAGACCACGCTATGGCTGCCCGGCGAGACGCAGATCATCATTCTGACGCCCACGCCGGGGCCGCTCCTGCCGCCAGGCCCCACCCCCACTCCGGTGGGCAGCGGCGGCACACTCGCCTTCACGATGCGCCACAACGGCAACAGCGACATCTACCTGCTCTCGCAAAGCGACGGACGCCTGCTGCGCCTCACCTACGACCCGGCAGAAGACCGCGATCCAGCCTGGTCTCCCGATGGACAATGGCTCACTTTCGCTTCGCGTCGCGCCGGGAACTGGGACCTCTATCTCATGGACATGCACACCGGCACAGTGCTGCGCCTCACCCGCGATCCCGTCTTCGAGGCCCGCCCCACCTGGTCGCCGGATAGCCAGTGGCTCGCCTACGAAGTCTACGATGGCGAGAATCTCGACATCTATGTGATCAATGTCAGCGGAGAGCCGAAGTACCGCCTCACGAACCACCCCGCGCCCGATTTTTCCCCCGCGTGGTCGCCCGATGGACGACATATCGCGTTCACCTCGCTGCGCGAGGGCAACAAGGAGATTCATGTCATCTCCCTCGACACAGGCGAGATTCTCAATCTGACCAACTCGCCGGACCAGCAAGAGGACTTCCCCGCGTGGTCGCCCGACGGGGCTTTTCTGGCGTATTCGGCAGGCACGCCCGGTAACGAAGAGATTCGCATTCTGCCCTTCGACACGGCCGCCATTGCCACGGGGGAGCTCCGCCCGATGCTTTTCGGCACTGGCGGCGAGCCGACCTGGTCGCCAGATGGCGGGGCGCTAGCTTTTGTCTACCGGCGCGGAGATACCTCTTATCTGGTGGCAGCAAGCGCCTCTGGATGGGCGCGGGCGCAAGAAGGCTACAGCACCAGCGATTGGATGTCGCGCCCTTCCTGGAGTCCCCATCCCATACCGGCAGAGCTTGCGCAGCAATTGGCGGCGCGCATGACACAGCAAGAACCGCCGCTATACGTGGAATTGCTGCTCAACACCGAGGTGAATCCCGGCGTCTATAGCCTGGTGGGGCTGCCCGGCGTGAACAACGGTAATAATGTCGAGAAACTAAGCGATCGCGTCAATGATAGTTTCAATGCGTTGCGGCAGCGGGTGAAAGAAGAAACCGGCTGGGACTATCTCAGCATTCTGGGAGACTCGTGGCGCCCGATGAATCACACACCGCGCCCAGGACAAGGCCGCATCTCGTGGCACGTCTGCGGACGGGCGATTGACATCAATCAGGGTTTCCTGAACAACGGGCGCATCGAGCTGGTCCGCGAGGACATCGGTGGGGTGACGTATTGGCGGGTCTACATCAAGGCGGAGCGACAAGATGGCAGTCTGGGCGAACCGCTGCGTGACCGCCCGTGGGATCTGTCCGCGCGCTCCAGAGGGGGCCTGGCGGCTGTCCAGGGCGGCGAACTCAAGGCGGAGGCGCCGGCGGGCTATTATGTGGACTTCACAATGCTTGCCGCCGACTACGGCTGGGAACGTCGCAACGCCCTTTCCGGCTGGCGCAGTTCGTGGTTCGATATCGAGTGGTGGCACTTCCAGAAGACCGAGGGCATGAGCTGGTACCAGTGTATGTTGGAGCTATATCCTGAAGAGGATATTCGCGCCTCCTATGGCGATTTACCCTGGTGGACGCGCCGCCCGGAGTGGGAAGTGCAGTCGTATCCGTGGTAACGCCCCGCGCAGGCATCTTTATCCTGCGCATGGCGCTCTGCTCACTGGCTACACAATAAGCGCCTGCAACGCCCCAACAATCTCCCGTTGAAAGCGCGCTACGGAGAAGCGCTCCGCGTTGGCGCGGCAGGCCCAGGGATCCACAGCCTCCGCATCGAAGCCCGATACCGCCTCCATCAACGACGCCACCGTTGGCTCGCGGAAGAACGTCCCCGTCTGCCCCTCGATGATGGAATCCAGCGCCCCGCCCGCCGCAAACGCGATCACCGGACGCCCCGCCGCCTGCGCCTCCAACGGCGCGATCCCGAAATCCTCGCGCCCCGGAAACACGAAAGCCTTACAGCGCGCCAGCAGCAACGGCAAGTCCGCATCCGGCACATAGCCGAGAAATTCCACATGCGGCCCGGCGATAGCCTCCAGCGCGGCGCGATCCCGCCCGCTGCCGGCGATGCGCAGCGGCAGACCCAGCTCCGTGAAGGCGCGCACCGCCAGATCAATGCGCTTGTAGGGAATGAGCCGTGAGACGATGAGATAGTAATCCTCCGGCTGCCGCGCGATAAAAAAGCGCTCCACATCCACCGGCGGAAAGACGATGGTAGACTCACGGTGGTAATAGGCGCGGATGCGCTCCTGAATCTCAGAGGAGATAGCGACAAAGCGCGTTGTGGGGCGCTGCGCCGCCGCATAGTCCCAGCGCCGCAGCGCCGCAATCACCGGCTTGAGCGCCACGCGCAGCGCCGCCGGCAACTGCTCGCGGGCGGCATACGCCTCGTATTCCCAGACGTAGCGCGTGGGCGCCAGGCAATAGCACAGGTGCGGCGTCTCGCCCGTCTGCACGCCGTGACAGAAGCCGCTCTTGTTGCTCAGCACCACATCGTAGCCCGCACGCGCGAGGTTCAGCCGCGCAAAGGCCAGCGCGTAGAAGGGAAAGTACCACTGATGCCGCCGGTACACATCCGGCAAGCGATTCATCCAGGTGGTGCGGATGTCCCAGTCGCGGTAGGCGACCAGTTTCTCGCGCCAGTAGATGCTCGTGTAGATCGGGGCTTCGGGGAAAAAGGCGTGAAAATCTTCCAACACCCGCTCCGCGCCGCCGAGCTGATTGAGCCAATCGTGAACTAAGGCTACGCGCATACAAGCGTTTCCAAATACGTAATGCTTACTGCGTAATGCGTACTGCGTATTACGTGAAACGTGACCCGTGAAGGGATTCTCTGGTCACGTTTCACGTCCAGCCGCGGTCGGCAGCGTTGCCAGGGTTTCGCCCCGCAGGGCGCGCCGCATGGCCTCGCGGTCGTCCCACGGATACTCGATCTCGCCGAAGCACATGCTCTGCTCGTGGCCCTTGCCGCAGGAGATGACGACATCCCCAGAACGCGCCCGCGCGACGGCATGGCGCAACGCTTCGCCGCGATCTGCCACGCGGTAGAAGTCACGACCCTCGACCTTGCCGGCGGCTTCCAGCGCGCGCGCCGTCTCCGCCATGATCGCGTCGAGCGCTTCGGTGCGGGGATCTTCCGCCGTGATGACCGTGATATCCGCGCCAGCGGCGGCAACCTCCCCCATCAGGCGGCGCTTCTCGCGGTCGCGCAAGCCAGCGCAGCCAAAAGCGACGATGACCCGCGCATTCGGCGCGATCAGCTCGCGCGCGGTCTCCAGCGCGCATTTGAGCGCGTTGGGTGTGTGGGCGAAGTCCACAATCGCCGTGAAATCCTGCCCCATATCAATGCGCTCCATGCGACCCGGCACGCCCGTGAAGGCGGCAAGCCCCGCCGCAACCGCCTGTGGGGAGACGCCCAACGCCAGGCCCGTCGTGGCAGCCGCGAGCAAATTGCTCACGTTGAAAGCGCCCACCAGAGGCGAATTGACCTCCACCTGCCCCCACGGACTCAGCACCACGAAGTGCAATCCGGCAGGCGTGTAACGCAGATCCACAGCGGTCACATCGGCTTCTTCCGCATCGAGACCGTAGACTACCTGCCAATCCACCGGAATATGGCGCAGATAATCATAGGAGCCGGGATCGTCGGCGTTGATGACGGCGATTTTGGGCGCGTCGGGTTTACGATACGAAGTGTAAAGCCCCCGAAACAGCGTGGCTTTAGCCTCGCGGTAGGCTTCCCAGGTGCCGTGATAGTCCAGATGCTCATGGGTGATGTTGGTGACAACGGCCACATCGAAATCGCAGCCGGCGAGCCGGTGCTGCGCCAGCCCGTGCGAGGTGGCTTCCAGCACAGCATGGGTCGCGCCATCGGCGACCATCTCCGCCAGATACGCCTGCACCTCATCGGCGGGCGGCGTGGTGGTGTGCAAGCCCGTATCCAGGCTGCGCGCGCCGATCTGCGCGTTGACGGTGCTGACCATGCCGGCGTTCAAATCCGCCGCGCGCAGGATGCTATGGAGCAGATTGGTGGTCGTAGTCTTGCCATCCGTGCCGGTGACGCCGATCAGCGTGAGCTTGCGCGCGGGGAAATCGTGCAGCGCAGCGCAGAGCCAACCGAAGGCGCGCGCGGCATCCGCGACCAGCGCGTAAGGCGTTCCGGCAGGCAGCGCGAGTTCCGCGAGGGGGCGCTCGCCCACAATCGCCGCCGCGCCCGCCGCCAACGCCTGCGGAATGAAGCTGTGCCCATCACGGTTGAGGCCCGGAATGGCGACGAAAACGCTGCCGGGCTGCACCTGCCGGGAATCCGCCGTCACAGCGCTAATCTCAGCATCAGGCTCCGTGCGCCCTAACGCGCCGGGAATCATCTCCAGCATTTCACTAAAGCGCATACGTGTCTCCCAGAAATAGTTAAAAGTTGCGACAAGGCTTACGTAATGACTGGGCCAAGAGAAGTCCTGAACGCAGATTTCGCTGATTCACGCTGATTTTTTGCTTCCAATCGGCGCAAATCGGCGTCCATCTGCGTTTATCTGCGTCCAAGTGCGCCCCGCTACGTAAGCGCTAATCTCGGATTTCAAGGCAAGCCGAAATCGGCCACAGCGCCTTGCAGCAGCGCCCACAGCCCTGTGGGAAACAGCCCCAACAGCGCGACCAGGGCTATTGTACCCCCTAAAGCCGCAGCAAGCAAAACGGGCATCCGCACCGCTTCGGACGCGCGCGGCGGCAGGAAGTACATCGCGCGGAGGAGCTTCCAGTAATACGCCGCCGAGATGACGCTGTTGAGCACACCCCAAACCGCCAGCCAGGGAAAGCCGCCCTGGATGGCAGCGGCAAACAGCCCCAGCTTGCCGATGAAGCCCGCTGTGGTGGGCAGGCCGATCAGGGAGAGCAAGCCGAAGAGCACGCCGAAGGCGATCCACGGCGCGCGCTTGTGCAGGCCATCGAAGGCGGAGATCTCCGTCAAAGGCGGACGCGAAGCCCCCGTGACCGCGATCAGCCCGGCGAAGATGCCGAGATTCGCCAGCCCATAGGCGAGCAGGTAGAAGAGCAGCGCGGTCAGCCCTGCGGGCGACTGCACGACGACGCCGATGAGCATGTACCCCACCTGCGCCACGCCGGAATAAGCCATCAGCCGTTTGACTTCCCACTGCCGCAGCGCGCCCAGATTGCCTGCAATCATCGTCGTCAACGCAAACGCGATCAGTAACGCTTGCCAGTCGCCGCCATGCACCGAGGAGGTCGCCGGCAGCGCCGTGAGCGTGAAGCGGACCAGGACGGCGAAGCCCGCCAGCTTCGGCGCGACGGAGATGAACGCCGCCGAGGTAGTGGGCGCGCCCGCGTAGGCATCGGGCGCCCACTGATGGAACGGCGCCGCAGAGAGCTTGAACGCGAAGCCCGCCCCCGCCATGACCAACGCGGGCAGCACCACATACTTGAGTTCAGCCAGGCGCAATTCCAGCGCCGAAGCGGATAGTCCCCGGTCGAGAAAGGCTCCCAACTCGGCGAGATTGGTCGTCCCTGCCGCGCCATAGAGCCACGAGAAGCCGAAGAGCATCAGCCCGGTGAGCGCGCCGCCGTAGAGAAAATACTTGAGCGCCGCCTCCGTTCCGCGTGGATCATAGCGCACATAGCCAGTAAGCATGTAAGCGATGATGCTGAGGAAATCCAGCGCCAGCAGAATCAACACCAGGTCAGAAGCCGCGCCGAGAATGGAAATCACCACGGCGGCGACGAGCAAGAAGGTACAGTAGAGCGCGGTCGTCTCTGTGCGACAGCAGAGTTCTTCCTCCGCCAGCAGCGCCGCGATGCCGACGAAAAGGAATCCGAGCAGTTTCACCGCCAGCGCAAAGGCATCGTCGCTGAGGCCGGCGGGCAGGGGCAACGGCGTCGCCCCCGCGTCGCGCAACGCGATAGCGACGACGGCTGCCAGCAGCAAGCCGCCCAGGGTGAGGCGCGTGCAGCACCGGGCGGTGCGCTGCCGGAGAAGCAAATCGCCCAGCAGCACCAGCAGCATGGTGAACAGCAGGATCAGCTCCGGCGCGAAACGACGCAGCACCAGGAATGCGCTCGCGGGTAGCATCAAAGGTTCCTCATGGCAGCGCGTGCAGCACCGCCTGCAACAGCGGCGTCATCGCGGCGTCGAAGGTCGCCAGCAGCGGGGCGGGATACAGGCCCAGCAGCACCGTCGCCGCGACCAGGGGCCACACCGCGACCTGTTCCCACCAGGCGAGATCGGGCAGCGCGGCCCACCGGCTTCTATCCAGCGCGCCGAGGAAGACGTGCTGGATCACCTTCCACAAAATGTAGGCCGCTGTGAAGACCATCCCCAACACGCCGATATAGGCCGCCAGCGGCAACAGCTGCGCCGTCCCTCGAAAGACAAAGAACTCGCTCCAAAAGCCCGCCAGGCCCGGCAGGCCCAACGAGGCGAGCGCCAGCAACAGCGTGAGGCCGTAGTAGACCGGCATCGGCCCCGCCAGCCCGCCAAAAGCGCGTAGATCGCGGGTGTGGGTGCGTTCGTAGAGCATCCCTACCAGGAAGAACATGCCGCCCGTGATGAGGCCATGCGAGAAGAGCTGCCAGACCGCGCCGTTGAGCGCGGACATCGCGGCGCCCTGCGTCGCCGCATCGCCCGCCGCCGCCGCGCACAGCCCCAGCGCGAAATAGCCCATGTGCGCCACCGAGGAATAGGCGATGAGCCGTTTGAAATCCCATTGCGCCATGCAGACCAACGCGCCGTAGACGATGCTCAACAACGCCAACACCGGCAGAATGGGGACTTCGAGCACGTAATGGCGGAACAGCGCCGGGAACAGCGGCAGACCGATCCGCAACATGCCGTAGGCGCCGAGTTTGAGCAGCACGCCCGCCAGCATCACGCTGCCGGCAGTCGGTGCTTCGGTGTGGGCGTCGGGAAGCCAGGTGTGCAACGGGAAGATGGGCACTTTGATCGCAAAGGCCAGCCACAACCCCCAGAAAGCCAGTGTGGCCCACAGAGGATTGCCGGCAAAGAGCTCGCGCTGCGCGAGCGCCAGCATGTCGAAGGTGCCCGCGTCGAAGTAGATGGCGATGATCGCCAGCAGCGCGAAAACGCTGCCCGCCAGGGTGTAGAGGAAGAACTTGATCGCGGCATAGTCGCGCCGCTTGCCGCCCCAGATGCCGATGATGAGGAACATGGGCACCAGGCCGATCTCCCAGAAGAGATAGAAGAGCACCAAATCGAGCGCGAGGAAGACGCCGATCAACCCCGTTTCGAGAATCAGGAACAGGAGATAATACTCCTTGACCCGCTCCTCGATGACGCGCGCGGAGTAAAAGAGCGCCAGCGTCATCAGGAACGCTGTGAGCCAGATCAGCGGCGCGCTGAGGCCGTCGCTGCCGACGTGGTACCAGATGTCGAAGGCGGGAATCCACGGATAGCGCTCGGTCAGCTGCATCGCGCCAGGTCCCAGTTGCGCCACGCGGATCCAGAGCCACGTGGCGAGCGCCAGGCTTGCTACGGCGAACGCGACGCCCACCCGCCGAATTGTCCGCGCATCCTCGCGGGGAATCACCAGGATCAGCAGCGCTCCCAACAGGGGCGTGAGCAAAATAGCACTGAGAATTGGAAATTGCATAGGCTAACCTCGGTTAAAAACCCTCATAAGAAGAAGGCGACGATCAGGGCGATGACGGCGAGAAAGGCGAAGCTCAGGTAATCCTGAAGCTGACCGGTCTGCATGGCGTTCAGGGCTTCGCCGAGGCGCGCCAGCAGCCGCGCGGGCGGACCGACCGGCGCATCGGGCGCCTCCGGCTCAACGGAACCGGTGGCCCACGGGCCGAGCTGCCCCACCCACCCGGCGACGTTGATCAGGGGATCCACCAGGTGCAGATCCAGCCAGTTGAAGGCCCGCGCCGCGCCGCGCGCCGTCGCCGCAACAGCCGCGATCAGCCCATCCACCACGCGGTCGTCGAAGCGCGCGAGCGCGCCGGAAAGCGCGCGCACCAGCGCCCCCACGCCCCGCACTGCGCCATCGGGAATGGCGGCGTCGAAACGCGCGGCCAGCTCCGCCAGCGTCACCGCCGCCCATACGACGGTGCGCTGATAGAGCCAGTCGAAGTAGAAGCGCTCCTGCATCGCCGTGTACAGCCAGCCCAGGCGCGCACATCGCAGCCCCGCCGCCAGCCGATCCGGCGCGCCGGCCGCCAGCGGACGCCACCCGTAGAGCAGCCATCCCAGGCCCAGGCCAAGCAGGCCCGCGCCCACGCCCATCGCCAGCGGCTGCCAGGAGAAACGCAGGTCAACAGCCTCGTGCGCGCCCACAAAGGCGTCGAAACCGTTGGGAATGAGGCTGCCGAGCACGGGGAAATGTTCGGGAATCCCCACCCACCCCAACGCCACGGCAAAGCCTGCCAGGATGAGCAGCGGGATTGTCATCGCGCGCTCGTTTTCGCGCGCGTGCGCCGCCGCCGCCGAACGCGGCGCGCCCAGGAACACCAGGCTCAGCTGCCGGGCCGTGTAAAACGCGGTGAGCAACGCCGCCGCCGCCAGCATCCAGAAGATCGCCGGATCGCGCCCGTAAGCCTGCGCGAGAATTTCATCTTTGGACCAGAAACCCGCCGTGAGCAGCGGAAATCCCGCCAGCGACAGCCCGCCGATGAGGAACGCCGCAAACGTGCGCGGCATGGCGCGGCGCAAGCCGCCCATCGCCAGCAGATCGTTGGGATCGAAAGCGCCTTCCGCGCCCGCGTGATGCTGCCCGTGCGCCATTCCATGGATGACGGAGCCGGCGCTGAGGAAGAGCAGCGCTTTGAAGAAGGCATGGGTCAACAGATGGAAGAAGCCCGCCGCGTAGGCGCCCAATCCCAGCGCGGCGACCATGTACCCCAGCTGGCTCATGGTGGAGAAGGCGAGCACGCGCTTGATGTCGTTCTGCGCGAGCGCGATGACGGCGGCGAACAGCGCGGTGAAAGCGCCGGTATAGGCGACTGCCGGCAGCGGCAAGCCCGCCGCCGCGAGCAGGGGGAACATCCGCACGAGCAGAAAGACGCCCGCGGAAACCATCGTGGCGGCGTGGATGAGCGCCGAGACCGGCGTGGGGCCGGCCATGGCGTCGGGGAGCCAGGTGTGCAGCGGGAATTGGGCGCTCTTGCCCACCGTTCCGCCAAAGAGCAGCAGGGCCGCCGCGAGGGCGGGCGTCGCCGCCAGGCCCGCAAAGCCGGGCCGCGCCAGCAGCGCGAGCGTCTCCGGCGCGAACAGGTCGCGGTACGCCAGCGAGCCGGTGTACGCCATCAACACGATCAGACCCAGGAAGAAGAACAGATCGCCGACTTTGGTCACCAGGAAGGCTTTGAGCGCGGCGGCGACCGCCGTGGGCCGTTCATGCCAGAAACCGATGAGGAGATAGGAGCATAGCCCCATCAATTCCCAGCAGACGAAGAACGCCAGCAGATTATCGAAGAGCACCAGCCCCAGCATCGCGGCGGCGAAGAGCGAGATGTAGGCGAAGAAACGCCCGTACCGGGGATCGCCGCGCATGTAGCCGGTGCTGTAGATGAAGATCATCAGACAGACGAGCGGCACCATGAACAACATCGCCAGCGCGGGCGGATCGAACATCAACCCCAGAGTCACGACTTTGCCGCCGGAGAGGAGCCACGGCAGGGCCGCCGCCGCAGGGGCGCGGCCCGCGACCGCCGCCCAGAAGAGCAGCTGCGCCAGCAGGAACGCAGCGGCGATGCCGCCCAGCGCCAGCCAGTGACTCAGCCGCGCGCGGCGCTGCGTGAACAGCAGTATCGCCGCGCAGGCAGCGAGGGGAAACGCCGGAATCAGCCAGCCCAAATTCCAGATCATACGGCTCAGCCCTTCAAAGCGTCCAGTTCATCCACGGCGACGGTCCGGCGGGTGCGCCAGACGGCGATGATCAACGCCAGGCCCAGCGCCGTCTCGGCGGCGGCGATCACGTACACGAACAGGGCGAAGATGCGCCCCACCGTCTGCCCCGGCTCCAGGTAGCGGGAGAAGGCGATCAGATTGATGTTCACCGCGTTGAGCAGCAATTCCAGCGACATGAGCACGATGAGCAGATTGCGCCGGGAGAGCATTCCGTAGAGGCCAATGGCGAAGAGCGCCGCCGCGAGGATCAGATACCACGAGAGAGGGACCATCTCAACGCTCCTTGGCGATGTACAGCGCGCCGAGCAGCACCACGAAGAGCAGCAGCGACGCCAGCTCGAAGGGGACGGCATAGCCCGACCGGGAGACCAGAATTTGCCCCAACTGCGCCAGATCATCGGGCGGCGCGACGACGAGCGGCGCAGCGGGCCAGGGCACGCGCAGAATCAGCCACGTCAGCCCGGCGAAGACGCTCAGCGAGAGCACAGCCGCCGCCGGCGCGGCGTGAAACGCGGGCGCGCGCTCGCCCATGAAGCCGCGCGTCACCATGATGGCGATCACCACCAGCACCGACACGCCGCCCACATAGATGAAGAGCTGCATCCCCGCCATGAAGGAGACGCCGAGCAGCACGTACAGGGTCGCCACGCCCACAAAAACCGCGATCATCATCAGAATGGCGTGGAAGACCTGGCGCGAGAGCACCATCATCAGCGCCGCCCCCACCGTCAGCGCGGCAGTCAGAAGAAAAGCGATACGTTCAAAATCGAGGGTCATGTGAGTTCACAAGTAATGCGTAATCCGTAATCCGTAATGCGTAATGCGTAATCCGTAATCCGTAATCCGTAATGCGTAATCCGTAATGAGGAATGCACCTCCGCTCCCCAGCTTCCCTGCTCCCAGCTTCCCAGCATCCCGCTCCCCATCACCCGGTAAGCGGCTCGAAGCGCTGCGCATCCCGGCGACGGCGCACCTGGCGGCCCACGATGAGAAGCACGCCGATGGTCAGCAGGGCGACGCCGACATTTGCCAGAAGCAGCCACGGCGCCCGCGCCGCAAGCGTCACTGCGCCCAGGTCGAAAGCGATTTTGTTCACCCACGCAAGCACAATCAGCGTCACCAAGGCGAGCGGCGTCAGGAATTTCCAGTTGAAGTTGAGGATCTGGTCAATACGCAGGCGGGGCATGGCGCCCCAGAAGAGCATCAATGTGAAAAAGACCAGCAGCGCCTTGAGCAGGAGCCACACCGGCCCCAGAAGCGGCATTTCCGCCACCCACGGCCCCCGCCAGCCGCCAAGAAACAACGTCGCGAAGATCAGCGAGACGGAGAAGTTGTTGATGAACTCCGCCAGATAGAACGCGCCGAACATCATGCCGCTGTACTCGGTAAAGTAGCCCGCCACGATTTCCGCATCAGCCTCCGCCTGCTCGAAGGGCAGCCGTCCCACCTCCGCCGTCATCGCCAGGAAGTAGATCAACGCCGGAATCGGCAACACCAGGGCGAAAGGTAAATGCTGAGCGAGGACAAGGCGCTGCATCGAGAGCGAGCCGGTGAGCATGATCGGCGCGAGCAGGGAGAGCGCCTGCGGAATCTCGTAGCTCACGATCTGCGCCACCGCGCGGAATGTGCCCAGCGCGGCGTACTTGTTGCGCGAACTCCAGCCCGCCATGATCATCGCAAACAGCGAGAAAGGCGTGATCACCACCACGTAGAAGATGCCCAGGTCGAGATCCACGCCCTGCAGCGTGGGACCGAAGGGGATCACCAGCCACACCAGCAGCGCCGATCCCAGCACCAGCGCGGGCGCGAGAAGAAAAACCCACCGATCGGCGCCTTCGGGAATGACGAGCTCTTTGGTGAGAATCTTGACCGCATCCGCGATAGTCTGGAACAGGGCATACGGCCCCGCCCACGTCCCGGAGTTGTTCGGGCCGAGCCGATCCTGCATCCGCGCGATCACCTTCCGCGCCGCCCAGATGAGCACGAGCACCGAGGCGAAGGGCGTCGCTAACAGGAGCAAGCTGTTGATCGCATAGCGCAACAATGTGGACATAGGCAGTCAGAAGTCAGCAGTCACAGGTCAGGCGTCAGGTTCAAACAACGCGCAACTCACATCCAGTGGAGCCAGCCTTTTTGCCAGACGTAGACGAGGCCAAAGCCCAGCATGAGGAGGAAGAGCGTCGCATCGATGACGGAGTAGAGCGGCAGGAAGGTGTAGGACACATCCCAGTGCAGCAACAGCACCGCCTCCACGCCGAAGATGACATACGCCAGCGCGTAGAGATAATACTGCGGCTTGAACTCGATCCAGGTCTTGCCATAGGTGCGCAGGCCGCTCTCGTAGGTCTCGCGTTTGCGCGGGCTGGATTTTTTGGGACTGAAAATCCACGCCAGCGCCAACGGCGCGCAGGCAAAGACAGCGGTCAGCAAAAAAAAGATCGTCACAAAGACATACTGCTCGGACATGCCGCGGATTATAGAGCTGATTGCACGGAACGGCAAATGCAGTGCGGCAGGGCAAGCGGGTGGGCGCACGATTCCTTGACTATTCGCGCGACGTGAATATGATTGCTGATGTTAGAAAATCCACGGTTATCTCACATGCTGGGGCGTTGGCACGTGCAAGAAAACACCTTGACTTTTGCGTTATAGGGCCTATAATCATTGTGTCAATATATTGTAGCTGGCCGAAATATTGTGGGGCACCTGCACCCTGGTTTGACCGAATCCACTGCACTGGAGGTTCTACCGATGCGCTCA
>CAZDSF010000098.1:0-12539 GCA_964508025.1 uncultured Anaerolineales bacterium
TCATGACCATTCCCATGTCCTTGCCTGATATTGACGAAACCGATATCCGCGCTGTCGAAGCCGTGTTGCGTTCTGGGCGGCTGGCGCTTGGGCCATACAGCGAGGCTTTTGAACGTGCAATCGCTACCTATGTTGGTGTTCGCCACGCTGTTGCGGTCAACTCCGGCACCTCAGCCCTGCACTTGATGGTGCGCGCGCTGGGTTTGCAGCCAGGCGCTGAAGTGCTGGTGCCCTCTTTCACCTTTGCTGCCAGCGTCAATGTGCTGTTGTATGAGGGCTTGAAACCCGTTTTTGTGGACATCGAGCCGGAAACCTACAATCTTGATCCCCATGATCTTGAGGCGAAAATCACCTCGCGCACGCGCGCCGTTATGGCCGTGGATGTGTTCGGGCACCCTGCGGAGTGGGATGCGATTCTGGAAATTGCTACGCGCCATCATCTGCGCGTGTTGGATGATTCCTGTGAGGCTCTTGGGGCTGTCTACAAGGGCCGTCGTTTGGGGCAATTTGGGGATGCCGCGGCTTTCGCTTTCTATCCGAACAAGCAGATGACCACCGGCGAAGGCGGGATGATCGTTACGGACAGTGATGAGATCGCCCGATTGTGCTACAGCTTGCGCAACCAGGGGCGGGGCGAGATGGGGGCCTGGTTGGAACACGCGCGTTTGGGCTATAATTATCGTATGGATGAGATGTCGGCTGCGCTTGGAGCAAGTCAAATGCAGCGATTGGACGCTTTCCTGGCAAAGCGAGCTGCTGTGGCAGCGTTTTACACTGAACAGCTGGAAACGCTATCTTGGATACGTCCGCCTGTGGTCAAGCCGTATGTGGAAATGAGCTGGTTTGTCTATGTTATTACGCTCGAAGAAGGACTTGACCGGGATGTGGTGATCGCGGCTCTGGAAGCCCAGGGAATCCCCGCGCGCGGCTATTTTTCGCCCATCCATAACCAGGCTTATATGCGTAACTATGTGAATGTTTCAGCGGGTGCATTGCCAATCACGGAATCCGTGGCGCGGCGGACGCTAGCTCTACCCTTTTACAATAATCTCAGTGCGCAAGACATCACCAGGGTCGTGACTGCATTGGCCGAAGTCGGACAACGTCAAGGCTGGGATGTTTTGGGAGAACGTGGATGACGAAATTAGCTGCCTGGCACATGCGGTTTCTGGAACGCATTATGCGTTTGCGCAATCGGTATTTTCTGTTTCTGGATGCTTTGTTGCTGCCTGTAGCTGCATGGTCGGCTTTTGTAGTGCGTCTGGAGCGATTCGATCTTGGTGATTATGCTGCGCTGGCGTTGCTTTCTGCTGCTGTGGCGCTTGCCATCAAGGTCCCCTTACTGATCACTTTAGGTATCTACGCGCGTTATTGGATCTTTGCCGGTCTACCAGAGATAGCCTTGCTCCTACAGGGTGCGATGCTGGGTACCGTTCTGCAAACAGTGATGGTATTATTGCTTTCTCGCTTTATCGGCTTACCCGCGTTGCCACGGTCAATCCCTTTTCTCGATGTGACATTAGGCATCATTGTATTGGCGTTGCCCCGTCTTTGTATGCGCTGGCTGTACAATCTGTATCAGAACCGTTTTACGCCACGCCCGGTTTCGACACGCCGGGTTTTCATTGTCGGCGCGGGTGAGGCGGGACATCTGGTCTACCGTGAGTTGGAGCAAAACCCCCGGTTGGGAGTACACCCTGTTGGCTTTATTGATGATGATGAGCGTAAGCAGGGATTGTATATTGGGCAGGTACGGGTTCTGGGCACGGTGCAGGATCTTCCAGAGCTGGTGCGCAAACACAAGGTGGAACAGGTGCTTATCACGATTCCGAGCGCCAGTCCAGAGCAGATTCGTCGCATTGTGGATAAGTGTCAGGCGGCAGGCATAGATCCGCGCATTCTTCCCGGCTTTTATGAGTTGCTCTCTGGCAAGGTACAGGTGCGCGGCTTGCGTCCTGTGCGCGTGGAAGACCTGCTCTCTCGCAAGCCGGTCTACACCGATATTACCCGGGTCAAGGCCCTGTTGCGGGGAAAGCGGGTATTGGTGACGGGGGCCGGCGGCTCCATTGGCACCGAGCTCTGCCGTCAGATTGCCAGTTGTGACCCTGGCGTATTGATTTTGCTGGGGCATGGCGAGAATTCCATCTTCAATATCTGCAATGAGATGGGACGGTTGTTTCCAGAGCTTTGCACCCAGCCGGTAATCGCTGATATTCGTGATTTGCCGCGCCTGGAGAGTGTTTTTCGTAACTATCGCCCGGAAATTGTTTTCCACGCTGCCGCGCACAAGCATGTGCCGCTGATGGAATTAAATCCGCAAGAGGCTATTTCTAATAACGTTGGCGGCACCTGGAATATGCTGCGTCTGGCTGAATTGTGGGAAGTAGAGCATTTTGTGATGATCTCCACGGATAAGGCGGTCAATCCCACCAGCATCATGGGGGCGACCAAACGGATTGCAGAATTATTGATTCAGGATGCTGCGCGTCGCTCACACCGGCGTTTTGTCGCCGTGCGCTTTGGTAATGTGTTGGGCAGTCGAGGTAGTGTGGTGCCGTTCTTTGAGCAGCAGATTGCGCGCGGCGGGCCGGTCACGGTGACGCACCCAGAAGTTACCCGCTACTTTATGACCATTCCCGAAGCGGTGCAACTGGTGCTTCAGGCAGCTGCGTTGGGGCAGGGCGCAGAGATCTTTGTGCTCGATATGGGCGAACCGATCAAGATCGTGGATCTGGCGCGCGATATCATCCGCCTGGCCGGATTGCGTGAAGGCGTAGATATCGAGATCGTGTTCAACGGCCTGCGTCCCGGCGAGAAACTGTATGAGGAGCTGTTCAATGCCGGCGAGCACTATCACCGCACGCCGCATGAGAAAATCTTTGTTTCCAACAATGTGTGTGTGCCGCTGGAGACCTTTCTATACACGAACACCGAGGCGCTTCTGGAAGCCGCTCGGCGAGGCAATCTTGAGGAAAGCGAACGGTTGATGCGCGTCTTAGTGCCGGAGTACCAACCACAAACTGAGCTGGAAAACAATGGGGATCTGCGTATGCTGGTTGGTGCTCCCGAAGAAGTGTCCCTAGAAGCGCAGGAAGGTCATCCTCGCCCCAAATGGAAATAAGGCGCCCGCTGTTGCCGCATTGGTTGGGAAAGCATCTCGCGCACGTTCAGTTGGTTTGGATTGTGGCGTGTTTACCTGCATTGATATTCTCCGAACAAGTTCCCTTGATCTGGACGTTGGGATCCCTCTTGGGACTGGCGCTGGTACCCTGTTTGGGTTGGTTGTATCGCCAACGTCCTTTGCCGCGAACGCCGTTGGACCTGTCTATCGCGCTGTTGCTCCTGCTGCTGCCGCTGAACCTCTGGCTCTCCATCAATCGCGCTCTGACGTTGCCGCATGTTTATAAGGTCATCGCTGGCGTGGCGCTTTTTTACGGGATTGTAGGATTTCTTCAGGCTACCGGCTGGTATCATTGGAGCGCTTTGGGCTTCTGTATGCTCGGATTGGTATTAGTTCCGGTTGTGTTTTTGGGAACGGATTGGAGCGGCCCCAAATTCTCGTGGCTGCCGTGGAACCCTATAACGCTATTTCCACCCCTTCTCCGTCCATTTTGGAAACCTGAAGGCTTTGCCGGCTTCAACTCCAATCTTGTCGGCGGAATCCTGGCGATGTTGCTGCCGGTGCCGCTGGCATACACCCTGTTTTCTCGCAAACGGTGGCTCCGTTTGGCCGCCGGCGTCGAGGTCGGTGTGATTGCCGCAACACTGTTGCTGACGCAATCGCGCGGCGCCATGCTGGCGGTTGTCGTCGCCGTGATCGTTATGTTGGGGGTTCGCAACTGGCGCTGGCTAGTCGCGTTGATTCTACTTGCCGGTGTTGGGATTTTAGTCTTGTCTCGCGTAGAGGCGCTTGCGCCCGTGGCGCGGCTTGATATTGACACCGACGTTGCACGGGCTTTGAACAGCCTTGAGGGGCGCATGGAGCTCTGGTCACGCGCTGTCTACATGATACAGGATTTTCCCCTTACCGGAATCGGCATGGGGCTGGTAGCCGATGTGCTCCCCCGGCTCTATCCCACGTTCTTGATTTCACCGGCAGTCAGAATCGAGCATTTGCACAATCTGTACCTCAACACCGGCGCCGAATTGGGTATTCCGGGGTTGATTTGTTTGTTAGCTATCTTGGGGGCTTGGTTAAAGTTATCCTGGCAAACTGTGCGATATTCCAGGGAATCCAATTTTGCTCCGGTAGCGGCCGGAGGAATGGGGGTCGTAGTTGTTATCTTTGTTCATGGATTTACTGAAACAATTATGTATTCTCCCAAGGCTTATCTGATTGTGTGGGGAGCTTGTGGGGTAATTGTAGCAGTTTACTTACGTTTCTTGTATGCTTTGACTGAATTAGGAGATGCCACCTAGCACATGCGTAAATATTGGAGCCTCCTCGCCGTAATTCTACTGGCGTTCGCGTTGCGCCTATTGGGGTTAGGTTATAAAAGCCTGTGGATTGATGAAGCCGACAGCATCTACTTTGCACAGCGTCTATGGTCGGCGTTGCTGTTCCGCCTTTGCGATCCCCATCCGCCGGGATATTACGCGTTGCTCAAGGTCTTCATTGATCTGGCCGGCGCCAGCGAAGTGGTAGTACGGCTTCCCTCCGCGTTGGCGGGTGGGCTGAGCGTGGCCGTGGTTGCCCGTCTGGGACGTGAGCTTGCCGGCTTATTGCCTGCGACATGGGTTCCTCGACGGTGGGGTTGGTTCTCCGCCGCCTTGCTCGCTGTTGCGCCTTTGCACATCTGGTATTCTCAGGAAGCGCGGATGTATGGCCTGGTGACTTTGTTGGGGTTGAGCGCGGCAGTATTCACGGTCAGGCTCATGCGTCGCTGGCGTTGGGCCGATGGTTTGGGGTATCTGGCTACCGCTAGCATGGCATTTCTCGCAGATCAAACGGCGCTCCCTGTGCTCTTGGGGTTGAACGTGCTTTGGGTGGCGACCTTGCGGCAACGCCGCCCGTACACGTTGGGACTTTGGTTGGCTCTGCAAGTCGGGGTTGCGCTATCGTTCTGGCTCTGGTGGCGGCAGGCGTTATACATTGCGCAACTCAGCGCGGAGACGCTCTACCCGCTGACCATGTTACGGCTGACGTTGATGGGTTGGGCTGAGATGCTCCAACCCTGGAGTCCCTTCATTTTGGGGATAGGGCTGCTTTTGCTGGGAGGGTTGCTGGCGTTATGCCTTACCCGATTCAGGTATCTGTCAGCGAAAATGACCGAACTGGCGCGGTCGGAGAAGTTCTGGACGGGGTTGGTGGTGGGGCTTTACCTGTTGGGAGGGGTGGTTTCAGTAGTTCCGCGCCTCTACACTGTGAAGCGGCTGCTTGTTACCCTGCTGCCGTATGCATTGCTCATTGTGGCGTGGGTGGTGGAACGGTTTGCGGCGCGGCTTGCAATCCGCGCGGCGATACTGGGATTCGCGTTGTTTCTCAGTCTGATCAACATCTGGTTGGTGCCGAAAGCCCCCTGGCGCGAAGCTATCGCCGTCATCGAGGCGCAAATCGGAGCGGCGGATGTGATCTGGGTGGATGAGCTGGCCGTTCCCGCTTTCGACTATTATGCGCAAGGGCGCCATGACCGCCGCGTGTTGCGCGTCGCCGATCTCGACGCTGTAAGCGCCTCGCACGCACGCGCTCCCATGGTGTGGTTTGTGGTACAAACCGGACGCCATCGTGATGTCTTTGAATATCTGCCGCATCTTGATCCATCTGCGGCCAACGTGATGGCTACCTGGCCCGGCGTCGAGGTGCGCGCTTATGCGACAGCGCAGACGCCGGTGGAAGCGTTTGCGCCGGCGTCGGATATTCCCTCGTGGATCCTGGCCTGGCCCTCTCCGCTCGATGAAGCGTGCGCACATCCGTAAGGCTGGCGGCGTAGCGCCGACGTGATATAGTGCAGGTGCGATCAGGATCAGGAAATTAGCGAAACAGCCTTTTTGCTATAGATGTGTGGGGCGCAATGTGCAAATGATGCCCATAAGCGGCAGAAGGTGTGTGGGGGTGAGATCATGCTGGATGTCTGGGGCGTTGCCGCCAGTGCCGTGTGGGTGATTGGCGCGGCCATGTTGCTGGCGACGCTGAGCGAAGCGGTCATGCGCGCGCACAACGGTGGTAGTTCCGTGCGTTGTGTGCTGCAAACGGGCGGCTATCGCACGATGGTTTCTCTTGGTATGGCGCTATTCTGCGCCGGGATGGCCGCGACCGAAGCGCGCATTTGGGCGCGCTGGCTCTGGCTCGCCTTGACCGGCGCTTTCCTTGTGGAGCTGATAGGTTCCTGGCGGCGCGGCCGACGCGCGGCCACGTTGCCATCTGCGGAGGATGGTGCGCCATGAGCGAGCATCCCTTGCTGCGCTATTGGTGGAACGGCGAGCTCGAAGGTTCGCCCGAAGCGCTGATCGTTTGGGGGCGGGCGGCGCGCATTCTGCCGCTTTTGGGCTGGCGGGCGCAGGCGCGGGGCTGGCCGTTGCCCGATGGGTTCGTGCAGGCTGCGCACCGTGAACGTTATGCAGAAGCCGCCCGGCAGCAATTGGCGCAGATGCAATTGCAAGCTCTGGCGGCGTTAGCGCGTGAACAGCATTTCACCCCGCTGATTGTCAAAGGGCCGGTGCTGGCAGAGGCTTATCCCGATTCGGCGCTGCGTACCTACAACGATCTGGACCTGTTGCTGCCTCCAGACCAGGCTGAAGCTTTTGTCGCAGCGTTGCTGGGCAGTGGGTATCGTATGGATGTCGGCGGAGATCGCGGCAATCACTTACCGCCGTTGCGCCCGTTACGCCAGGGCTACGCGCTGGAAATTCACACCGCTCTCGGTCATGATCGCGGCGCCGAGGTATTCACTTTCGCCGATTACGCCGACACGATGCAACCCTGGCGCACTTTCCCCGATCTCTATACCCTGGAACCGATATCCCATGCCTTGTATCTTATTCATCATCAAGTGGAACATCATCAGCTCTCGCTTGGGCTGGTGCCGCTGGCCGATCTTTACTTTTGGACCCGCGGCTGGACGGGTGTGGAATGGGCGACGTTGGCGGAGCAAGCCGCAGCCCAGCATCTCACGCGCAGTGTGCGCCTGGCTCTGGCGTTGACCGCCTGGTTCTGGCGCGAATCCTGGCCCGCCTGGGTGCAGGAGCGTTTCCCTCCACCTGAACCTCGCATCCTGGATTGGGGTAAACGCCTGGCGGTCGGCGAGCTGGGCGGCCGAACGCCCCGTATCTGGCGTGACTTGCCGGAGAAGAGTGTGCGTGGTTGGCTGGCTTATGCCTGGGTGCTACTGCGCGGGAATCCGGCTGTGCTGAGTTCGCTTTCGTGGTCGCAACGGCTGCGTTTTTACCTGCAGCGCCCCTTCTCACTGCTCAAATACCACGGGCCGACGCTGTGGCGCCTTCTGCGCGGCGATCGTCGTACCCGCGCCAAAATGGAGGCGCAATCCATGCTCACGGATTGGCTCCGTACTCCCGAGAAAAAGCTATGAAGCTAACTGTTGTCTACACGCTTGACACCACCGCCATAGATATGGCGCTGATCCAGCGGGCGGCGGATGCGCTCTTGTCCGGCGGCCTGGTCGCCTTTCCTACCGAGACCGTCTACGGCCTCGGCGCCAATGCCCTGGATGCTCAGGCTGTGCGCGGCATCTTTGCGGCCAAAGACCGCCCGGCTTACGATCCCCTCATCGTGCATTTGGCCGATGTCGGCGCTCTGGCGCAAGTGGCGCAGGCGATTCCCGCAGCGGCGGCGGAGCTTGCGGCGCATTTCTGGCCCGGCCCGCTCACGCTGGTGCTGCCTCGCAGCGCCGCCATTCCTCTGGAAGTGACCGCCGGCGGCGAGACGGTGGCGGTCCGGGTGCCGGCGCATCCCGTGGCGCAGGCGCTCATCCGTGCGGCGGGGGTGCCTGTGGCGGCCCCTAGCGCCAACCGTTTCGGGCGGCTCAGTCCTACCCGCGCCGCCGATGTGCTGGCCGATCTTGAGGGTCGCATTGACGTGCTGCTCGATGCTGGCCCCACCCCGGTGGGCGTGGAATCCACGGTGCTTTCTCTGGTGGACGAACCGATGATTCTCCGTCCTGGCGGCGTCAGCCGCGAGGCGCTCGAAGCGATCCTTGGGCCGGTGGCGTTGCTGGAACAGCCGGTGCTACCCACTGTAGAACTGCCCGTGTCACCGGGGCTGTTGCTTCAGCATTACGCGCCCCGCGCCAGGTTGGTGCTCTACCAGGGCGCACCTTCCGCCGTGCTGGCTGCCATGCGAACTGAAGCACAGCAGCTGCGCGCAACCGGTGTGCGCGTGGGACTGCTGCTGGCGGTCGAAGATGCGCCGCGTTTCGCCGATGAGGGTTTCATCCTTGAGGCCGCCGGCCCCGCCGCCGACCTGGAGGCGGTGGCGCGGCAGCTCTTCACCGCGTTGCGCGCGCTCGATGCGGCTGGCGCGGAAGTGATTCTGGCGCGTGATTTTGGCGCAGCTGGATTGGGGCTGGCAATCCGTGATCGCCTGACCCGCGCAGCCGGTGGGCATGTGATCACGGTGGATGCCGCCGAGCTGCAAGGCAGTCCGACCTGCTGAGCACACCCTGCGGGGATGGGACGCCCGTAACGCAAACGCGGAGCGTTGATAAGACGCTCCGCGTGTGGTTGCTGCTTTTGCGTTAGCCGTGCAGGAAATCTCGCAGGTGTCGCGCGTGCGCGGGATGGCGCAACCGGCTCAATGCCTGCGCCTCGATCTGGCGCACACGCTCGCGGGTCACGCCTAACTTGCGCCCCACCTCTTCCAGTGTGTACGTTTGCCCATCCAGTAGCCCATAGCGCATTTGGAGAATCTTCACCTCGCGGGGTGGCAGATCGGCAAGAATATCCAGCAAGACCTCGCGGAGCATCGAGCTGCTCACCTCGTCTGGGGGCGCGGGGCTGTCAATATCCTCCACGAAATCGCCCAGGGTGCTCTCTTCCTCATCGTCGGTGGGCATTTCCAGTGAGAGCGGGCGGCGAGCCACATCGAGCATCTGCTCTACCTTGCGCACCGGAATATCCAGCTCTGACGCGAGTTCCTCTGGCGTGGGGGCGCGCCCCAGGCGCTGCGTGAGCTGATGGGAGATGCGCAGCAGCTTGTTGATCTGATCTCCCATATGCACCGGCACGCGAATGGTGCGGCTCTGATCGGCGATGGCGCGCGTCACTGCCTGGCGGATCCACCAGGTGGCATAGGTCGAGAACTTGTGCCCGCGCGTGTAGTCGAATTTGTTGGCCGCCCGGATCAAGCCGATATTGCCTTCCTGGATCAGATCGAGGAAGGGTACACCGCGCCCGATGTATTTCTTCGCTACGCTGATGACGAGGCGGGAGTTGGCGCGAATCAAGTGCTCACGCGCGGCCAGACCATCTTCCATGATCCGTTCCAACTCTTCGCGCTTGAGCTCCGATTTGGCGCGCGCCAGTTTAGGCTGGGCTTTGCGCCCGGCCTCCATGCGCATGGCAAGCGCCACCTCTTCTTCTGCGGTCAGCAGGGCGACTTTGCCGATCTCCTTGAGGTACAGGCCAATGGTGTCATCTACCTCAATGGCGCGGTAAATATCTTCTTCGGTTTCCGGGCTGTCGTGTTCCATCTCGATTTCATCATCGCGGGTGTGAAAACCTGTCGGCATGGTCTCATCCCCGTCATCACTGATGCGGATGCCACTTTCCATGAGCGAGGTGATGATATCGTCCAAGCGTTCGATATCTTCTTCGGCCTCCGGGAACACGCGCAGGATGTCTTTGTGTGTGACATGCCCGTGTTCATACGCCAGGGTCATGAGATAGTCCTCGCCTGTTTCTACCTCAAGCCCGCCTTCCTCCAGATCGGCTTCGCTTGGCTCTGTATCGTCAAGCGTCATGCCCTCTAGTAGTGTTTCTTCGCCTAGGTCCAAATCCTCAACCACCACGATTAGTTCCTCGTTTAGCTATATCCATAGTGTAGCCCATAAATGCAAAATATTCAAATGGGTTCCGGTGCATATCGTCAAAAAGAGCACTGGCGGGTCTGCCTACCAGTGCTCGCTCGCGGTACCCTTCAATTACCTCTAAACTATAGCATAACTTTTGGTCTTTTGTCAAGAGGGTATTTCAAATTCGTGGGAAGTTCCTTGACGTTACGGGTTTATTATGTAAAATAAGCGTTTATGGAATTCAGAAATACTGCGCCCTTGATCGTACAGGGAGACCGAACGGTCCTCCTGGAAGTAAACAATCCGCTTTATGAAGACGCCAGGGATCACCTGGCGCGTTTTGCGGAGCTGGAGAAAAGCCCGGAGTATATCCACACTTATCGGCTTTCTTCCCTCTCGCTATGGAACGCCGCCGCGGCTGGGCTTTCTGCCGATGAGATTCTGGCGGGCCTGGATCACTTCGCCAAGTATCCGCTGCCTGACAATGTGGTGGTGGAGATCCGTGAGGCGATCTCGCGCTATGGTCGTGTGCGGCTGGTGCCCGATCCCGGAGACGCCGCGCGTTTGCGGCTGGTGTCCGATGATGTGCTGCTGCTCCTGGAGTTGGAGCGCAGTCGTTATGTCAAGCCCTACATTCTCGACCGGTTGGGGCCGCACACGTTGCAGGTGCCGGCCTCGCGGCGCGGGCACGTTAAGCAAGCGCTGGTCAAGGCCGGTTATCCCGCCGAGGATTTGGTGGGCTACATGCCGGGGTCGCCATTGCGTTTAGATCTGCGCGAGGTCCGGCAGACGGGCGAGCCGTTTCACATCCGCGATTATCAGCGCAGCGCGGCGGAGGTATTCTGGGCCGGCGGCTCGGAGGCGGGCGGTTCCGGCGTGGTGGTGTTGCCGTGCGGCGCCGGCAAGACGATTGTTGGCATGGCGGTGATGGCGCAAGTGCAAGCCAGCACGCTGATTCTCACCCCTAGCACCATTGCCGCCCGGCAGTGGCGCACTGAGTTGCTCGACAAAACGTTGCTCACCGACGATCAGGTGGGCGAGTACACGGGCGACCGGAAGGAAATCCGCCCCGTCACTATCACTACGTACCAGATTCTCACGCATCGCAAACGGGGTACCAAAGGCAAGAATCTGCCCCTGGAAGAAGAATTCCCGCATTTTGAGCTCTTCGGCCAGGAGGATTGGGGCTTGATTGTGTATGACGAAGTCCACTTGCTGCCCGCGCCGGTTTTTCGCATCACGGCGGAGATTCAAGCCCGGCGCCGGTTGGGACTTACGGCGACGTTGGTCCGTGAAGATGGGCAGGAAGAGGATGTGTTCTCGCTCATCGGGCCGAAGAAATATGATGTCCCCTGGCGCGATCTGGAACGGCAAGGTTGGATCGCTCCGGCTGTCTGTTGTGAGGTGCGCTTGCCCCTGCCCGATGCGCTGCGGCTGCAATACATCATGGCTGACCGGCGCGAGCAGTATCCCATCGCGGCGCAAAGTCCCAGCAAGTTGCACATTCTGGATGAGCTGCTGCGTTATCATCGTGAGGATAATGTGCTCATCATCGGGATGTATCTGGAGCAGCTGCAAGATGTGGCTGCGCGTTACAACTACCCACTCATCACCGGCAAGACCTCGAACCGCGAGCGGGAATTGCTCTATGAGGATTTTCGACAGGGCAAGATCAAGCATCTGGTGGTTTCCAAAGTCGCCAATTTCTCTATTGATTTGCCAGACGCCAACGTAGCCATCCAGATCTCCGGCACTTTTGGGTCCCGACAGGAAGAGGCGCAACGCCTGGGCCGTATTTTGCGCCCCAAGGATGACGGTAGTCAGGCATATTTCTACACGTTGGTCAGCAAGGAAACGATTGATCAGGACTATAGCGCCAACCGCCAGCGGTTTTTGACGGAACAGGGGTATCGTTATGTGATCCTCTATGAGGACGAAATCCCCTCGGCATTGCCGGAATTGACCTTCATCCCTCCTGTTTCTGCCGATTGAGTCGCCTGACCATCCCGATAGAATTGCGGAATTCCCCATGACGAAGACTGAATACGAAAAACGTCTACTTGCGGCTACGCCAGAACTGGGCTACAAGCTGCTTGAGCCGCCTGCTTCCCGCGCGCTGCCGGATGTGGAGGCCGCGCGAGAGGCGCTGCTGATGCTGGGGCGCGGGCCTCAGGCGGAGTTCTTCGTGGAGTCCGCTCTGGAGCGGATCACACAAGAGTCCTGGCCGGTGGCGTTGTTGCGTGAGCAGATCGAGAAATTGGGCGTGCGCGCCCAGGGACGCGCTCGCGCGGATCTGGGACGCCAACTGGTGAGCTTGCTTCTCGATCCGGGGCGGCTGGAACTGGTGTTTCGCGGACTGGATACAGAGACGCAGGTGTTTTACGCGCAACTGCTGCTCAATTTCGATTTGGGTGTCTGGAATCCCAGGTTTAGTGGCATGTTGCTCATCAAGCCTCTCAGCCAACCCATGGAGGTGCTCACGAGTCGGATTGTGGATGCTGGCTTGGCGCTGGAGCAGGAACCCGGCTTGCTGATGATTCCCACCCACTTGCAACGGCACCTGCCACGACTGTA
>CAZDSF010000099.1:0-4074 GCA_964508025.1 uncultured Anaerolineales bacterium
GTTGGATAGCGCGATTTTTGTGGCAGATTCCATTGCGCTGCTTTGAGGATCAGGCTGCAAGGCGTTGTTTGCGCCAAAAGGGTGTAAAATGGTATCCACCGTGTTCGGGCGAGCGTTTAACGATATGGAGGTAGCATGAGAGCGCGAACATACCTGATGTTGACCGTAGGACTGCTACTGGTTTTGAGCCTGGCTTGCGGATTGCCGGGAGGCGGCGCTGGCCCTGTGGCGCCCTCGTTTACGGCTTCGGATACGCCTACCACGCTTGCGCCCGTCTGCACGCCGCCGCTGTGCCGTGCGGATGAGGTCTACCACTGCCCTGGCGACTGTCCGGGCGGCTGCGGAACGATTTGCGTGACGCCCACGCCATCCCCTACGTTCACGCCGACCGCTGAGCTGGAGCCGTGGCAACAGCCGGTGCTTTCGGTGGTTTACAGCCAGGAGGGCGCGCTCTGGTGGGCCGTGGGCTACAATGCGCCGCGCCCGCTCACGTCTGGCAGCGAGGATTTCGCCCCGCAATTTTCCCCCGATGGGCAGTGGGTGCTCTTCCGTCGTGAGGCGCCGCCTGGCCCTTCTGGATTGGGTCGCTTCGAGCTGTGGGTCGTCCGCGCGTGGGAAGAGAGCGTCGCCCGCCGTTTGGTCGCCGCCGATGATCTGCCCGGCGTGATGGGCGCGCCGATGGATGGCGACGGCCCTGTGCTGCTGGATCGCCTGCCTGGCAGAACGGCCTGGCTGCCCGATGGGCAGCGTGTGGCGTTCACCACCTTCATCGAGGGCGGCTACGGGCTGGATACGCGCCTCGATCTGTGGGTGGTGGATGTGGAGACGGGCGCGCTCACGCGCCTGCTCCCCGATGGCGAAGGCGGCGCTTTCGCCTTTTCGCCGGATGGAACGGCGTTGCTCGTCGCCAGTCCAGAGGCGGTCGCGCTGCTCGACGCCGACGGGCGCAATCGCCGGGAGCTGCTCCGCTTCCCCGCCGTGAATACCGCCAGCGAATACGCCTACATTCCGCAGCCGCTTTGGATGCCGGATAGCAGCGCCGGGCTGATCGCCATCACCTCCCCGGAGCCGTGGGAGGATGGCGCGTCCTGTTCGCTGTGGCGCGTGTCCCGCGCCGGCAGCGCCGTGCAGATCGGAACGTTGCCCACGGCGTGCCTGTTCAACACCATGGACGACGCGCTCTGGTCGCCGGATCGCGCGTGGTTGGCGTATGCCACGGAGTACGGCGGCAATCTGCTGCTCGCCAACGCCGATGGCAGCGCAGCCCGCGTCTACGCCGAGGGTGCGGGGCATTTCCTGGGCTGGTCACGCGATGGGCGGCGCTTTGTCTTCGCGCAGTGGTACGCCGAGCGGATGCTGTTGGGCGGCCCCGAATTGGAGCCGACGCCGTTTGTGGATCCAGAGGAAGTCGGGCAGATCATCGCGCTCAAGTGGGCGGATGCGAGCACGTATGCCTTTGTCGCGGTGGATACCGCCTACACCCGCACGCTCTGGGTGGGGGAGCTCGGCGGCGAGCCGCGCATCATAGATACGCATGTGGACGATTTCGACGTGTTCCGGTGACGTGCGTCGCGCTGTGCTCAAGCCTCCGGCGGCAGCGTGAATGTCCCATCCACGCCGGGTGGGAAATCCGCCACATGGATGACAGCATCCAGGTTGAGCGGCCCGTAGATGTGCGGGAATTGCTGCCCTGAGGCGTAACAATCCTCATAGCGGATTTCGGCTTGCACGCGGCTCTCTTCGATGGTGAGTAGCGCCAATCCAGGCTGCCCTCGGAACAGCGCGTTGGCGACGTCGAGTACCTGCGCTGCCGTAGAGCAGTGGATAAAACCCTCGGTCGCCAGCGTATCTGCCTGGTAAATCCCCGCCGCGCGCGCCGCGTCCCAGGTCTCCCACTGCGTGATGTGCAGAATCGTGGTCATAGAATGCTCCCTCTGAAATAGTAACGGGTGAGCAGAGAGCAGTAAGTAGTGAGCAGGTTTCACCACCCTGACTGCTCACTGCTCTCTGTTTCCGTCCTCGCCGATAGGATTTTGTCCTCCGTGCGGCTGGCTTTGGCTCAAACATGATTATAATAGCATTCGCGTTGTTTCCGAATCCATGAATCGAAGAGGCAAAGTGTGAGACGGCTTCAAAAGGTGTTTGCTGATGTGCGGCATTGGTGGAACCATGCCGATGTATATGTAATCCGCGATGTCGCCCCGGATTATCGCCAGGGGATGCGGGTGTTCTGGTGGTACGGGGTGTTGATCGCGTGGGCGGCAGCGTTTGTGGATAGCTACGTTACGCTCTACATTCTGGCATTGGGCGCGACGAAGCTGCAAATCGGCAGCCTGGCTTCGATTTCCAGCTTCCTGGCAATGTTGGCGCCCATCATTGGCGCGCAGTGGACGGCGGAACTGGGCAAACGAAAGCCGGTCTTCATGGCGTCGCTGTCCTTGCAGTTCTTCATGCTGCTGCTAGCGGTGCTGGCGCCGTTCGTCATCTCTGGGCCGGCGCTGGTGACAGTACTTATCGGCTTGATGGCGCTGCGCTCTGGCGTGGGCGGCATCGGCGGCCCGGCGTGGACCTCGCTTGCGGGCGATATCGTCCCGCTGGAACGGCGCGGGCGCTACTTCTCCTCGCGCAAGACGGTGATGTCCATCACCACCATGCTCAGTGTGCCGCTCGCCGGACAGCTCATTGATCGCGCGGGCGCGCCGGGCGGCTATCAGCTCGCGTTCGGCATTGCGGTCGGAGTCGCGGCAGCGGCGGTGCTCCTTTACGGGCGCATCCCTGAACCCGAATCGGCAGAAGGGCGACATCACGAGAAGGTCTGGACGGCGTTTCGGCAGGCCTTGCTCAACAATCCCACGTTCTTGCGCTTCACCCTGATCGCAGTTTTTTGGAATCTCTCCGTGCAGCTGGCGGGGCCGTATTTCAGCGTCTTCCAGATCGAGAATCTCCGCTCCACGCCCGGCATCATTGGCGCGTTGGGTACGATTTCCGCGCTGACCGATGTGATCGGGCGGCAGGTATTCGGGCGTCTCATTGATCGTCGCGGCGCGCGGTGGGCGTTCTCGCTGTGCGCGGTGCTGATTCCGTTCCTGCCGTTTATGTGGATTCCCTTCACACGGCCCTGGCACGTGGTTTTCGTGACGATTCCCAGCGGTTTCTTATGGGCAGGCTTCGATTTATCCAACTTCAACTTGCAGCTGGAGCTTTCGGAGGCGAAGCATCGCACGCAAGCGATTGCCGGTTACACGAGCTTGATCTCGGTCGCCAGCATCATCGGGCCGTTGCTTGGCGCACAGGTGATCGAAGAGCTGAGCTACGACTGGAACTTTGCGCTCTCCGGGCTGGGGCGGTTTGTGGCGGCGGGTTTCTTCATTCTGCTGCTGCGGCCTTTCGTCAAACCTCGCCCTGCGCCGATGTCGAACGGGGCTTGAAGCTGCCCGGCGCGCCGGCTATGCCTCGTCTGCGTTCGCGGGACGGATGCGCTGCCCTGCCGCGTCAATCTCGAAGCGCCGGCGTCCTGGGGCGGCAACGATGGTTTCGACATCTCCGCGCCCGGCCCAGCGAAAGTTGGGCAGCCCTTTGAGGATGCGCAGCACCTCATCCAGGCTGGCGTAGCCTTCGTCATCGAGGGGAATGGGAAAGCGCGCGGGCCGATGCATGAGCAACAGCGTGAGAAACTTGCGCAGTTTGAGCATACGCGGGGAAAGTTCAGTGTTTTCGGACATAGTTTCGATCTCTATGCTATAATGATAATGTAGTTGCAGGCGATGAGGTGATGCGATGTTAGATGCAAAAATGGCCGCTACTGAAACGATAGCACAGCGTCTTCAGGTGCTCGCCGAGCTCTATCAACAGGGCCAGGTAAGTGCATTGATGGACAACGCCCTGCGCAAGCTCCTGGCTTACGAGGCGACTATCTGTCGCGCGCATATCAAGGAGCTCCAACAGGACCTTGCTGGCTTTGAGCGCCAGTATGAACTGACCTCGACAGAATTCTATCGTCGTTTTCAAGCCGGACAAACGGATGATAGGATGGATTTCGTTGAGTGGGCCTCTCTTGTGCAAATGCTTGAGTAC
>CAZDSF010000099.1:4084-12290 GCA_964508025.1 uncultured Anaerolineales bacterium
CAGCGATACTCCTGCTCTATGATGACGATTGACGAATATTTCGATAGCATCAAAGTGCGCTTGCTGAGCGATCCGCTGGTTGCCAGCTTTCGTGTCATTCGTGAGCGCGTGATGGTGGCTGAAGGCCACTTACGCGCGCGGTTGACGTTAGAGGATGGCAGTCTGCTTGAGTTCTCCGAATATGTGCGATGCAGTACAGATGTGAACCCGACCGTTGTCATTTACAGCTACCACTGGTGTGATGTTGATGGGAAGCTGCGTTGCCGTTGGGATAACACGCCGCATTTTCCAGATCTACCCAATTATCCTCATCATATTCACCGCAGTGAAAGCGGAGACGTTATCGCTGGTGAACCGCTCAATATTTTTGCGGTTTTGGATGAAATCTCGGCGCAGCTTTCCCTTGCATCTCAGGATTGATAACTGTGTCTGAATTCGTTTCTCCTGTGGTTTTATTCCTCCAGGCATTTCGCACCCAACCGCATCAGATTCGCGCGGATTTGATGCCGCTCGCGCGGCGGCAGCCCGGCCAGGAAGCTCGCCACACGATCCCGCCGGGCATCGGTCTGGCGCGGACATGCCAGCTCCGGCGGAAATTCCCACTCGCAGGCGCGGGCATAGCGGCGGATTTCGGCTTCGGTCACGTAATGCAGCGGGCGGATGAGGGTGAGCTGGCCCTCGAAGAACTCGCGGCGTGGCGCGAGGCCCTCCACCTGCCCCTTGTAGAGGATGCTGAGCAGGGTGGTGATTGCCGCATCATCGGCGTGATGCCCGTAAGCCACCTTGTTGCAGCTGAGTCTCCCGGCGGCGAGGAAGAGCGCTTTGCGTCGTAGCCGCGTGCAGCGGAAGCAATCGAGCGGCAGCGGCTCGTCGGCGGGCAGCGCCAGCGGCGCGATCTCGTAGGGGACGCTCAACGCCGTGAACCAGGCTGCGAGCGCGGCCCGCTGATCGGGCAGGCCCGCGCTCGCAGTTTCCACATGCACGGCGACGAGCTCGTAGCGTCCGCCGCCGGGAAGTTCTACGCCGCGCGCCAGCAGATCGAGTAGCGTGCGGCTATCCTTCCCGCCGGAAACGCCCACGGCGATGCGATCTCCCGGCGCGATGAGGGCGAATTCCCGCACCGCACGCTTCACGGAGCGCAACAGATAATGGGCGATGGTGTCTGGTGTAGCCAAGGGAAAGCGTATTAGCGTATTGGCGTATTAGCGAAAAAGCGGAAAAGCGTTGATTCGCTCACGCGCTCAGCCGTTTGCCGTATTGCTGCGCGTAGTAGTCCTTGTACAAAGCGCCGCTTTTGATGGGGCGCCACCAGGATTCATGCTCCGCATACCAGCGCACGGTTTTCTCGACGGCTTCGGCGCAGGTGTGGCGGCTTTCCCAGCCCAGCGCGCGCAGCTTGCTCACATCCAGCGCGTAGCGGCGATCGTGCCCGGCGCGATCTTCCACATGCTTGATAAGGCTCTCCGGCTTGCCCAGCGTTTCCAGCACGATGCGGGTCATCTCGATGTTCGTCATCTCCTCGCCGGTGCCCACGTTGTAGATCTCGCCCAGCGCGCCTTTGTGCAGCACCACGTCAATGCCCTCGCAGTGATCGAGCACGTACTGGTAATCTCGCATCTGCAAACCGTCGCCGTAGACCGGCAGCGGTTGATCATCTATGGCGTTGGTGGCGAAGAGCGGCACGACTTTTTCCGGGTACTGGTAGGGACCGATGTTGTTCGAGCCGCGCGTGATGGTGATGGGCAGCCGCCATGATTCCCAATACGCGAGCACCATCAGATCGCCGCTGGCTTTGCTGGCGGAATAGGGGCTGCGCGCTTCGAGGTGGTCCCGCTCGGTGGAGCGCCCGGTGAGCACCTGCCCGTAGACTTCGTCGGTGCTGATCTGGTGATAGCGCTCCAGGCTGAATTTCTTGGCGGCTTCCAGCAGCACGAACGTGCCGTAGACATCCGTCTGGATGAACGACCCCGGCTCCATGAGGGAGCGATCCACGTGCGTCTCGGCGGCGAAGTTGACGATGGTGTCAATGGCGTAGGTTTGCACGGCGGCATCCACTGCCGGCGCGTCGCAAATATCGCCCTTGACGAAAGTGTAGCGCCCGGCGAAATTCTCGGCGATATCTTCGAGATTTTCCAGCCGCCCGGCGTAGGTGAGTTTGTCATAGACCAGGATGAAAACGTCCGGGTATTTTTCCAACATATAGCGGACAAAATTGGAGCCGATAAACCCCGCTCCTCCTGTGACCATCAAACGACGCATAGATTTTCTCCTTACAGATTTGGTTGCTAGTTGCTGGTTGCTAGTTGCTGGTTGCTGGTTGCTGGTTGCTAGAAGCAGGTATAGGGTACTTTCCAGCAACGAGTTTCCAGCAACGAGTTTCCAGCAACGAGTTTCCAGCAACAAGTTCCTAGCAACAAGTTTCCAGCAACAAGTTTCTAGTCACCAGGATTGTACCATGAAGCGCACATCATACCAGCATTTGCCAGACGTGGGGCGCTGCCTATAATTTGAAGCTGAAAGGCCAGATAGGTAGAGAGCCGTGAGCAGAACGTAGCTCGCCGCGCCAAAACTGCTCACCTCTCACTGCTCACCCGTTACTATCTGAGAGGAGATAACGATGCGCAAAATTGTCCTGCCATTGTTGGTGTTGGGGCTGCTGGGGCTTTCTCAAGGTGCTCTACACCCCGCGCGCGCTGAGGAGCCTGTCCTCGACAATTTTCTCTATCTGCCGCTGGTGTTCAAGCCGCTGCCGGCTGCCGATCTCGCTGTGCATGTCGCCAGCGCGCCGCGCCCCTTTGTGGCAGGGGAGACGTTGCGCTACACGGTGACGGTATCCAATGCCGGGCCTGGCGTCTCGCCGGGGGTGACGCTCACGTACACGCTGTCGGAGGCGCTGGGCGCGCCGGTCTTCACGCCGGGGGCCGGCGTCTTCGATCCGGCGACGGGCGCGTGGACGGGCCTCGATCTCGCGGTGGGCAGCCAGGTCACGCTGACCATCGCCGCGCCGGTGGAGGCGGCTTTTACCGGCACGTTGCGTCTTGCTGTCGCCGTTGCGTCCGCTGGTGCCTACGACCCTAACCTGGTCAACAATCAGGCCGAGGATGTGAATCCCACGTTTGATCCGATCACCGATGCGTTGCTGAATCCCGGCTTCGAGGGGCCGCACTGGGGGGAAACGCACTATGGCTATCAGGGGGATATGCCGGTGCCGGAGCACTGGATCGCGTGGTGGAATTTGGATCCGGCCCAGGATTTTAACCGCCCGGAATTGGTGCGGGTGATTGATTGGACAGAAAATCCGCTCTACATTGGCCCGCCGGCCCGCGTGCGCAGCGGCAATCGCGCGGTGACGATGTATCGCTGGGGCAAATATCAAGGCGGATTCTATCAGCGCGTTGCGAATCTCCCGCCCGGCGCAATGGCGGCTTTCTCGGTGTATGCCCATGCCTGGACCTGCAACGATGATCCGCCGCCCGCGCTCTCCTGTGGCGATCCCTTCTCGTTATGGTTCAAGGTGGGTATTGATCCAACCGGCGGTCTCGATCCCTGGTCGCCCAACATTGTGTGGAGCGAGGATGCCTGGCACCGCGACGAGTACGGGGGGGTTGGCCCGGTGGAGGCCACGGTCAGCGAGGGGGGCGCGATTACTGTCTTTATCTTCGGGGAGGCGAAGTGGGGTCTCAAGCACAACGATGCTTACTGGGACGATGCGGTGTTGGTGGTCACGCCGTAAGCGCTAGGTGCAGAGCATTTTGCGTGAGCCGTAAGGAACTTTGCTCCTTACGGCTCACGCTTGCTATGCCAACATCATGCGCTGCGCCGCACGGCGAGTACCAGCGCTTCGCCCTCGACGCGATCTTCCAGCACTTTGTCCCCGGCGGGTGCGTCCACTGCCTCCAGGATATCCGCCAGCACCTCGGCGGCGATGACGGCGCGGAACGCTGCGATGGCCTCCGCCAGCTTGCCGCCGGCGCGGTACTGCACAGCGATCCGGTCGGTGAGGTCGTAATCGGCCTGCTTGCGCAAATCCTGCACGCGGCGGATGACCTCCCGCGCCAGCCCCTCCTGTTCTAGCGCCGTGGTGAGCGCGGTATCGAGCGCCACCACCAGCCCGCCTTCACCCGCCACGCCGAAGCCCTCGCGGGCCTGCGTCTGGATCAGCACTTCATCGGGATGGAGCTCTGCGGCGCTGCCATCTTCCAACGTGAGTTGCAGCGCCTCTCCGGCGTGCAGCTGCGCCACGGCGCGCGCAGCATGGAGCGCGTTCAGCGCTTTGCGCACTAGCGGGAAGCGCTGCCCGAATTTGGGGCCAAGCACTTTGTTCAGCGGCAACAGCTGGTAGTGGACCAGCTCGCTCTCATCTTCTACGAAGGCGACGTTCTTGACATTCAGTTCATCGGCCAGTAGATCGAGCAGTTTGCCCAATACTTCCCGCCGGCGCGGGTCGGCGGCGATGAGCGCGCGCGCCAACGGCTGCCGCACCTTGAGGTTGCCGCTCGCGCGGACGGAGTGGCCCAGCGTGGCGGCCTGGCGCACCGCGGCCATCGCATCCACCAACACCTGTTCTGCAACATTGAGCGGCTCCGCCGTGGGGAACAGGCAGTGGTGGATGCTCTCCGGCGCCGTCTCATCTACGGCCCGCACGAGATTCTGGTACATCACTTCGCTGATGAAGGGCAGCACCGGCGCCAGCAGGTTGGCGAACGTGACCAATACCGTGTAGAGCGTCTCGTAGGCGGCTTGTTTGTCAGCGTCGCTTTCTGCGCTGACGCCCTGCTTGGTCCAGAAGCGACGGCGACTGCGGCGCACGTACCAGTTGCTTAGATCGTCGAGGAAGACCTCGGCGGGTTGCGCTACGTTGAGCGGAATGTAGCTCTCATAGCCCTCCGTCATGGCGATGATGGTCTCGCGCAGGCGGGCGATGATCCATTTGTCGAGCACGGTTGGCGCGGCGGCTTCTGTCCACGGGTACCATACGTTGGGGAAGCCCTCTTCCAGGCGCGCCGGATAGTCCAGCAGCTCGACCGAAGGTGTCCACCCATCAATCCGCGCATAGTTCACGAAGAACGCATACACGTTCCACAGCGGGATGATGAAGCGGCGGCGGGTCTCATCGGCCTTGGTGTAACCGAAGAGCATGTTCTGATCGAGCTTCTGGTTCAGGTACATCCAGCGCATCGTATCCACGCCCATCTGCTCGGCGGCGTCATCGAACCAGATGGCGTTGCCCCAGGATTTGTGCATCGCGCGACCGTCTTCAGCCCAGAGCGTGGCGTAGCCGTGGACGATTTTTGCGGGCGGAATCTGCTCGAAGACGGTGCTCATGGTGATGAGGCTGTAGAACCAGTTGCGGAATTGCCCCGGGAACGATTCGCTGATCCAATCGGCGGGCACCCACTTTGACCAATACTCGCGGTCGGTGCGATAGCGCACAGTGGAGTAGGCCACGCTGCCGGCATCGAGCCAGGGATTGCCCACATCCTTGATGCGCGTCATCGGCCCGCCGCACTTGGGGCAAGCGATTTTAACCGCATCCACGTAGGGACGATGTGGCGTGTGCCCCTCGAACTGCTCCCAGCCCGCGATGGCGCGTGCCCGCAGTTCGTCCTCGTTGCCCACCACCTCGAAGTGCGCGCAGTCGGGATCGTCGCACACCCAGATCGGCAGCGCCAGGCCCCAGTAGCGCTTTTTCGAGATCATCCAATCGTGCATGTTGCGCAGCCAGTCGAGCTCGCGCTCATGGCCGAATTCGGGAATCCAGGTGATTTGATCCGCTACATCCATGATCTGGTAGCGCAGGCTGGCGGCCTTCTCCTCCGGCGTCAGTTCCTCGCGGGGCTTGTCGTAGAGCGGCCCCATGCTGATGAACCACTCATCCACCAGGCGGAAGACCAGCGGCGTGCCGCAGCGCCAACAGAGCGGGTAGCGGTGCGTGTACGCATCGAAGCGGTACAGGCGCCCCTTCGCCTCCAAATCATGGAAGATTTCGGGCGTCACCTCGTGGACATCGCGACCGGCGAGCCAGCCGAAGCCCTCCAGGAACGCGCCCTCCTCGGTGAGCGGCGCGAGCGCGGGCAGATCGAATTCCTTGCTCAGGCCGAAGTCCTCCGCGCCGCAACCCGGCGCGATGTGGACGATGCCCGTGCCCTCTTCCTCGCCCACCTCGCTCCAGGGGATGATGCGATGCGCGGCGGGCGCGCCGGCAGCGATGGCGGCAGGCAGCTCATCGAAGGGCCCGTCGTACTCCCAGCCCAGCAGTTCCGCGCCCTTGAGCCGCGCCAGCACCTCGTATTTGCCCTTCAGCACCGTCTTGAGCGTGCCTTCAGCCAGGTAGTAGACCCAGCCATCGCGCTCCGATTTCACCTTGACGTAGGTCAGCTCCGGTCCTACCGCCGCCGCCATATTGCTCGTGAGCGTCCACGGCGTCGTTGTCCACACCAGCAACGCCTCCTGCTCGCGTCCGCGCAACGGGAAGCGCACCACACAGGCGTCGTGCGTGAGGTCCTGATAGCCATCGGTCACAATCTCATGCTGGCTGATGGCGGTGGCGCAGCGCGAGCACCAGGGCATCACATCATGGCCCTTGTAGAGCCAGCCTTTTTCCCATACCTTCTTGATGAAGGTCCAGATGGTGTAGTTGTTCTCCGTGGCGAAGGTGAAGTA
Source organism: uncultured Anaerolineales bacterium (assembly GCA_964508025.1). Lineage (GTDB taxonomy): Bacteria > Chloroflexota > Anaerolineae > B4-G1 > SLSP01 > JAAZNO01. The sequence goes on from CAZDSF010000099.1 coordinate 10,748, forward strand.
CGAGCCGCCGAGCTCCGGCATCCCCAATCGTCCCACCAGCCGTTCCGCCGTATCCGTGACGGGGCCAGCGGTCCCGGGATACGTGACTTCCTGCTGCGGATTGGCTTGCAGCTGGTCGGCGAGATCGCGTAACCGCGCCGGGTCGTTCCAGTCCATCCAGTAGCCCAGGCGGATGGATTGCTCGGTCTGGCGGGCGGCCTGGCGCAGCACCCGCGCCTTGCAATCCAGCACGAAGTTGGCGAGGCCGTGCTGCTCGATATCGCGCTTGGATTTGAAGCCCTTCTCTTTTTCGACCTCCACCTCGACCCAGAGGCCCTGGCAATCGAAGCCGTTCTGGTAGCGCTCCTGATAGCCGCGCATGGCCCAGAAGCGCTGCCAGAGATCTTTGTACGAGCGGCCCCAGGCGTGATGGACGCCCATAGGATTGTTCGCGGTGATTGGCCCATCAATGAACGACCAGCGCGGCCCGCCGGCCCGCAGCGCGCGCAGCTTGCCGAACGCATCCACGCGCTGCCAGAAATCCAGCACTTCGTGTTCCTGCGCGATAAAATCCACTTGTGTCGAGACGGGTTTGAATGACATGGTATGAACCTCCGTATGATTGTTGCTCGTTGCTAGTTGCTAGTTGCTGGTTGCTTGTTACTGGAAGCTGGAATCTAGTGATAAGCAACCAGCTTCTAGCTTTCAGTAACCAGCTTCCAGTTTTATGCTATAATTTCAGTAAAGATGTGATGACCTATCGGGAGTTGTGATGATAAGTGATTCACAATACGTTTATTTGGATGTGTGTACGCTTTGCCGTCGTTTTGATGATCAAACTCAAATGCGGATTCGCTTAGAAACTGAAGCTATCCAGCTTATTCTTAGTCATATCGAATCCGGTGAACTCCAAATGGTTATTTCTCCTGTGCATACAGTAGAGATTGATGCGATCACGACGCTTTCTGAACGTGAACATTTGAGTCTGATTTTGAGACAACTGGGCAAGAATCATCCATTCGATCTGACAGAAGTACGCAAACGCGCCGAATATCTGAACGCGCAAAGACTTGGCCCTGCGGATGCTGCCCATCTTGCTTTTGCTGAAGCCGCCAACGCCGATTTTGTCACTTGTGATGATCGCTTGTTGCGTCAATGCCGCCGGGTCAAAACTCATGTATGGACAGGCTCACCCATTGCCTTTTGTGAAAAGGAGAACCTACGATGACAGTTAAAGAACATCGTTATCTGCAAGAAGATGAATTGATCCGTCGCGCCTTAACCGCCCTGTTGCAGGCGCTTGGCCCGGTGGAAATGGCGCGCTTTCTCATGTTGCCCCGCGACCGTTCGCTAGATGTTGTGCAACGTCACCGTGAATGGCAAGCCTCGCTGGAGCCAGAAAGTTTCTTCAACGAGGTGTTTAGCTCCTCTGAATCCGCCTAGCAGATTCCATATTCAAAGCGCATCTTGTGTAGTACAGGATTTATCTTGTTCTCTCAACGCAGGATAATGAACTTTCAAAAATTAAGCAGGTAATCGTCAACGCTTCAGGCGTCCCTACGGG
>CAZDSF010000100.1:0-6209 GCA_964508025.1 uncultured Anaerolineales bacterium
TTTGTCAAATTTGAGTACACTATGCTGGTAGATCAGACAGCAAAAACGTCCCAGATTAGCGCGTTTTTATTGGTCTATTCCCTATTCACATGGTTTTGGTCGCCGCCTGCGTTTTTTGATTTTCGACGCAAGCAACGAGAAACTGATCGGCATCTTTGGACTGCAATCGCCGCCAATAACTTTCCCTGTGCGCGATCGCTTGTTTGATTATCCTGCTGGACAAAAAGTGCAACTTATCAATCAAACGATGGATATTTTCACATTTAGCGACGCCGAAGCCTTTATCGCTGCCAATGGACTAACGCTTCAAGCGAAGATGTTCTGAAGATGCCATGAAACACAATCCTTACTAAGAGAGAGCTCATGAATAACTTCCGCGAAAAAGCCGACCTGATTTGGAACCTCGCCAACCTGCTGCGCGGCGATTTCAAGCCGCACGATTACGCCGATGTCATCCTGCCGCTGGTCGTCTTGCGCCGCCTCGACCAGGCGATGGCGCCCACCCGCGCCGCCGTGCGCAGCGCCTACGACGCCTACAAAGGCAAACTGGCGAACCTTCATCTGATACTGTCGAACGCGGCGGGCGGCTCGCTGGTGTACAACTATTCCGCCTTCGACTGGCAGAGCCTGCTTGCCGCGCCCGCTGACCTGGCGCAAAATCTGGTCGCCTATTTCAACGGCTTCAGCCCCGATGTGCAGGACATCATCGAAAAGTTCGACTTTCGGCGGCAGGTCTCGCGCCTGCAGGCGGCAAATCTGCTCTACCCGCTCCTCAAGGCATTCGAAGACGTGGATTTGCACCCCGACCGCGTATCCAACCACGAGATGGGCTACATCTTCGAAGAACTCATCCGCCGTTTCAGCGAGCAATACAACGAGACCGCCGGCGAGCACTTTACCCCACGCGAAGTGATTGCCCTGATGGTGGAATTGCTGCTCAGCGAGAACGCCGAGGCCTTCATCCAGCCCGGCAAAATCATCGAGATTTTCGACCCCGCCTGCGGCACCGGCGGGATGCTCACCGAAGCCAGCCGCGCCATCGCCGCGCGCAGCCAGGGGCTGAACTCGCCGCCGACCGTCTATCTCTTCGGGCAGGAAATCAACCCCACCTCCTACGCCGTCGCCAAAGCCGACCTGCTGCTCAAGGGCGAAGACCCGCGCCGCCTGGCGTTCGGCAACAGTTTCAGCGAAGACGGGCACAAGGATAAACGCTTCCGCCTGATGCTCTCCAACCCGCCCTTTGGCGTGGAGTGGAAGAAGGTCGAGTACATCATCCGCAATGAGCACGAGACCAAAGGGGAAGACGGGCGCTTTGGCGCGGGACTGCCGCGCATTACCGATGGGTCGTTCCTGTTCTTGCAGCACATGCTCGCCAAACGCTTCGAGGATGAGACCGGCAGCCGCATCGCCATCATCTTCAACGGCTCGCCGCTCTTCACCGGCGACGCCGGCAGCGGCGAGAGCGAAATCCGCCGCTGGATACTCGAAAACGACTGGCTGGAAGGCATCATCGCCCTGCCGGAGCAGATGTTCTACAACACCGGCATCGCCACCTATATCTGGATTGTCACCAACCGCAAGAGCGCACGGCGCAAGGGCAAGGTGACGCTGGTCAACGCCGCCGATTTTTGGGCGCCGATGACCCCGCGCAGCCTGGGCAACAAGCGCCGCTGGATTCCACCCGAACAGCGGCAGCGCATCGTCGAACTCTACGCCGCGATGCAAGACAACGACTACTGCCGCGTCTTCGAGAACGCCGATTTTGGCTACCGCCGCGTGCGCATCGAACGCCCCCTGCGGCTGAACTTTCACGCCGTGCCGGAGCGCATCGAACGGCTGAAGGAGCAATCGGCGTTTACCGCCTTGACCGAGAGCAAAAAGAAAGGCGAGAAGGAGCGCGCCGCCGACATCGCCGCCGGTGAGAAACTCCAACAAGCCATCCTGGACGCGCTGCGTCGCCTGCCCGACCGCCTCAGCCGCGACCCGGCGGAATACCTGCGCTGGCTGGATGACGCCCTCCGAACGCTCAAACTCAAAGAGCCGCTGCGCAAAGCCATCCTCAAGGCCCTGAGCGAGCGCGACGAGACCGCCCTGCCTGTGCCGGGCAAGAAGGGCGACTGGGAACCCGATACCGACCTGCGCGACCACGAGAACGTGCCGCTCAAATACGCGCCCTCTATCTACGATGAAAACGTGCCGCTCAAAGAGAACGTCTTTGCCTACTTTGCGCGCGAAGTCAAACCCTACGTGGACGATGCCTGGATTGATGAAGCCTTCTGCGACCAAAAAGACGGCAAGGTGGGCGTGGTGGGCTATGAAATCAACTTCAACCGCTACTTCTACAAGTACACCCCGCCGCCGCACCCGGCGGAACTGGCGCGCCAGATTCAGGCAAAGGAGCGTGAAATCGCCGACCTGCTGAAGGAGTGGCTGTAATGGACGGGCGTTACCGACCCTACCCCGCCTGCAAGCCCAGCGGCGTGGACTGGCTGGGGGAGATTCCGAGTCATTGGGACGTGCGGCGGTTGAAGTTTGTGGCTTCTGTCGTCTACAGTAATGTAGATAAGCATTCCAAAGAAGATGAACATCCAGTTCGGCTCTGCAACTATGTTGATGTGTACAAAAATGAGCGAATCACCGATGATTTGGCTTTTATGGAAGCCACAGCAGGTTCGGATGAAATCAGGAAATTTGCCCTCAGAAAAGGTGATGTCATTATCACCAAAGACTCAGAAGAATGGCAAGATATTGCCGTTCCCGCATTGGTTGATGAAGAACTGAAAGGTGTGCTTTGCGGCTATCATCTGGCGCTGATAAGACCTTATCAAAGCGTCGCAGAGAGCAATTATCTGTTCAGAAGTTTTCAAGCCGCTGCTATCAATTACCAATTTCAAATAGCGGCATCAGGTATTACACGTTATGGACTTGGTAAACAATCGCTTGGAGATGCGCTATTTCTGCTTCCCCTCCTCCCCGAACAGCGCGCCATTGCCGCCTACCTCGACCGCGAGACCGCCCGCATCGACGCGCTGATTGCCCGCAAGCGCGAACTGCTCGACCTGCTGGAGCGCCAGCGCGCCGCGCTCATCAGTCACGCCGTCACCAAGGGGCTGAACCCCGCCGCCCCGCTCAAGGACAGCGGCATCCCCTGGCTGGGGGAGATTCCGGGGCATTGGGATGTGCGAAGGTTGAAGTTTGTTACGAATGTCAATCCAGACACGTTACCTGAAACTACACCCAAAGATTACACTTTTGCATATATTGACATTGGCAACGTCTCATCGGATGGCAACGTTTCTGACCCACAAGAATACACCTTTGAATCAGCCCCAACACGAGCCAGACGCAAGGTCAATACGGGAGATACTATCATCTCAACCGTTCGCACCTATTTACAAGCCATCGCCTACATTGAAGGACATCTTTCCAGTTGCATTTTCTCAACTGGATTTGCAGTATTGCGACCAAGAGAGAACATTCATCCAAGATACTTGTACTACCTGGTTCGCTCACAGGGGTTCGTGGATGCAGTAATGGCGCATTCTAACGGGGTAAGTTATCCAGCAATCAATCCCACAACACTCGCTGGATTATGGGGATTGCTTCCTCCCCTCCCCGAACAGCGCGCCATCGCCGAATACCTCGACCGCGAAACGGCGCGGATAGACCGGTTGAAGGGCGAAATCGAAGCCAGCATCGAACTGTTGCAGCGCTACCGCACCGCGCTCATCTCCGCCGCGGTGACGGGCAAAATGGATGTGCGGGGGGCGGCTGGATGAATGAATGAGCAAACAGGTGTATAACAAGTGTATAATTTGCCTGGAGAGAATCACAATGTCCAATTTTTGCCAGTCTAACGGCGACGACTATCCCGAAGCGGCGTACAAACACCTGGACGATGCGCAGGCGTTGCTCACTGCTGCTCGCTACGATGGCGCTGGCTATCACGCCGGCTATGTTGTCGAATGCGCGCTCAAGACACTGTTGCAGGCGGACGGCGCTTCAGCCTGGGGGCACAATCTCGGCGCATTGAGCGCGCAAGTAACCGCACTGGCAGCCGGCGGCAGTCCACGCACGGCGCGTTACCTGCCCCATCCGCCGCCAGCCATTGCGTATGGCACACCGCCCGCCGGCTGGAAGGAAACCATGCGCTACCGCGCCCCCGGCGACCTGAACCAGGCGCAAGCCCAGTCCTGGGTCACTGAAGCCAGCCGTATCTATACCCAGAGTGTTCAAGAGATGTGGAAGGATGGTGTGATTCGATGAGCGCGATGCCAATACGTCATTTCGATGAAGCGCGGCGCAACGTCTTGCAGCGGCTGGAAGACCTCGTCGGGCAGCCGTCCATCGAGCGCGCGCTGCTCTCGCCGGATATTTTCGCCCGCATCCGCGCGGCGCTCTGGGTGAGCGGTGAATGGACAGCAGAACAACAGAACGCTCTCGCCGCAGACCTGGCGCAGGCTGCCGGCCCCTTCTGGGGCGGTCTCTGGGTGAACGCAACCAAAACATCCAGCGCCGACCGCGCGGCGTTCGATGAACTGTGGGAAGAAGGCGCGCGCCACAGCGACAAGATTCGCGTCAACGAACGCCATCGCAGCCTCAGCGTCTGGCTGCGCCATCCGCTTACGCCGCCCTGGTCAGCCGATGCCGAGCCTCCTGAAGGTCCGCCGATTGTTTCTTTTTACGCCTTCAAAGGCGGCGCCGGTCGCAGCACAGCGTTAGCCATCTTTGCGGCGCAGCGCGCTCATGCTGGCGAGCGGGTAGTCGTGATTGACCTCGACCTGGCTGCGCCAGGACTCGGCCCGTTGCTCACCGAAGCGGATGCGGTGCAGTACGGCGTCGTGGATTACTGGTTGGAGCGTCCTTTACTGAAGAAAGATGTTGACCTGCGCGATTACTATGTGCGCGTCGCTTCGCCCGCCGTGATTGGCAAAGGCGCGATCTTCGTCTTCCCAGCCGGACGTTTCGATGAAACCTACCTGCTCAAACTGGCGCGGCTCGATTTTACCCCATCCGCAGGCGCAGAACACCCCCTCGAAACCCTGTTGCGGCAGATTCGCGCTGACGATGAACTGCGCCCGGATTGGATTTTGTTGGATGCGCGCGCCGGGCTTTCAGAGTCTGCCGGTTTTGCGCTCGGCGGGCTGGCGCATCTCAACGTGCTGTTCGGCAACACCTCAGCCGCCAGTTGGAATGGCCTGCGGCAGTCCATCCGCCGCCTGGGCGCGGAACGCGCCTTGCGCGGATTGCCGCAAGAGCAGTGTCTGCTCGTTCAGAGCATGGTGCCTGCCAATCCCCAAATAGCACATCTGGCGCAAGACGACTTTCGGCGCAACGCGCAACTGACCTTCGAGCAGGAATACTATCTGCCTGACCCGGAAGACCCAGAACAAGACTCGCAATGGTATCTGCGCGACATGGACAGCCGCGATGCGCCTCATGTCCCCGTCTCTCTGTTTTACAGCGAGCAGGTGGCATTCTTTGCTCAGATTGAAGCCTTGATTGCGTATGGCTTGCAAGCGAATGACTGTCAGGAACTTGGCGCGCGCATTGTCAACCGCTTTCTCAGGGAGTTGCGCTGATGTTGAGCGACACAGAACGGCACAAGTTACTCGTTGAGTTGCGTGAAATGGGGCGCGCCTCCAGCGCCGAACTGGAGAGCAGCGAGGAGTTCCAGTGCGCCTTTTATCCGGTAGCCGAACATCTGCGCGTCTTCGAGCCGGGCGTCAACCTGATCGTTGGCTATCACGGCGCCGGCAAAAGTATGCTCTTCAAAGCCGCCGTGGAGCAACTGCTGTCTGCGCAGACCGTTCGCAGGATTATGGGCAGCGATTTGTTTCTGCGCACATTGGCGCAAGACAAAGCCGCCTGGCGCGCCGGTTATGGTTCTCCGTCAAGCGTAGATTTCCCGGATCCGAAAACATTGCGGCGCTTTGTCCGGGAATCCTCAACGGAGCAGGACAATAGCCGACTTCTGGCGGATATATGGCTGGCATACCTGGCGCGGTTGCTACATGCTGAGTTGAAAACCGATGCGTTACAGGAACTATGCGCGCCGCCGGGCGTGCATGTCACCGACATCTACAAAGCGCTGCAACAGCGCCGACCGACAATCATCGCGGCGTTAGATGATCTGGATGCCCGCCTGAAGCGAGAAGAGCGTTGGATTTTCGTCAACTACGATGAACTCGACACGTTGGGCGGAATTG
>CAZDSF010000100.1:6219-11810 GCA_964508025.1 uncultured Anaerolineales bacterium
ATTGATTGGGAGTTGATGGCTGCGTTGATTCGCGGTCTGTTGACGTTCTGGGCGGAATATACCCGCCGCTGGCAACGCCTGCAAGCCAAAATCTTTCTACGCACGGATTTATTCGCCAATGCGCGCATTTTCACCGCCGACTTTGCCAAACTCGCCTCCAACCGCGTGGTGTTGACCTGGAGCGACCGCAATCTGCACGCAATGTGGATCAAGCGCATCGCCAACATGAGCCAGGACTGGCTAACGTACTGCCAGCAGGCAGGCGTGCAATTCGAGCGCGATGACATCCTGGGCTGGATTCCACGGCTGCCCAACGCCGAAGCCGCACAACCGCTGGTCGAGCAGATCGCTGGGGCGTTTATGGGCAGCAATATCAAAAAAGGACGCACCTTCACCTGGATTCTCGACCATCTGCGGGATGGGAATGGGCAGATTACGCCGCGAACGCTGGTCAATCTGTGGGGCTATGCGGCGGCGCAAGAGTTGGACGCGGCAAAGGTGAGCGGACAGCAACTCATTCATCCCACTTCATTACGCCGGGCCCTCGACCAGGTCTCAGATGAGTATGTGCGAATGCTCAAGAGCCGTGAAATGCCCTGGCTCGAAGGACTCTCCCGGCGGTTGTCGAATCGCGAAGTGCCCCTGACTCGCGAAGAGTGGCTCGAAATCCTTGCCTCCGATTGGGAACAGTGGCGCAATGATGGGCAAAAGACACAGCGCCCGCCTGGAAAAACGCCGGCTGAGTTTCTTGACCTGTTGCTCCAGTTAGGGGTGTGCCGCGAGCGTCCTGACAGCCGGATTGATGTGCCAGACCTGTTCTTGCACGGTCTCGCCATCAAACGCCGCGGCGGGGTAAAGCGATAACGATGGACATCTCCGAACACGCCTTCGAGACCTATATTGTCAATTATTTGACCAGCGCGCACGGCTATCTGGAACGGCGCAGCGCTGAGCATTACGACCGCGCCACCTGCCTGGATTGGGAACTGGGCCTGTCCTTCATCACCGCCACCCAGCCCGAAACCTGGACAGAACTGGAACAGCAGCACGGCGCGCAGGCAGTGGAGAAATTCAAGCGCCGCCTGGTGCGCGAAATCGAACGGCGCGGCGCGCTGGATGTCCTGCGGCGCGGGGTCAAGGATTCGGGCTGTTATTTCCAACTGGCGTACTTCGCCCCTGCCACCACCCTCAACCCGGCGCATCAGGCGCTCTACGCCAAAAACATCCTCTCGGTCATCCGCCAGTGCCGTTACAGCGCGGTGGAAACCAAAGACGCGCTCGATCTGGTCATCTTCCTCAACGGCATCCCCATCTTCACCCTCGAACTCAAGAACAAACTGACCGGACAAACCGTAGCCAATGCCAGAGAAGATTACTTCATAAAGCGCGACCCCAAGAACGAACCGCTGTTGCAGTTCCGCCGCTGTCTGGCGCATTTTGCCGTGGACGATGACGAAGTCTGGCTGACCACCAAACTGGAAGGGGCGCGCACGCGCTTCCTGCCGTTCAACCGCGGCGACAACGGCGGCGCGGGCAACCCTCCCAATCCCGACGGCTACGCCAGCGCCTACCTGTGGGAAGACCTGTTTGCCCCCGCCAGCGTGCTGGAACTGGTGGGCAGTTTCGTCCACGTCGAGAACGGCGACCAGCCCGCCCGCATGATTTTCCCGCGTTACCATCAGCGCGACGCCGTGCGGCGCCTGACAGCGCACGCCCGGGAGCGCGGCGCGGGGCAGCAGTATCTCATTCAGCACAGCGCCGGCAGCGGCAAGAGCAACACTATCGCCTGGCTGGCGCACCGGCTGGCATCGCTGCATAACGAGCAGAATCAGCGCGTCTTCAGTTCGGTCATCGTCATCACCGACCGCCGCGTGCTCGACCGGCAACTGCAAAACACCGTCCGCCAGTTCGAGCAGGTGCCGGGCGTGGTCAACGTCATTGACCAGGACAGCGCTCAACTCGCCGACGCCCTCAACCGCGGCGCGGACATCATCGTCAGCACCCTGCAAAAATTCCCCTTCGTGCTGGATAAAGTCCAGTCCCAGCCGGGGCGCACCTTTGCCGTCATCGTGGACGAAGCCCACTCCTCGCAAACCAGCGAAGCCAACAAGCGGCTCAAAGAAGTGTTGCGCGCCGAGTCGCTGGAAGAAGCCGAGCGTCTCGACAGCGAAGCCGAAGCCGCCGAACCGACCGGCGAAGACCTCATCAACCAGAGCATGGCGGCGCGCGGACGCCAGCCCAACCTGAGTTTCTTTGCCTTCACCGCCACGCCCAAGCAAAAGACGCTCGAACTGTTCGGCATCGAGCAGCCTGATGGCGCGTTCCGCCCGTTTCACCTGTACACCATGCGCCAGGCCATCGAAGAAGGCTTCATCCTCGATGTCCTGCAAAACTACACTACCTACGAAACCTACTTCAACCTGCTGAAGAAAGCCGCCGATGACCCGCGCGTCGAGAAGGGCAAAGCCTTCAGCCTGCTCAAACGTTACGTCAGCCAGCACCGCTTCACCATCGAACGCAAAACCGCCCTCATGGTCGAGCACTTCTGGGAAATCACGCGCCACAAAATCCCCGACGCGCAGGGCGTGGGGCAGGCAAAAGCGATGGTGGTCACTGCCAGCCGTCTGCACGCCGTATTGTACAAACAAGCCTTCGATGCCTATCTCAAGAAGCAGGGCTATCCCATCAAAGCGCTGGTGGCGTTCTCCGGCACGGTAAACTATCACGGGCTGGATTACACCGAAGCCGGCATGAACGGCTTCCCTGAGCGTCAGACCGCCGAGCAGTTCAAGAAGCCCGAATACCGCTTCCTCATCGTTGCCGAAAAGTTCCAGACCGGATTCGACCAGCCGCTCCTGCACACGATGTATGTGGACAAAAAACTGGCGGGCGTCCATGCCGTGCAGACCCTCAGCCGCCTCAACCGCGTGCATCCGGGCAAGACCGATACGATGGTGCTGGATTTCGTCAACCGCGCCGAAGACATCGAAAAAGCCTTTGCGCCCTATTACGAAGCCACCCTGCTCAGCGCCGCCAGCGACCCCAACAAACTCTACGACCTGCAAGCCGAACTGGAGCAATTCAACCTTTACACGCCCGAACAAGTCGCCGAAATTGCTGAACTCTTCCTACGCAAGGGCGAAAAGGCTCCGAAACTCCAACCGCTGTTACGCGCCGTGGTGGACCGCTACAAGTACATCGCTGCGGTGGAAGAGCGTCTGCGTTTCAAGCACGTGCTGCGCTCCTACATCAACCTGTACGCTTTCCTCTCGCAAGTGATGACCTTCCGCGACCCCGACCTGGAGCGTTTGTACCTGTTCGCCCGCCTGCTCCTGCGCGCCTTGCCGCCCGAAAAAGAACACGCGCCGCTCAAGGTTAGCGAGTTGGTGGATTTGGAAAGTTACCGCGTCCAGCAAACCTTCAGCGGCAGCATCCGCCTGCAACGTGGCGAAGCGCTCGAACCGCTCTCCGATCTCGAAGGCGGCGAACTGACCGACCCGGAAAAAGCCGCCCTCTCGCAAATCATTCAGGAAATCAACGAACGCTTTGGCGCGGAATTTACCGAAGCCGACCGCGTCTTCTTTGCCGAACTCAAAGCCCGTCTGGCGGCAAACGACGCCCTGCAAGCCAGCGCCCGCGTCAATCCGCCGGAGAGCGTGCGCCTGCTCCATGATGCGCTTTTCGACGCGGTATTGCAAACTATGGTTGAAAATAATTTTGAGATATTCAAGCGCATCAATGATGATGAAGCTTTTGGACGCGCTGTGCGAGAGAGGATTTTCGAGTTGGTTTATCGGGAGCTATTAGGATTTGATAAAAAGTGAGTCTGCACCGCACAGGGTTGACTAACCAAAGGCACAGGGAGCACTTATATGACCAATCCCAAAGGTATGCGTGTCCGTGTTTTCAAACTGGCCCACCCTGGCCAGCTGCACATCTATAGCGACGCCGAGCGGCTTATCCTTCAATTGCGGCGCAGTACGCCCACCGAAGAGGATGCGCTGCCCCCCTCGTTCAAAGTGGCCGTGCAACTCACTACCAACGAAGCATTGGCGTTGGCCAGCGAGTTGCTCGCCTGAGCCGCGCAGCAGGCCGCGCCGTGTACGGAAGAACCTGCTGAGCCGCAGGCGGTTGAATGAATGCGGTGCAAGACCGCGATTCCAGAGACCAGACACCAGAATCCAAGGGCAACGTCGTATTCTGCCTCCACTGCTCGCCAGCGGCGAAGTGAGAGCAATTTGCCCCGGCACTCGCTGACTCATACCCCTGTACCGATATGAGGAAAACGCTGCCATCTTAAGGTATAACTCATATTATGCGTTGACAATTCTCGGAAAACCCCGTAAAATACGGTCAAAATCGCCGTTTTGCGGGGTTTTTGCACGCCAAAACTGAACGCATAAATACAGAAGCGTCGCCGAACCCGCGCTGCGGCCCCGACCGGCGTCATCGCAAGGCGGAGGTTTTCATCCTTCCGCCTTCAGCCTTCAGCCTTTTTCATGAGGAGGCCCACCATGAGCGACTATCTGACCGCTTTTAGCGCCCATTTACAGGCGCAGGATCGCAGCCCGCACACCATCGCCGCGTACCGGAATGACGTGGCGGCGTTCTTCGCGTGGCTAGAAACGCAACTGGGCAAACCCGTGACGCCCCTCGCAGTCACCACCTTCGACATCTAGAAGTACCGCGACGCGCTCGAAGACGCCGGGCGCAAACCCGCCGGGGTGAACCGTCGCCTGGCCGCGCTGCGCGTATTCTTCGCCTGGGCTATCGAAGCCGGGCGCGCTGGCGCCAACCCGGTGCAGCGCGTCAAGGGCGTCAAACAGGAGGCGCGCACGCCGAAGGCGCTGACCTCGCAAGAGGTCTACCGCCTGCAACGCGAAGCCGCCGCGCAACGCCAACTCGCCCAAGCCAAAGCGGGCGACGCTACCTCCCCCACCCTGATAGACGCCCTCCGGGATGAAGCCCTGCTAAACCTGCTCCTCTATACGGGCCTGCGCGTCTCGGAATGCGCAGATTTGCGCGTCAGTGATGTAGTGCTCAACGGGAAAGAGAGCAAGGTCATCGTCCGCGCGGGAAAGGGGCGGAAGTACCGGGAGGTGCCCCTGCACAAAACGGCGCGGCAAGCCCTCGAAGCGTATCTGGCCGTGCGGCCCGATGACAAAGGCGACGCGCTCTTCCTCGGCCAGCGGGGCCGCCTGGGGACGCGGGACATCCAGGTCCGCATCACCGCGCTGGCGGAGGCGGCGGGCATAGCGCGACCCGGTTTCGCTGTGACGCCGCACGTCCTGCGGCATACGTTCGCCACCCGGCTGCTCCGTGAGGTGGGGACGGATCTGGTGACGGTGGCCGCGTTGTTGGGGCACAGTTCCATCGCCACGACGCAGATCTACACGCAGCCGAGCGCGAGTGACAAGGCTGCCGCAGTCGCGGGATTGCGGTGATGAAAAGCGCGTTGTGTGCGGAGCGTATGATTGAGATGAAACCAGCAACGAATGGTTGCAATAAATAGGGCTTATCAATGCTCATACCGACCGCAGCCAGGCTAACCCGCGATCTGACAGGGCAGCTGCGGCGCGGTGTCCGTCGGG
>CAZDSF010000101.1:0-11791 GCA_964508025.1 uncultured Anaerolineales bacterium
TTTGTCAAATTTGAGTACACTATGCTGGTAGATCAGACAGCAAAAACGTCCCAGAGCGCGCGGTTTGCGCCTGGGACGTGTGCCACGGCGACGTGACCGGCGCGCCGGAAGTGAGATCACATCCATCCGCCCGCCGGTGCAAGTCAAGGCCTGGCGGGCGGATGTGTATCTGGAGACACGATGGCTTTTCCCAATCCTTTGTCCTATGTAGAGATGCAACAGCATATCCTGACCCATTTGCAAACCCATACACAACTGGTGTTGTTAGTGGATGTAGCAGACTCTACAGCGTTGCTGCATCAGGCTGACCCGCTCAATGAGATCGCGTATGTCAATGTGAGCCGCGAACTCGCCAGGCAGCTGCGACAACAGCCAACGATTAGCCCGCTGGATACAGCCACCTGGCTGAAGACGTTGCTCGCGCATCATCCAACCACGCCTATACTTGTAGATCGGCTGGAAATTCTCTTCACGCCCGCCTTGCAATTGGATGTGCTCCGGCTATTGATCGAGCTCAGCCGCCATACTCCCATCCTTGCCGTTTGGCCGGGCGAATACCGCGAGGGGCGACTCATCTATGCCACGCCGGGTCATCCTGAGTACCGGATGTATGAGCATCCTGAACAGACATTCCCTATGACCATTCTGACACTTCGGAGGTGATATGGTGTACTACCGCGATTGGGTAAACTTCGAGCCTGTCGAAATCATTGTGCAGTTGCGCACAGCTGACCGGCGCCAGGAAGCGGAGCATCTGGTAGGTACTTATGTGGTATCCGAACGGATGGCCGAAGTGCTCGATGAAGTCATCATTCCCCATTTGCGCTTCGATCAACCCTACGACCATAAGGGCTTATTGATCGTGGGGAACTACGGTAGTGGGAAATCCCACTTGATGTCGGTGCTTTCGGCAATTGCCCAATGGCCGGAACTGCGGGAGAAGTTACGTTATCCCGCCATAGCCCAGGCGTTGCAACCGGTCGCGGGCCGCTTCCAGGTGCTACGGATGGAAGTGGGCGCAACCCGGATGCCGTTGCGCGACATCGTGTTGAAAGAACAATTGGAGCCATTCCTGGCCCGGTTGGGAATTGCCTTCGAGTTCCCGACGCTAAGCGCGGCCTCCAACACCAAAGACCCACTGTTAGCGATGCTCAACCTGTTCCAGGAGCGTTACCCGGAGCAGGGGTTATTGATTATTGTGGATGAGTTGCTGGACTATCTGCGAGGGCGTCGGGATCAAGAACTCATCCTGGATTTGAGTTTCTTGCGCGAGATCGGCGAGGTATGCCGGTTGGGGCGCTTCCGTTTCATCGCCGGTGTGCAAGAGGCGCTCTTCGATAGTCCGCGCTTCCAATTCGCCGCCGACGCCATGCGCCGGGTCCGCGATCGTTTCGAGCAGGTGCGTATTACGCGCGAAGATATCGCTTATGTGGTGGCCGAGCGCTTGCTGCGCAAGTCGCCAGAGCAATTGGCGCAGATACGCGAACATCTGCGGCCCTTCACCCCCTACTATGGCAAAATGGCCGAGCGCCTCGATGACTATGTGCGCCTGTTCCCTATCCACCCGGCGTACCTGGATGTCTTCGAGCGGATTTCCTTTGCCGAGAACCGCGCGGCGCTGAAAGCCATCAGCCAGACGATGCGGCGCCGGTTGGATACGCCCGTGCCAACTGCTGGGCCGGGGCTGATCTCGTATGACGCTTACTGGCCGCTGCTGGCAGAAGATCCTATCTATCGCACCTCGCCGGAAATTCGGGAGGTGTTGAAGGTGCAGCAGGTGCTCCAAGATCGCGTCGCCCATGCGTACACGCGCCCGCAATATCAAGCCCTGGCGCAACGGCTGGTAGATGCGCTGAGCGTGCTGCGCTTGACCACAGGTGATATTTATGCTCCTATCGGCGCCATGCCGGAAGAATTACGCGACGGACTGGCCTTGTTCGATCCTAACCTGCCCGAAGCCGACGCCGACTTTTTGCGAGTGACGACCGAAACGGCATTGCGCGAGCTCTATCGCACAATGAGTGGACAATTCATCTCGGTTGCCGAGAACGGCCAGTACTACCTGGATTTGCGGAAAACTACGGATTACGATGCCGAGATCGAGAAACGTGCGGAGCCGTTGGATGATGGCGCGCTCAATCGTTACTATTACGAAGCCTTGCGCGAAGCTTTGGGGCAGGAGTCAGCCACTCATGTCCCTGGCTATCTCATCTGGGAATATGAGGTCCCCTGGCAAGCCAAGCGGGTGATGCGCCCCGGCTATTTGTTCTTTGGCACGCCGCGTCAACGCTCCACCGCGCAACCGCCCCGCGATTTCTACCTCTATTTCTTACAACCCTTTGGCGCACCGGAGATTTCAGCCGATGAGCAATTGGAAGCCGATGAAGTGTTTTTCAGCCTGGCTCACCGCGACGCCGCCTTCGATCAGGCTGTGAAAACCTTTGCCGGCGCGCGGGAGATGGCCTACAGCACTTCCGGCGCCGATCAACAAACCTATTTAGGAAAAGCCGAAACCGCCAAAGATGCTATCAAGAAATGGTTACGCAACCACGCCGATGCGCTGCTGGTAACACATCAGGGAGAGAGCCGCCCCTTGCTCCAATGGGAGCGCCAGGGCTTGGGCCTGGGCGCCGATGTGCAATTCCGCGACATCGTGCAGGGCGTAGCCGCCGGGTGTCTCTTGCCCCACTTCGAGGAAGGCTACCCGGATTATCCGGCTTTTACCGCCTTGCGGCAACCTATCACGCGCCAGAGCCGCCCCAAGATGGTGCAGGATGCGCTACGCGCGCTTGCCAGACAACGCACCCAGAGCGGCATAGCCATTTTGGATGGGTTGGCGTTGCTCGATGGCGAAACCTTGCGCCCCCAGGATTCGCGCTATGCGCGCTATATTTTGCAGTTGCTGGAGCAGAAACGCCCCGGCGAGGTGTTGAACCGTCACGAGTTGATCGAGCCATGGATGGGAACGGAGCGGGTGCGCAAGCTACGCCTGGAACCCGAGTATCTCTTCGTGTTGCTCCTGGCGTTGGTATACGCGGGTGAGGTCGAAGTCACACTGCCGGGGCGCAAAATCGGCGTGGCCGATCTGGATGAAGCATCGCGCTTGCCGCTCGATGATTGGTTGAACTTCCGTCATCTTTCGCGCCCTAAAGATTTGCCGCTGGGGGCCTGGGTGGCTACCTTCGAGTTGCTCGGCTTGGCGCCAGGCTTGATTCAGAATGTGGATGCCCGCGAGGCCGCCATCGAGGCGCTTCAGGATGCCGCCGCCAAAGCTTTGGAGCGCGTTCTGAAAGTGCGCGAGCGCGTCAAATCCGGGTTGTCGGTGTGGGGCGGCGCCGTGTTGGAGAGCGCCGATCTGGATGCCAACCTGGCCCGGTTGGATGCTTACAAACGCTTTCTGGAAGCGCTGCGCCCGTTCAACACACCAGGCAAATTGCGCAACTATACGCTGAGCAGTGACGAGGTGCGCGAACAACAGCCCCGGCGCGACCTGGTAGATGAATTGACCGCGCTGGCCGATCAGATTGGCGAGTTGCAACCATTGACGCTCTACCTGCGCGAAGCCATCTCGGCCTTGCCAGAAGCTCACCCCTTTGCAGAACAGGTGCGCGAGGCGCAAGCGCGCCACCTGACGCAGTTGCGCGATCCACAGCAACGCCGGCAACCGGCCACGTTGACGCGTGTGCGGCAGGAATTGGAAGCGCTCAAGCACGACTACATCGAGCGCTATGGCGCGCTGCACCGGCAGATGCGCCTCTCGCAAGCGCAGGATCAACGCAAGACCGCGTTGATGCGCGATGCGCGCTTGCGGCAGCTCGAGACGTTGGCCGAGGCCGTCCCCTTGCTACCGGCGCAACGCATCGCTGAACTCAAAACCACCTTGCTCCAAATGACTGCCTGCTGGCGTTTTATCCCTGGCGATCTGATCCGCGAGCCGCTCTGCCCGCATTGCCATTTCCGCCCAGTTGACCACGCGCAGGCCCCGACAGCTGAGGCCGCGCTCGACAGACAAGAAGACGCGCTGGAAAAGCTCTGGCGGGCCTGCATCCAGACATTGCAAGACGGCCTGCACGCTCCCGCTGCGGAAAGTGGTTGGGAATTGCTTGCGCCTGCCGATCGCGCGCGGCTGGAACAGCTGCGCGCCACAGGCGAATTGCCAGCTACGCTAGATGCGCCGTTTCTTGAAGCCCTGAACCTGGCCTTGCGCGGTCTGGAACGTATCGCCATTCCATTGGATGAGGTCATCACCGCGTTGGTGGGAACGGGCACGCCAGTATCGCCGGCAGAGCTCCAGGTGCGCTTCCAGCGGCTCCTGGCAACACGGCTGGCGGGCAAACACGCAGAACAGGTGCGGGTGGTCATCGAATGGTAACAGCTTCGCTCGACGAGTGGGAAGCGCGATTGCGCCCTCAAACCGCTGAGGTGGATTTGTTGGGGGAAATTCCCCTCACCCCTGAAGAATGCCAGGCATTAGGCCGAGCGCTGGGACACTTGGTGCATCGGGCCGGCTGGGGCCGAAGCTACATCCTGATTAGGGAACATTATCTGGCGACGTTTGCTATTTTCCTGGTAGCGCAGGGAAAACATGGTTACGATGCTGGGGCCTTCTGGCCTGGCGTGCGTGAAGCCACCGGCCTGGAATTATCCCCTCCTCAAACTGTCGAATGGGGGCAGCTTTTCGAAGAAGCGGTCGAGCGACTAGGCGTAGCCCGTTTCCCAGACTTAGGCGGGCATCGCTACCTCGGGCCAATCCTGGCGCATGGCGGTATTCCGCTGAACAACCTCACCGAATTCTTTGAGCAGCTCCTCTTCCCTAGCGTAGTGAATCCCCGGTATGTGGCGCTGACTACGGCTGACTATCTGGAGGCGCGCTTACAGCGATCCAGTGTTCACTACATTTTGAGCGAGCCAGTGTTACGGTTCCTACAGCATGGCGGTAGCATCGCTGAGGATTTCGTCGAACGTTGCCGCCAAATGGCATTCCAAACAGCTCCCGGTGGTAGATTGCCAACGCCGCAGACCACCGGACTGCCCGAAGTGATCGTCACCAGCTATTGCGAGTGGGTGCAAACCCGCGAGCACCTGCTCCCGCAACGCCGGGGACGCTTCCGCAAGCCGCGGTTGGTTCTGGAACCCTGGGGCTGGGGGCCTACTTTGCAACTCCCTAGCCAGGAGATTGCCGTGCAAGATGCTATCGAAGCGCTCTCCTGGCGCATTTTTGCTGACGAGACCTTGCTGGGTGAAATCTCAACTGAAATACGCAAGATGGAGTTTCACTGGCATACCACCGCAGAATCTTTCCCGCTGGCGCAAAACGCTGCCGAATACCGTGTGGAATTATGCGCCAGCTCCTGTGATGGTAGTGATGAAATGCACCAATCCTGGCGTTTCCCCGTTGTGCAGGCAGATTTGCCCTTGCTGGCTTTTGACCCTGATACCGGTAGATTCATTCCCATTGCTCGCAACAACACGTTACCGGCTCAGCCTCTTTGGTTGCTCTATCCAGATACAGCGCAGCTCACAGGTGAGCCGCCCGATACCTTCTGCCCGGATGAAGCGTTACCTGCATTACCATGGGAATGGGCTAAGTTCAGGGGCCTCAGCGTGGACCTGAGCCGCAGTCAGCGGCTAATTCTACAACAAGAGAGCAAACAACAAAAAATCAACCTTGAAACAGCGCGGCAGCGCGGCCAGCCGGAACTGGTAGGGGAAACGCTATTCAACACAGTGGATGGCCGGGCGCCCCTTTTCGTCAGGGATCCACCGAAAGTAAAGATACCGCTACCAGAGCATAGCCGCCAATTACGGCGTTGGCGCATAACCTTGCGCAATGACTGGGCCGCAACAGTAGCCGTGGATTTTGCCGCCATGCTGGAAGAGATCACAGCAGATCTGATTGAAATCGAAGATGGTGTGCTGATCCCCCTGACCACCTACTTGCCGGCTGGGGCGCTGGGAAATTATCGCGTCACCGTGCGCGGGCCGCTAGGCTATGCTGCGGATTTACCCTTTCGCTTACTACCCGCGTTGGAAATGGTCAACCATGATGTATTGCATTGGCCCGATGACCAGCAAGCGTTACATTTGTTGGTAGAAACTTCAGCACAGGTGATGCTGGAACCTCAACCTGGCGCGCAGGAATGTAATGTGACCTTGCTACAGCGGGACAATCACACCGCCCTATATGAAGTTCATACCGGTTTACAAAATCCCCAAGCCCCCTTGCGATTTGTCTTTCCGCAAAAGGATTCCGAAGCAGTCATCGTACCGCTAACTGTGCCGGTATTGCGTTTGCGTTGGCTCGTGGCGCTGGCGCCTGAACAAGCATTGGCAAAAGAATGGCGCACCAATATGTTGCGTTTGCCTCTGGAGGCCCTGGAGCAAAGCCTGGAACCCTTGTTATTCGTGGATCTGTTTAGCGGGGCTGCGCCAGCTATCGAAGCAGAGTTGCGCCTGCTCGATGCTGCTGAAGATGTGTTGCAAGTGGAACCCGCGCGGTTTCGGCGTGGGCAGCCCTACGCCCGGTTCGATTTGCGCGCTTTCCGCGATACCCTGCGCCATACCTCATCGGTTGCCTGCATCAAGCTCTACTTATGGGACCCCACAACGCCCACTGTGCAGCATTGTTTCCCGGTGTTGAGCATCGGGCGCGAGTTTATGGTCTCTGATGCCGATGGGCTGCTTCAAGCCGATGGTGAAAAAGTTGTCTTGCGGCTCTGTTGGGATGCGCCGTTGCAGTTGCGCCATCGCTTCGTGCGGCTGTGGCCGCTCTGGCGGCCCTGGGATCCACCTCGAGAGTTCGATATTCCTGATGCGGCTTTGGATGAATGCGTCATTAGCGCCCCCATAGATTTTGTGTACGGGCAGTACCAACTAGAATTTGGGATCCGCGACCCTTGGGTTTCCACCCCATTGCCCGAAACACCTCCGCCGCGCACACACACCACAGACTTAACAGTTTTGCTACCAAGAGATGCGGCATTTTTGCGCCGTCGCCAGTTGGATGTGGAAACAACCTTCGCCGCAAAATTAGAACGGGCTTTGCTATTTCAGTTTTCGAACGATCAGGAGAACGCCCGCGCCGATCTTGAATGGTGTATGCAGCATTTGGATGAGGCTACCCTGCCTCAAATACTCGCACTGGCAAAAGCCGTAGATGCTGAACCCGCGCTGGCGGTAGGGCTGCGCATCAAGCTGGCTAAGGTGACGCACATGAAACGGGCCTGGGATGCCGGGCAGAATACCGAGACGGATCATGCGCTATTTCGCCGTTACCTGGCACTGTTGCCCAAGTTCCCGGTGGAAACATGCGAGTTTCTGCTCACGCTGGAGGATGACACCTGGCGCTTAAAAGCCCTGCGCGAGCTGTTGGCTTATGGCGCGGCGAGCGGGGTACAGGCGGTGGCGCAATGGCTACAGGCAGGACAGCTGGCCGAAGATGATGCGCTAGGGTTATTGGAGTCTTTCTTGGGAGATGTCACTACGCCACAAGCCGAAGAGCGCAGCGCGGTGCTAAGCCGTGAAATACAGGCTGGCTTGACCCACCCGGCGGTCTTGCGCGTGATGGAACGCTTGGGCCGCCGCCATCCAACCCTGCTCCCCGCTGTGGTGTTGCGGCCTGGCGATTGGATTCGCACCGCCGCTGGTTGGGGCCGTATCGAGCAGATCGAGAACGCAAGGGGCGAAATCCAGTCCAGCTTTCAGGCCACCGAAACTGCACTCAAACTCCATGCCATCTTGCGCGCGCAGTCGCCAAATCACGCCGAACAGGTCGAGGTCAACCTGGTGGATAGTTCGATGCATTTCATCGGAGCGAACGAACTCTATACCTGCACCAGATGCCGCCGCTTTGCGAGTGAAAAGCAGCACAATGTTCACGAGCATAACCGGCTCAGCCATGATCCGGGCGAGGGCGCAGCATTTTCACATCAACTCAACGGGCATTTGAAATTCCATTCAAAACCAACCTTTGCTTTTATCCCGCCCCACAATCCCTGGGAATGACAGCAGCCAGCTACAGGAGCCTACCATGAAACTACATCCTCTGGAAACTACGGCGCGGATACGCGATGACTATACCCGCTACCTCAAGACCATCTACTTCTTCCGCAATGCCGACCTCCGGCGCGAGTTCTGGCAAGCGCTCACGACGCCAGAATTTTTGGTCAAAGGCCCGTTGCTGGAAGCGGCGACCCCCTATCGCCGGGGACGCTCGATTCGCCAGCTGGTAGCAGCTGGGGTGCTAAGCTCAACATTCCAGCAGTTATGCTCTGCTGTTTTGCCCTGGGAGCGCCCCCTATACCTGCATCAGGATGAGGCCGTCGAGAAGGTGGCGCATTGGGGTCGGAATATCGTGGTGGCTACCGGCACCGGCTCTGGCAAGACCGAATCGTTCTTGATTCCTATTCTGGATCACCTGCTCCGCGAGCAAGAGGTCGGTACGCTGGATCAGCCGGGGGTACGCGCGCTGTTGTTGTATCCCATGAACGCCCTGGCAAACGATCAACTAAAACGCCTACGCGCGATCTTGGCTCAGTATCCGCACATCACCTTTGGACGCTATACAGGGGAAACGGAAAGGGAGGATGTGAAAGCGCGTGCGAGCTTCCAGGATCAATTTCCCGGCGAGCAGATTTTGCCCAATGAACTGCTCAGCCGACGGCAGATGCGTGAAAGGCCGCCGCACATTCTGCTCACCAACTACGCGATGCTGGAATACCTGCTGCTGCGGCCAGAGGACTGTGAATTCTTCGATGGTGACGCGGGCAGTCACTGGCGCTTCATCGCCCTGGATGAAGCCCATATCTACGATGGCGCCACCGGTATCGAGATTGCCATGTTGCTGCGCCGGCTCAAGGATCGCGTGGTGCGTAGCGAGCCAGGGCGCATACGCTGTATTGCCACTAGCGCAACGCTGGGACGCGGGCCAGAGGATTTCCCCGCTGTAGCCCGCTTTGCTGCGGAGCTCTTTGGCGAGCGCTTCGAATGGGTACACGCTGCCCCCCAGCGCCAGGATGTGGTGGCAGCGACACGCGAGGCTGATGCTGCCCTGAAAGCGATCTGGGGGCAGGGACGCCCGGAATTGTACGAACAGTTGGATGCGCTCTTTCAAGGGCTGCCTGAGACAGATGTAGTGCAGCAAACCGCTTCGGCAATCGGTGTGCCGGTAGCCGAATTGAACGCGCTTCGACAACAAGCGCAGCAGGTCGCCCCAGATAAACGCGCCCGACGCTTGCTTTACCTGCTTTTGCAGGGGGATGCGCGACTCCATGAATTGCGGAACACTTTGTCTGAACCACATACCCTAACGGAACTTGCAGCTACGATTTTTCCCCAGGACGCGCATGCAAATGAGCATCTGGTACAGCTGGTTGATCTGGCGGTCAAGGGCAAACCGGATGAGGGCGAAGCGCCCTTACTCCCAACGCGCTATCACTTGTTTGCGCGGGCGTTGGAAGGGGCCTTCCTGTGCCTGAATGCTGACGCCCACGCCCCCGGCCATCCCCGGTTGTACCTCACCCGCCAGGAAGTCTGCCCGCATTGCCGCTCCTGGATGTTCGAGTTGGCCGCCTGCCCCCGTTGCGGACGCGCTTATCTGGTCGGGCGCATCATCAATGAGGGCCAGACCAAACGCCTGGTGCAAAGTACACTGGCCGATGAGGTGGGGCAAGGGTTGGCCTATTTCATCCTCGATGACACGGCGCAGTCTGCCGATGAAGATGAAGCCCTGGTAGAGGGTCTGGAACAACCCGACGAGGGCAAAGTCGCAGCCTATACGCTTTGCCTGGGCTGCGGCGCGCTGGCGCCAGACGCTAATATGCAGACACGGTGCAATTGTCCAGCAGATATCCCGCGCCACACGGTCTTTCGCGTGGAACTCCCCAAAGGTGCCACCGCGTTGCGGCGATGCGTCACCTGCGGCGCGCATCGCACCGCTGGCGCAGTGTATCGTTTCCTCACAGGCCGCGACGCGCCGGTCAGCGTGTTGGCGACCTCGCTCTATCAGATGTTGCCCCCGGCAGACGATGAAAAAGCCAGCCTGCTACCTGGAGAAGGGCGCAAACTGCTCACCTTCTCCGACAGTCGCCAGGATGCTGCCTTCTTTGCGCCGTATGTGGAACGCACCTACGAACGCATCTTTCACCGGCGGTTGATCTATCTGGCGCTTCAGGGCGATGCCGGCGCGCGCGAAGGGCAATTACGCCTGGATGATCTAGTCGGGCGCGTGCAACGTCTGGCGGAAGATGCAGGGATGTTTACGCCAGAGCAAAGCTATGATGCCCGCCAAAACACGGTGCGTACCTGGCTCATGCAGGAATTGACCGCACTCGATACTCGTATGAGCCTGGAAGGGCTAGGCTTGCTGACCTTTCGTCTGGCGCAATTCCCCCGCTGGACGCCGCCCCAGCCCTTCCTTCAGCCACCGTGGGATTTCAGCCCAGAGGAGGTCTGGGCGCTGGTATTGATTTTCATGGATATGTTGCGGCAACAGGGTGTGCTCACTTTCCCCACTGGTGTGGATGCGCGCGCTGCGGCTTTCGCGCCGCGCAACAAGGAGCTCTTCATCAGCAACATCAGCAGCGACGCCCGGCATGGCGTTTTGGGATGGGCGCCGCGCCGGGGCGGCAACCGGCGACTGGACTTCTTACGGCGCTTGTTGAAAGAACGCGTTCCCGAAGTCGAGATTCAACAATACGCTTCGATCGCGCTTGAAGGGGTATGGCGGCACCTGACCGATGCCGCCCTGCCGTGGAAAGGCTATCTGCCCACCGTGAATCTCAAAGGGGTAGGCATCGTCCATCGGGTAGATTATCGCTTCTGGGAATGGGCGCCTGTGCTGGCCGGAGAGCCGCAGCTCTATCGTTGCTCACGTTGCCAAAACGTGACCGGGGTGAACTTGCGCGATCTCTGTCCTAGATATGCGTGTGATGGGAAGTTAAGCCCCATCCCGCCAGATGACCCGGCCTGGCAAGAAAACCACTACCGGCACTTGATGCTCAACCTCGACCCGATTCCGCTGGAGGCGCAGGAGCATACGGCCCAGTGGCGCTCCACCGAAGCCGCTAAGATCCAGACGCAGTTCGCTAACGGGGAGCTCAACGTGCTCAGCTGCTCGACGACCTTCGAGTTGGGCGTAGACCTGGGCAGCCTCCAGGCGGTGTTGATGCGCAATGTCCCTCCGGCCACTGCCAATTACCTGCAGCGGGCCGGGCGCGCTGGCCGCCGCGCTGATACGGCGGCCTTTGCCCTCACCTATGCGCAACGCCGCTCCCATGACTTGAGCCATTACGCCGAACCCAAACGCCTGGTCTCCGGCGAGATTGCCGCGCCGCTGGTAGTGGTGGAAAACGAGAAGATTGTACGGCGTCATGCCCATTCGGTGCTTTGGGCGGCTTTCTTTCGGTGGGCAGCACAAAAGCATGGGCAAACATATCGTCAGGTGGGTGAGTTCTTTGCCCCAATCGCGGGAGCTTCTGGCCCCGAATTGTTCCAGGAATACATTGCGCAACGTTCCCCAGAGCTGAAAGAAGCGCTCTTTCGCATCATCCCTTCGGATCTCCATGGAACGCTGGAACTGGATAGCTGGGGGTGGTTGGAGGTTCTGAGCAATGCACAAAACAATGCCATCCTCGATCTGGCTACTAACGAGGTGATTGGCGACCTCGAACTTTACCAGCAATTGGAGCAAGAAGCGGTGCAAAACCGGCAGTATCCTCTGGCAAACCACTATCAACATGTATCGCGTACTGTGCGCGGGCGTGACCTGCTAGGCTTTCTCGGCTCGCGCAAT
>CAZDSF010000102.1:0-11711 GCA_964508025.1 uncultured Anaerolineales bacterium
TGGTACATCGCGGAATACAATCTGGCTATATCACTTACCATGTAACCACCACCGATGATTATAGGCCAAACGGGAGGAGATTCAAGATGAGCCCAAGCTATCGAAGCCTTGCTTCTCGTGGGGTGAATGGTATAATCCGTGTTTGGTATCTCGTAGACCGATGGGAAACATCCAATCGGTCATGCTATCCAAATCGAATACGGAGCTTGCGATGATTGATCAACTCCTGGAACTGTTGCCGACGATTGTGACCGCTATGGTGGTCGCCATCGCCGTTTTCGTCACCAGCCTGTGGTTGGGGTTGGTGCTGTGGACCTTCCGCGACATCCGGGCGCGCACGCGAGACATTCTGGTGCAGCTGATGGCGACCCTGATGGTGGGCCTGCTCACGCTGCCCGGACTCATCATCTACTTCCTCATCCGCCCCCGTGAAACCCTCGCAGAAGCCTACGAGCGCGCGCTCGAACAGGAAGCGCTGCTGCAAGCCATCGAGGAGCCGGAAGTGTGTCCCTCGTGCGGCGCCAAGGTTCGGGCCGATTTCCTCTACTGTCCGCACTGCCACACGCAGTTGAAGAAAAGCTGCGCCGGCTGCCGCCAGCTGCTCCAACTGGAATGGAACCTCTGCCCCTACTGCGGTACACCGCAACATTCACAGGTCGTCGAACCGGTGCTCGCCAATAGCGAAGCTTAGTCATACCCGTAGCACAACGCAGCGGCGACTCGTGTGAGTCGCCGCTACTATTTTGTTACCTGCCTGCGGCACTACAACAACAGGATCGCGCTAGACTTCCAGGTCTTCTTCTCTGACCGTGTGCGCCTTGAGCATATTGGTCACGCCATGCACCTCGAAGGGAATGCCCGCCGTGAGCACCACTTCCTTGCCCACCTCCGCATAGCCCAGCCGCACCGCCGCCTGAATCATCGTCTGGATCATAGAATCCGTATCGTGGAAGGGCGCCACCAGCACCGGAATCACACCCCACACCAGCTGCAACCGCCGCGCCGTCTGCGCGAACGGCGTCGCTGCGACCAGCGGGCTTGCCGGACGATGCCGCGCCACCGTGCGCGCCGTGCGTCCCGATTCTGTAGAAGTGAGGATTGCCGTAGCGCGGCACTCGCGCGCGATTTCCACCGTCGCCCGGCTGATAGCGCGAGAAATCAGGCGCGGCGTCGGCAGCGCATCGGCATCCGGCGCCAGATCGAGCAGCTGATTGTAGGGGAACGACTCCGATGCCTCCACACTCTCCGCGATGCGCGCCATCATCCGCACCGCCTCCACGGGATACTTGCCCACCGAGGTCTCGCCGGAAAGCATCACCGCGTCGCTCCCATCGAGGATGGCATTGGCGACATCCGACGCTTCTGCGCGCGTCGGGCGGGGATTATCAATCATGGATTGCAACATCTGCGTCGCCGTGATCACCGGCTTCCCCAGGCGATTGCACAGGTGGATGATCTGCTTTTGCGCCAGCGGCACCTGTTCGGGCGCAGTCTCCACGCCCAGATCGCCGCGCGCCACCATCACCGCATCCGCCGCCCGCACAATGGCGTCCAGTTCCTTGAGCGCCTCCGGCTTCTCGATCTTGGCGACGATGGCCGGAATGCGATGGGGATTTTCGCCGGGACGCCGCTCGCTGCTGGCTTGGGCGAGCGCCTTCAGATGCGCGCGCAGCTCCTCCACATCTTTCGCGCTGCGCACAAAAGAAAGCGCCAGGTAATCCAGATCCAACTCCAGCGCCACAGCCGCATCCTCGCAATCCTTTTCCGTCATCGCTGTGAGCTTGAGCGCCACGCCCGGCAGATTCACGCCCTTGTTCGAGGTGAGCACGCCGCCCACCTTGATCCGGCAACGCGCCGCCGGCGGCGACACCGCGAGCACTTCCAGCTCCAACGTGCCATCATCCAGGAGAATGTGATCGCCAATGCGCAAATCCAGAATAA
This sequence comes from uncultured Anaerolineales bacterium, assembly GCA_964508025.1. Lineage (GTDB taxonomy): Bacteria > Chloroflexota > Anaerolineae > B4-G1 > SLSP01 > JAAZNO01. Next base: position 1,942 of record CAZDSF010000102.1, read on the forward strand.
TATCGGGGTGCGGGAAGGGAATCTCAACCTGCGGGTCGCTGATCGGGCCAGATGTGAACACGATTTCACGCCCTTCTTCCAACAACACGCCGCCATCGGGCAATTTGCCCACGCGGATTTTAGGGCCTTGGAGATCGCCCATCAACGCGACGAAACGGTCTTCCTCTTCCGCCACGCGCCGAATCAGTTCCGCCATCTGGCGCTTGCTCTCTGCGCCGCCATGAGAGAAATTCAACCGCGCCACCGTCATCCCCGCGCGGATCATCGCGCGGACGACTTCGGGGGATGCCGTTGCCGGCCCTAATGTACACACAATCTTCGTCAGAGGCATGAGTGACTCCTTTCATTATCCTTCAGATTATGGCTGGTTGAATTGATGATCTGCGCGTATTTTACACGCGAACTCAGGAAAAGCCAGAAATCGAGGCGATTTTGCCCAATTGACAATTCCGCTGAATACAGGTATACTGCTTATTGAAATAAACTATCAATAACAAGGATAGGATCATGCCGACATGGGAAGAGCTGCTGGCGCAAGCGGGGCATCGCATCACGGAGCCGCGGCGGCAGGTGATGCGGCTGCTCCTGGAGAGCGCCGCGCCGCTCTCGCCCCAGGCGCTCTTCGCGGCGGGACGGGCGCAGCATCTCCATCTGGGAATGGTAACCGTCTACCGCACGCTGGAGCTGTTCGAGAGCCTGGGGCTGGTACATCGCGTCCATCTGAAAGATGGCTGCCATGGCTATTTGCCGATCTCGCCGGGGCACCGCCATTTTCTTGTCTGCGAGCAGTGCGGCGGGGCGGTAGAGTTCCCCGGCAGCGAGAATCTCCATGAGCTCGTCGAGACCGTCGAGGCGCAGACCGGTTATCGAGTGGCAGAGCATCTGTTACAGTTGATTGGCCTTTGCCCTGCTTGCCAGGCACCTTAAAGCCAGGTAGTGGGTAAAGGTTTTGGGGCGTAAGCCCCACTTTTTTAGCATCTTTAGTGAAAAACATTTTCAATAAGGAGATACGGATGATGAAGACCTGGGTTAGACTACTGATGGTGATGGTGTTGCTGAGTGTAGCCGCAGCAGGGATGGTAGGCTGCCGCCCCCAACCCACACAACAAGAAGAAACGACGCACGAGCATGAGCATGAACATGAGCATGAGCATGAGCACGAGCATGAACATGAACATGACACGCTGCCGATGCTCTCGCCTGTGGCCCTTGCCGCCGGCGAAAAACTGAAGGTTGTCGCCACCACCAGCCTGGTGGGCGATGTCGTCAGGCAAGTGGGCGGAGAGCAGATTGACCTGCATGTGCTGTTGCCGTTGGGGACCGATCCGCACGCTTTTGCACCCGCACCGCGCGATGCTGCGACCATCGCTAACGCACATGTCGTCTTCATCAATGGCGCCGGGTTGGAGACGTTCCTGGAGAAGTTGCTCGAAAGCGCCGGCGCGGATACCCCGATCGTGCCGGTTTCGTATGGCGTTCAACTGCTCGAAGCCCATCCAGATCACGAACACGAGCATGACGACGATCACGAGGAGCATCACCATGAGGACGGCGACCCGCACACGTGGTTTGCGCCACAGAATGTCATGGTGTGGGCCCACAATATCGAGCACGCGCTGAGCGCGCTCGATCCCGCCAATGCGGAGCTGTACGAAGCCAACGCCGAGGCTTACGAAGAGGAACTTGAGGCGCTCGATCTCTGGATTCAGGAGCAGGTCGCGCTGATACCACAGGCTAACCGCAAGCTGGTGACGGATCACACAGTATTCACCTACTTCGCGCACACCTACGGCTTCGAGCAGATCGGCGCCATCATCCCCGGTTACAGCACGTTGGCGGCGCCTTCGGCGCAGGAGCTGGCGCGCCTGCAAGACGCCATCCGCGAATATGATGTGCCCGCGATCTTTGTCGGTATGACGGTGAATCCTACCATCGCGGAGCGGGTCGCGCAAGATACCGGCATCCAACTGGTCTTTGTCTACCATGGCTCGCTGAGCGCGGCGGGCGGGCCTGCCGACAGCTATCTGGCGTTTATGCGGTATAATGTAAACGCTATTGTAAACGCGCTGCGTTAAGGTACAGAAGCCATAAAACACAAAGCCATGCGAAAATCTCTGTTTGCGCGACCGGAAAACCACGAAGCCGGCGCTCCAATTCTGGAAGTCGTCGGATTGACGGTGCGCTATAACGGCCATCACGCTCTGGAAGAGGTCTCGTTCCGGTTGAACAGCGGCGAGCGGCTCGCGGTGGTGGGGCCGAACGGCGCGGGCAAGAGCACGCTCTTCAAAGCGATTGTGGGCGTGCTGAATCCCACAACCGGCGAGGTGAAGGTCGCAGGGCGCAGCCCTGGGGGACATATCTGCATCGCCTACGTGCCGCAGCGTACGCAGGTGGATTGGAGTTTTCCGACGACGGTGGATGCAGCGGTCATGATGGGGCGTTTCGGCAAAATCGGGTTGCTGCGGCGCCCCGGTCGCCGCGACTGGGAGTACGTGCGCGAATGCCTGAATGTGGTGGGGATGACGCCTCTGGCGGGACGACAGATTGGGGAGCTTTCCGGCGGGCAGCAGCAGCGAATGTTCATCGCGCGGGCGCTGGCGCAAGAAGCGGAGCTGATGCTGATGGATGAGCCGCTCACAGGGCTGGATGTGCCGGCGCAGGAGGACATCTTCCGCGTGTTGGAGACGCTGCGCGCGCGGGGGGTGACGGTAATGGTGGCAACGCACGATCTGAATCAGGCGGCGGAGCGCTTCGACCGCGTGATGCTGCTGCGACATCGGTTGGTGGGACTGGGGCTGCCAGCGGAGGTGTTCACGCCCGCGAATTTACAGGCGGCTTACGGCGGGCATCTGCACCTGATTCCCTCCGAGCAGGGGTGGTTGGCGGTAAGCGATACCTGTTGTACGGGAGAATCGGCATGATGGCGCTGTGGACATTGTTGACCGAGCCTTTGCGGTATGCCTTTATGCTGCGGGGATTGCTCGCGGTAATCCTGGTGGGCATCGTCTGCGCGGTGGTGGGCAGTTTTGTGGTGTTGCGCGGCATGGCCTTTTTGGGCGATGCGCTGGCGCACGCGATGCTTCCCGGCGTCGCCATTGGCTATCTGGTGAGCGGCGGCGCGCGCGGGGCGCTTTTCTGGTGGGGACTGGGCGCGGCGGTGTTAACAGCGTTGGGCATCGGCGCCATCGGCAAAGGCTCGCAGGTGAAGGAAGATACCGCCATCGGGATCATCTTTGCGGGCATGTTTGCGCTGGGCATTGCGCTGATCTCCTCGGTGCGCAGTTACGCCGTGGACCTCTCCCACTTTCTCTTCGGCGATGTGCTGGGCGTCTCGGCGCGCGATCTGTGGTTGACCGGCGCCCTGGGGGGCATCGTCCTGCTCGTCATTGTCGCGCTGTACAAAGAGTTTACCGTTCTCTCCTTCGATCCCGTGCTGACAGCGACGCTGCGGCTGCCGGCCACGCTCTTGCACTACTTGTTGCTGGTGCTGATTGCGCTGGCGATTGTGGTGGCGTTGCAGACCGTGGGGGTTGCCTTGATGGTGGCGATGCTGGTGACGCCCGCTGCCACCGCCTTCTTGCTGACCCGGCAGCTGGCGCGGATGATTCTGCTGGCGGCAGGCATCGGCGCGCTTTCAGGCGTGATCGGGCTGTATCTCTCGTATTACATCAGCGTCGCTTCGGGCGCAGCGATTGTGCTGGTCTGCACGATGTTCTTCCTGCTGGCATTTTTCTTTGCGCCGAGACGCGGGCTGGTATGGCGAAAATAGCCGTGACGGGTTGAGGTATCCGCAATGCCTATCTACGAATACTACTGTCCAATCTGCAAGGCGCGCTTCCAACATCTGGCGCGCACCTTCAGCGCGCCGCCGCCGGCATGTCCCGGATGCGGCAACGCAGCGGTGGAGAAGCTGGTATCGCGGGTCAGCCTGGGACGAGCAGAAGCGGCGCGCCGGGCGGCTTTCGATGCGCGCGCCAGCGCCGCCCGCGACGGCGCTGCCGATGCACAGGCAGCGGCGCGGCTGCTCCAGGAGGGCGGCGCACTGCTGGATGAGGTTACACCGCCGGGCGTGGATCGGGAGATCTTCCGCGAGATCGTGGCGCGCCGGGCGCAGGGCGCACAAGAAAACGATTTCCAGGATTTGGTGGATGCGATGCCATTGCCCGCCGCGCCAGAAGCTATGGATGGTCATGGACATGACCATGACCACGATCACGACCACGACCACGATCACAGCCATGAGCATCACGCGGCGCACAGTCGCCGCCGCGCGCGCAACCTGGGATGGGGATAATTGAGAGGAGACACCGCAACATGGATCAACTATTATATCAGGCGCTCATTTCCCGGCACTCGACGCGCCGCTTCGACACGCATCCGCTGGCAGAAGGGACGCTGAAGCGCATTCAAAATCTGGTTCCAAAGCTGGAACCGCTCATTCCAGACAATCGTTACACGGTGATGATCCGTGACGTGACCACGGTGGATGATCTGGTGCAGGCCCTGGGCGCTTACGGACGGCTACTCAGCCCGCCGCATTTCCTGGTACCTTACATGATCGGCGAGGAGCACCTGTTGGAAGACCTGGGCTATCGCACTCAGCAATTGGTCATGCAGATGCTGCTGCTGGACCTGGGGGCCTGTTACATCGGCAGCCTGGGGCGCGAGACCACGTTGCGCGCGCGTTTCATTCTGCGGCGCGATGCGCGGCTGGGCGCAATCGTCATCTTCGGGCGCCCGGCGACGGGTCTCGGCGACCGCGCGCTCAATGGTATGTTGCGGCGCGTGGCAGGGTCTACCCATCGCCTGCCCGCTTCCGAGATTTTCTTCAACAAATCCTTCGACAAGCCCAGCACCCCGCCGGAGAGCGTCGCCCGCATCATCGAGGCGGCGCGGATGGCGCCCTCGGCGCTCAACGCGCAGCCCTGGCGTTTTCTCTGGCGCAAAGGCGAGCTGTTCCTGTTCACCCTGCGTGAAAATCCCCGCTACGGCAAAGGCGACTTGCAAGACTATCGGCTCTTCGATGCCGGGCTGTGCATGGCTGCGGTGCGGTTAGCGCTCAACGCTCTGGGTCAGCCGGGCAGCTGGCAGCTGCTCAATGGCGCGGAGCGCGATCTGCCCAAGTACCCAGAGACGCTGACGCCGGTAGCAAAAATCGCGGTGGAATAGCGCGCTTGTTTTTTGCACACCACGGCGCGGCGGACTACTATCCGCCGCGCCGCGAGAATTGGATCAGGATTTGGCGCCTACGCCGCTGCGCCCTGCTCCACAATGCTGCGAATTTCATCACCGCTGATGATCTCTTTATCGAGCAGCACCTCAGCGATCTGGTGCAGCGCTGCGCTATGCTCCTTTAGCAGACGCTCCGCCAACGCCTCGGCTTCTTCCACGATCCGCCGCGTCTCCAAATCAATCATGCGCGCCGTCTCCGGGCTGAGGTCCTGGCGCGCCATGCTCATCTGCCCCAGATAGCCCATCCCCGCGTCGGTGACGTAACGCACCGGGCCCAGCGCCTCGGTCATGCCGAACTCCGTCACCATTCGGCGCGCGATGGTGGATACGCGCTCCAGGTCGTTGGCGGCGCCGGTAGAGCGGTCGCCAAAGACCACCCACTCGGCAGCGCGCCCACCCAACATCACCGCGAGCTGCTCCTGCAATTCCTGCTTGCTGAGCAGATAGGTATCCTCTTCTGGCATCTGCATGGTGTAGCCCAGCGCGCCCTTTGCCGTAGGGATGATGCTCACCTTGTGGACCGGATCCGTCGAAGGGAGCAGCTGCGCGACCAGAGCGTGTCCGCCCTCGTGATACGCCACGCGGCGCTTGAGCGCCGGCTTCAGCGCCATCCGCCGTTGCAGGCCCGCCACCACCCGCTCGATGGCAAGATCGAAATCATCCATCGTCACCTGCGCGCGTCCCTGGCGCACCGCCAGCAGCGCCGCCTCGTTGACGATATTCGCCAGATCGGCCCCGGAAAATCCCGCCGTGATTTGCGCCAATCGCTCCAGGCTGACATCATCTGCCAGGGGGACTTTCTCTGTATGGATTGCCAGGATTTGTCGCCGCCCCGCATCGGTGGGCAAAACCACCTGCACCTGCCGGTCAAAGCGCCCTGGACGCAACAACGCTTTGTCGAGCACTTCGGGGCGGTTGGTCGCCGCCATGATGACAACGCCGTTGTTTGCCGCGAAGCCGTCCATCTCCGCCAACAGCTGATTGAGCGTCTGCTCGCGCTCATCGTTCGAGCCTAGCGACATCGCCGAGGCGCGGGATTGCCCAATCGCATCAATTTCGTCAATGAAGACGATGCACGGCGCTTTGGCTTTGGCTTGCTCGAAGAGGTCGCGCACACGCGCCGCGCCCACGCCCACGAACATCTCCACAAAATCGGAGCCGCTGATGGAGAAGAAAGGCACGCCCGCCTCGCCGGCGGTGGCGCGGGCGAGCAGCGTCTTCCCTGTGCCGGGCGGCCCCACCAGCAGGACGCCTTTGGGCAACTTGGCGCCCAGTTTGGTGAAGCGTTGCGGATCCTTGAGAAATTCGATGATCTCCCGCAGCTCCACTTCAACCTCTTCCAACCCGCCGACATCTTTGAATTTGATGCCGGTGAGCTCGCCCTGAATTTCGCGCGCTTTGCTCTTGCCGATGGACATCACACCCACGCCGCTCTGCTGCATCCGCTGGAAGAGGAAATACCACAGCACGGCAAAGGGCAGCAGCGGAATGATCCAGCCCAGCAGTGTGACCAGGCCGCTGGCAGGCGCCTCGGCGGAGAATTCCACGCCCGCGTTGATGAGCCGCTCAATCAAGTCGGGATCGTTCACGCGCACGACATTGTGCCGGCGCGGATTGATCGGATCATCCCCGCAGCAGGTATACAACAACCGCGATTCGCTCAACGTAACGCGGTTGATCTCTCCGGCTTCCAGTTTGTTGATGAATTCGCTGTAGGGCACTTCTTGCATTCGTAGCACCATCGGTTGAAAGAACAACACCTGGAAAGCCCACGCCAGCAACATCATCAGCCCAAAGTAACCGATGGAAAAGCCCACATTTTTCTTCTGTTTGTTATCCATGCTCGATCTCCCTCACAACTGTGCGCAAGAGAGGCGTAAGGATGAAAAATCCCTGCGCCCCCGGTTGAGAATTTCGATTTCGAATCATCCTTCTTTAACTATACCGCACAAATATTAACAGCGCATTAGAATCTATGATGAAAAACGAATTCTCGCCAGGCAGCAGCGCCGCCTAGCGAGAATGTCATCCAGCTGCTCCACGCCCGTTCACGCCTCTTCTTCGGCATCGTCCAGCTCCTCAAGTTCCGCGTCGGATTTCATCAGCTCGCGCAACAGCATGGTGGCGAAGGCGCCTTTGGGCGCGAAGAATGTCACCACGAGGGCGTCATCCTCACTGCGCCACGAAAGGCCCTCCGGCGCATAGCGCACCGGACGCCGCGAGCCTTTGAGTTTGGCGGGACGAAAATCCTCCAGCGTCAGCCCGGCAGCGGAGAGGATTTCGGCTTCCAATACCGCCGCCTCGCCCTGCGCGGGCCATAGTTTGTAGCCGTAGATTGGGCCGGCAGCGCTGATTTCGCCGGCCTGCACGCGGGGACGTTCTGCAGCGGCGGATTCGACCGTGAACATGCCCCCGGTATCGTGTTTTTTGGCGACATCACCCGTCAACACATCATCCAACAGCCCGCGTTGCAGGCGCGCCGCCAGATAGCGATTGAACAGGGCGGATTGTAGCGCGCTCAGATAGAAGCGATGCTGACGGAAGGGCAGGTTATGGATGCCCCGCGCGCGCAATCCGGCGCGATCACTGCGCAACAGAAGCAGGCCGATTTCGGCATTGCGGCCATCGTTCCCAAAGCGCTGAACGCCGTAACCATTAGGGACGCCGCGCCGCGCCAGCGTCTCAAGAATCTCCGCCGCGCGCGTTGCGGCTTCGGGATGCACGTCGCGGATGCGGACGGTGAAGCGATTGCCGCGCAGGTGGCCCACGCGCAGCTTGTTCGTGTGCCGGGTCGCCCAGAGCACACGCGCATTGTCCAGGCGCAGCGCCAACACGAGTTCCGGATCGAGCCACTGCACCGAAAACACCTGCCGTGTGACCGCGCGCGCGTCTTTGAGGCCCGCGTAGCTCACGTCACGCGGCGAGATGCCCAGCGCCCGCGCGATCTGCGTCACCAAAACCGGCGTCGAGAGATCGCGCTTCTCAACCTCGAAGAAAGTGTGCTCGCCCGCACCGGATGGCGTGTAGGCGGGCGCCTCCTCGACGACAAAATCCTCGTGCGTCACGCGCAGCCGTCCGCCGATGCCGGGCAGGTCGGCGGTGAGATACGGCAGCCGCCAATCCAGGGTTGCAGCAGCGTCAAGGTTGCTCAAGGCGCTCACTCCGAGAGCAAATAGGCGACAAGCAATTGCGCCGTCGCTTCCAGCGAGTCGCTATGGGTGCGTTCGTAAGAGTGCGAGGCATCCACGCCGGGGCCGATGAGCGCCACTTTGAGGTCGGCGCCGGCGCGCCACGCCGCTTCCCCATCGGAGCCGTAGAAGGGGTAGATGTCGGTGCGGTAGGGAATATCGTGTGCTCGCGCCAGGGACTCCAATTGCCGGCGCAATCCCAGATGGTACGGGCCGCCGGAGTCTTTTGCGCAGATGCCCACGCTGAACTCGTCGGAGTTCTGCATATCGCCCGCAGCAGCCATGTCCACCGCCACGAGCTCCACGGTATCCGCTGGGATGCCGGTCGCTGCGCCGTGGCCCACTTCCTCATAGCCAGAGATGAGTATGTCGAGGCGGTAGCGCGGCGCGAGTCCGGCGCGGTGCAGCGCGAGCAGCGCGCCATAGATGCAAGCGACGCCCGCCTTGTCATCGAGATGCCGCGAGCGCACAAAGCCGGCGTTGAGCTCCACGCGCGGATCGAAGGCGACGAAATCGCCGGGCCGGATACCCAGATCCAGCGTGTCTTCCTCCGTGAGCGTGGATGCATCGAGGCGCACCTCGTAGTTCTCCGCCACGCGCTCCAGCTGGCGCGCTTCTGGGCCGTAGATGTGAACGGAAGCCTTGACCGGCAGAATGCTGCCCCGGTACGCCAGTCCGTTGCTGGTGATGACAGTGCAGCCTTCAGTTTCGACAGAGTGCCAGTCGAAGCTGCCGATGGGGGTGAGCACCAGCCGTCCATCGCCCTTGATGCGCTGGACCATCGCGCCGAGCGTGTCCACGTGCGCGGTCAACGCACGGGGCAGCGCGGCATCGCCGTCCCAGGTGAGGCATAGTCCACCCTTGCGCGGGCGGCGCACCGTCAGGGATAAATCGGAAAAACTGGCGCGCACATACTCCAGCGCCGCCTCCGTATCGCCTGTGGGACTGGGGGTTTTGAGCAGCTGAGCGAGGAAATTGAGCATCTCCGGCATGGGAATTACAGGAATGGTCATGGTATAGCTCCTCCAAAAGTAACGGGTGAGCAGTGAACAGTTTGGACACGGCGAACTGCATTCTGCTCACTGCTGTCTACGAACCATTTCCCTCAATTAGGCTGTATCGCGGGTGCGGTTACACTTTACGAAAGTATAACCCCATTGAAGCGCGATGCAAACCACAAAACGCGGCGGCGGGTGACTGCACCCGCCGCCGCGCTGATGATCTTATCCAGGCGCTCAGTCTTCATCCTTGACAAAAGCATTCAGCAGGACGCTGACGATGCTGATGATGAGCGACCCGAAGAGTGCAGACCAAAAGCCATTCACGAAGAAGCCCACGCCAAAGACGCCA
>CAZDSF010000103.1:0-11346 GCA_964508025.1 uncultured Anaerolineales bacterium
TTGTCGCCAACAACGCTGCCTATGACACTCTGGCAACGCAGATCGCCGCCGGCAACGCCCCCGACATCGTAGGCCCGGTAGGGATTCGCGGACGTGACAGCTTCAAGGGCGCCTGGGTTGACCTGGATCCCCTAATCGCCAAGTTTAACTACGACCTGAGCGACTTCGATCCCGCGATGGTGGACTTCTACCGGGTGCAAGAAGAAGGGCAGTTGGGTATTCCCTTCGCCATCTTCCCTTCGTTCATCATTTACAACAAAGACCTGTTTGACGAGGCCGGCCTGGCCTATCCGCCCACCAAGCACGGCGCGCCCTACATTGATGCTGATGGCAACTCCCGCCCCTGGGATATGAACACGCTGCGCGATCTGGCGATGTTCCTGACCGTGGATGTTAACGGTAAGGACGCCACGGATCCCGCCTTCGACAATCAGAATATCGTGCAATTCGGTTTCCAAAATCAGTGGACCGACCCGCGTGGTGTGGGCACCTTCTTTGGCGCCGGCTCGCTGGTAGCGGATGATGGCAAGACCGCGCAGATTCCCGCGCCCTGGAAAGCAGCGTGGCAGTGGACGTACAAGGGGTGGTGGGAAGATTGGTTCATCCCCAATGGCCCTTACGGCGGCGCGGACTTCCTGCAGGGTCCTGGCGGCCCCTTCTCCTCCGGCAACCTGGCGATGATTCACATGCACCTGTGGTACGTAGCGCCCTGGGCGCTGGGGGATGTGCCCTTTGAATGGAACCTGGCAGCGACGCCTTCTTACAACGGTCAGATTACGGCCAAGATGCATGCCGACACCTTTGGCATCCTCAAGGGCAGCAAGAACCATGAAGCCGCTTTCAAAGTGCTGACCTACATGCTTAGCCCTGAGACTTCGATCAAGTTGCTCAACATCTACGGCGGTATGCCCGCACGCCTCTCCATGCAGGATGCGTACTTCGACACCTATGGCGCCGAGAACTTCCCCGGTAAGGACATCAACTGGGACGTGGTGGTGGAGGCGATGGCCTACGCCGACAACCCCAACCACGAGAGCTGGATGCCTTCGTTCCAAGAGACCAACGACCGCTACAACGAGTTCTGGAACACGCTGGCAAACACGCCCGGTATGGATTTCGACGCCGAAGTGGAAGCGCTCAGGGTCGCATTGCAGCGTATCTTCGACGCTGCGCAGTAGCTCCGCTCATTCTTTTTCGGCCTGGCTCGTAAACGGGCCAGGCCGAAACTAACAAGAGGTGTGATGATGATTGGAAAAATCGAAACCGGGCAGAAGAAACCACGACGGAAGATCAAATTGACCCAGCGACAAAAGCGAGAAGCCCGAACGGGCCTCATGTTTCTTAGTCCCTGGATCATTGGGTTTCTGTTGTTCAATCTGCTGCCAATGCTCGCCTCTTTTGGTTTTTCGTTGATGGACTTCAATCCAGCGGTGCCGGATCAAGCCCGGTTCATCGGCTTCCAAAACTGGTACCGCGCCTTAGTCCAGGACCCAGAAGTCCGCCTGTCTTTTTGGCGCACGTTGCAGTTTGGAGCCATCTCGCTTCCTATCAGCCTGGGATTTTCCCTGTTCCTCGCCATTCTGCTCAACTCGAAAAACGTGATCGGGAAGAACGTTTACCGCACGTTGTTCTACATGCCGACCATGATTCCGCTGGTTGCAACGGTGTTGGTTTGGAGCGGTGTGCTAAATGAGCAGACCGGGTGGATCAACGTGATCATCGAACGGCTGACAGGTATTCAGGCCACCGGCACGCAGGGATTGCGCTGGCTCGCCGATCCCAAGCTGGTTTACCTGGCTTATACCATGTTCGGTTTGTGGGGCGTGGGGAACGCGATGATCATCTTCCTCGCCGGCTTGCAGGGAGTGCCCACCGAGATCTATGAAGCGGCAGAGATTGACGGCGCCAACTACTTCCAGCGCCTGTTCAAAATCACGATTCCAATGATCACCTCCGTGATTTTCTACCAGCTGGTGTTGGGCGTGATCGGCATGTTGCAATACTTCCTGGCGCCTTTTGTGTTGAACCAGGGATCGGGCTTCCCGCAAGGGATGACGCGCTTCTACATGGTCTACTTCTACAAGCAGTCCTTTAGCTTCTTCAATATGGGCTACGGCGCGACCTTGGCCTGGTTGATGTTTATCATTTCTCTGGTCATAACCATTTTCCTCTTCGGGACCGCCAGAAAATGGGTCTACTACGCCACGGAGGAGGTGTAACATGGCAGCCAATTCACCTGCGCAACGTAAAGTCATGTCGCGTAAATGGCGCGAAGGACTTCAAGCTGCGGCCGTTACGAGCCTTACTTTGGCGATACTGTTCCTCTTCCTGATCCCCATGATCTATGGGGTAGTGACGGCGCTGAAAACTGATAGTCAGTTTTCCAAAGTTGGCGCCCCGTGGTGGCCCGCCATCGAAGGTCAATTCGAATATGAGGGCAAGAGTTACGAAATCTACAAAGTCCCCATAGATGGGGAAATCCGGGAGCTGGCATTGGTGGTCAGGGGCCGCGATAGCAGTTCTTTCGTGGATCCCGATAACCCCGAGGCCGGTCTCATCGAGTGGCAGGGCGCCTGGCGGTCATTGGATCGCGCCTGGGAACCGGATCCCCAGTGGGGCAACTTCATCAAAGCGTGGAATACCATCAACTTCCCGATGCTCCTGCGCAACACGGCGATGTATGCCGGCATCACGACTTTCGGCGCGGTGATCTCAGCCTCGCTGGTGGCGTATGGCTTTGCGCGCTTCCGCATTCCTTACAAGAACGTGCTCTGGATGTTGTTGATGTCCACGGTCATCCTGCCCGGCGCGGTGACGTTAATTCCGACATACTTCGTGTGGCTGCGCTTGGGCCTGGTGGGCACGTGGTTGCCATTGATCATACCTGCCTTCTTCTCGTGGGGCACTAACGTCTTCCTGCTGCGACAGTTTTTCCTGGGGATGCCCCGCGAGATTGATGAAGCCGCCATGATTGATGGCGCCGGCCCGTTCCGCATCTTCCTGTCTGTCATCCTTCCGCAATCTGGACCCGCGTTGACGGCTGTGGCGCTGTTCCACTTTTTCTGGTCCTGGAACGACTTCTTTGGCCCGCTCATCTATCTCGCCGGCAATCCGACCAAATTCCCCATCACCGTGGGCCTCACTGCGTTCAATACGCTGTATTCCCAGCAGACCAATCTCATTCAGGCTGCATCGCTCATCTCGGCGGTGTTGCCCGTGATCGTCTTCTTCATGGCCCAGCGCGTCTTCATGCAGGGCGTGGTGGTCACAGGGGTGGAGAAATAAGTGAATGGCGGATGGCTAATGGCGCATAGCACAGCACGCACAGGCCCTATGATGAAGTATCGGTTGGTTTTGGTGGTTCTCGCCTTGCTCATGGTGCCGGCCTGTCAGACTGCGCCATCGCCCGCGCCGCCACTCCCAACACCTGTTCCCGGTCAGTGGACAGTAGCCCCCAGCCTGGAGCTGGGGGCTATCAACCCCTTCGTCTACGGCGTCAACCATGGCCCGTGGGCTTTCATTAACAATCAGACGCTCCCCCTGGCTCAAGAAGCCGGCGTCACCCTGTTGCGTTTCCCCGGCGGCAATTGGGGTGATGAGAACGATCTTCAACCCTATCACGTGGATCAATTCACGCTGCTGGCGGAACAACTCGGCGCAGAGATCAGCCTCAATGCGCGACTTTTCAATGGGACGCCGGAGAAAGCCGCGGAACTCGTGCGCTACGCGAATATCGAGCAGGGCTACAACATCCGCTATTGGGGCATCGGCAACGAGCCGACGCTCTACGCCACCTCTCGCGCCGCGCCGGATTACGGTGTGGCGCGCTTCAACGCCGAGTGGCGCGCCATCGCCGAAGCCATGCGCGCCGTAGACCCGGACATCCTGCTCATCGGTCCGGAGCTGCACCAGTTCGGCCCCGATATCGCCAGCACTCCCAAAGACCCCTTCGGGCTGGATTGGATGACCGAGTTCCTCAAAGCCAACGGCGATCTGGTGGACATCGTTTCTATCCACCGTTACCCCTTCCCGCAAGGTCGCGGTGGGCGCGCGGCGACCATCGCCGAATTGCGCGAGACTTCCGCAGAATGGGATGCCATCATCCCCTACCTGCGCGGATTGATTCAGGAGATCACCGGGCGGGATCTCCCCATCGCTGTCACCGAGGTCAACTCCCACTGGTCGAACGCCGTCGGCGGCGAAGCAACCCCCGATTCCTTATACAACGCGATCTGGTGGACGGATGTGCTAGGGCGCATGATCAACCAGGACGTGGCTATCGTCAACTATTTCACCTTGCAGAGCAATCCCGGCATCGGCGGCTATGGTCTCTTCGCGCGCAATGAGCCGCGCCCTACCTACCACGTCTACCGGCTCTACCGGCAGTTTGGGAATCAGCGGGTCTACGCCGCTGCCGATGATGCGCGCGTGGGCCTCTACGCCGCCCGTCGTGACGATGGCGCGCTCACCATCATGCTCGTCAACCTGAGCGATGAAGCCATCAGCAAGCCGCTGGCGGTGCAGGGACAAGCGCCCGCACAGGCCCAAATCTGGCGGCTCGATGCGGAGACGCCCGCCGAGCGCCTGGATGATGTGGACTTCACCAGCGGGATGCTGTTACAGCTTCCCGCGCAATCTGTAACCCTGGTAGTGATCGAAAACTGACCCCCCATTCAGCGCTTCAATTAAGGAGACTTACGATGAGACTCAAAAACATGACGCTATCCCTGGTTATAATCCTGGGACTCCTGTTGGGCAATTTCGCGTTCTACGGGAACGCCAGCCCGGCAGCCGCACATATTCCTGATACGCAGCCTGCGACGCAGCAGGTGCAGAATCAATTGCGGGCAGCAACCTTCCCTGTCATCGCGGATTTTGAGGGCGGTGTGCCCGCCGGTTGGTTCGTCTATGGCGATTGGGGCAATATAACGATTGACATCACCAATCCCACCATCGCCGACAGCGATCCCCTCGCTCTACCCGGTCAGGTTGGCGACAATGATATTCTTTCCGTCACCGCCAACGTGCCCACCTGGGCCGGTTTCGGCGTGGGGCTGAATCCAGTGCAGAATTGGAGCGACTATGACGCGATCAGCTTTTGGTACTACGGCGGAAATCTCAACACGATCCATGAATTTGAGATCCAAACCGCTACCGTCGGTAATCGTCGCGCCACTTTCGTAGATGATTTTGTCGGTTGGCGGCAGATTATCCTGCCATTTAGTACCTTTGGCGCAGGCGGTGCTTTCGATGTTTCGCAAGTAACCAACTGGGTTTTTGTCCTTGACGGCACGATAGGCACGTTCAATATAGATCATCTAGAGTTGGTCAACCTGCAACCGTTCGCCGATTTTGAGGGAGGCGTCCCGGCCAACTGGTTCGTCTACGGTGATTGGGGCAATATTACAATTGACATTACCAACCCCACCATCCCCGATACCGATCCCCTCGCTCTGCCCGGTCAGGTTGGCGACAATGACATCCTCGCTGTCACCGCTAACGTGCCCAGCTGGGCTGGTTATGGCGCCGGGTTCACCCCTGCCCAAAATTGGAGTGACATGCAGGGCGTCAGCTTCTGGTTCTACGGCGAGAACTCCGGCGAAGTCCATGAGTTTGAAATTCAAACGGCTAATGTGGGCAACCGCCGCGCCACCTTTGTGGATAACTTCACGGGCTGGCGGTTGATTGTCTTGCCCTTCACCACGTTTGGCGATACGCCTTTTGATGTGTCGCAAGTGACCAACTGGGTGATGGTACTTGACGGCATGAATGGCGCCTTCTATCAAGACCATCTCAGCGTCTACGGCGACGCCGGAAATATCACGCTGCGTGTGCAGTTTGCGGCGGATGCCTACAATGTTGTCGAAGGCCAAACCGTTGATCTGACCGTGAACCTCAACGTCGCCAGCGCCGACACTATCACCGTGGATTTCGCCACGGCTGATGGCACCGCCACCGGCGCCGACTACACCCCCGTCAACGGCACACTCACTTTTGACCCCGGCGAACTGACGCAAACCATCACCGTGGAAACGATTGACAACAACCTGGCAGACGGCAACCGCAACTTCACCGTTCATCTTTCCAACCCCGTTAATGCCGAATTGGGCTTGTTCTCCGTCGCTACTGTCACCATTCAAGACGATGAAGCTCCCGACTACAGCAGCGCCCTGACCGTCATCGTGGATGACTTCGAAAGCGGCCTGCCCTCCGGCGTAGACGCCTACGGCAACGGGATTGGCTTCATCACCTGGGGCGACTTCTGGACGGGGACCACGGTGGAAATCGCTACCACACTGGTCGCGGATAGCGATCCGCTGGCTCGTCCCGGTCAATCGGGCGATACCCATCTGCTCAAGTTCGATGCCAACGTCAACGGCTGGGGCGGCCTCACGCACGCCTTTGAGAACGAGGACGTGGACACCTGGGTGCCGCAAGACTGGAGTAGCTATGAAGGCATCAGCTTCTGGATCTACGGACAGAACACGGGCAACCAGCTTTTGTTCGAAGTGCAAGACAATCGCAACCCCGGCTCTACGGGGAACGATGTCGAAATCTGGAGTCATGCTTTTGTGGACGATTTCTCCGGCTGGCGGCAGTTCATGCTCGACTTCGATGCGGACTTCACCCGCAAAGAGATCGGCAACGGCGCGCCCAACGACGGCTTTGGACGCGATGAGGTTCACGGCTGGGCCTTCGGCACGCTGAACACCGGCGGCGCGACCGTCACCTATTACCTGGATAACGTGATGATCTACGGCAACACCGGCGCCGACCGCCCCCTCACCGTCGCCTTCACGTGGGGGCAAGTCAGCGTCACCGAGGGGCAAACCGCCGTTTTGACCGTTGCCCTCACGCGCGAACATGATGAAACTGTCACCGTCGAGTACGCCACCGCCGAGGCCAACGCCCGCCCGTGGCAGTACACGCCCGTCAGCGGCACGCTCACCTTCCCCGCCGGAACGCTCACTCAAACCATCAGCATCCCCACCTATCACGATGGCAAGCACACCCGCGACGTGCGCGTGGCGGTCAACCTGTACGAAGGTGATGGCGCTCCGCTCGGCTTCCAACGCCGCGCCATCCTCACCATCGTGGATATTGATCCCGCCAATCCCGCGCTGCTGGATGATTTCGAGGGCTATCATCCCTTCATCTACCAGGAGGGCGGCGTGGATCTGTCCATCACCACGTTGATGGCGGGCGACCCTCTGGCCTTACCCGGTCAACTTGACTATGAGGATGTGCTGACCGTTGTGGTTGACGGCGCGGCTTCGTTCAGCCGGGTCTTCGCCCAAGGACAGGACTGGAGCACCTTCGAGGGCTTGAGATTCTGGTTCTACGGCCAGAATAGCGGCGAGACGATCACGTTCCAACTGCGAGAGAACATGGCCGCGACCACCGCCGAGGTGGATCCCGAAGACTGGGTGCTGGTCTGGAGCGATGAGTTCAATGACGCTGCCGGCGCCCCGCCCAATCCCAACGTCTGGAAGTACGAGCTGGGCGATGGCGCGTTGAACGGCATCGTCGGTTGGGGCAACAGCGAGTTCCAATACTACACCGACAGCACCGAGAACAGCTTCATGGACGGCAACGGCAATCTGGTCATCCGCCTGCAAGATGCGGACCCTGCCGACGATCTGGTCTGCTGGTACGGCCCGTGCGAATACACCTCAGCCCGCCTCCTCACTCAAGATCGCATTGACTTCGAGTATGGCCGCATCGAGGCGCGCGTGCTCGTGCCCGATGGCCCTGGCGGTCTCTGGCCCGCCTTCTGGATGCTCGGCTCGAACATCCCCGACGTGGGCTGGCCGCAATCGGGCGAGATTGACATCATGGAGTACGTCAGCCGCATTCCCGACGGAATCTTCGGCACGATCCACGGCCCCGGCTATGAAGGCGGCGCATCGTTCGGCAACACCTACACCTTCGCCGAGCCGGTCGCCAACGAGTACCACACCTACGCCGTAGAGTGGCTGCCCGACCTGATTATCTGGTATGTGGATGACATTCAGTACCACCAGGCCGTGCCCGCCGACGTGGCCCCCCGCGAGTGGGTCTTCAACCACCCCTTCTTCATGCTCCTGAACGCGGCCATCGGCGGCAACTTCGGCGGCGCGATTGCGGGCAACATGACCATGCCGCAAGACACGTTGGTGGATTATGTGCGCGTCTACCAGGCCGCAGACACCGCCGAGCGCTTCGAGGCGACCTTCGTAGACAACTTCACCGGCTGGAGCGAGGTCTTCCTCCCCTTCAACGCCTTCACCCGCAGCGCGGAGCAGCCCGCAGGCGCGCCCGATGACGGCCTCACCCTCACCGAGGTCTGGGGCTACGGGTTCAGCTTCTCTGGAAACAGAAGCAATGGCGCCTTCCATCTGGATCAGGTTTCACTGGTTGCGCCGGCTACTGCGCTCACGGTAGATGGATTTGCCTCGCGCAGTACACTGCTGCCAGTCGGCTTGCTCGTGTGCGGAGTTGTTGGGTTACTCCTGACGCGCAAACGGCAGTAATCAGAAAGATGCAATGAGATTCTCCCTGGGCCGCGATGCTCCGTATCGCGGCCCAGGGAAACTCAATAGCGTACCATATTTTTGCGGCGGGACGGGCAGCGCAACAGAGTTAGGTTTCTTAAATGTGTCTGCCCTACGGAGAATATGTGACTTTATCGGCAAGGGTGCTAAAATTGGGAGTTACAACCACTAGCCTGGAGGTACCCGAATGTCTCAGGTGAGTTTTTCCGTGATTGTTCGCTCAACTGAAGAACTAGCACCCATGCAGGCGTCGCTTCAGCGCTTCACGGATCAAACCCGCGCCCAAGTGCAACTCCAGGGTTTCACTTGGGACATAGCGCGCCAGGAACTCAATCAAATGGCGACCTACCGGCGCGGCGCGGATATCTCCCAGATCGGAAGCACCTGGTTACGCGGCCTGGTGGACATGAATGCCATACGTCCATTCAATGCCCTGGATTTACGCAAATTTGGCGATCCCACAGAGTTTGTACCGGCAGCCTGGGAAAGCGCCTGTCTGTATGATACAACAACAGTTTGGGCGGTACCCTGGCTTGTTGACGTGCGCATCCTGTTCTACCGGCGTGATTTGTTGAAGCGCGCCGGCATTGATGAGACAACCGCATTTTCTACGCCCCAGGCTCTGGATCAAACCCTAAGCGCGCTCAAAGCCAGCGGCGTTGCCACCCCACTGGTTTTGCCCACCCAATTCTCGTGGCGCACGCTGCATGTTGTGGCTTCGTGGGTATGGGGCAACGGCGGTGATTTTTTCGACCCGGTGGGAAAACAACTTCTGTTTAGAAACGCGCCGGCGATGGAGGGCTTCAAAGCCTTCTTCGGGCTGGCGCGTCACTTGACCGAAACGGCGCGGGGGCTTTCCGATGCAGAATCCGATGCGCAATTCATGGCAGGAGATGCCGCTGTCACCGTTAGCGGCCCATGGATGATGGAGATGGATGCAACGCGCCTGGTCCACGTCGGCATGACTTCACCGCCAGGCCCGGCCTTCATCGGCGGCTCGCATCTAATCATCTGGAAACACGCCGCTAATCTTCGGAATGCCTTGCAACTGGCCCAATATCTCACGGGATTGGAGATGCAGCGCAAACTGGGTTTGGGCGGGTTGCTGCCCGCGCGTCTCGCGGCGCTTAATGCCGTGAACATCCCCTCTCGCGAGTTCAGCCGGTACCTACAGCAGATTCTACAGCACGGCCGCGCCTTCCCAGCCTCCCATCTATGGGCCTTAATCGAGGAGCGTCTCTGTAACACGCTGGCCGATATCTGGAACGAGGTTCTGGCTTTGTCCGATATCACCGACAGCACCTTGAACGAAGTTTTGAAACGCCACCTCGGGGCGCTCGCCAACTACCTGGACATGATATTCTTGTGAGGTCGCGCGTAGGACATTTCGGCTTAACCCTGTCGGCGAAGCCACGCGGCCTTTCATTGCAGCAGGGCGCCCACCATGGGTGTATGTTCGTTAAGTTGGAATCGTTAAGACACCATTCAGTTAGAGATTAGCCGTCTGCTGTTGGCCTCTAGCTCTAATCCAACATGTTAACAAGGGGTTTGTAATTATGAATAGCAGCAAGACCGATATTTTTGTTCAGCAAAGCCCAATTCAGGAATGGGACCAACCTCCTACTGGCGCGTTTGTCGAGCTGGGTGGTGAAATTTACTACCGCATCGCTAACGTCACCCAGATGCCCGCCTTTTTTATGAGTCTGGTCAGCAGCGCGGATCACTGGGCGTTTTTTGCCAGCAACGGCGGCCTCACCGCCGGGCGTAAAGATGCCGACTCGGCGCTCTTCCCGTATGAAACGGAAGACAAAATCGCCGCCCACTATGAGCTGACGGGCAGTAAAACCATGGTGCGGGTGACGCGCAACGGTCGTACCTATCTATGGGAGCCTTTCTCAGACCGGTATCCTGGCCTCTATCAAATAGAACGCAACCTGTACAAGAACTTCTTTTGTAACAAGCTTGTGTTCGAGGAAGTTAACCACAGTCTAAAACTTACCGCGCGCCAAGCGTGGCGCACGAGCGCCCGCTTTGGTTTTGTCAAAAGCGGCTGGTTGCAAAACGATACTGACGCTCCCTGCCAGATAGCGTTGCTGGACGGCCTGCAAAACGTGCTGCCCTATGGCGCCACCAACCAGTTGCAGACCAACCTCAGCAGCCTGCTCCAGGCTTACAAACGCAGCGAATTGCACCCCGAGACCGGCCTGGGCCTGTTTGCCCTTAGCGCCACGCTCACGGATCAGGCCGAGCCAAGTGAATCGCTCAAAGCGAGTGTAGTTTGGCAGGTGGGACTTGAGGCGAATGGACATTTGCTCAGTACGCAGCAGGTAGAGGCGTTTCGTCACGGACGTTCCCTCTCGCCAGAGCGCGACGTGTGCGGTAAAGCCGGCTCCTATCTGGTAGCCTCCAGCTTTGCGCTCGAAGCCGGGCAGGCAAAAGCATGGCACGTTGTGGCGGACGTGAATCAAGATAGCGCCGCGATCACCCAACTGCTCAGAATCTTACAGCAAGATCAAGCCACCATCATCCAGCAGCTTGAGGCAGACATTGATGCAGGCACGAGGGAATTAGTGCGCTACGTCGCCGCCGCCGATGGTTTGCAGATGTCGGCGCAAGAAACGACGGTGGTGCATCATTACGCTAACGTCCTGTTTAACATCATGCGCGGCGGCATATTTGCCAATGGGTATCAAGTTGAGAAGCATGATTTCCTGGATTTTGTGCATACGCGCAATCGTGACGTTTTTCGCGCGCAGGCTGACTGGTTTGCCAACTTACCAGCAGTGATGAATATCCATGAGCTGTATACATT
>CAZDSF010000104.1:0-10973 GCA_964508025.1 uncultured Anaerolineales bacterium
AGGGTCTCGCTCCCCACGGCTCGCGGATTCTACCATACTCCCTTTTTCTGTCAAGAGGCTCTTGCACGGCACGTAGAACCTTAGTGTTTTCGTCCAGGGCAGTCTGGCAACAGCGAGGACGGAACTTTGCTCGGAACAATGGCGTTTTGAAAGTAAGCGTGGTTCATGGGTGAGGAGGTGTTCGATGCGCAAGCTCGCAAGTATTCTTTTATCGGTGCTGGTTGCTGCCTTGCTGGTAAGCCCCATCCTGGCTAATACCAGTCTGCAAGATGGCATCATCATCATTGATCCACCGCCGCAACCGCCGCCGGATTGGATGCCCTGGCTGACGATTCGCTATCATCGGGTCGAGGTGAAGATCGAGGACCAGATTGCCATCACGCGCGTGGATCAGGTTTTCCGCAATGATGGGCGCTTCGATGCCGAAGGGACCTATCTATTTCCGCTGCCGCCAGGAGCGACCGTGCAGCGATTTGTGATGTGGGTTGATGGCGTCCCCGTCGAAGCGAAAATCCTGCCCGCCGCCGAAGCCCGCGCGATTTATGAGGATTATGTCCGCCGCCAACAGGACCCCGCTTTACTTGAGTATGTGGGCCGCGATGCCGTGCAGGCGCGCATCTTCCCTATCCCGCCGGACGCCGAGCGGCGCATTGAATTGGAATACGCCCAAGTGCTTCCGGTGGAGCATGGATTGATGCACTACCGTTATCCGTTGAACACCGAGCGTTTTTCCGCTCAGCCTTTGGCACAGATCAGCATCACGATAGATATTCTTTCGCAGACGCCGTTGGGGACGTTATACTCCTCGACGCATCAGGATCAGATTCTCATCCAACGCGCCGGCGATACTCGCGCCAGGGTCAATTACGAGGCGCAACGCCTCTACCCTGACCGCGACTTTGAGCTCTTCATCAGTACAGGCAACGAAAGCATTGCCGCCAATTTGCTCACGTATCAACAGGGCGCCGAGGATGGTTTTTTCCTGCTGATGCTGACGCCCACCTTTGATCTCAACACAGTGCAGGTACTGCCCAAGGATCTCTTCCTGGTGCTGGACACATCCGGCTCTATGGATGGCGAGAAACTTCAGCAAGCCAAGGATGCGTTGCGATACGTGCTGCGCCATCTCAACCCCGAAGATCGCTTCAACGTGATTGCCTTCAGCAGCGGCGTGCGCGCGTATGCTCCAACACTCCGATCAGCGACGGAGGCAGAGGCGGCCATTCAATGGGTGAAGCAATTGGAAGCTTTAGGCGGCACCAATATTTACCTGGCCCTTTCGGAAGCCCTCCGCCAGGCCCAAAGTGAACGGCCCACAGTCATTCTCTTTCTAACCGATGGACTGCCCACGGAGGGAATCACCGATGAAACTGCCCTACTGGCTACGCTCGCCAAGGAAGCGCCACCGTCGGTGCGGATTTTCCCCTTTGGTGTGGGCTATGACGTGAACACCGTGCTCCTGGATCAGCTGGCGGAAAACCATCGCGGGCGGCCCACTTATGTGGAACCGGGTGAACGCCTGGATGAGATTGTCTCGATGTTCTACAGCCAGGTGCAAAGTCCGGTGCTCACCGACATCAGCCTGGACTTTGGGGCCGTGAACGTTTATGACATCTACCCACAGCCCTTGCCCGACCTTTTTGCCGGCGCACAGCTCATTGTCGTGGGGCGCTACACGGGAAGCGGCGCGCAGCGAATCACACTCAGGGGGGAAGTGGCAGGTCAGGAGCAGACGACCCTCTACGAAGGGGTATTTGTTGCCAGCGGCGGAAGGGACTTCATCCCGCGCCTGTGGGCTACGCGGCGGATCGGTTACTTGCTCACCCAAATCCGGCTGAAAGGGGAACAACCGGAGTGGATCGAGGCGGTGGTGACGCTCAGCCTGCGGTATGGCATTATCACGCCCTACACCTCGTTCCTGGTGGAGGAGGATATTCTCACCAGTGAAGGGCGGCAGCAAGCGATGCAGGATCTGCAAGCGGCCCCAACGACTGAAGCGTTCGGCGAACAGGCCGTGCAGGAAGCCAAGGCCCGGCAAGGGTTAGGCGGCGCCGATGCTGCCCCGCCCACAGCATTGGAGATGTGGACAGCAGATGATGACAGTGCCACCGCGCCAGCATTGACGCTCCGCTATGTGAACGCCAAAGCCTTCCTGTGCCGCGAAGGTGTCTGCACCGACACCACCTTTGTCCCCGATAGGATGACGCCGTTGACGGTGCGCTTCGGTTCGGAGCAGTACTGGCAATTAGTGCGCGAGGCGCCCGCATGGAATGCGTATTTGGCGCTGGGAACAGATGTGATTTTCGTCGCTGAGGACGGGACAGCCTATCGCGTTCAATCGGGCGCGAATGTGCAGGAGGATGTGCTGCCTGAGCGCCTGCCCGTTTCGCCCCCCACCCTACCACTCTCACCCAGGATCTCCGAACCAACGCCGGTTCCTACCGCCATCGCCCGGCAAGCGCGGGAACAACGGCTGTGCACCGGCGGTATCGTTTTGATGTTGCTGGTATTGATGGCAACGATACTGTTACGACGTTGAATCCAACGCGCTCAAGCATCAAGCAATATGGACTGGTGAACGACGCGGATTCATGGTATAATGCCGTTGTAAGCAAATAAGCGATCCTTCGGGGCCAGGTGCGGTCAGCAGACCAATTCCTGACCGGCGGTGAGGGGCAAATACGCCCCACAGCCCGCGAGCGGGAACACAAACTACCCGCAGATCCGGTGTGATTCCGGAGCCGACGGTATAGTCCGGATGGGAGAAGGTCATGTCCTAAACCGTTGTTGGCAGACGGCTATTGCCCCGAAGGATACCTTCGGGGCAATGTTTTAGCCAACATGGAAAACGGCAACAAATCACGCAATAGAAACCACAACTTCCGTCAAGGATACAGCGCGCTCCTGTACTTGCTCTCGCTGGGACTGGCGCTGTTGCTTTGGCAAGGCGCGCTCCTCGCGCTAGGAGACAGCGCACGCCGCTTCATCCTCCCCACCGTCGGCGAGGTCGCCGCGCGGCTGCTCAAAATGCTCCATGATGGCAGCCTGCTCTACCATGCTCGCGTCACGTTGCTGGAAATGGGGCTGGGCCTGGCATTGGGAACCGGAGCCGCACTGATACTGGGCTATATCGTAGCGCATAATCGCCTGTTAGCGTATCTACTGGAACCCATCATTGTGACCTCCCAGGCCATGCCCATTGTAGCGTTGGCGCCCCTGCTTGCCATCTGGTTCGGGCCGGGACTGGCTTCCAAAGTGGTGGTCTGCGCGCTAATCGTGTTCTTCCCCATTCTGGTGAATGTCATTGCGGGACTCAGTCACATTGACGAGGGGCTACAAAACGTATTTCGCCTGCTGGAAGCCACCCGCTGGCAACGCTTTCGCTTGCTGGAAGTGCCGGCAACCCTGCCCGCCTTTCTGACCGGACTGCGCGTCGGCGGCACACTGGCAGCGATGGGCGCCGTGGTCGGCGAATTTGTCGCCTCTAGCGAGGGATTGGGCTATCTGGTCAAACAGGGCCAGAATCTCTACGATACCCCATTGATGTTTGTAGCCATCCTCGCGCTGACCGTGCTGGCGCTCGTGACGTACAGTACGCTGGGGCTGATCGAACGCAGCGTGCTCAAGTGGCGCAACGCGGGCAAGACGTGAGAAAGGGATAGGGGGATAGGGGGATAGGGAACTCTCCAGTCTCTCTGACTCATGATTTTTGACTCTTGGCTACTTTATACCAATCCACTAACGAGGAGGATTCTAGACCATGCGCAAGCTGACCTTATGGTTAAGTGTGGTGTTGATCTTGGGATTGATGGGATGCGGACGCCAGGAAACTGAGCGCGAGGCCATCACGCTGCCGATGGGCTATGTCGCCAATGTGCAATTCAGCCCCATCTACATGGGTTTGGAACGCGGCTATTTCCAGGAAGCGGGCTACGACATCACCCTGGACTACCGATGGGAGACCGACGGATTGCGCCTCGTCGCGGCGGGGACACTGCCTTTCACGATCGCCTCTGGAGATCAGATCATTCAAGCGCGCAGCCAGGGCTTACCGGTGGTTGCCATCGCCTCCTGGTACCGCAAGTTCCCCGTCGCGGTGGTGTCGCTGGCGGATACGCCGCTCGATACGCCCGCCGATCTGCGGGGATTGCGCATCGGCACGCCCGAAACCTTCGGGGCTTCATACATCGGATTGCGCGCCTTGTTGGCAGCCGGCGGCTTGACAGAGAAGGACATTACGCTCCAGGTTATCGGGTACACCCAGGTGCCTTCGCTGCTGGCAAAAACCGTAGACGCCGTGGTCGTCTATGCCAACAACGCTCCTGTTGTTCTGGATCAAGAGGGCATCGCCTACAACATCCTTTACGTCTCGGACTATGGCGAACTGGTGTCCAACGTTCTCGTGACCAACGAAACCATGATCAAGGAGCATCCAGACCGCGTTGCGGCTTTCACCAAAGCTTTCTTGCGCGGGTTGGAAGATGTGCTCGCCGATCCGGATACGGCCTTCGAGATCTGCAAGAAATACATCACCGGGTTGGAAGAGAACGCACCAGCGCAGCGCGCCGTGTTGGAGACCACACTGACCTACTGGCGCTTCCCGGATCTGGGGATATTCACCCCAGAAGCCTGGGCGCGCGCGCAGGAGGTGATGCTGGATGCAGGACTCACCACGCAAAAAGTCCCGGTGGAATCGCTGTACACGAACCGCTTCGTCACAGATTGATGTGGAATCGCGCAGAAATATGATGGCCCGGTCGGAAACGCTGCTGGAAATCCGCCATCTCTACACCACCTTCGTTGACCAGCAAGGGATGTTGGAAGCCCTGGAGGACATCAGCTTCGAGGTGAGCCAGGGTGAATTTGTGTGTCTCATCGGGCCTTCGGGCTGCGGAAAATCCACCTTGCTGCGCACGTTGGCGGGCCTGCTGCCGCCCTCTCAAGGCGACGTGTGTTTGCGCGGGAAACCCATCCTCAAAGCCAATCAGGCGGTGGGACTGGTTTTCCAACAGCCGACGCTGCTGCCGTGGCGCACTGTTACCGAGAACATTGTGCTACCATTGGAGTTGCGCGGGACGCCTCCGGTCGAACGCCAGCAGCGTGTGGCGGAGCTGCTGGAACTGGTGGGACTGGTGGGATTCGAGAACACTTATCCGCAGCTGCTCTCCGGCGGCATGGCGCAGCGCGCCGCCATCGCCCGCGCATTGGCGCAAAATCCCGAAGTGCTGCTGCTCGACGAACCCTTTGGCTCGCTCGATGCGCTGACGCGAGAACGGATGGCGGCGGCCCTGCTGGAGATCTGGCAACGCCTGCAACGGACCGTAGTCATGGTCACACACAGCGTCGAGGAAGCTGCGCTGCTGGCAGATCGCGTGGTCGTACTAAGCCCCAGACCGGGGCGGATCATAGACATCATCCACGTGGGGTTGCCCCGACCCCGCAAGCCGGCGCTGCTGCTCGACATGCGCTTGCAAAGCGTGGTGCGCACGTTGCGTCAGGCGCTCAGCGCCGGAGAAACTTGCAGGAACGGACAAAACGCATAGGGGAAGAATGGCAGCAACGCCTGCGAGGAAGTCGCCTATGCAGGCCAGGCAAATAGTTAGGAGGGAACAGTGAGCAGGAAGTGCGCCTGAACCTGCGCACGCCAACGGCTCACCACTCTCCGCATCCCTGCTCCAGAGGGAAACGCCCGTTCAGCCAAAAGTGACGTGTAGCGTTCCCTTTCGGAATAGCCGCCCCTGGAAAGACCAAATGCCTCGGGCGACGCCGGCAATGGCTTCACGTGGGAGGGGCCGCCCTTCAAGGGTGGCGGTTTGAGGCGGCGCCGGCAATGCCAGCCAGACCTCGCCGTCGGCGACGCGGTCCAGCTTCAGCGTGAGGCTCACCGATGTGGCGTCAGCCCACCAGGTAGTCACTTCGCCCCCTTGCGAAATGTGGAAGGTCGTACCCACCAACCGCGGTCCGGCTTCGACGGGACGCACGCTGAGCAACACACAACCATGCGGGGCCAGCGTGAATTCCGGCAGCGGCGCGCCCGCCTCCAAACATTGATAACGCCGGTTCCAGAAATCCACCACGTGATACCGGCGCCGAGGATCGAAACCCGGCAAATGGCGCGGCAACAACGCCACCGCCGGCGTCTCGCGCCAGTTGAACAACCCTACCAGTTGCCAATGCCCCCAGGGACGGGCTACAGGCGCAACCACCTCAGTAGGCATCTGGCGCCGGAAGAGATCCAAAACATCCATCCCTTCTAGCAACGCTGGATAGAGCACCGCTGCGGCTGCGGTCTGCTCCGGCGTCAATTTAGGCAGATCATCCGAGAGCACGAACACCCCGCCCGCCAGGCCCAACAACGTGAGCTGCGTCAGGATTTCGTCGCGGGTCAACTCGGTGTTTGTTTCCCGCACCATCAGATTGTCAGGATCGTTGTGCCACCAGCGCCCGTGCATCCACGCGCGCGTCATCACATTGCGCAAACTGTTGCGCAAAGCCGGCATCGAGCTATCTTTGCGGAAGGGGCGGCGCACGCCGGCAAAAACCGGCTCCCAATTGGGCGCTGTATCGGGACCAATGCGCATCGCATCCACCAGCCCAATCGAAGGCCCCAAGGGCGCGCCGCAACCCACAAGAAAGGTCTCCGGGCCCGCAGCCTCACGGATGAGCCGCAGCGCGCGCCGGTATGCTTGCGCCCGCGTCAGATGCGGATTGTGACGTTTGCCGGGCAACGCCGCCGCGTAGAGGAAATCCAACTTGAGGTAGTCATAACCCCACTCGCGCACCGCTTCACCGATCAACTGGCGCAAATAATCTTCCACCGCCGGATGGGTGGTATCCAATACTTGCGCCATGAAACTGCCGGCGAACAATCCTGCAGTGACCGGCTTGCCGCGCTGATTACGCAATAGCCAATCGGGATGCGTGGTCGCTATGTACGAGCGAGGATGGGCTGTGAATGGCCCCAGCCACAGCCCCGGGGTGAAATTCGAGCCGCGAATGCGATCCGCCAGCCATTGCAACGTGTGCGGGAATCGAGCATTGCGCTGCGTCCAATCGCCCCACAGCGGCTCAAAGCCTTGATCGAGCTGAATCGCCTGCATCGGCAGCACATCAGCAAGCAACGCCGCCGTCGCCAGATTGTGAATCACATCAGATTCGGAAACTTTATCCCAAAAGATGTACCACGAAGACCAGCCATAGGGCGTGGGGCGCAACGACGGCGCTTCCATCTGCCGGGCCACAGCGTGGGCGTATTGCGCCAGCGGATCGGCCCACACACCCGCACAGCAGCTGGCAACAGTATCATCAGTCGTCGCTGGACACGAAACCCACTCCAGATAGAACCATTCAGAGGCGCGCATCTCGCCCACATTCAGGGGCACATCATCGCCCTGAGATTGGAGCAAGAGGGATAGCGTATCGGGGCGCAAATCGGCCCGCACCTGCACGAACTGCTCGGCCAGCGATGCGCCGCCGGCAATCAACAGTTCGTGAGCCGTCGCCACAACGCCTACCGTCTCGCTCCAGAAACGCCCGGCGCGCCCGCTCCAGGGCGTCCCAGCATTGTGCATCATCGGCCCGGAAAAGCGGCGCAGATACCAGGGAGGACGGGGATCACGCTCAGTTGCCGGGATGAAACCCGCATGCGACCACGATTGCCAATCCATGCGGTAGAAACCGGTAGGCACAGCCGTGGAGCGCAGCGCGCCGGGCGCTGAGCGGAAGAAGAAGCGCCGCAGCTGCATGGGGTCAACGCTCTCATTCATACAGGTGATACGAAGCAACACAAAGGGGCGGGTAGCATAAAGCCGGAATTGCACCGTCAAGGCAAGACCCTGCATCGCGCGGAAGTGAAACGTCACTTCCTCAGCATTGCCATGCACATCCTCTACGGCGCGGGAAGTCACCTCTGGCGCGGGCAAATCGGCGGTAGTCAGCGTGAACGGACGCCCACGGCGAAGCACCTCTACCGCCGCGATCCCGGCAAAAGCCCGTCCAGGACTTTCCAGCTCGAAGGCGCCCAATTCGGCTTCCCAGAGCAAATCGAAGGAGGGACTACGCCACACCGGCTCCAGCATGGTCATGGCACGGACTCTAGGGCTTGCGCCGTCGCTTGTCGTAACAGCGCCTCGCGCCGGCGGCGATATTCCACGATGGGACGATCCCCCTGCACCAGTTTCTCATCCGAGCGCAGCGCGCTGGGTTTGGGACGCTGCGTGATCACAATGCGGCGATCCTGGTGCGCGACAAGAACATTGAAGGGCATCGAAAGCGCATTGACGAGCGTGCGCAGCACGGGCGCGCGCATGAAACGTTGATAGAAGCGCAGATAGAGCAGCGTGTGGGCTTCATCCACCGGCACAAAAGCCGCCAGGACACGCACATCCGCGCTGATATAGTTTTGCCAGAGATTGGGGAACTGGAATTCCAGATGAAAATCTGGATACGGCGGGGCGATCTCCTCCGGCTTTTGGGGCTGCTGCCCGCGATCCACCTCGTTAAAGACATACACGCGGAAGCAATCCTCGCTGCGCCATTCCACCACCGGGCCGTTGACAAGCGTGCGATTCCCCCGCCCGATGGTGTTGTGGTGCACAAACGGCAGATGCACCACATCCAGCTGATTCTCGATCACCCGCGAGTAATGCGCATCCCAGGGATCGCGCACAGCGCCGTAGGAGAAATCCGGCGTGATGTCTTCAAAGAAGCGCGGCGGTTGCAGATCGGCGGGCGGCGCATCGCCCCACCAAATCCAGATGAAGCCGTGCGCCTCGTGCGTAGGATAAGCATGTACCTTGAAGTGCGGCGGGATAGGGGTTGCCTTGCCGTTTGCAGGAATGACCACCGCCGCGCCAGAAGCGTCGTAGGCGAAGCCATGGAAGGGGCACTGCAACGCGCCCGCGATAACCTTCCCCTTGCTGAGCGCTACCCCACGATGCGCGCAGAGATCGCGCAAACAATGCACCTGCCCGGCGGCATCGCGCCAGAAGACCAGCTTCTCGCCCATGCGGGTCACGCCGACCGGCTTGGAGCCAACCTGCTTAGAATCGAGCACGACATACCATTGATTGGGAATCAAAGCCGACCTCCAGAAAGCGTTGCGAGTTATGCGTTGGGATCGGCAGCGATACACAAGTGGAGTTCATCGAGCTGCTTCTGATCCACCGGCGAGGGCGCGTCCGCCATGAGATCCACCGCCTGCGCCGTCTTGGGGAAGGCGATCACCTCGCGGATGTTGTTCTCGCCCGCCAGCAACATCACCGTGCGATCAATGCCGGGCGCCATACCGCCGTGCGGCGGCGCGCCGTAGGAGAACGCCTCCATCATGTGCCCGAAACGCGCTTTGGCCTCAGCCTCTGGATAGCCAAGCACGCGGAAAATATCCATCTGGATGCGCGGATCGTGGATACGGATGCTGCCGGACGCCAGCTCGTAGCCATTGCAGACGAGGTCGTAGGCATCGGAAAGCACCGCCGTTGGATCAGCCATCATCTCCGCGTAGGTGTTGGGGCGCGGCATGGTGAAGGGGTGGTGCGCCGCATCCCAGCGCTGCGCTTCCTCGTTCCACTCGTACATCGGGAAGTCGAGCACATAGCCGAACGCGAGCAGGTCGGGATCGGCCAGCTGCA
The DNA here is from genome assembly GCA_964508025.1 of uncultured Anaerolineales bacterium. GTDB lineage: Bacteria > Chloroflexota > Anaerolineae > B4-G1 > SLSP01 > JAAZNO01. Next base: position 9,630 of record CAZDSF010000104.1, read on the forward strand.
ATTGATCGCGGAAGGTGAGCCGCAACGCCGAGAGCGCCCCGGCGACTATGGGCTGCGCATCGGCGACGATGCAGACCAGGTCGCCCGCGCCCGCGCCCATGCGCTCCGCAATCACGGCCAAATCGGCTTCAGACAAAAATTTGACCGCCGGGCCCTTGACGCCATCGGCGCGGAAAGCCAGCGTCACCAGCCCTTTGGCGCCTTGCTTTTGGGCGATGGCGGTGAGCTCATCAAGCTGTCGGCGGGTGTACTCGGCGCAGCCGGGGGCCACGATGCCCTTGATTTGCCCGCCCGCTTCGAGCGCCGCGCGGAAAACCTGAAATTCGCAGGCGGCGAGTGGCGTCGTGAGATCTATCAGTTCCATGCCAAAGCGCAGATCGGGTTTGTCGGTGCCGTAGCGTTCCAGCGCCTCGGCATAGCTCAGGCGCGGGAACGGCGAGAGGACACGCTTTTGGGGCGTCACAGCCGGAATCAGCCCGGTATACAGTTCCTCGATCAGATCCAGGATGTCATCGCGTTCGACGAAGGACATCTCGAAATCCAGCTGGGTGAATTCTGGCTGGCGGTCGCCGCGCAGATCCTCATCACGGAAACAGCGCGCAATCTGGAAGTAGCGCTCGTAGCCCGCCACCATCAACAGTTGCTTGAGCTGCTGCGGCGATTGGGGCAGCGCATAGAACTTCCCCGGATGGATGCGGCTGGGCACCAGATAGTCCCGCGCGCCTTCGGGCGTAGATTTGAAGAGAAAGGGGGTCTCGATTTCGATGAAACCATGGGCATCCATGAAATCGCGGATGTACTTCACCACGCGATGGCGCAGGATCATGTTACGCTGCATCCGGGCGCGGCGCAGGTCGAGGTAGCGGTAGCGCAAGCGCAACGCCTCATCCACAGGAGAATCCTCATAGATGTAGAAGGGCGGTGTGAGCGCGGGATTGAGGATGACGACCTCGTGCGCTTCTACCTCGATGGCGCCGGTGAGCCAGTCGGGATTCACCTGCTCGACGGGGCGCAGGCGCACAATCCCGCGCACCTTGATCACGTATTCGCCGCGCACCGTCGCCGCTACGGCGTGCGCTTCGGGCGCAACTTCGGGGCTGGTCACCACCTGCGTCAGCCCGGCGCGGTCGCGCAGCACGATGAAGCCCAATCCGCCATGATCGCGGCGGCGGTTGACCCAACCGGCGAGTGTAACTTCCTGCCCTGCGTGTTCGGGGCGCAGCTCCCCGCAAGAATGCGATTTGAACATGGATGCCCTCCCAGCAACGTAGAATTAGATGTACTATACCACAAGAGCCAGGGGGAAGCAAACGCTTGCGAGCGTGGGGGCGTGTGGTATGATGA
>CAZDSF010000105.1:0-10616 GCA_964508025.1 uncultured Anaerolineales bacterium
ACGAGGCGGGAATGCGGCTGCGTTGGGAGCCGAAGACGCCTCGCACTAACTATCTGGTGGTCGGCGGCGAGATTCCCAAAGCGTGGCGGGCCTATCTGGATGTGGGACGCGCCCATGGTGCGGCTGGCAGTTGAGCTTCTGAGGCTGGAGCAACGCACGGTCTTTGAAAAGAGATCGTGCGTTTTGTTTTGGGTGTGGTAGAATCCCGGCACAAGAGGGTCTACTTTTCTTCTTTTCGCAGTAAGATGCAGAGGAAGCTCCGGTGTTGGCGCATACCATAACGCAGAGGTGCGGAGGAGCAGAGGTTTTCTTCTTCATCCTTCCGCTTTCAGAATTTTCAGAGGGGCTGTCATGTGGGAATTACACCTACAATGAACGAAAATCGCGGCAGGAGAGCGCCCTTCAGTTTGCGGTACACTTGCCGCTGACAAGGATTCGCTATTCGCCATTCGCCATTCGCCATTCGCTATTTTCATAAACGCGCAGGGAGGCAAAGTGTGGAAATCGAGAATCTGAAGGTGGCGGCGCTTGCCGGCGGCGGCGGCGGCGCGCGGTTGGTAGATGGGCTGGCTGCTGTTCTGCCGCCCGAACGGCTGCGCGTGATTGTCAATACCGGCGATGACTTCGAGCACTGCGGGCTGACCATCTGCCCCGATTTGGATACGGTGATGTACACATTGGCAGGGCGCGCCAATCCAGAAACGGGGTGGGGCCTGGTAGGGGAGACCTTTTACTGCCTGGAGGCGTTGACGCAGCTGGGCGGGCCGGCATGGTTCCGGTTGGGCGACCGTGATCTGGCGACGCATCTGTTGCGCACCGCATGGTTGCGCGCGGGGACGCGCCTCACGGAAGTGACGCAGCGATTGGCGGCGGCGCTGGGCGTGCGCGCGGCGCTATTGCCTATGTCGGATCAGCCCTTTCGCACTTATGTGCATACTGATGAAGGAACGCTCTCCTTTCAGGATTATTTCGTGCGGCGGCGCTGGCAACCCGTGGTGCAGGGTTTCAGCTGGCAGGGCGCAGACACGGCGCGCCCCACGCCCGAGGTCATGGAGGCGCTGGCGTGGGCGAATCTCATTGTGATTTGCCCTTCAAATCCTTTTGTCAGCATTGGGCCGATTCTGGCGCTGCCGGGAGTGCGTGAAGCCGTGGCGCAACGTGCGACGGTAGCCGTTAGCCCGATTCTGGGCGGGCAAGCGGTCAAAGGGCCGGCAGCGAAGATGTTCCGCGAGCTGGGGATAGCCCCCTCGGCGACGGCGACGGCAGCGCATTACGGCGAGCTGTTGGCGGGTTTCGTTCTCGATGTCACCGATGCGGCCCTGGAACCCGATGTGCGCGCTCTGGGGCAGGCGGTATGCGTGGTTCCCACGTTGATGACCGATCACGCCACGCGGTCAGGGTTAGCGCGAGAGGTGCTGGCGTTTGGCGCGCGCTTGCAGTGAGGGTGCGGCGGGTATTTGGGCCATCGTCCCGGTGAAGCCGTTGGCGCAAGCCAAGACGCGGCTGGCGCAGGTGCTTGCGCCGGTCGCGCGTGAGGCGCTGGTGTTGCGCTTGTTGGAGCATACATTGCAGGTGTTGGCGCAGGTCGAGGCGTTGGCAGGCGTGCTGGTGGTCAGCGCCGATGCGCGGGTAGGGAGCATGGCGCAGGCGCTCGGCGCGTTGTGGCTCCACGAGCCAGATGCGCCGGGGTTGAATCGTTCGCTTGCCAGGGCAGTCGAAGCTCTGCAGCCGTATCGCGCATCTGGCGCGCTGGTCATCCCCGCAGATCTGCCCCATCTCAATGCGCCCAGTGTGCTGGCGGTGTTGGCAGCTGGCGGCAATCCGCCGGCGGCGGTGCTGGTCGCCGATCGCCACTTTGTGGGGACGAATGCGCTGTTGCTTTTGCCGCCCACGGCGATCCCTTTCGCCTTTGGAGTCAATTCGCTGCACGAACATCAACGCCTGGCGCAGGCTGCCGGCGTGCGGGTTGTGTGTGTGGATGATCCTGATCTGGCGACGGATGTGGATTTGCCCGAAGACCTTGCCGCCGTGGTTTTTGAAGCCTGAACGCGCATCAGGTCAGGCGTGGCGTCCGAAGCCGACGTGTGGTTGCATCTATGAAGCTTGGGTGTAAACTCACGGTGATTCCATTAGCTGTTCAAACTGTACAGACTGCATTAACGAGGGAAGGCATGACGAAAACCGCATCCGAAACCGGAGCGCAAATCAGCCGCAAAGCATTGATCCGATCAGCGTTGATTTTGCTGGCATTGATGCTCGTTGCCGGCATCGCCACGCGGATCGTTCCAGCGGGACGCTCCGCGCGCCTTCTCGATGATGGGCGCGAAGTCATCGTCTTCATTGGGATGCTGCGAGCAGAGGCGTTTTGATGCACACGCGAGCAGTTCGGCTTCTCTTGATTGCTGCCGATAAGACAGAAGCGCGCCTCATCCACACATGGCTGCGCGGTGAGACGGCGCCGAGATTTACCCTTCAGCACGTGGCGACTCTTGAAGCGGCATACGCCTACCTTGCAGCACACTCTGTTGATGCAGTGTTGCTGGCGTTGCCGTCTGCAGATAAGTCGGCGTTGGATAATATTGGGAATCTGGTTGCGCAATTCCCCGACACGCCGCTCATTGTGTTTGTGGGGCCGGAGAAGGCAGATCTGGGACTGGATGTCATCCACGCCGGCGCGCAGGAGTGTCTGGTGCGCGGCGAGGTGGATTCCGCGAGCTTGATCCGGGCGCTACACTATGCGATAGCGCGTCAGCGAGCTAACGCGCGGCAGCGGCGACAGCATACGCTGCTCAAGCGGCTGAATGCCTATTCGACCGCGTTGAGCGGCGCCTCTTTTGCCGACGACATTCTGGCAATCGCAGCCGAAGAATTGCGAAGTATTTTCGATGCCGTTGCTGTTATCATCTCTACTTTCGAGGCGGGCAGCGACGAGCTGCTTGTGCAATACACCACCTTGCAACAAGGGGAGAAACTGCGGCTGGCTCGTATTTTGGGGCGCGCCCTCGAAGGGATGCATTGGAAGGTTGCGACAGAGAAACGCGAGCACCTCATCGAGGTGGGCGTTATTATCGCGCCATCGGTTCATGAAGCCTCTCTCGGCGCGATTTCCCCCACACTCGGCGCCTTGATCGAACGCGCTTTTGACTTGGGCGAGTTGGCATCTCTGGTGTTGCAACACGAGGGCGTTTTCATGGGCCTGGCAACCATTGTTGGCCGCGCTGGCGTTGCTCTGGCAGACCAGGAGGCGTTACACACTTTCGCCGAGGTGACGAGTAGCGCGTTGCGCCGCTGGGGAGCTGAACACGCCTTGCGCGAAAGCGAATTGCGCTGGCAATTTGCGTTGGAGGGCGCCGGAGATGGTCTCTGGGATTGGAACGTGCAGACCGATGAGGTTTTCTTTTCCCGGCAATGGAAAGCCATGCTCGGCTACGAGGAACACGAAATTCCCAACGCGCTTGAGGCGTGGAGTCTCCGCATTCATCCTGATGACAGAGATGCCTGCTATGCGGATTTGACCCGACATTTCGACGGCGCAACGCCGGTGTATCAGAACGAGCATCGCTTGCGTTGCAAGGACGGGACGTATAAGTGGATTCTTGATCGGGGCAAGATTGTGGCGTGGACGCCGGATGGCCGTCCGTTGCGGATGATTGGTACGCATACCGATATCAGCGCCCACAAAGAGGCGGAAGCAACGTTGCGACAGCTCAAGGAGTTCAACGAAAGCATTGTCGCGAATATGACCGAGGGCATTGTGCTTACGAATGCCCAAGGTATTGTGACTTTTGTGAACCCGGCGATGGCATCGCTGCTGGGATACACCGTTCAGGAGCTCCTGGGCCAATCGTGGATGGTGCTCGTCCCCCCAGAAAAGCAGCCCGTGGTACAGGCGGCTGATGCGCGTCGCGCGGCTGGAAAATCGGATCGCTACGAACTGGAACTTCGGCGGCAAGATGGCAGTTTGCTCTCCGTTTTGGTCAGCGGGGGGCCGCACTTCGATCCCCAAACGGGAGCGTTTGCCGGAACGTTGGCGGTTTTCACGGATATTACGGAACGCAAAACGATCGAGGAAACGTTGCGGCTTCAATCGCTGGTGCTGGATCAGATCCAGGATCATGTGACGATCACCGATCTGGATGGGCGCATTCGCTATGTGAACGACATCGAAAGCCGTTCGCTCAAACGCTCACGGGAGGAGCTCCTGGGGCTTAGCGTGGAGGCTTACGGTGAAGACCCCGCAAAAGGCGCCACCCAGCGGCACATTATCGAGACCACGCTGGCAACCGGGATCTGGCGCGGCGAAGTGGTCAATTACGCCGCCGACGGTTCAGAGCTCATTCTGGATGCGCGCGTTCAGGTGATCCGCGACGTGGATGGTGCGCCGTTGGCGTTGTGCGGCATTGCCACAGACATCACCGAACGCAAACGGGCGGAAGAGCAATTACGGCAACGCGAAGCAACCCTTCAGAGTATCTTCCGCGCAGCGCCCATCGGCATTGGGATGGTAGTAGATCGCGTGATTCTTGAAGTCAACGAGACGCTCTGCCGCATGATTGGTTATTCACGCGAGGAATTGTTAGGGCAAAACGCTCGGGTCTTTTATTCAACTGAAGATGATTACCGCTATGTTGGAGAAGAGAAATACCGCCAGATTGCCGAGCTGGGGACCGGTACAGTCGAAACTCGCTGGCAGCGCAAAGACGGACAGATCATCGAGGTACTGTTGAGCTCCACGCCATTAGATATGACCGATATGCAGAAGGGCGTCACCTTCACCGCTCTTGATATCACCGAACGCAAACACGCCGAAATGGAGTTGCAGCAGCGCACAGCGGTGCTGGCAGCCTTGCACGAGACGGCGTTGGCGTTAGCGGCGCAACATCAGTTGCCGGAATTGCTGGAGATCATTGTGGAGCGTTCACGCCTGATGTTGAACGCCCAGGTTGGGGCCATCTACCTTTATCAGCCTGCCACGGACGATCTGCGGCGCAGTTTTGTGCGTGGCCCGGATGTGCCCAACATTGGCGATGTGTTGCAGCGCGGGGAAGGATTGGCGGGGAAAGTGCTGGATAGCTGTGAGCCGACCATCGTGGATAATTACATGCAATGGGATGGCCGTTCACCGCAATATGCGCACATGGATTTCGGCGCTTGTATTGCCGCTCCTATCGTTTGGAGCACGCGCACGTTGGGCGTGCTGGTGCTGCGCGATGATGTGCCGCGGATCTTCACCGAATCCGATGAGGCGCTGCTAGAGAGCTTTGCTTCACTGGCGGCTGCCGCGCTGGAAAACACCCGCTTGCTGGAAACGGAACGCGAGCAACGCCGCCTGGCAGAAACGCTCCGCGAGGTGGCGGCAGTTTTGAGCAGCAGTCTGGATCGTGAGCGCGTGCTCGCGCTCATCCTTGAACAGCTATCTCGTGTGATGGCGTATGATAGCGCCTCGATCATGCTCCTCAACGGCGCTGTCCTGGATATTGCTGCCGCGCGCGGTTTTCGCACCGAACATCAATGGAACACCGCTTTGCGTCCCGAATCCCTCGCGCACATTCGCGCTGTCCTGGAACAAAAAAGCCCGGTCATCATTGCCGACACCGAAGCTGCATCAGGATGGGAGCGGTTCCCCGGTTCAGAATACATCCGTTCGTGGTTGGGCGTGCCGCTGCTGGTGCAGGATTGCGCCATCGGCTTGTTGAACGTGGATAGCGCCCAGCCGCATTTTTATACTCAGGCGCATGTCGAACTGGCGATGACCTTCGCCAATCAGGCGGCGATTGCTATCGAGAATGCGCGGCTCTATGCGGATTTGGGGCAACGGATGGCCGATCTCCGCCAGACGCAAGCGCAGCTGGTACAATCGGCAAAGTTGGCCGCCGTTGGGCAACTGGCTGCGGGTGTGGCCCATGAAATCAACACTCCATTGACTACGATTCTCCTTTACACCAGAGCATTGATGCGTCATGCAGCAGCAGATAGCGAGTTTCACCACGACCTGACGGTGATTGCCAATGAGACCCGCCGCGCCGCCGCGATTGTGCGCGGGCTGCTGGACTTCTCTCGCCAGACCCAGCTGCAACGGCAATGGGTGGATGTCAACCAGGTGTTGCGAGAAGCGTTAGCCCTGGTGCGGCGGTTGGCCGCCCAACACAGAATTACGATTGAAGAGCTGTATGCATCTGATCTACCGCAGCTGTATCTGGACGTCAATCGGATGAAACAAGTCTTTCTCAATATCATCACCAATGCGGTAGATGCCATGCCGGCAACCGGTAACCTGACCTTGATTACGGGACGGTGCGGCGCTGAGGTATGTATTAGCATCCATGATACCGGCGTTGGCATCACACCCGAAAATATGGCGCATCTTTTTGAACCTTTCTTCACCACAAAACCCGTCGGACGCGGCACGGGATTGGGGCTGTCGGTGAGTTTGGGCATCGTCCAGGATCACGGGGGACGCATTGAGGCGACCAGCCAGCCTGGCATGGGCAGTTGTTTTAGCATCTTCCTGCCGGTAGAATCTGGGGCGACGCCTCAGTAACAACGCTGTGGAGAGCACCAATTTCGATGGAAATCAGCATGAAAATCGAGAGCCTGCAAAACTCGCGTGTGAAAAATGCAGTACGGCTCAATAACGCCCGTGAGCGCGCCGCCCAACAAAGAACGCTTGTGGAGGGGTATCGGCCCTTGCTCCGCGCTGTGGAGAATGGTTACCCCCTGGAAGAAATCTACTTCTGCCCGGCGCTCTTCCTGGGCAAAAATGAGCCGGCGTTGCTGGAACGCGCCGCGCAGACCGGCGCACAGTTGATCGAGGTCACCGAAGACCCGTTGCGAAAAATGACCTATCGCCATCGCCCGGAGGGTTTGCTGGCATTGGCGCCCATCGTCCGGCGACCGTTGGAAGCGCATCGCCCCGGCGCGCGCGGTTTCTACTTGATTGTGGAACACATCGAGCGGCCCGGCAATTTGGGCACCATCTTCCGCTCCGCCGACGCTGCCGGGGTCGAGGGGGTCATTATCTGCGATCCACAGACTGACGCCTTCAATCCGGAGGTGATTCGCGCCAGCATTGGTACGGTATTCACCGTGCCGCTGGTTGAAGCGCGCAGCGACAGCGCTCTGGCGTGGTGTCAGCGTCATGGGTTGCGTGTGGTTGCTGCCACGCCCCATACCCAATGCAACTACACACAGGCCGATTTCACCGCGCCGCTCGCCATTGTGGTCGGCGCCGAGAAGGTAGGGCTGAGCGCGATCTGGCTTGCTCAGGCCGATGTGCAGGTGCGCATTCCTATGCTGGGGCAAGCCGATTCCCTCAATGTGGCGACAGCAACGACGCTGCTGCTGTATGAGGTGGTGCGCCAACGTCATATCGAGGAGGCGCGCTGATGCAACCGGAGATCGCATTGCTGAGTGCTACCGGGTGGAAAGACTACGCGCTGCTCGATAGCGGCGAAGGACGCAAGCTGGAGCGTTTTGGCCCGTACACATTTGTACGTTCAGAGCCGCGCGCTATGTGGTCGCCAGCGTTGGCGGCGCGCGCCTGGGATGCCGCCGATGCCGTCTTCCAGCTCACCGGTGAAGAAAGCGGCGGGCGTTGGCAATTCAAGCGCGAATTGCCCGCCGTCTGGCCCATGCAATACCGGGCGCTCCGCTTCGAGGCGCAGGCGGTGGCTTCGCGGCACATGGGCGTTTTTCCTGAACAAGCCGCACATTGGGACTGGATCGCCGCGCAAATCAAAGCCGCGCAACGCCCGGTGCGGGTCCTGAACCTCTTCGGCTATACCGGCTTGGCGACGCTGGCAGCGGCTCAGGCCGGCGCAGAAGTGACGCATGTAGATGCGGCGAAGCGCGCCATCACCCAGGCGCGCCGCAATCAGGAGCTTTCGGGGTTGGCGCAACGTCCCATCCGCTGGGTTGTAGAAGATGCGCTCAAGTACATTCAGCGCGAAGTGCGGCGCGGCTCACGTTACGAGGGCTTGATTCTCGACCCGCCGAAATTTGGGCGCGGCGCCGGCGGGAAAGTCTGGGAATTTTTCGAGCACTTCCCCGCATTGCTCGATACCTGTCGGGAGTTGCTCAGCCCACAACCGCTGTTCATGGTCATCACGGCTTATGCCATCCAGGTTTCGGCGCTGCATTTGCATCATGCGTTGGAAGCGCGGGTGCAGGGATTGGGTGGGGCATTGCTCTCCGGCGAGCTGGTCACAGTGGAGCAGAGCGCAGGGCGCAGGCTTTCCCAAGCCATCTTTGCGCGCTGGGGCGCCGCTGGCGTTTAGACTTGCCCGGTTCACCGCAGAGAAGAAACGTCGCTGGTGGCGCACACTATCCAACACGAAAATGTGTTTGTAGTGCGCGTTTTAGCGCGGTGTGGCGGCGCTAAAACGCCTGACTACAATCCCCTTTTATTTTTTAAGGAGCGTTACCGAACTTGCGACACAACCCCACTTACGAAAATAATTAACGCAGAGACGCGGAGGTACAGAGGTTTTCTTATTCATCCTTCCGCCTTCATCCTTCATAATTTTTAGAGGAGGCTTCATGAGCGACAAAATTCTGGTAGTCTACGCCACCTGGACCGGGGTCACGCGCCAGGTGGCCGAAGCCGTCGGCGAGACGCTGCGCCAGGGCGGCGCCGTTGTGGATGTGCTCCGCGCCGGTAAAGTGCGGCAGCTTCAGGGGTACAGGGCGGTGGTGATCGGGACATCCGTTCACGCGGGTCAATTGCCCAGTGAAATCAAACGCTTCGTCCGCAAACACCGCCATGCGCTCGCTGCTATCCCTGTGGCTACCTTTGTGGTCTGTTTGACGATGAAAGAGGACACGCCGGAAAATCGCAAAGTGGCGGAGGGCTATCTCAAGGCGCTGCACAAGGTCGCTCCAGAAGTTAAGCCTGTGGACGCCGGCTTGTTTGGCGGCGCGCTCTTGACCGAGGGCGAAGACTTCGACCGGCTCTTCTTCTTCTGGAAAAACATTGTCAAGGGCATGGCGAAGGATGTCGGAGATGCCCGCGATTGGGAGGGCATCCGCGCCTGGGCTGCGGGCCTGCTGGTGAAGTTCGATTGACCGCCCGTTTTTAGAAGAACGCGAGCCATAGCGGCTCACGTTCTTTCAATGCCGTTCCCACGCCATGTCGGGATAGTAACGGACGCCGCCCACTGCCTCCAAGAGCATTTTGCCGGGACTTTCCAAGACTGGCGCGCCATTCCACGTGTGGATGATGATGCGCGGCTCGGTGCGGGTGAGGTGGGTGAAGAGCGCCCTCAGGGCGCGTTGCAGCGTTCCTTCATCCACGCCCTCGATGGCGGTGAGGTCTGCGCCGCCGTTTGCGGCGATGAGCGCCGGCAGTCCGCGCACCTGCACCACCCATGTCGAGGGCACGCGGGTGAAGCCCGGTATGCCCTCGTCGCGGGCAGGCCCGTACAGGTTGGCGGGATCGCAGGCGTTTAGCACGACCGGTTCGGGCAGCGCTTCAAGCGTGTCGCGCAACGCACGCAGGCGCTCTACCACTTCTGGCAGCGCGAATTGTACGCCCGGCAAATCCTGGATGAAGTAGCCGCGCCGCACTTCACCGCGCGCTTCCATGCGCTGCAGGTGGGCATAGATCATGGCCCAGTCCCACGCGCCGATTTCCTCCACGCCGACCGCATCGGTCAGACAAAGGTGCGTTGCTACGCCGTAGCGCGCCAGCAATTGCCGCGCCTGCTGCGCCGCGCGCTCTGTTGCCGGGAGCGCCTTCCCCATGATGTTGAAGCGCTGCACGGGCGCCCAGCGCCCAATCCAGCGGATGGTGGGCGGCTGTTCCACCCGTTGTCGCACGCGCTGCCGCGCCGAGCGATAGCGCGCTACATCGGGTTTGCGGCCCGGCGCGCGGATGTTAAGCCCCAGTGCCTCTCGCCGCTGCGTCAGCTCTGCTTCTAGCGAGCTATAGGGCTGCCGCTCCCCTGTCTGCGGTTTGCCTTCCTGCACCAGCCGGCGCAGCGCGTCCAGGCTATCGTTGGTCGCCAGCCCGGCGAGCGCTAGCTCCACGAGTGCGGTTTCGGCGGCTTGCTCCTCCACCTCCAACGCCGCGCATAAGTCGGCGAAGAACACTGCCCCTTCGGATTTGAGGAACTGGTAGATCTCGGTTGCGACGGGCGATAGCTCTGCCGGGTTTTCTGCTGCCGGCTCCAGGTACACGCCGCCCTCGCCTCGAAAGAAGAAGCGCACGCGCGCCCAACGCGGGTCGGCGCCGCCGGACGCCACCCACACCAGGTCGCCGCCCTGGCACAGCGCTGCCAACGCCGCCGGCTGATACGCGCTCAGGCGCAGCGGCAATACGTCGCGCTCCCAGATGCGGCCCACCACCGGCGCGGCGCGGAGCTGCTGGAGGATGTGCGTCAATGCGGTGTCGCCCGCCAGCCGTTCGGCGGGATGGAGGTGCTGCCAGCGTGTGAGGAAGTCTGCGTAGACTGCGAACGGCACGGGTTGTACTTCTTGTCGTAGGATGTGCAGGGTACGGCGGTGCATCTGCTCCAACGCGCGGCGCTCTACGAACTCGGCTTCGAGGGGCGCAGCCTCCGACTGTGGTGTAGCCTCCGGCTGCGGCGCAGCCTCCGGCTGCGGCGCAGCCTCCGGCT
>CAZDSF010000106.1:0-10325 GCA_964508025.1 uncultured Anaerolineales bacterium
TGTTGAAAGGCGCCAACTTCTACATTGCGCTGGTCAATCCCCAACGGGATGCCTTTTCCTATTCCTTTTTCGTTGAGAACAACGAACGGCTCTACCCCGATGTATCCTGGCCCATCAACACAGGTCTGACCGGACAGGTGATTGCTGCCGGCTCCGTCATCCGCACGGATGATTATCTGGCAGAGTGCGCGGCGCGCGGCATCGAACCAAGCGGGACTCCGGATCGCGCCTGGCTCGGCGCGCCGCTGATGGCGGGCGATCAGAGCATCGGGGTGATGGTGGCTTGCTCGCGCGACCCGGAGCTGCGCTTCTCCAAAGAAGATGAACGTTTCTTCGTTGCGGTCGCCGCCTTCACCGCCTCGGCGATTGAACGGCGGCGGATGCAGGAGCGGCTCGAAGCCCGCGCGCACCAGCTAAACACGCTCAACGAAATCGGGCGCTTGCTTGCCTCCAGCCTCGATATCAACGAGGTCTTGGATCTGGTGGTGCGCAACGCGGCCAAACTCCTCAATGCCGAAGCCGGTTCGCTGCTCCTGCTGGATGAGCACAGCGGCGATCTCGTCTTCCGCATCTCCTGCGGGCCGCTGGGCAACGGCCTGGTGGGGCGCAAAATCCCCGCCGGCAAAGGTATCGCCGGCGCGGCCTTCTCGGAAAATCGCCCCATCATCATCGGAAATGCCCAAAGCGATCAACGCTGGTACGCCGGCGTAGATCAAAGCGCCGATTTCGTCACGCGCTCCGTCCTGGCAATTCCACTCAACGCGCGCGGCAACCCTATCGGTGTGCTCGAAGTCATCAATGCCAAAGATGGTCATGCCTTCAACCAGGAAGATGCCGATCTGCTGCTCGCTTTCGGCGCACAGGCCGCAGTTGCTATCGAAAACGCCCGCCTGTTTACCATGACCGACCAGGCGCTCCAGGCCCGCGTCCAAGAACTCACCACCTTGCAGCATATTGATCGAATGCTCAACGCGACGCTCGATTATGGAGAAGTGATGAGCCTGACCCTGGAATGGGCCACGCGGATCGCGGGCGCGCCGGTAGGCATGATCGCCGCTCTGCATGAAGCAGAAGACGGTACGCGGGGGCTGCGACTCCTCGCCCATCACGGCTATCCCCCCGAAGTCATCGAGCCATACCGGGAACAAAAACTCTGGCCTTTGGAACGGGGATTGGTCGGCGCCACGGTGCGAACGGGGCAGATGATCCTCGTCCAAGATGTAAATGCAGATGCGCGGTACGAAGCTCTGGCGCCAAACATGCGGGCGCAGCTCACCATTCCCATCCAACGCGAGAATCGCGTCATCGGCGTTATCGCTCTGGAAGCCGCTGATGCCGCAACCTTCTCCACCCACACGGTAGAGTTCATGAACCGCCTTGCCGATCACGCCGCTATCGCCATAGACAACGCCCGCCTCTTCCAGCAAGTGCAGCGCGCCAACCAGGCCAAAACCGAGTTCGTTTCCTTTGTTTCGCACGAGCTCAAACAGCCCATGACTTCGATGAAAGGGTATACCGATTTGCTCAGTAAGGGACTTGCCGGCCCACTCACTGAGCAGCAGCAGCAGTTCATCGGCGTCATCCGAGGCAATATCCAGCACATGGATCGGTTGGTGCAAGACCTGCTCGATATCTCGCGCATCGAATCGGGGCGCTTGCAGTTGGATATGCGCCCGCTGCAACCTGACGCGCTCGTTCGAGACGCGCTACAGGGATTCGAGCAGATGCTGAACGAACGCCATCAAACGCTCACTGTCGAGACTGCGCCGGAGTTGCCCACAATTCAGGGCGACCGGGGGCGGTTGCACCAGGTGCTCATCAACCTGCTGAGCAATGCCATCAAGTATACGCCGGAAGGGGGACAGGTGCTCGTGCGCACCGACCAGGTGAAGCACAACGGCAAAGCCTACGTTCGATGGCAAGTACAGGATTCAGGCATTGGCATGACCCAAGAGGAATTGGAGAAGCTGTTTACCAAATACTTCCGCTCCAGCCATCCGCTAGTCCGCAGCGTGCGCGGAACAGGATTGGGGCTGGCGATCACCCGCAGCATTGTCGAACTCCACAGAGGCCAGATTTCTGTGGTAAGCGAAGCCGACAAGGGAAGTATCTTCACCGTATTGTTGCCGGTCGAGTAAAAATTCGGGGTAGCCCCACCAGGCTATCCCCCCTTGCAGATAGATATGTCTGCCCCAAGTTAGGCGCGAGGAGAAATGCCATGGCCCAGATTCGCATCCTCATCATTGAAGATGACCTCGAAGCGTTGGCGATGTACACGCTCATGTTGGAACGTTGGGGCTACCAAGTCATCCCGGCAAGCAGCGGGCGGCAAGGCATTCAACTGGCGCTCGAGACGCCGCCGGATCTGATTCTGCTGGATGTGATGATGCCGGGCATGGACGGGTACGCTGTCTGCACGCAGCTGCGGCAGGATCGGCGCTTCCAAACCGTGCCCATTCTTTTCCTCACGGCCCTCGCCAATGTGGACGCCCGCGTCAAAGCCCTGACCATCGGCGGCGATGATTTCATGATCAAGGGCACGATCAGCGGCGAAGAAATTCAAGCGCGCATCCAGATGGCGTTAGCCCGCGAAAAGCGCATCCGGCAAAGCACAGCGCTCGAAGCTAAGGGGGTTACGGTAGGTCTGCTCTCGCTGCGCGGCGGTACAGGAGTGAGCACGCTGGCGCTCAATCTGGCGTATCAGTCCGCGCGCTTCAGTCAACAGCCCACTACCCTGATTGATCTTTCGTTGCCGGTGGGCAACATCGGCGCGTTAGCCGGCATCGGCGGGGCCAGGCACATCATCGAACTGGCCGCGCGCGCACCAGGAGATGTCTCAACGCAGCTCATTCGACAATTCAGCCTGGAACACATCGGCGGATTCAAATTTATACCAGGGCCGTCGGAAATCGTAGACATGCACACGGTTGAGCCGCGCACGTTGCGGCAGATTCCCCAAATGCTGCGCGACGAGGGCGCTTTCGTGGTGCTAGACCTGGGACGGGGAGCGCTGCCGCTGCTATGGAATATCCCTGCCATCTGTGATTGGCTCGTGATTGTCGCCACAGAAGATCCGCTCTCGCAACACCTCGCCGGCGTGGCGCTGGATACACTACCGCGAATGCTGGGAGATAACAGCTCGTTACTGCTGGTCTACAATCAATGCCATCCCGGCGGCGGATATTCGGCAACCACCAACCTGCCGCGCCGCCCCGATGTCGAGATCCCTTTCAGCCCGAATCTGGCGAGTCTCCCGGCCCCTTCTCCCGTTATCGAACTATGGGAAGCCGTCCGTTTCCGCCTGGGGCAACGGCCCAGCTGGTATGTCTAAGCCAGCCAGGTTGACAAGCCCAATCAGACAGAGATAATAGTCTTCAGGCAACAGCCGTTGTATTCCGCTCAGTTCAGAGTTCAAGTAATCCATAACATCACGATTTCTACATAAAGGAGTGAATACCCATGAAGATTGATTCTAATGCCCGGTATCTGGAGAGCCATGAGTGGGCCCGCAAAGAAGGCGACCTGTTCGTCTGCGGGATTAGCGATTACGCGCAGAGCACCCTCTCCGACATCGTCTACGTGGAACTGCCGGAAGTTGGCGATGAAGTGACCAAGGGCGAGCAATTCGGCGTGGTCGAATCAGTGAAAGCGGCCGCCGATGTCTACGCGCCGCTGAGCGGCGAAGTGGTGGAGATCAACGAGGCGCTGGCAGATCAGCCCGAGCTGATCAACACCGCAGCCTTCGAAGGCGGCTGGCTGCTCAAGATTCGCGCCAGCGATCTCGACGAATGGGAGGCGTTGCTGACGCCCGAAGCCTACGCGGAACTCCTCGAAAACGAAGCCTGATTGTCCCCTCAATACGACTGAAAGGAGCTGTTCATGGTCTACGTGCCACACACGGATGAAGAACGTCGCCAGATGCTGGCGGCTATCGGTGTGGAGGACATCGCGGCCCTGTTTGCGGATATTCCAGTCCCCTATCGCTACCCGGAGATGGGACTGCCGGAACCCGCTTCAGAGATGGAAATCTTGCAGGAGTTGCGCGATCTCTCGTCCTCCAACCTCAATGCGTATGAAGTCCCCACGTTCCTGGGCGCCGGCGCTTACCGCCATTGGTCGCCCACGGTCATTGATTCCATCATTAGCCGGGGAGAATTTGCTACAGCCTATACCCCATATCAGCCGGAAGTGAGCCAGGGCACGCTTCAGGCCATCTTCGAGTTCCAGAGCATGATCTGCGACCTGACCGGCATGGAAGTCGCCAATGCCAGCCATTACGATGGCGCGACGGCGACGGCAGAAGCCGTCATCCAGGCGCTCAACGTCTTCCGCATGAAACGCAGCAAAGTTGTGGTTGCGCCCACCGTGCATCCGATGTACCGGCAGGTCATCCGCACCTACACCCAGGGCATGGATCTGGAGATCGTCGGCGATCAGGATCTCACCGCCTCGTTGGAGGATGTCATCGGCCTGGTGGATAAAAATACCGCCTGCCTCATCCTGCAAAGCCCTAACTTCTTCGGCGAAATTGAGCGGGTCGAAGGGCTGGCAGACCGCATCCACGAGCAAGGCAACGGGACGCTGCTCGCCGTAGCGACCCACCCCATCGCCCTGGGATTGCTCAATCCACCGGGCGCGTTCGGCGCCGACATCGTCATGGGCGAGGGGCAGCCGTTGGGGCTGGGTCTCAGCTTCGGCGGGCCGTACCTGGGCTTCTACGCCACCCGCGAGCAGTATGTGCGCCAGCTAGCGGGCCGGCTGGTCGGCGAGACGGTGGACATCGAAGACAAGCGCGCCTACGCGCTCACGCTCACCACGCGCGAGCAGCACATCCGCCGCGAAAAAGCCACGTCCAATATCTGCACCAATCAGGGTTTGATGATGCTGGCAGCAACGGTCTATCTTTCCACATTGGGAAAGCAAGGGCTGCGCAAGGTGGCCGAGCTCAATTACCACAAAGCGCATTACGCCGCACGGGAAATTGATGCGCTCGATGGCTTCAGCGTTGTTGGCGCGAAGCCCTTCTTCAACGAATTTGTCGTGCGTTGCCCGGCGCCCGTTGCAGCGATCAACGACTTCCTGCTCAACGACTACTTCATCGAGATCATCGGCGGCTACGATCTGGGATGCGATTACCCGCACCTCCAGAATCACATGCTGGTAGCCGTGACCGAGATGAACTCGCGCGCGGAGATTGATGATTTTGTGGCGGCTCTGGCAGAATTTGCAACGCACGCAGCCGCAGGAGGTGAGCACCATGGCTGAACCCCTGATTTACGAACTTTCAGTTCCCGGACGCGAGGGCACCAAGCCCCCCAAACTCGATGTCCCCCCCAGCGAGCTGCCCACGGAACTACTACGTGAGGATTTGCCGCTGCCAGAGGTAAGCGAGATTGATGTGACGCGCCATTTTCTGCGGCTTTCGCAACTCAACTACGCCATTGATAAGGGCATGTACCCACTCGGTTCGTGTACGATGAAGTACAACCCCAAGGTGAACGAGGTCGCCGCGCGGATGCCCGGCTTCGTAGGGCTGCATCCACTGCAAGACCCGGCCACGGCGCAGGGCGCGCTCTTCCTCATGTACCACCTGCAAGAGTACCTCAAGGCGGTTGCCGGCTTTGCCGGCGTCACCCTGCAACCGGCTGCCGGCGCCCACGGGGAGCTGACCGGCGTGCTCATCATGCGCGCTTATCAGTGCGCCCGGGGCGAAACGCAACGCGACACGATCCTGGTGCCCGATTCGGCGCACGGCACGAACCCGGCGACCACGAGCATGACCGGTTTGCGCGTGGTGCAGATTCCCTCAGACGCGCGCGGTAATGTGGATCTAAACGCGCTGCGCGCCCAGATCTGCGAGCGCGTGGTCGGCTTGATGATCACCAATCCCAATACGCTGGGCCTCTTCGAAGAACAAATCAAGGAGGTCGTGGATCTGGTTCACAGCTGCGGCGGCCTGGTCTATGGCGACGGTGCCAACCTCAACGCGCTCATGGGCGTCATGCGCCCCGGCGATGTGGGCATTGATGTGATGCACTTCAATCTCCACAAGACCTTCAGCACGCCGCACGGCGGCGGCGGCCCCGGCAGCGGCCCCGTGGGCGTGGCAGAGCATCTGGTGGATTTCCTGCCCGGGCCCATCGTGGTGCAAATCGAAGACGAAGAGGATTTGCCCGGCTACACCTTCTACAACCCGCCAAAGTCCATCGGCCCGGTGAAGGCGTTCTGGGGGCACTTCGGCATGTTGGTGCGAGCCTACACGTACATCCGCATGTTAGGCGACGCCGGACTGCGCGAGGCTGCCGAGCACGCGGTGCTCAACGCCAACTACCTGCTCAGCCAGATCAAAGGCGTGTATCCGCTGCCTTATGATCGCATCTGCAAGCACGAGTTTGTCATCGAGGGTAAGGTCCAAGCCGCGCCCGACATCCGCGCGCTGGATATCGCCAAACGGCTCATTGATTACGGCGTCCACCCGCCCACCAACTACTTCCCGCTCATCGTCCACGAGGCGCTAATGATCGAGCCAACGGAGACGGAGAGCAAACAATCGTTGGACAACTACGCCACGATTCTCCGCACCATTGCAGAAGAAGCCGCGACCGATCCCGCGCTGCTGCACGAAGCGCCGCGCAACGCGCCCGTGCGCCGCCTCGATGAGGTCCGCGCGGCGCGGAAGCCCGTGCTGCGTTATCAACGCGAGCCGTAAGCGCGCCAACACCGCCCCCCTTCCGGGTCTTGGAAGGGGGGCTTTTTGTGTAAGTTGTATGCATTGTGGAGGGTGGTATAATTTGAGCCACTGACGCGCTTCGAGATCCATTATCACAAGCAGAGAATATGGGAACCGTGAATATCAACGTGGGATTGGCTTTTCTGGCGGGGTTGGCCTCGTTTCTGGCGCCCTGCGTGCTGCCGTTGGTGCCCGTCTATCTGGGCTACCTGAGCGGATATGCCGTCACGCAGCCCGGCGAACGCACACGCCGGGAACGGCTCTATATCGTGCTCCATGCCATCTTCTTCGTGCTGGGCTTCACCCTGGTCTTCACGCTGCTGGGTGTAGCGGCAGGGGCCTTGGGCGCACTCCTACGCGGCGCGTGGTTGCGCGTGCTTGGTGGGTTGCTCGTGATCTTCTTCGGGTTGACCATTCTCGAAATCTTGCACGTCCCGGCCCTCTACCGTTCCGCCCAACTGGATTGGCGCGCCAAACGGGAATGGGGCTTCGCCTCATCGCTGCTTATCGGCATGGTATTTGCTGCCGGATGGACGCCGTGTGTAGGGCCGGCGCTCACCTCGATTCTCACGCTCAGCGCCACCCAACATACCGCCGCCCAGGGCGCAGGGCTGCTCACGGTCTACTCGCTCGGCGTCGGATTGCCCTTCATCCTTGCCGCCGTGCTGGTGGATCAAGTCAGCGCGTTACTGACCAAGCTGCAACGCTATCTGCCGATCATCCACAAAGCCACCGGCGTGCTGCTGGTGTTGATGGGCGTCATTATCCTCACCGATAGCTTTACTGCCATCGGTTTCTGGTTGGAGCAGCGCGGCATCGGCTGGAATCTGGGGCTATGAGCGAAAACGAACACCCCCCCCTCTCTCCCAACGCCGAAGATATTCTGGCAGAAGCGCAACGTCGCATCGCCGAACGCAACGCCCCTGCGCCGGCAAGCCCTCCTCCATCGCCGGCGCACCCTGCACAAGAACGCAACAACCTGCGACGCGCCAATCACGCGGTATTCTGGCTTTCCAAGCACTGGTTGGGATTGTTCAACGGCTTTCTCGCCGTATTTACGCTGCTGGCTTTTCTCGCGCCCGTGTTGATGTTCTCCGGACACGAAGGCGCCGCGGCGGTGCTGTACCGCCTCTACGATCCCTTCTGCCACCAGTATCCTTTCCGCTCGTGGTTCCTCTTCGGCCCACAAGCTGCCTACCCCACAGATGGGGCGCTCTCGCCGACAGAAATGCTGGAAACGAGCAACTTCCTCGGCAATGCAACAGTGGGCTTCAAGACCGCCCTTTGTCAACGCTGTGTCGCCATCTATGGCGCGATGGCGCTCGCGGGAATGGTTTACAGCTTGCTGCGCCGGCGTCTGGCGCTAAAGGCCCTGCCTATATGGGCCTATATCGCTTTCGGCATTGCGCCCATGGGGCTCGATGGAGGCATTCAATGGCTCTCTTACGTGATCCATTGGCTCCTACCCAGCGTGCTGGCGACGCCGCTGGAAACCACGCCGTTTTTCCGCACTCTCACCGGCGCACTGTTCGGGGCGCTCTCCGTAGCGGTGCTGTATCCTCACATGCAAGTTTTCTTCGATGAGACTTACGAGACGCTGGCTACGCGCTACGGCTGGCGATAGGAGAAGCAGAGGTGCAATGAGGAGATGGGGTGATAGGGTGATGGGGTGATGGGGTGATGGGGTGATGGGGAGAGCTTAACAAAGAATGAACCGCTCTCGCTTGCCGCGCAACCCCCGATTCTTGCATCCTGTCATCTATTGCGCTAATACGCTAATACGCTAATACGCTAATACGCTATCCCGGAGGATTTTCTATGCAACCACCTGTTGATCCGATTCTGATAAGTGTTGGGCCGTTTGCGGTACATTGGTACGGGCTGCTGATTGTGACCGGCATCATGCTGGGCGCTTTAGCCGCTGCATTCCTCGCCAAACGCGCAGGCGAGAACCCGGATTACATCTGGGATATGTTGCTTATGGTTGTCGTGCTCGCGGTCATCGGTGCGCGGGTCTATCACGTCTTTTCACGACCGGCGGGCGGGCTTATCGGCTGGGATTACTACAAAGAGCATCCCCTTGAGGCGTTGTACATCTGGCAAGGTGGGCTAGCCGTCTACGGCGCCGTCATCGGCGGCGCGATTGGCGTGTTGATCTACACGCGGATGCGCCGACTCAAGCCGCTTCAATGGCTCGATTTCGCAGCGCCGGGCATGGCAATCGGGCAAGCCATCGGGCGATGGGGCAACTTCATCAACCGGGAACTTTACGGGCCGCCGACCACCCTACCGTGGGGCGTGCTCATTCCGCCGGCAAACCGCATTATGCCCTACACCAATCTCGCGCTCTACCCACCCGATACCCTTTTCCATCCGACATTCTTGTACGAATCTCTGGCGGCGCTCGCGCTTTTTCTCATCCTCTTCCTCCTCGGCGTGAAGCGCTATGAAAAACTGCATTCCGGGGATCTACTAGTGGGCTACCTCATCGGCTACGCGGTAATCCGGTTCTTCACCGAAATGCTGCGTCCCGATGCATGGACCATCGGGACGTTAGCGGCAGCGCAGATCTTTTCACTGATCTTCATCGTCACGGGGGCGACCTTCCTGATTGTGCGTCGGCTTGCGGCTCGGAAAAAGTCTCCAGCCGCCTGAGCGTAAATTTTCCCAACACTGATGTAAGCAGTTCGTGAAGCGTAAAAAGCCGTGTGCAGTGCGGAGAGTTTCATCCTTCCGCCCTTATCCTTCATCCTTTTCAAAGGAGCGCCATGAGTTGGAACAAGGCTGTATTGCGGCTGCAAGAGATTGATTCGACCCTGGAGGCGATTCACCGGCTGGTGGGCGAGATCAACGTCACGCTGAAAGACGATGCAGCCTTGCGGAAAGCGCAAGCCCACGCACAAGCGCAAACTCGCATCGCAGTTGCGGCGCGTAAGGCGCAGAAAGACCTGGAGTTTGAGCTTCAACGGGTGGAAATGGAGCGCCAACAGAAAGAGCAACAGCTCTATGGCGGCTCAGTACACAACGCGCGGGAGCTGCAAGATTTACAGTCAAAGGTGAAGTCGCTGCGCCAACGCAAAGCCGATCTCGAAGACACCTTGTTGGAAGCCATGCTAACCCGCGAAGATGCCGACGCAGAAGCCGCTGCGGCTGAAACACAACTGCACGAAATCGAGAGCGCGTGGGAGCAAACGCAGCAAGCATTGACCCGCGAACGCGAGACGCTGATGGCGCGCGCACGCGCGTTAGAAGCCGAAGCCATCCAGGTGCGCCAGGAAATTCCCGATGTGATTCTGGACTCGTATACATACTTGCAGCCTCGATTGGGCGGCATCGCTGTGGCCCAGTTGCTAGAGGATGATACCTGTGCGTTGTGTGGGGTGAGCGTGAGCGCCAAGCCGCGCGCCGCCGCGCGTGTTGGCGAAGAAGCCTATTGCGATGGCTGCGACCGGCTGTTGGTATATCTCTGAAATCAACAAACGTAAACCCAAAGAGCGGGGATTTTCGCTGTGAAAATCCCCGCTCTTGTTTTGAAATCACCTATACGTAGAAGCGCGCCCCACAACCGGGCGCGCTTCTACTAAATGAGGGTGAC
>CAZDSF010000107.1:0-10251 GCA_964508025.1 uncultured Anaerolineales bacterium
AAATTGAGAGGAGAACGAAGATGCTAACGCTAACAGAACAGTATCAGGTGCGATTCGACCGCAGCGGGGGTGAGTTGGAGCGGCGCGTGACTGCTGCCGTAGGCTTGCTCGCGTCGTACATTGTGACGACCGAACCGGAGGAGACGCCGCATCACGCGGAGCGGGTCGCCTGGGCGCGGGGCGTGCTACGCAGTGCCGAGGCTTTGCAAGCCGGCGGCGAGGCGTTTATGAGCCACGTGACATTCAATGCCACCATCGCGGCGGCGTTGGCAGCGGGGCAGCAGCCGCCAGATAGCGACATCCGCTACGTGGTTGAGGTGAGCCTCAATCACGTGATCGGGGTGTAGTGCCGCTAAGCAGTTGTTAGCAGCACAGAAAGGAAAAACGTGGATGATCTGATCACGCGCGTGATTACGGGGCCGGTGATCGAGCCGGTGACGCTGAGCGAGGCGAAGCTGCATCTGCGGGTGGATACGAGCGCGGATGATGCGCTGATTACGGCGCTGATTGCGGCGGCCAGGGAGATGATCGAGGAGCGCACTGGGCTGGCGCTGTTGACGCAGACACGCGATGCGCTGGCGTTGGCATTCCCGGCAGAGCGGTACATAGAGCTGCTATATCCGCCGGTGCAAAGCGTCACGGGCGTGTACTACACAGAGACGGATGGCAGCTCGGAGCAGACGTTGAGCGCGGCCGCGTATACGTTGAGTGTGTGGAATGCGCGGATCACGCTGAAGTCGGGGTATGCCTGGCCTAGCGGCGAGATGCGGGTGCGCTATGTGTGCGGCTATACGGCGGCGGCGAGTGTGCCGCAGCGGTTGAGGCAGGCGGTGTTGTTGCTGATCGGGCACTGGTACGAGAACCGGGAAGCGACGCAGAACGGAACGGTGCTCCGTGAGATTCCGTTGGCTGTAGAAGCGCTGATCAATCTGGAGCGGAGGACCTGGGGATTCTGATGCAAGCGGGCAATTTGCGCGAGCGGGTGACGTTGCAGCAGAAAACGGTGACGCGCGATGCGTATGGCGCGGAGGTGATCACCTGGACGGACATCGCCACGGTGTGGGCGAGCGTGGAGCCGCTGCGCGGGCGGGAGTTCCTGGAGCAACGCCGCGATGGGCACGAGGTGACGACGCGGATCACGGTGCGGTATCGCAGCGGCTTGGAGCCGATTCATCGGGCGGTGCATCGGAGCACGGTATATGACATTCAGGCTGTGATCCACCAGGAGACGCGGTTCAGGGCGCTGGAATTGCTCTGTTTGGCGGTGGGCTGATGGGCAAGGGCAAGCGGGTGACGGCGAAGATCGAGGGCGGTGCGGAATTGGTGCGCCGCTTGGAGAAGATGGGCCTGGATGTGAGACAGGTGGTGGAGGCGGCGGCGCAGGCTGGGGCGCAGGTGATCGCAGACGCGGCGAATGGATTGGCGCCGGCTCCGCGCGTGTTAGTGGAGGCAGACGCCAAGGCGCGCAAGCCGGGCCGGGTGACGATGAGCGTGGGGCCGGATAAGGAAAAGTGGTATTGGATGTTTCTGGAGACCGGCGCCACGGAGCACCCGATTACGCCCAGGCGCAAGAAGGCGTTGGCGTTCGATGTGGATGGCGAGCGCGTGATGGCCTGGGCGGTGAAACATCCGGGGATGGCGGCGCGGCCTTTTTTGCGGCCGGCTTTCGATGCGGAGCAGGCAAACGCCAAGGATATGGTTGGCGAGCACATTAAGCAGGTGACGCGGTGAGTGATATTGCGGCGGCGGTGCATGAGTTGCTGAATGGCGTTTCTGGATTGGCATCGAAGGTGTATCCGGTGACGATTCCAGATGACATCAGCCTGCCGGCAGCGGCGTACCAGGTGATCAGCGATGTGCCGGAATACGCGCATGATGGGGCGGTGCGGTTGAGTCTGGCGCGGGTGCAGGTGACGCTGCACGCCGCGAGTTATAGCGCGGGTGTCACGCTGCTGAAGGCGGTGCAGACAGCGATCAGCGGGTATAGGGGCACGCTGACGTTGAGCAAGGTGCAAGTGCAGCACGTGTTTATAGATCGCGTGGCGGTGGTGTGGGGGAGCAATTTCCTGTTGCCGATGCAGCAGGTAGATTTGTTAATTCGGTACACGCTGTAGGAGGTGCAAGGTGACGACTGAAGGGATGGCAGCTTATGGGACGCTGTTGCTGCGCGGCGATGGCGAGATTGCCGAGGAATTCACGGAGATTGCCGAGGTGGTGAGTATCTCCGGGCCAGCGTGGGCGCTGGATCCGTTGGAGATGACGAGCCACGACAGCGGCGGCAATCGGGAGTTCATCGGCGGGCTGATTGATGGGGGCGAGATCACGCTGGAATTGAATTTCATTCCCACCGATGAGACGCAGGGGATGGACGGCGGATTGATCGAGGATTTGCAGGGGCGCGTGATTCACAATTATCAACTGCAATTCACGGATGATCCGGTGACGCCCACGGTGTATGAGTTCCAGGCGTTCCCCACGGCGGTCGAGCCTTCGGCGCCGGTGGATGGGAAGTTGAGCGCCAGCATCACGCTGAAGGTGACGGGCGCGATCGCAGAGCAAGCATAGGGAGGTGCAGGGATGACGACAGGCGGGAGAGCAGCATACGGAACGTTGTTGAAGCGTGGCGCGACCACGCTGGCGGAGGTGACGAATCTCAGCGGGCCGGGGTTGAGCCTCGACCCGTTAGAAATGACGAGCCATGACAGCGGCGGCGACCGGGAGTTCATCGGCGGGCTGTTGGATGGCGGCGAAGTGACGGCAGAAATCAACTTTATGCCGGGCAACGCGACGCACAAGCAGGTGATTGCGGATATGAAGGCGCGCACGGTGACGACGTGGAGCGTGGTCTTCCCGGATACGAGCACCTGGTCGTTTAGCGCGTTCCCCACGGCGTTCGAGCCGTCTGCCCCAGTAGATGGGAAGTTGGCGGCCAGCATCACGCTGAAGGTGACGGGCAGTGTAACCACGCCGGCGTAAGGGAGTAGTGAGTATGAGCTATTTGACGCGGGATGCAATTCTGGAAGCGCCGGATCTGAGTTTCGAGGATGTGGCGGTGCCGGAGTGGGGCGGTGTGGTGCGGGTGCGCGGGCTGACGGGCGCGGAGCGGGATGCGTTCGAGGCGAGTGTGGTGGAGCGCAAGGGCCGGGAGACGCGCATGAATATGGCGAATCTCCGGGCGCGCCTCGCGGCGCTGGCGATGGTGGACGCGGAGGGCAAGCGGCTCTTCAACGATGCGGATGTGGCGGCCCTGGGCAAGAAGAGCGGAGCGGCGCTGCATCGCGTGTTTGAGGTCGCGCAGCGGCTGTCTGGTATCACTGAGGCCGATATTTCGGAGTTGGAAAAAAACTCCGACAGCGGCCAGAGCGAAGGTTCTACTTCCGGCTAGCTCTGGCCCTGGGGATGACGGTGGGAGAGCTCCTGGCCCGGATCAGCAGCCGGGAGCTCTCCGAGTGGATGGCTTACGCGCAATTGGAGCCATGGGGCGAGGCGCGCGCGGATTTGCGCGCGGGAATCGTGGCAAGCACGGTGGCGAATACGGCGCGGGATCCGAAGAAGCGCAAGAAGCCGTTTGCGCCGGAGGATTTCATGCCGAAGTTCGAGAAAGAGACGCAATCGGCAGAGGAGCAGCGGGCGCGCATGGATGCGCTGGCGGCGCTGGGGCTGGCAAAACAGAAGTGAGGCACGGATGAGCACACTGGCGACGCTGGTGGTGAAGCTAATCGCGGATACAACGGATTTGGCGGAGGGGTTGGACTCTTCGGCGAAGAAGACCGGCAGCTTTATGGAAAGCATCACCGGCAATGTGCAAGCGCTGGGGACGGCGGCGCTGGCAGGGCTGGGCGGCCTGGCGGCGGGGGCGATTGCGGCCGGCGCCGCGGCGCTGAGCATCGGCAACGATTTTGACGCGGCGTTGGATGGGATTGCGATCAAGACCGGGGCGACGGGCGAGACGCTGGCGGGGCTGGAGGAGGATTTCCGGCGCACGTTTGCTAATACGCCTGCGTCTATGGAAGATACTTCAGCGGCAATTGCAGAGTTGAATCGGCGCTTAAATCTTAGCGGCGAGCCATTACAAATGCTGTCTGGTCAGATGTTGGATCTATCCAGGATGCTTGAAACTGACGTGACCCAGAATGCGCAGTTGTTCAGCCGTGCAATTGGAGACTGGGGCATTCCCATGGAAGATAGCTCAAAGGCGCTGGATATGTTTTTCATTGCCAGTCAGCAGACGGGCATCGGTGTAGATTCTCTGATGCAGAAAGTTGTACAATTTGGTTCACCTCTGAGGTTAATGGGATTCACGCTGGAAGAGAGCACAGCGCTTTTCGGAAAGTGGGAGCAGGAAGGCGTAAACGCCGAACTGGTGATGGGATCGCTGAGAATCGCCGCTGGTCAATTCTCGCGTGAAGGGGTGCCTTTGCGCGAGGGGCTGTTGCAGACGATTGATACCATCAAGAGCACAGAAGACAGTTCTAAAGCGCTGGCGGTGGCGATGGATATTTTTGGAGCGCGGGCTGGTCCAGATATGGCAGCAGCGATTCGAGAAGGGCGGTTTGAGTTGGGTGATCTGCTGACAGTGCTAGACAACTCCGAGGGCGCGATTGCGAACGCTGCAAAGCAGACGGACGGGTTTGCGGAGACGTTCCAGCGCTTGAAGAATCGGGCACTGCTGGCAATCGAGCCGGTGGGGACGGGGTTGCTGGATTTGGCGGATAAGGTGCTGGTGACGTTGATGCCGGCGTTCGATGTGCTGGCGGCGTTTATCGCCGGGCCGTTCGTGGAAGCATTTAGCGCGGTTCTGGAAAAGGGAACGGCGCTTTTGGATCTGATCTCCTGGACGGTGGAGAACGGCGGCAATTTGGAGATGGTCATCCGCAACGTTGTGGATCAGATCATGGAGTGGGTGGGCATCAATGACACGGCACGGGAATCCATTTGGGAAGTGATCAACGCGGTGCAGGATTTCATCGCGCCGATTGTGGAATGGATCGGCAAAAATGTAGAATTACAGGATGTGCTGATTGCGTTGGGGATTGCTATTGCGAGTGTGGTGATTCCGGCGTTGGGGGGCATTGTGGCGACGGCGGCGCCGGTGATTGCGACGGCGCTGCTGTTGATCGCGGCTGTGGCGGCGATCAGGGCGGCGTGGGAAAGTGATTTCCTGGGCATTCAGACGTTTGTGACGGGCATCCTTGACGGGTTGAGGCAGTTCTGGGCGGAGCACGGCGAGGCGATCACGGCGAAGGCGCGGGAGATTTGGGAAGCGGTGCTGCAAATCTTCGAGGTGTGGAAGGGGCAGGTAGAACGCTTGTTCGAGGCGTTCCGGCTGGCGTTCGAGGGCGACTGGCGCGGCTTTGGGGAGAAGCTGCGCGAGTGGTGGGATGAGGCGTGGCGGCTGATCAAAGAGATCGGCCAAAAAACCTGGGATGCGATCAGGAAGTTTTTCACGGAGACGGATTGGGGCGCGGTGGGGCAGGCGATCATTGACGGGATCGTGAGCGCGCTGACGAATGGGGTGAGCGCGATTGCGGAGGCGGCGAAGAAGGCGGCGCAGGCGGCGCTGGATGCGGCGAAAGGCTTCCTGGGGATTTCCAGCCCCTCGAAGGCGTTCCGGTTTTTGGGCGAGATGAGTGTGGAGGGTTTTATGCTGCCTTTCGAGAAGGCGGATATGGGACCCATCGAGGACGCGATGCGACGGGTGGCCGGGGCAGCGGATGCCGAGGCGGTGACCCAGGTGGATAGCAGCCGGGTGATGAATATCACGATCAACACGGAGCAGGCGACGGATAGTATTCTGCGCGATCTGCTCGTGGTGGGGGCGATGGTATGAGTAGGTACAAGCTGGTGCAGCCCAAAGCGGCGCGCAATTATGTGCTGAATCCGAGCGCGGAGGTGGCGGGGAATTTTTCGCAGTATGGCGGGGCAACGGTCACGCGCGAGCAGGGGATCAGCGCGTGGGGGGAATATAGCTACAAGATTGTGCCGGGAGGGACGGCGCGGGGGCTGACGCTACTCTGCTCTGCGGCGCCGGCCAGCGATCCGGCGCAGGTGATCTTTGCGGCGCGCGGGGTGAGCGGCGTGCTGACAGTGACTTCTACGGGGGTGGCGACGGCGACGGTCATACAGCCGCTCGGTGGGGGGTGGGTGCTATACCAGGCGGTGGGGGCGTTCACGTCGAAGGAAGTGCAGATCACGAATAGCAAGAACGAGACGTGGTATCTCGACGGAGTGACGCACACGGAAGGGACGCGCCTCCAGACCTATCTGGATGGGGATCAGCCGGGTTGCCGGTGGACGGGAATACGGCACGGGTCGGCGAGTGTGCGCGATGGCAACACGCGCGCGGGTGGTGAGATTTATGATCTGGAAACGGATTTGTACTTCCGGGTGATCCGGCCGCTGGGCGGGATGGGCGCGCCGGAGAATATTCTGACGGCGCGCGTGGTGCGGCCGGGGGGGAGTGTGGAAGTGAGCCGCATCGGAGCACGGACGCTGATTTTGACGGGTTGGTTGCTGGCAAGCAGCCTGGCGACGATGAACGCGCGCTATGTGGCGTTGGGGGATGCGCTCAAGCCGGATGCGGTCCCGCTGGCGGCGGATAGACGCCCGCAGCCGGTGCTGATCCAATACTGGGGGGATCAGCGGATTTTGCAGCTGCCGTCCGTACCAGCGGGTGGGCTGGAGGATTATGGCGACCCGGCGCATGGATTCAACATGCAGCTGGGACTACGCTTCGATGTGGGCGCGCCGTTCTGGAGCGATGTGATCGAGACGGCGATGGCGGTGACGACGGAGACGAGTGGCACAGCGCGGATGGTGATGGGGCGCATTCAGGGTGAGTGGGGGGTGCTGGGACCTCCGAGCCAGGTGAATGTGTATCGGAATCGCGGTATACGGGCGATCGCGGAAACTGATGTCTGGGTGTACTTCGGCGGCGATTTCTTTGATTTTGATGCTAATGATCAGGATGTGTTGGTGCGCTATCACAAGGAAGACGGCATGTGGGAGGCGCCGTATACAACTAAGCCAGATGGGGCTTTGCCGTATATCAATGCGATGATCGTCCTACCAGATGGACGGTTAGTGGTAGGAGGGAATCTGGATGAGATTGATGGCGTTACTGTAGATAATGTGGCGATCTATGATGAGGTTGCAGAAACCTGGGAGATGCTGGGCGATGGCCTGGCAGCCGGTTTTGTGCGAGATATGGCGTTTGACGCCCTTACGGGCGACATTTATGCCGTGATTGGAACGACGCAGTTATATCGTTTGCCGTTTGGATATACCACATGGGAAACGTATGGAGCTCCTGCGGCTGGCGCCTTGGAAAAACTGGCGTTTGTGCTCACCAGTGATCCAGCGCGGAGTGTGTGGCTGTATGGCGGGGGTACGGGGCTGTACCGGATGGCAGTGAATGCGGCGGTTCCTAAGTGGGAACAAATTACGGGACCGACAACGGTTACAGCGTTGGCAGCGGGAAATGCAGGGGAGATTTTTGTCGGCGGCATTCAGACACAGGGAGTTGGGACTGTGATCAATGCGGATGGTTCTGAGTCGCCGTTGTACATTGTCATCGCAGATGTGGATGTCACGCGGCGCGTCAATGCGCTACGTTTCGATGCAGGCACGGGCTGGTTGTATATTACCGGAGATTTTACGCGGTTGGGAACGGTGACGGCGCGGGCGTGCGCCAGGTATCGTTCGGGGTTGTTTTATCGAATGCCGATTGATTTGCCGCTGGAGCCGCCAACGGGACTGACCAGTTATGCGTTTCTGGTGGGGCGCGATGAATCGGCGTCCTCATTGCCGGTGTTCCCGTGGCTGCCTCCGCGGCCGCCTGCGGATACCAGAAATCTGTTTATCGGGTTCAGTACGACTGGTACAGCGACGTGGCCGGGGGGTATTTCGGCTTTAACTGCTACTGTGCCCGGAGGCGCGGAAACTCGGCCAGTTATTCGGTTGACTCGTGCTGGGGGTATCAGCGCAAAAATTGTGAGTGTTTTCAATCGAACGACCGGCGCAGAAATCACGTTGAATGTTCCGATGTTGGATGGGGAGACGATCACCATTGACCTGGTGAATCTGCGAGTTACCTCAGATTACAATGGGCAACGGCGCGTGATTGTGCCAAAGCCAGGCAGCAAGATGGGCAGTTTTGCGCTGTTGCCCACGGGGAATCAAATTGATGTGCGCGTGGAGAATGACGGGGCCACGTTGGCCGGCGTGCTGCGCTACGTGCAGCAGTATCACAGTTTTGCAGCGGCGGATTGATGATCTACGAATTGTGGCTGAAGACGCAGGGCGGCGGCCTGATTGCGGGGCCGCTGGTGGGCTTCACGCATCTCGAATGGAGTCTGGGGCTGAACCGTGTGGGGACGCTGTATGTGGCTTTCCCGGCAGCGGAGTTTGACCGGCTATGGTTCAATCAGCGCCTTATGGCAGATGTGTGGATCAGCGGAGGCGCGGAGCCGCTGCGCCTGCTCCAGAGGTTCTTTCTGTGGGACTTTGGCGGGGGCTGGCAGGGTGGGGCGCGGGTGGCCTGGCTGCGGGGTTACGATCTGAATGCCTTGGCGAACCTGCGGATTGTGAAAGCGACGGCAGGGTCAGCCGGGGCGCAAAAAAGTGGCGAGGCCACTGCGGTGATGGCAGAGTATGTGACCGAGGCGTTGCTGACCGACGTGGGGCGTGACATCTCGGCAGAGATGCCGTTGGAGGTGACGCCGGTGGGGAATGGCGAGACGATCTCGTACACGGCGAGCCGGGGACGTTTGCCGGCGGTGCTCGATGGCTGCGCGGCGGTGAGCGCGAAGGCGGGGACGCCGGTGCGCTGGTGGTTTGCGCCGCGCAGTGATGGCGCGGAGTTGCGCATCACCGGGCGGCCCTACGGGCGCGATCTGCGCGGGGCTGGGGGCCTGAGTGTGGAGCTCGGGACGGTGCAGAATGTGCAGTGGAGTTATGCCAGCGGGAACGCGGCGACTTACGGGTACATCGGCGGCCAGGGGCAGGGTGAGGAGCGCCTGGTCGTGGAAGTTGATCTGGGCGATGGCACGGCGTTGGGGCGCCGGGAAATGTGGGCGGAGAATGCGCAGATCACGGCGGCGGCGAGCCTGACGGCCTGGGGCGAGGCGCGGGTGTGGGAGCAGCGCGCCAAACGCGCGGCGACGGCATCGTTGGTGGATGCGCCGGGCTTTCGTTTTGGATATGAGTGGGATTTGGGAGATTGGTTCACGGTTGAGGATGACGGGGTGGCTTTTGATGCGGAGGTGCTGGCGGTGACGGGGGTGGTGTCTGGAAAGCAGAGCCAGATCAAGGCGACGGTGCGCAATGATGAGGTGGCCTTATGATGGAGTTGATTGAGCAATTGCTGGCGCGGATCGTGGTGTTGGAGCGCTGGCGGGAGACGCTGGTGCTGCCGGAGATTGCTGCCGGCAATGTGGGCGACTTGCAGGTGATCACGGCGGATTGTCAAGAGCTTTCAGGGGCAATTTCCAGAATTTCGGAAAACTGTAACACAACGTTCTAGTTTGTTCTAGTGTTGTGTTAGAGGCTCCGGGATGATGGCTCGCGGCTTGAGAGCTTATTATTAGAAGAGAATCTTATTCTTCTTCGAGTTGTTTTTCTTTTTCTTATACCCCCCTGATACGGTGTATTTGCACCGTAAAGTGTGTGCGCTGCACCAGGTTTACGGTGTGTATGCACGTGCAAATGCACCGTAAAGTGTGTGCGTTTGAGACGCGCTTGCACCAGGTTGGGGCGGGCGGGGTGGGTGCGGGGCGGGGTAAATGAAAACGCGCCGGGGTGGTGTTCCCGGCGCGTTTGTGGTTACGGTGTGCCTGCACGTGGTTTACGGTGTTTTTACACCGTAAACCTAGCACGAAAGACATTCTGCACATTCCCAGTCTGTGGGGTCAAATGGCGTTCCGCTTTCTGCCCATTGGCGAAGTTTTTCATCGTCTGGCTTAA
This sequence comes from uncultured Anaerolineales bacterium, assembly GCA_964508025.1. GTDB lineage: Bacteria > Chloroflexota > Anaerolineae > B4-G1 > SLSP01 > JAAZNO01. The sequence goes on from CAZDSF010000107.1 coordinate 9,964, forward strand.
ATTCTATGCCACATCCAGCAAGTCATGGATGTCTTTGGCGTCGTGCGCAGGCGCGAGACAGCGACCCACCAGGTAATTCCTGTGTCTTCGTTTAACACGCGCGCCTTGTCTCCGTTGTATTCTGATACGATCACGGGCATCTCTCCGTCAAGGTACATTTCTCGTTTCATTGTTCCGCCTAACCGTTTTGGCTTGAGCGGCGCGGCGCATTTATCCAGCCTGTGGGCTGCCCACAGACTGGGCACTCTGCGTTCGGATCGTCCGCGTCCGCTCCTGTTAGGCGGATTG
>CAZDSF010000108.1:0-9928 GCA_964508025.1 uncultured Anaerolineales bacterium
GCAGACTGGCAGTTACAAACGACTGCTTGGGCAATCCGAAAATACCTGGGACTCAACCCCTTTTACCACAACCGCGCCGGTTGCAGAAACCGGCGCGGTTTGCTTTCTCAGCCTCAGTGTTGCTTGACTGCCAGCGGCAAGTAGACACGGTGCAGCGGCGCCTCGATGATGTGCAGGGTAAGGGCGATGCTCTGGGGCGAGTTCTGCGTGTTTGCCGGCTGCGTCACGGCGACGGTGACGCTGCCCGTGTAAGTACCAACGACCGGCGGGGTCGAAACATGGGGCGTGATGGTGAAGGTATTGGGTGTGGTGCCGCTCGTGGCGTTGAGCGTGAACCAGTCGCCGGATGAGGTCAGGGACCAGACCAGCGGTTCAGCGCTCGTGGTATTGCGCGGCTGGACTTCCATACGCTCCGGCGTGAAACGGCCCTCGGCGATGCTGTAGATGAAGACGCCCGTGGCAGGGACATTTCCCAACGTGGCGAGATAATCCCGGGTCAGATAAATGGTATCGCTGGAAGCGGTATTGTTATTGCCGTTGCGCAACTCCACTGTGACGGTATGCAACCCTTTGGTTTGCGGCAGGTTCCAGACAACGTCGCTCTGAAAAGGCTGCCAGGCGGTCCAGGCGGCAGTATTGTTGCGCAAGCGCATCTCAGCCCAGACGCCGGCGCCGTAAATATACAGGTTCACGCGGTAATCGTCCGTGGTTGCCGCCTCACGGTTGATGACGATGGGATAGCGCGCGCGCTTAGTCCCAAAGTTCTGCACCCAGTAGCGGGTATAGCCGCTTCCGGCGACGACGGCATAGCCCACACCGATTTCGCGCAAGTTGGGATTGAGAATATTGGCGCGGTGCCCGGAGCTGTTCATCCAACCGGCCATCACCTGCTCTGGCGCGCCATAGCCGGCGGCGATATTCTCCGCCAACGCGCTCCAACCGCTGCCATAGTATCCCACCACGCGATCCCAGGTGCCGCACACCTTTATCAACGTCCCATTGATGCGATCATAGGTGTCATGGTTGAAATAATTATCCTGCCCCATGTCGGTGGCATGATAGCGCGCGGCATCGGTGAGCGTATCCTCCCGTTTGAGCGGCGGCAGATTGCCATTCGCCAGCCGTTGCGCATTCACCAATTCGACGACTTGTTGTTCGTAATCCGCATTCGCCGACGGCGCCCCCCAAACGCCGCCACAGCCGGTGTAGCAGATGCCATAGTCGCCCCCAGCGACTTCATCAGCCGTGATGGCAAGCGCCTCCCCAATCATAGGATAGGGTGGAATTTGAGGATTAGCGCGCACACTCACGGGGATCACACTGAGGATTATGCAGAGAGGCAAAAACCATTTCATATCGCCCTGATCTCCTTCTGAGGAATAACCGTTTTCTAACTTCGATTATAGCCGAGAAGTCAGAGTGCAGCAATAGGAGAATGGTAAGGGAAACCGCGAGCGCCGGCGGCGCTACAACATCAACGTGGCGTCGCCAAAGGAAAAAAAGCGATAGCGTTCGCGCACGGCTTCGGCATAGGCTTTGTGGATCAGCTCGATGCCGGCAAACGCCATCACCAACGCCAGCAAGGTACTGCGCGGCAGGTGGAAATTCGTGATCATAGCATCCACCACGCGGAATTGAAATCCCGGCGTGATGTAGAGCTCGGTGAAGCCCTCGAAAGGCGCCAGAGCGCGCCAGGGGCACACCCCATCAGGCGGCTGTAACAAGCCCTGCCGCGCCGCCGTCTCCAGCACCCGCACCGAAGTCGTCCCCACGGCGATGACCCGCCCGCCCATCACTTTGGTCCGGTTGATCTGCACCGCAACTTCTGGCGAAAGCGTGGCCCACTCGCTGTGAATGGCATGGGATTCGATAGTATCCTCAGAAATCGGACGGAACGTATCCAGCCCTACATGCAGCGTGACGAACGCCAGCTGCACGCCCTGATCGCGCAATGCGAGCAACAACTCCGGCGTGAAGTGCAGCCCCGCGGTAGGCGCCGCAGCGCTGCCCGGCGTGCGCGAGTAAACGGTCTGGTAGCGCTCCGGATCATCCAGCGGCCGGTGGATGTACGGCGGCAGCGGCATCTGCCCGATACTATCCAGATACGGCGCGACGGATTCCGAAAAGACCAACGTGCGCTCGCCGCGCTCGCCCGTCTCAACGATCTCCGCATAAAGCGGAATCGCATCTTCGCCCTGCGTCAATTGCAGGCGACTGCCCACCCGCGTCCGCGCGCCGCCCACCAACGCGCGCCACCGATTCGCGCCCAAGTCCCGCAGGAGCAACAGCTCCACTTTGCCGCCGCCCAGCAGCTTGCGCCCAAACAGGCGCGCCGGAATGACGCGGCTCTCGTTGGCGACCAGCAGGTCGCCGGGGCGCAGATATGCGCCAATCTCACGGAAGATACGGTGCTCCAGCGCGCCCGTGTCGCGGTGCATGACCAGGAGCCGAGAGCTATCGCGCGGCTCTACCGCCTGTTGCGCAATCAAGGTCTCAGGCAGCTCGTAGTGTAGATCAGAAGTCTTCATGCGCGCCGCGTGTTACTCCGGGAGCAGGATGGGCCGCAACTGCGGCGCATACGCATCCAGCAACGCCGGCGTGATGGCGTTGCCGCGCGCGATGGCGGTGTACAGGTCTGCGCTGGGGCGCGGCGTGCGCACGCCAGTCGCAGGATCCATCTCGATCAAGCCAAAGGGCAAAGTCCAGCCTTCAGCCCACTCAAAATTATCCACCAGCGTCCAGTGATAATATCCCTGCACCGGAATGTTGTTCTGCAGCACCTTCCACAGCTGATGGAGATGCAACAACAGCGCCGCCGGGCGTTGATCATCGTCGCTATCGGGGATGCCATTCTCCGTGATGTAGATGGGCAGGCGCAGTTCTTCCCAAAGCCATTTGACGGCGCGCCGCAAGCCCTCAGGGTAGAGCTCGCCATAGCCGCCATCGAGCAGCTCCGCATCCGGCGCGTGAACCCTGCGCCCGAAGAGCGCCTCTTTAGCGCCGCGATCAAAAGCCACCAGATCGCGAGTGTAGTAATTCAGCCCGACCCAGTCCAGCGTCCGGCGCAACGACCACGCGGGGCCAAAGCCCAATGGCAATGACCACCACCCCTTCCACACCGCATCGAACGTGGTGCGATTGAAGCTGCGATCCAGCACACCGGCAATCACCCGATCCAGGAGGGAGCGCGAGTTAGCCGGATCGAAGAAGCGCAAGTTGTGAGCCAGTCCCACCTTAGCCGTGGGCTGAAGACGATGGATAGCGCGATAAGCGGCGCCATGGGCTTTGAACATATTCCGCAGAATCACACCGGTGGCCTTGAAATCCTGCTTTCCCGGCGGGAAAAGCCCCAGCAGATAGCTCATCGAAGCGTAGACATTCGGCTCGTTGATGGTACACCACAACGTGACCTGATCCCCCAAGGCTTTGACCACCCGTTCGACGTAGCGCGTGAAATAGGCGATGACGCCCTCATTGATCCAGGCGCCCTGGTTTTCCAGCCACAGCGGGTTGGAGAAGTGATGCAACGTGACCATCGGTTCCAACCCGCGCAGCTGCAAGCCGCGCACCATCTCCCGGTAACGCTCCAGAGCCGTGGTGTCGAAGCGCCCCGGCTCCGGTTCCACGCGGCTCCACTCGATAGAAAGCCGCATCGCATTCAACCCCATCGCCGCCGCGCGGTCGAAATCCGCCTCAGCGTTTTCCCACCAGTCGCACGCACGCCCAGAGGTGTGCCCCTGCTTGATGCGCCCTTCCTGTTGTTCCCAGGCCCACCACTGGTTATTCGTGTTGTTGCCTTCAACCTGATGCGCCGCCGTAGCGACGCCCCATTTAAAACCGGGCGGAAAGTGAAATGTGGCTTCGGGCATAGACTATTTTCCCCTGATCAAAATGGAATGCTCGCGCGTTATTGAACGCAGCTACTGCACGGCCGGGCACACTCCCAAACCGATAAAACCTGGACCAACGTGCGAACCAATCACCGGCCCCGTCTCGTGTACGAAGAAGTCCACGCAGTTGATTTCCTGGCGCACCTGTTCGGCAAAAGCCAGCGCATCTGCCTCACATTGGATGTGAGTTACGGCAGCATAAACAGGCGCAGTCCCAACCTGCTTCTGCACCTCATCGAGGAGCTGCTGCAAGCCGCGCTTGCGCGTGCGCGCTACCGTCAGCCCTTCGATCTTCCCCTCATGCAAATACAGGATGGGGCGCAGGTGCAGGACATTTCCCAAGAACTTTGCCGCGCCATTGATACGTCCGCCCTTCTGAAGATAATCCAGATTCTCTACCAGGAAGACGCCCACAAACTCTTCGCTCATCCGTTCCACAACGGCAGCCGCTTCGGCGCGCGATCCGCCGCGCTCCAAGACCTGGATCGCGCCGTGAATCATCAACGCCAACACACAGGTCGTCGCCCGCGAATTGATGACGGTGATGCGGTCGGGCGCCACTTCCTGCGCCGCCATCTGCGCCACCCGCACTGTGCCACTCAACGCCTCAGAGATGTGAATGGAAAGCACTTCGTCGCCATCACGGGTGAGCTGCTCATAAAGGCGCATGAATTCACCCGGAGCAGGTTGGCTGGTAGTGGGCGCTGTCTCGACCCGTTCCAGATGTTGATAGAACGCCTCCAACGAGAGGCTGTCCTCATTTTGATCCGCCAGGTTAGCGCCCATATTGACCTTGAGCGGAACGGTGTGAATTGACCAGGCTTCACGGATAGAAGCCGGCAGATACGCCGTGGTGTCCGTCACAATGTGAATCATGAGTCCCTCCATAAAGATACCGCTGTTAAGACAAAACAAATTAACCCCTGACCAGAAAAGTCGGGGGTGGGTGCGGGGAGGGACGATTCACCTTGCGGGCTAATCAGTGCGAAAGCGAAAAGCCTTTGGCGTCGTATAAAATAATGCCTGGCAACGATAAAATGCGCGGTCGAATGTCCCTCGACCATCCCAAAACTGCAAACACTTTGCCTGACAAATTATAGCGTAGTTGGCGTAGGTGGCAATAGATTACCTGGATGTCATCGGCTCGCTTAACACAACTCGGTTATCGGGCCAGGGTGTTCCGACAGCATCGGACGCGGGCAGGGCGATCCCAGTCTCGCCATCGTACCAGCCCAAGCCCAGGCGATACCCGGCGGGCGGCGCGGGGAGCGTCACGGTCTCGCTCACCACCTCGCTGGCCGCCCACCAGCTGGTGGGATACGTCCACGCGCGGGGCATCGCATCATCCTGCGCCACGATCTCGCCAGACGGCGCGAGCAAATGCACGAAGCGCTTGTAATCGCGGCTGGGCGCGGTTTGTGCCTGCCACCAGAGCGTCAACGTGAGCGCGTCGCTGCTTTGGGCGATGTCATACCCTAGCAACCGCAGCTCCACGCCAAAATCAGCCTGCTGCGGGAAGGGAGGCGCGGGCAGGGTGAAACTGCGCGGGCGCTGCGCGATGTCCAGCGCGCCCAGCGCGCAGGTTTGGAGGATGCTGTCACCCGTGAGCAAGGTCAGCCGCAAGGTGTAGGGGCCATCAGGCAGCAGCGGCGGGAGCGGCAGCGTTGCCGGCGCGCGCACCCACGCGAACCGGGGCCAATTGCTGGTGCGTGAGCCGGGTGCGAGCGGCCCTTCCCGCGCGACGATGACATTCCCGGCGGCATCCACCGCCTCCCAGCGGGCGGTCAGGTCGCTGGTGGGCTGCTCGGTGACGCTCCATTCGGCAGTGAAATCGAGCGGCGCGCCTTCGGGATGCGCTTCCGGCAGCTGCAACCCCGTGAGCGATACGCCTCCCGCCTGGCAGAGCGTCCGCGCTTCGCGGCGTTCCCACTCACAGCAGGCGTCGCGCGGATCGCGCAACGTCGCGCCCGTGAGCGTAAGCGGCACATCAACCTCGCCGCCGGGCTGCATCGTCGCTTCGAGGTACGCAATCACGCGCAGCGTGTATTCGCCGGGCGCGAGGCCCTCCGGTACAGGCAGCACCGGGTAATCCGTGACCAGCTCGCCCGCGCCCCAGAGTGTGGTGGGCAGATAGCCGTAGCCGGGTTGCAAATCTACCTGACTGAGCTGGCGACCATCCGCATCCAGCAGGCGCAGCGAGAGGCTCCAGTTGCGCGGCGTGCGGCGCGCAACCGACCAATACAGCTGCAAGCGCAGCGTGTCCGGCGTCGAGCTCAGCGGCGTCGCACTGTGTAGCGTCAGCTCGCCCAGTTGCGCCGCGACGGGCGCATCCAGGCGGCGCGCGGACGTGCTGCGCACCCGCACCGCGCCCACATAGAGCGCGCCACGTTCCGCGCCCTGCGGCGTCTGCGGATGCAGCTCGCCCTCAGCATCGTAGAAACGCAGCTCGAGCAGATACAGCCCACGCGCGAGACTCGGCGGCAGAGTCAGTGAATAGCCGGCCACGCCCGTTGCTGGCGCTACGAACGTGGTCTCAACCAGGCCGTAAGCCACCCCATGGCGCGGCTCCGCCGGGGAGACCAGGCGCAGCGTCCCGGTCAGCGGCGTCGTATCCGAGCGTTGCCAGCGCAGCCCCAGCCCAATCTGCTCGCCCGGCGCAGCCACGATGTCCAGCGCATTGCGCGAATCGCCAGATGCAGCGTACACCTCCTCCAGCAGCAGCGGCCCGAAGCGCACCGGCTCGTGGTGCGGATACGGCGCGTGGATGAAGTCGAAGGCGTGTAGCAAGGGAGTGAGGGGATGAGGGGGTGAGGGGGTGAAGAGCGCCGGGAGAATCAAAGCCAACGCAAACATTCCCAGAAACGCTAATACGAGTACAGAACCCGCTTTCAAAAAATCAACCGGTGCTCTGCGCCTCTGCGCCTCTGCGCCTCTGCGTTGCAAAACCGCTGCGCCCAGCGCGAGTACCGTCGCCGCCGAAATCACCCCCGCTGCCGCGCGCAACGGCGTGTTCCGCAGCCGCAGCGTGACTTCATGCTCGCCCGCCGCCAGATCAACCGTCAACCGCCCAGAGCCGGCGGCAGGATAGCCGGTCAGGGGATAAGCTGCGGCAGCGACGCCATCCACCTCCGCCTGCCAGCCGGGCCACCAGTGCAACGGGAATACAACAGGCGCGGCCCCATCCAACGCCACGCGCCACACCTGCCGCTGCGGCGCGCGCGCGAGCAGCGTCGCTGTCAACGTCACGTCGCCATCGGCGATAGGCTGCGCTGCGTCCACCCCATCTACCACCGCCTCGGAGATATACAAGCGCGGCCGCACATCGCGGGGCAAATACTCGTAGCGGATCGTTGTCCCGATATTGCCGGTGAACGCCTCGTAGAGCAGCAGATTGTCCCATGTCACATCCCCGGCAGCGATGCGCAGCCGTTCCGGGCGGAGTGCGCCGAGCGTAGCCAACGCTAGACAAAAAATCAGCATGGTCAGTAATGCGTAATGCGTAAGGCGTAATGCGTGAAACGTGAAACGTGAAACGTGATGCGCTTTCTTGCTTTCTCGCTTTTCCGCCTTTTCGCTGACTCGCTGACTCGCTGACTCGCACGCTATCGCGCCGGTGGCTATGGCTGTGAAGAGCGCCTGGACGGAGAGGAAGCGCCAGGGGAATTGCGTCGTCGCCAGCAGCGGCAGGTGTTCCCACAACGGCGCGGAGAGCGGCGTGATCATGAGGGTGGAGAGGAGTAGGCTGAAGAGAATGAATCCGTACTGCGTGATGCGTGATGCGTGAAACGTGAAACATGATTTGCTAATTTGCTGATTTGAGATTTGCTGATTTGCTGATTTGCTGATTTGCCAAGTCAACGCGCCTACCCCTACCAGCGTCAGCATTGCTTGCACCAGCCCCATCGCAAAGGGGCCGGCTTCGCCAACGGCAGGCGCGATGTCGTAGTTGAAAAAGAATGTCGGCTGCACCAGGTTCAGCCCGCGGAAGTGGTTACTGTAATGGAAATACCCGGCGGTGAACTCCGGCCCCATCTGCCCGTAGCCCGTCTCGCCGATAGCCGGCATCCAGAACCAGGCGGTGAGGAGGAAAGCGAGGAGGAAGGGAGACGTAATGCGTAATGCGTAATGCGTAATGCGTCTTGCCTTTTCGCCTTCTCGCTTTTCCGCCTTTTCGCTTTCTTCCTGATTTGCTGATTTGCTGATTTGCTGATTTATCGCGTAGAGCAGCGCGAAGGGCGCGAAGATGAGGGCGGAGACGTTGTGCGTGAGGATGAGGGCAGCGTAGCTCAGCGCGGCCAGGATGATGCGGCGCAGGGTGGCGCGTTCGGCGGCGCAGGCCAGCGCCCACAGGATAAGGGGATACCAGACGAAGGCCCAGAACTCGGAAAGGGAATCGCCGCGGACATAGACATTCACCAGATGGAACGGCGCGAAGGTGTACGCGGCGACCGCCAACAGCACAGCCCACCGGTTGCCATAGATGCGTCGCGCCCACAGCGCCATCGTCAGCGCGGCGAGCAGGAAGCCGAGCGTCTGCGTCGCCTGGATCGCCAGGATGGGCGAGAGACCCAGCGCGGTCAAGCCGCCGCTCAGATAGAAGGGCAGCGCGGCGTAGTGGTTGAAGAACGGATAGCCCAGATCGTAGGCCGCGTGCGCCATCCAGCGCGGAGGGAGATGCCCGTGACGCAACGCCTCCGCCATATCCAGCGTGCGCTGCAACAGGAAGGGGCTATCGCCGCCGCCGCGCGTGTTCACCATCCCCGGCCCCCAGAGCGGAAAAGCCGCGAGGAGGGGCAACAGGAGCAGCAAAACGTAGAACGTAATGCGTATTGCGTATTGCGTATTGCGTAAAGATTTGCGTGTTGACATCGAGATGGGTTTCTGTTATACTATTTCTAGATTCGTTATACAAAATAAGGAAAAGGTAGCATGAAAACGATAACCGTATCCGCAAAAGGCGCTATCGTTATACCCAAAGAAATTCGGGAAGCCAGGGGTTTGTACCCAGGTACGCGCGTGCAAATTGTCACCTATGATGGCGTGACCGCTATCGTACCGGTGCCTGACGACCCGATTGCTGCGCTGGATGGGATGTTCGCTGACGATGACGGCGTAAAATGGACCGACATCCTGCTGCAAGAGCGCCGGGCAGATTTCGAGCGCGAAGAAGCAAAAATCCGCCAGTGGCAAAAACCCTCCGCACCAGAAAGCGACCCTCAGCCATGACGCGCTTGTATGTGCTAGACTCGTTCGCTATCATCGCGTATATTCGCCGCCAACCGGGACATCTTCGCGTACATAACCTGTTGCAACAAGCGCAATCATTGAGTTGCCAACTTTATATGAGCGAGATCAATGTGGGCGAAGTGCTGTATATTATCGAGCGGGAAAGGGGTTTGACTTATGTTCAAGATTTTACAAGCACATTGAAAGAAAGCCCCATCCAACTCGTGCCTGCCTCGTTTGAGCGGATTCAGATCGCGGCGCACCTCAAGGCGCATCATCCCATGTCCTACGCCGACGCTTTTGCTGCCACACTTGCCCAAGAATTGCACGCTACGCTCATCACTGGCGACCCGGAATTTCGCGCGGTGCAGCATCTTGTCCGCATCGAGTGGCTAAACGAGAAAGCGGGTGAGCGAAAAGGCGAGTGAACGCCTTTTCGCTTTCTCGCTTTTTCGCTTTCTCGCTTTTTCGCCTTATCGCTCCACAATCACCCCCACCTCAACCCAGGCTCTCAGCGGCTCGCCCGTGTCGCTGCGATAAAAGCCGATGCGGAGGACATCGCGCGCGGGAGCAGGGATTACGCCCGGCAGAAAGTGCTCGTCGAGGATGAGATCGCCCGCGACCCAGCGCGAGGTGGGCAGATGCCCCTCACCCGGCTGCATGTCGTGCTGCGCGAGCAGTTCCCCATCCCGCAGATAATGCACATAGACGGTGTAATCCGCCGCGAGCGGGGCCGCGCAATCCCACCACAATCGCACGGTTGCCCCTTCGATTGAAGTGCGCACCAGCGCCGCCCGCAACAGAATCTCCCC
>CAZDSF010000109.1:0-9850 GCA_964508025.1 uncultured Anaerolineales bacterium
TACCTGACGCTGCTGGCCTGGGGCTTGGGCGCGGAGACCTCCGTCACCTCGATTGCGGGGCTGCTCAAGAAATGGGATCTGCCGGCATCCGTGCCAGGTGTGGGGTAAGGGAGCGCGCCGATACATCGCCAGACCAGAAGAAAGGGCCAACGGCGCCTCAGCGTTGAAAACAAGCGCAGAGATTTTTTGCTTCATCCTTCAGCCTTCTTTCTTCGGCTTCAAGTCCTGAGCCGTTGCGAGCTGCGTGGATCGGACTATAATTGAAGCAGCGCAAGTTTCGACGCACTTCAGGAGGAAACCATGTCCGAGATGTCATTCCTGTTCGCCAAGCACCACTACATCAACCTGACCACTTTCCGCAAGAGCGGCGCGTGTGTGCCCACCCCTGTGTGGTTTGTGGAGCTGGAAGGCAAGCTCTACGTCTTCACCGGCGCGCAGACCGGCAAGGCCAAGCGTATCCGCGCCAACGGGCGGGCGATGGTCGCCCCCTGCGACGCGCGCGGCAACCCCAAAGGGGCGTTCGTCCCCATGCGCGGGCGCATTGTCGCCGACCCCGACCTGCTCCAGCGCGTCAATGCCCTCTACAAGCGCAAATACGGTTTCCAGCGCACGCTCATCACCTGGCTCAACGCCTTACGCCGGCGCAAAGACGTCCCCGCCTGGATTGAACTCGTTCCTGATGCGAACGCAGAAGGGGTATGAGCTATGCACGAACGCCGATTTGCTGACGTCGAACGGCTGCGCAGCCCCAAAAGGATCGCGGAGCTGGAATTGGAAAATCTGATCCCTCTGGTGCTGGAGGGGGCCGCCTTTCAGACTGCCCTGGATATTGGCGCCGGCACGGGCATCTTTGCAGAAGCGTTTGCCCGCCGGGGGCTCCGCGTCGAAGGGGTGGATGTGAACCCGGCGATGCTGGCGGCGGCCCGCGCCTTTGCGCCGCAGGCGAATTTCCGGGAAGGGGCGGCGGAAAATCTGCCGTATGCGGATCAGGCGTTCGATCTGGTCTTTATGGGCATGGTGTTGCACGAGACCGATGACTGGCGCCAGGCGCTGCGAGAGGCTGCGCGCGTCGCCCGCCTGCGCCTGGCGCTCCTGGAATGGCCCTACGAGGCTGGCGAGTTTGGGCCGCCGCTCGCCGAGCGCCTTTCTCCAGAAGCGTTGACGCGCGCGGGGGAACAGGCCGGCCTGCCCGCCCCTCGAATGTTTCGCCTTACGCATTTTGCGTTGTACCGATGGGATAAATCACGCCAACCATGACCATCGCCGAGCTCGAAGCTGCCATTGTGGCCCTCGAAGCGCAAGGCGCGGCGCTGGGCGAGGCCGTCGTCGCCACGGCGCTGAACGCGCTGCGCGCGCAGCTCGCCGCGCTCACCGCCGCGCCGCCCGCCGAGCAACGGCGGCGCGCCACGCTGCTCTTTGCCGATATCATCGGCTTCACCAGCCTTTCCGAGCAGATGGACGCCGAAGAAATCCAGGTCCTGCTGGCGGCGCTGTGGGCGCAGCTCGATCAGATCATTCTGGCGCACGGCGGCGCGCTCGACAAACACATTGGCGACGCGGTGCTGGCGGCGTGGGGCTTGGAGCAGGCGCGCGAGGATGACGCCGAACGGGCGGTGCGCGCTGCGCTGGCGCTCCAACAGGCCCTCGCCGCGTTCCGAGCGGCGGGCGAAGCGCCGCTGCATATCCGGGTGGGTCTCAACACCGGCCTGGTCTCTGTGGCCGCCGTCGCCTCGACCGGCGAGCGCAACCTCATCGGCGATGCGGTCAATTTAGCCGCGCGCCTGCAGGCCGCCGCGCCCCCCGATGGCATCCTCATCAGCCAGGAAACCTACGATGCCGTGCGCGGCCTGTTCAACGCCGCCCCGCAGCCGCCGTTGCATGTCAAAGGTAAACAAACGCCGGTAACGGCCTATCTGGTCCACAGCGTCAAGCCCCGCGCTTTCGATTTGCGCACGCGCGGCCTGGCGGGCGTCGCCGCGCCGATGGTGGGCCGCGACGCGGAATTTGCCGCGCTCTGCGCCGCTTATGAGCGCGCCGTTGGCGGCGCCGGCCTGCAATGGCTCACGCTCATCGGCAATGCAGGAGTGGGCAAGAGCCGCCTGTTGCAGGAATTCCTCGGCTGGCTGGAGCTGCGCCCCGAACCTTTCCAGCTCTTCAAAGCCCGCGCCTGGTCGCATACCCAACACAGTCCCTACTTCTTGTTGCGCGATTTGTTCATCACGCGCTTTGGCATCACCGACAGCACCCCGCAAGAGGCCGCCCGCGCGCAGCTGACCGCGGGCTTGAGCGCGGCGTTGGGCGCAGAAATCAGCGCGGAAGCTGCCGCCTTCATCGGGCAACTGCTGGGCCTGGATTTTCGCCATAGCCCGTGGATTGCGCCCATCGCCGAACATACGGAGCAGATTTACGGGCGCGCCGCCGTGCTGTTGCGCGCCTACTGGCGGCAGGTAGGGGCCAGCGCTGCGCGCCCGGCCGTCATCGTGCTGGAAGATTTACATTGGGCGGATCGGGAATCGCTGGCCCTGCTTTCCGCGCTCTTTGCCGATCTGCAAGCCGAGCCGGCCGACGCCCCCTTGCGCCTGTGTGTGATCGGGGCCGCGCGCCCCGAACTCTGGGAGCAAGAGACGCCCTGGGCGCGCGCGGCGCATAACCATGAACGGCTGCCGTTGCCGCCCCTTTCGGAGACTGCCGCACAGCAGCTGGTGCGAGCGCTGCTGCAACGCCTGCCATCTATCCCCGAATGGCTGAGCGCCCTGCTGGTGGAGAACACCGGCGGCAATCCCTATTTCATCGAAGAGCTGGTCCGCTGGCTGATCGAGCAAAACGTGCTGCGCCCCGCCCCGGAGATGTGGACGCTGGCGGAGGAACGGGCGGTAGGGCTGAGCGTGCCGGGGACGGTGCAGGGCGTCTTGCAGGCGCGGCTTGAGCAGTTGCAGCCGGCGGAGCGAGCCATCCTCCAGTACGGCGCGGTGATGGGGCGCGCTTTCTGGCGAGGCGCGGTGACTTACATTGGGCAGACCGCTATCGAAGGAGCGCTATGGCCGCGCCTGCAACAACGCGAGCTGATTTTTCTTCAGCCGACCTCACAGCTCCAGGGGGAAGAAGAATACCACTTTCGGCACGCCTTGTTGCGGGATGTGGTCTACGAGTACACGCTCAAACGCCAGCGGCGGCTGTATCATCGCCGGGCGGCAGAGTGGCTGGCGCAGGCGGCGGAACGCGCCGAGGAATGGGCCGCTGTCATTGCCGAGCACTACGTGGCTGCCGGAGAGCCGTTGGAGGCCGCGCAGTGGTATCAGCGGGCCGGCAAGCAAGCGGAAACCACGTATGCTTTGCAGCGGGCGCGCGCCAGTTACCAACACGCCTTGCAACTCTATCCGCAAGAGGCTGCGTATGCAGCCGCCCGCGCTGAGTGCTCCGTGGGTTTGGCGCGGATGCTGTATGAACTCGCCGAATACGCGGAAGCCGAACAGCACTATCAGCGCACCTGCGAGATGGCGCTGCAAATCGGAGATCATGCGTTACAAATCCGCGCGTGGTGTGGGCTTTCGGATTTGCAGTCCCGGCAGGGACGGCTGGACGAGGCGCAGCGCAGCGCGGCGCAGGCGGAGCGGCTGGCGCGCGCCAGCGACACTCCCGCCAGTCTGGCGCGCGCGCTGTGGCAACGCGGCTGGGTGGCTTATCACTATGGCGACGCCGAGACCGCGCTGACCCTGGCGCAAGAAGCGCTGACGCTGTGCCATACGCTGGAATTGCAGCGTGAAACCGCCGAGGCGTGGAACGTGATCGGCGCCGCGCATTGGTTGCGCGGGCAATACAATCAGGCCGAAGCGTCTTTCCGCGAGGCCCTCCAGATCTTGCAAGCCCTGGGCGATCGCTATCGCATCGTCTCGCTCCTCAACAACCTTGGCGCGACCGCCTACATGCGCGGGAAGTACGCTGCAGCCGTCGCGGCGTTTCGGCAAGCGGCGCAGACCGCCGGGGAGGTGGGCGCGCAGCGTTGGTATGTGCTGGCGCAGGGCAATCTCGGCGGGGCGCTCGCGGGCCTGGGGCAGCATCAAGAGGCGCTGGCCGTGCTGCAAGCGCTGGCGACGCAGCAACAGGAGAGCATCTACGAGACGCCCAACATCTACCGGTTCATCGCGCAGGCCCATCTGGGGCGGGGCGAAGTTGCGGCGGCGGAGACGGCGGCCCGGCGTTCGCTCGAGCTGGCGCAGCGCATGGGCGCGCAGGATATGATCGGGCGCGCCTGGCGCACGCTTGGCGAGATTGCCGCCGCGCAGGCCGTTTCGTTGGAGATTGACGGGCGCGGGTATGCGCCGGCGGATTGCTTCGCCGCCAGCTTGGACATCTTCACCGCCAAAGGCGCGGAAGGTGAACGCGCGCGCACCCTGCTGGCTTGGGGGCGTTACAGCATCGCCCAGGGCGAATCAGAACGCGGCGCGGCGCTGCAAGCCGAAGGCCGCGCCATCTTCGCCCGGCTTGGCATCGAGCAGGAATAGCGCTCACTCTCCAGCGGCTTTAGCTGCCAAGTTCAACTTGAACTGGTAGCGCAAATGGCAACCGCGCGACTACTGTATAGAGAGAGACCTGACAGGGTGCTCAGTCCCCTGTCAGGTCTCTGTATGTTACGGGTTACCTAAGCGCCTATTCAACCTACGGATTGCGCAGCACGAGGGGCAGGTAGACGTAGTGGTACGCAGAGCGGATGGTCACCACGGTGGTCGTGGAGACCGGGCCGCTGCTATTGGCTGCGGTCACGGTGGCGGTGTAGACGCCGACCTCCTGGTAGGTGTGGGCGACCGTTGCCCCCTGAGCCGTCCCGCCATCGCCGAAGGCCCAGGCGTAGCTCACGTTCGTCCCGGCGGCGACGGTCGCGGTCAGGGTGGTGGCTTGCCCCAGCGTGGTCGGGCCGCTGTTGACGGCGCTCAGGCCCGCGATGGCTACATCGGCAGTCTGGAAGCGCCAGACGTAGTTGGCGGCGAGGGGGTTGCCCGCCAGGTCTTGTACGCCGGCCGCGAGGGTGGCGGTGTACCATAGCGCCGGCTGCAACGGCGCGCGCGGGTAGAGCAGCGCCCGGTGCGCCGCGCTGTCGTACACCACCGACGTGAGTAGCACCTGACCCTGCGCGTTCACCAACTGCACCGCTTGATCCGGCAGCGTCGTGGCGCTGATGGCTTCCGAGAATTGGATCCAGGGCAGCGGCCCGTAGACGGGCCCCACGTCATCGGTGAAGAGCGGGCTGGCGCTGATGCCGATGCCGGTCGCCCCAGGCAGCGGATAGCTCCCCCGCACCGTGGGCGCGGTCACATCGCCAACCGGGGTGATCACAAGCTGCACCTGCGCTGGACGACTCGCCTGCCCCGCGCCGCGCACTCTGAAAGTGAACGTATCCACGCCGGTGACGTTCTCAGCGGGGGTGTAGATCAGGTTGGGCGCAGTCCCACTGAGCGCGCCGTTGAGCGGGCCCTCCAGCACCTCAAACGTGAGCGGTACGCTTGCCGGCCGACCGGTTAACGTCATCGCTACCGGCTGCCCGTAAGCCGTTTCAAGCCGTTGCGGGACTGCCGCCAGGGGCTGCACTATGTTCACCACCGCGTTCGTGGGCGTCTCCTCTGCTGCCGTGGGGAAGAAAACCGTCGCCTGATTGATGACTGCCGTCCCTGCCGGTAGATCATCCCGCAACCTGATGGTGAATGAGACTACCCCCTGCGAGTCCGGCGCGCCCTTTGGCCCCAGCTCGCCCACCGTCCAGAGAATGGTGCGGTTTTCCGCGATGAGTTCACCCGGTCCATAGAGGGTCAGGGTTGTCAGATCCAGCGCCGGGTCGAGTTGATCCACCACAAACACGCCATAAGCGCGCCCGTCGCCCTCGTTCTCGTAGGTAACGGTGTAGGTCACGAGCTGCCCTGGAATCAGGTCCCCTTCCAGCCCGTATTTGGCATTGGGATCCCTGGGCCGCCGAATCCGGGTCAGCGGACACTTGCTCACCCCCGGTTCGCTGCTGTTACATCCAGAGAGCCGTGAGTCAGCCGGCGGCGCGGCAGCCGGCGGCGGCGGCGTTGCCGGCGCGGAGACGACCGCGTTCGAGGTGAAGGGAGACCAGCCCAAGGGCCGCCCGCTCCCGGCATCCAGGGGCGTGGGCGGCGTGTAGACCGGCACACACTGGCAGCCGACTGTCTTAGGCTGATTGTGTTTCCACACTCCCTCTATGCAGGTCTGATATTTGCCGCACGCAGTTGGCCCTAGTGGAAACACTCCGTATGTCCCCCAGATCACCGCTCCCCGCAAGCAATAATAAGTGGTCTCATACCAGTGATACTTGCTATTGAAGGCCCACCAGGGTTGGGTGCAATCAACGTACCACTCATCGTCATCACAGAAGGGAGCGGGGGGATGGAACCAGAACGATGCCGGACGCACATCGCCCGCCGGATCGGCTTCGGCGCAGGCCAGGGCCTCGGCTGCCTCCGGCAGCGGGGTGGTCGCCTGAAGGGCGGCAAAGCAGCCCGTGCAGGCGCCCCCCGCAAGACAGGGGTAACAGGTGGCCGAGCTCAACGCCTGGGACAGGCGGGTGAGTTTGTTGTTCAGCATGAGAGCCGGCAGACCCGTGTAGCGGCAGTTGGAATAGGCCAGTCCCGGCGCTGCCGGGGTAGCGCCGCTGCCCCAGGTCCCCCAGAAGGTGTTGCGCCCCGATTGTAGGTCATGCTGCAGCCCGCCGTTGGCGTCACGGACGGCGTAGCTGGCCGTCCCAAAAGTCGAAGCTAACACCTGCGCGCCTTGCCGCCGCAGGTACAACACCTCGCGCGCGGTGCGTTGTAACATCACCACCTGGGTAATGGGGGCGACGCCGTCGAGCTCCAGCCGCACCGCGCCGCCAGAGACAAAACCCTGGGCTTCAGCTTGCGTGTAGAGCAGCTCCAGGGCCGGGTAGGCGGCCCGCTCGGCGGCCAGTTCCGCGGCGCTCAAGGGCGTACTGCCCAGTAACTCCAGCGGCCTAAAGGCCTGGTACCATTCGGGGTTGGGCAGCGATAACGGCAGGTTGGCGCCGCCCAGCCGCGCTTGCGCGGCATACTCCGAGTCGAGGGGCAGCCCCCAGGCGTATTGCACCCGCGCCGCCGCCCTGCCGCTCGCGCCGGGCGCCAGGTCGCCCAGTTGCCACACCACAGCATGTTGTTGCGCCAGATATCTCCCGCCATGGGTGGCCTCCAGGAAAAAGCCAGCCCCCGGAAGAACCATCAATAGCACCGCATCTTCTACTGTTTCGGTTCCGCCGTTGACATACATGGCGACATAGGCAGCGTCTTCACCCGCGACCACTTGCCGCGGAGCCACCAACGACACATAAACCCCCTCCGGCGCCTGCCCCTCCCAGTCCACCGCCCAGGGATCGAAGAGCACCCGGTTGCTCACGTTCTCACCCAGGCCGCTGGGATTGAGCGTGGCGTGATATGGCCCGGAGACATCACCCCACCAGTTGTGGGTAGCGAGCATCTGGACGCCGGTCCCCACTTGATTGGCGCCAAAGCCGCCATTGCCCATGATGGTGTTGCCGCTCCCTGGCGCTCCCCCTAGCGTCACCTGGGCGTTGCCGCTGTTGCGCACGCCATCCTGCGTGTTGGCTAACACCGCCGAGTTCGTCAGCGTGAGCACGGCCGTATTGCCGCTGAGCAACACCCCATGTCCGCCATTGTTTGAGATCGCGGTGCGCTCTACCTGCACCCGCGCCGCTCCCTCGACCAGCAGGCCATTGCGATGGTTACCGTCCAGAACGCTACCACTGAGCGTGAGGGTGCTGCTGTCTTTGACCCAGATCACCGCCGGGCTTGCCCCAACGGCATCGCTGATGGCGGTGAAGCGTGTGTCGCTCACGACCACCCGGCTATTCAGCACTGTCAGGCCATAGTTCGGCGTACTGCCGCCGCCCGAAATGTCCCGCACCTGGCTGTTCTCGATGATTACTGTGCCCGTCTGGACGTTGGCGACCGTAATGCCCGCGCCCCCACCCGGGCCGCCATAGGAGCCGCGCCCGGCATAGCGCACGATGGTGTGGCGCAGCAGGCCGGTGCCGCCTTCGAAGGTAAGCCCCGCCCACTGGTACGGGCCGCTATCCGCGTGCGAGGTGAAAATCACCGGTTCTTCTTCTGTGCCGAGCGCTTCCAGACGCCCCTGCACCACCAACGCCAGGTTGATTCCAAAGTTGTTCAGCACCGTCACCCCCGGTTCGACAGTCATCGTAATGCCCGCCGGCACGATGAAGTGGCTTCCCGCCGCGCCACGGTAGAACTCATAGCCGTCCATTGCAGGCTGCGCCGTCAGGGTGAAATCGTGCCCGGTCAGCGCCCCCAGGTCCAGCAGCACGCGGTTGTACTGATTGCGCGCCAGCCGCAGCCCCGAAAGGCTGATATCGCTGGCAGCGCCGCTGATATAGACCGGGTAATCGAGTTGGGCAGGGGCGTCGCCGATGCCGCTGAAGGTCGTATCGCTCACCACCACACGGCTATTCTCCACGCGCAAGCCCTGGTTCGTCATTGAGGTGCTGCCGGTGATACTCATCACCTGGCTGGCTTCGATGCGCACTGCCCCCGTCAGCACGCCGCGCGCCAGGATCCCCGCGCCATCATAGATGCTACAGCCGTAACACCCGCGCCCGGCGTAGCGCACGATGGTATGGCGCAGGTTGCCCGTGCCGCCGTCGAAGGCGAGTCCCATCCACTGACCCGGCCCACTATCGGCGTGCGAGGTAAAGATGATGGGCTGCGCTGCCGTGCCCACCGCCTCCAGATGCCCCCGCACCACCAGCGTCAGACCGTTGCTCCAGTTGTTCATCAGCTTTACCCCCGGTTCAACGGTCATCGTAATGCCCGCCGGCACGACAAACTGTCCGCCATCCGCGCCGGTGTAGAATTCATAGCCATCCATCACCGGCTGCGCGGTCAGGGTGAAATCGTGCCCGGTCAGCGCGCCTTCGAGCAACATCACGCGGTTGTAGATGTTGTTTTCCAGCCGCAGCCCAGAAAGTTGCACGTCGCTGGTAGGGCCGCCGATGTAAATGGGATACTCGGCCTGACTAGCATTGTCGCCGATGCCGCTGAAGAGTGTATTGCTCACCATCACTCGGCTGTCCTTAACACACAGGCCGTGATCGCTGTTGTCGTAATACGATGTGCTAAGTATCTGACTATCTGCGAGCGTTACTGTCCCCGTCTGCACATTGACCACACTGATGGCCGCCGAATTAGCACCGCCGGGGCAGGTATAGATGCGCCTTCCAGCGTGGCGCACGATGGTGTGGCGCAGGTTGCCCGTGCCGCCGTCGAAGGTAAGCCCACGCCACTGTCCCGGGCCGCTATCCGCCTGCGAGGTGAAAACAATCGGCTGCGTCTCAGTCCCAACCGCCTCCAGATGCCCCTCGATAATCAGCCCTGTACTCACACTGCCCGCCTGCACGATCACGCCGGGTTCGATGGTCAGTGTGACATTCGCTGCTACCGTCAGGCTGTTATAACCTGTGATGGGTTGCAGGACATAGGGACTGCCAGCGAGCGTCCAGGTGGTATCGGTCGTGAGGATGCCGCAAGGTACAGCTGTGGCATTCAATCCTTGCTGGCTGGATGAGGCTCCCTGGGTGACGTTTGTGGGACCGCTGGCAATCAGCGCCAACGTCAATGCGGCAGCCAGCAATAGCCAGCGCTGCCAGATCCACTGATGAGATGGTTTCAGGTTCATTGCTATCCTCCTTGGCTATTGAAACAGTAATGGGTAATGGGTGTTGGGTAGTACTCAGACTTTGGGCGTATGTTGTGGATCGGTGGGCGCGGGGCGGGTATCCCAGGGTCCCTTAGCCCGG
>CAZDSF010000110.1:0-9772 GCA_964508025.1 uncultured Anaerolineales bacterium
GGCTGCTCCTGCGGGCTGAGCATCAGCGTCCGCACCCCGTACTGCTCCAGCCGCGCTTCCCAGCCCGGCGCGGCAGCGGAAATGTGCAGGTAGTCCTGCCACATCTCCGCCGTGAACAGCTCGATGCGCCCATCCACGAAGGTGGGGTACTCCGGCGCGGCCCAGATCAGATAGCTGCCAAAGGCCATCGCGTGGAACAGCGGCCCCGGCGGGCGTTCGCGCAACAGGAATTCCGTCGCCGCGATGGGCGTCTCCGCTGCAATCAGCCCCGCCTTCTCCGGCGGCAACGGCCACAGCCCCTTGAACCACGGCAGCGAGAACGCCGCACCTGCGAGCAGCAGGAGGGCGAGGGCCGCGTTCAGGGCGCGTTGTGGGGCGGCGACCGAAGACCGGGGACCGGAGACCGAGGATTTGGGCGCAGCGAATGTCCGTTTGCGCAGAGCGTCGAAGAGGCAGTGCAGGTGGTCGGCGAGGACGGGCGCCATCGTCAGGCCGAACCAGATCACGCCGCGTGAGGTGCGCAATCCCAGCGCGCCGAAGACCAGGAACGTGAACAGCTGCGAGGGGGCAGGCCGCCGGGGCGAAAGCGCCAGCATCGCCGCGCTGAGCAGCAGCCCGCCGAAGAACAGCTGCCCCATCAGCGTGTCGAACGTGGGCGGCGCCCATTCCGGCACCAGATTTTGGATGATGGGGTTGCTCGACATGCCGCTGACGTATGCAAACGTCCCCAATCCGCGCGGACTGAGGGCGCAGGCCGCCAGCGAGAGAAGCAGCACCAGCAGCGGCGTTTGCAGCGCGCGTCGAAGGGGCTGCCAGGCGACGCCGTGGCTTCTCAGGGCATCCCAACCCTCATCGGCGAGCCAACAGCCGATGAGGAACAGCCCCAGCGGAAACGTCCCGTGGCTGTTGACCCACAACGTCATGCCGGGCGGGAAGACGGCGAGCCAGGCGGGGCGGCGCGTGCGGCGGTATTCGTGCAGCGCCAGCAGGAACAGCGCCGCGATGGGGAAAGTCACCGCCTGCGGGCGCACGTTCCAGTCGTTGAGGCCCAGCGCGGCGGCGAAAAGCGCGCTCAGGGCGGCAACGCGCCAGCTGCCGGTGATGCGCCATCCAAGCCAAAGCAGCAGCGCATAGGCGGCAGTGATTGTCAGGCCGTGGAGGAGCACCGTGAGCGTCGCCCCGCCGAGGCGGTACACTCCGAACATCGCAACTTCCATGAGCCAGAAGGCCTGATACGAGGGGTAGGGCGTCCCCGTCATCGTGTAGGAGAAGGTATCTACCTGGGGAATGCTGCCGGTTTCCAGCATCTCGCGTCCCACGGCGAGATGCCACCAGAAATCGTGCGGGCGGATGGGGTGGGTGTTGACGAAGACGAAGATGCCCACCAGCACAGTGAGCGCCCACAGGTGCTCGATCGAGAGTTTCGTGTACCAGGTTTTCATCGCGGCCCCTTTGGAAAGGATGAAGGCGGAAGGCGGAAGGATGAATGCGTTGGACGCAGATACACGCCGATTAACGCAGATACACGCCGATTAACGCAGATACACGCCGATCAAACATGATAAAAAATCTGCGCTATCTGTAAAATCCGCGAAATCTGCGTTCAAAGCCAACAGCAGCCTTTCACGCCTCACCCATTACCCATTTGCCTTTGCCGTCTATTATAGTACAAATACAGGGGTTGTAAGCATTTTCTCTGTGGTGATTGGCGAGGGAAATCGTTATGCTCAATTTTCTTGCGCATTGGCTCACACCGCGCCGCCGAATCTATGCCTGGATCACGGCGGGGATTCTGTGGAGCGCCTGGCTGCTCAGCCTGCTGCTGGGGCCGGGCCTGGTGGACCTCGCCGGGCAGCCGGTGGGCACCGACTTCCTCCAGTTCTACGCCGCCGGGCGCACCCTCGCGCGCGGCGAAAGCGCCCGCCTCTACGATATGGCTTATCAGCTGGAACTGGAACGCGACATCATCGGCCCCGCGCTCACCAGCTATCACGCCTTCATCACCCCGCCGTTCCTCGCCTGGCTCTTCGTCCCCTTTGCCGCGCTGCCATATCCCCTGAGTTTCGCCGTGTGGAGCCTGCTGGGCCTGGCGGCGCTGTGGGTCAGCCTGCGCCTGCTTGGTGCGACGGCGCCGCGCCGCGCCTGGCTCTGGGCGCTCACCTTCTTCCCGGTCTTCGCGGTGATCAGTTACGGGCAAAACGCCCTGCTGAGCCTGCTGCTTCTCAGCGCGACCTATCGCCTGTGGCGCGAGGAGCGCCCCTTCGCGGCGGGCCTGGTGTGCAGCCTCACGCTCTACAAGCCGCAGCTCTGCCTGGGGGTGGCTTTCCTCTGGCTGCTGCGCTGGCGTCGGGACTGGCGCGCGCTGCTCGGCCTGGGATTGGGCGGCGGCGCGCTCGCCGCGTTGTGCTTCCTCTTCCTGCCGGAAGCGAGCTGGGCTTACGTGGATTTTGCCCGCACGGTGTTGCCTGATCTGCCCACCTGGCAGGAATTTCCGCTATGGCACCTGCACACGGTGCGGGGATTCTGGCGGCTGTTGTTGCCCGCGTGGCCGCTCCTGGGCGACGGCCTCACGCTGATTGCGGCGGCTATCGGGGTGGGGGGCTTCGTGCGCTGGGAACGCCGCTTTCGCCCGCAGCCCGCGCTGACCTTTGCCGCGGCGGTGGTGCTGACGCTGTGGCTCACGCCGCACGCCATGATCTACGATTGGGCTTTGCTGCTCGCGCCGGCGCTGTTGCTGTGGGAAACGTGGCCGCAGGCGCGGGATCGCTGGCGCGCCGTATTCGCGCTGGTGTGGATTGCCGCCTTCTTCAGCGGGCCGCTGACCGTGGCTCAACTGCGCGTGCTGCCCGTTGCGGTGCAGGTGAGCGTGCCCCTGCTGGCTTATGCGCTCGCGCGCGTCTATCGCTGGCGTATGGCCGCGACCGCGCTCTAGTTTTCGATCTCGCTGGCTCGTTTGATGGCGTCGCGCCCAAAGCGTTCGCGCACGTCATCGAGCGCCTCTTGCAGCCTGCGCCCTTTCTCCGAGGGCGTTTCCCAGAAGCCCAACTGCTGCGCCGGGTCCTGAAATCCACTGACGCCCACGCCGATCAGGCGCACGGGGCGGCCCACGCTCCAGGCTTTGTCGAAGAGCGCGATCGCTGCTTCCGCGATCTCCGCGTCGAGATCGGTGGGTTGGGGGAGCGCCGTCTGCCGCGTGATGGTGCTGAAATCCGCCCAGCGCAATTTGAGCCGGATGATGTTGCCGCGCAGGCCCGCCTGGCGTAACCGGCGGCCCACACCTTCAGCCAGCCCGCGCAGCGTGCGGCAAAGCGCGTCCCGGTCGCTGAGATCGCGCTCGAAGGTGGTTTCATGGCTCACAGACTTGACCTCGTGTTCGGGGGTGACGGGGCGGTCATCCTCGCCGCGCGCGCGGAGAGCCAGGTCCCGCCCGTGCTGTCCAAAGCGCCGGATCAAAAGTGCGTTAGAAACGCACTCGCTTTGTCGCTGGGCGTTTTCTTTGTGACAGTGACGATGGCTATCCGTAATTGTAACGGCTTTGGGCCGCGAATCAAGGCCGTGCGTCTTCGAAGCTGAGGCGTCGGCGTTGACTTTCTTCTGCCTCGGACTATAGTTTCAGCATCGGGTAGTGTAATCCGGCTTCTCATGGGCCGTTTTGGGGGAGGGGTGCTGGCGTGGGCAACGATACCGTAGGTTTGATGCAGAGTCTACGCGAGCAGTGGGGGCCGCAGGTGTCGGCGCGCCTGCTCGTCTCACTCATCATCGTTTTGGCGCTCTGGCTGCTGGCCCGATTGGGACAGCAGCTATTACGCCGGAAGCATACCGATCAGGCTACCCGCTATCGCTGGCAAAAAACGCTGCGCTATGTATCCGTATTTGCCGCGTTGATGCTGTTGGGGGTGCTGTGGCTCGAGGGGCTGCCCTCACTGACGACCTTTCTCGCGGTGATCTCGGCAGGATTGGCGGTGGCGCTGCGCGACCTGCTCGTGGATCTGAGCGGTTGGCTCTTCATTGTCTGGCGGCATCCTTTCGGCGTGGGCGACCGCATCGAGATCGGCGCGTGGGCCGGCGATGTGGTAGATATTCGCTGGTTCCAGTTCACCATTCTGGAGATCCAGAACTGGGTGGATGCCGATCAGAGCACCGGGCGCGTCGTCCACGTTCCCAATGGGATGGTTTTCCGCGAGCCGCTGGCGAATTTCACCCGTGGTTTCGCCTACATCTGGAATGAGATTCCGGTGCGGCTCACCTTCGAGAGCAACTGGCGCAAGGCGCAGGCGATTTTGCAGGCCATCGGTGAGCGGCACAGCGCCGCCGTCAGCGCCGAAGCCGAGCAGCACTTGCGGGAAGAAGTGCAAGATTACCTGATCTTCTACCGCAAGTTCACGCCCGCGGTCTATACCCGTGGCCGCGAGTTCGGCGTCCTGCTCACGTTGCGCTATCTGTGCCGTCCAAGGGAACGGCGCGGCACGGAGCATCTGATTTGGGAGGAGATTCTAACGGCTTTTGCCGCCGAGCCGGACATCCAGTTTGCTTATCCCACCTGGCGCGTTGTGGATCGGTCCGAGGGGGCGGCGCCAGGGCTGTGATGATCGGTGAGCGCCTGTGGATTAGGATAGGTGTCGCTGTGAGGCGCGGACTGCCGTGGCTTTACGGTTCCTGGCAACGGTCGCCGTGCAGCGCGTTGGCGACCGTCTGCGCCAGTCGTTCCATCCCCAGCGGTTTTCGTAGCCAGCAATTCAGCCCCTGATCGAGCAGCGTATCCAGTTCCTTTTCGATGGGATGCCCGCTGATGAGGATGAAGGGCATTTGCCAACCTCGCGCGCGCACCGCGTGCAGCAGGGCTTGTCCGCCCATGAAGGGCATGACGATATCGCTCAGCACGAGCGCCACATCCCCTTCGCGCGCTTCCAACAGCGTCAAAGCCTCGCGGCCGTTGGCGCTTTCGAGCACGTGATAGTTGAGATGTTTCAGATTCTCCGCCAGGGCCGCGCGCAGCACGGCGTTGTCTTCCACGATCAGGATCGTTTCGCCCTGCCCCAAAGGTTGCGCGCTCAGATCTGGAATCTCATCTGTGATGGCGGCGCCTTCCCACGCGGGCAGATAGATGGTGAAGCTGGCCCCTCCACCAGGGACATTGCCCACGGTGATGCGTCCTTCGTGTTGCTCGACAATGCCGTACACCTGTGCCAGTCCCAGACCGCTGCCTTTGCCGGGATCCTTGGTGGTGAAGAAAGGCTCAAAGATGTGCGGCAACACGTCTGGGGGAATGCCGGTTCCGGTGTCGGTGACGGTGAGGATGACCCAGTCGCCGGTCGGGAGCTCGGGCAGCACGGGCGATGCTTCGGTCTGTATGTGGCGTTGCTCCAGCGAAATCGTGAGCACGCCGCCATCTGGCATGGCATCGCGGGCGTTGATCGCCAGGTTGGTGAGGAGCTGTTGGATGCGGGTGGGATCGGCGTTGATGGTGACTTGCTCCTGTTCGCAAGTTAGCAGGATGCTGATGTTTTCCGGCAGAATGCGTTCCAGCAATTTGACGTGTTCTTTGGTGAAGGCGGTCAGATCCATCGGATGTTGTTCGATGATGGCTTGCCGTCCGAAATCGAGAATCTGTTGGATCAGTTCGGTGGCGCGGTGGGCTTGGTCCATGATGGTGTTGAGCCGTTCCTGATCGTGCGCGGATAGGTTGCTCGTGCGCAGCGCCATGTGGGTGTAAAGCACAATCACCGCCATGATGTTGTTGAAATCGTGGGCGATTCCGGCTGCCAGCTGCCCCACTGCCGCCAGACGTTCCTGGCGTTGCCGCAGGTCGCGTATCTGGCGTTCCTGCGTCACATCTTTGATTACCAGCACCCAATGTTCGGGGTTGGGGCCGTTGACGATGGGGCGCGCGATGAGCTCGAAGACATGCGTGGGCGTGCGGATTTCGTGCCACAGTCCTTTTGGGGGCGAGGTGAGCCACTCAGCGAGCGGCCGTCCGCCCAGGCTGTGAATGTGCAGATAGCTGTGCGTATCGGTGAGCACAGCGAGGATTTGTCTGGCGACGGGGTTTGCCAGCAGCACATAGCCATCGGTATTGAGCAGGATCATGCCCTCGGGTACCGAATCCACGAGCTGGGTCATCTGGCGCGCCTGGGCGATCATCTTGTCTTGCAACGCGGCGCGATGGAGCGCATTGGCGGCGATGTTGGCGACGGCGATGAGCAAGCGCAGGTCATCCTCGGTCAGGGTGCGGCGGCTGGCGATCCACAGCAAGCCGGGTACTTGCACCTCTACCATCAGCGGCGCGGCGGCAATCGCGCGGCAACCTACAAACAGGTCGGGGCGGAACAGGCGCGGATCGAGGTGGGCTTCGTTGTTGAGATAAGGGCTTCCGGTGCTCAGCACGTGGCTGCTGAGTCCCGAACCGGGGGGAATGAGCGTGTGGGTGAGCGGCTGCCAGATACCACGGGCCTGTTCGACGTAGAAGGCATTGGCAGCGGCGTCGAGCCGTTCCAGGGAGGCGCCTTCGACCTGCAATTCGGTGAGCAGCTGGCTGAGGATGGCGTCGAGAATGGCGGCGCGATTCGGCGCGACGCGCAGGGCGGCGCTGATGCGGGTAATGATTTCCAACTCGCGGAGCCGGGATTGCATCTGTTGGTAGAGCGCGGCGTTCTCGATGATCGCGGCAAATTGGGCGGCGAGGGTTTCCAGCAGCAACCGGTGTTGTTGGTTGAAGGTGTTCGGCTGATACGATTGGGCAGAGATCATGCCGATGATGCGTTCGCCATAACGCAAGGGGGTTGCCAACGCGGCGCGCACGTGTTCAGGGGCGCCGAAGTGAATCACCGGTGTTTCGCTGTAGGCGTCCAGATCGTTGATCAGCACGGTTTTGCCACTGGTAACTACCTTCCAGGTCAAACCTTGCCCTTGGGGAATATTCTGGATCGGCCAGCGCCCCCCTTTATCGAAGACGTAGAGCGCCTTGTAGTTACCCTCATGTGCCAGGGTGATGACAAAGGCCTCACAGGGCATCACGGCGGCCACAGCCTGATGAATGGCGGTATAGATGGCCTCGGGGTCGAGCGGGGTGTTGAGCAGGCGCTGGCCGGCCTGGTGCAGCGTTTCAATTTCGTTCAAGCGGCGGCGTGTTTCTTCGAACAGGCGTGCGTTGGCTATCGCCAGGGCGATAGGCCCGGCCAGTGAGCCGAGCAGCTGCAGATCCTCATCCTGGAAGGCGATGGCGCTGGAATTGGATTCCAGGGAGATGACGCCGATGGCGCGTCCGTAAACTTCCAGCGGCATAACGATGGCGCTGCGCAAGGCGCGCACTTCGGCGAGGGGGGCGCTTGCGGCATCGGCTCGCAACGCCGCGTCTTTTTCGATATTGTTGATGTGCAGGGGGCGGCGTTCGCGCAAGGCGCGGCCCGAAAAGCCCCAGGTGATGGGGTAGGTCATGCCCAGAACGGTGAAATCCTGGTAACCGCTGATGGCGCGCACCTGCAAGTGTTCATCGTCAATGAGGAGCGCCAGGCTGCCTTTTTCCGCTGCGGGTATGACTTGCCGGGCGGTTTGGAGGATATTTTCGAGCAATGGCTGCGATTCCAGCGTGCTGCTGATCGTCCGGGCGACGGATGCCAGGGCCGCAAGTTCGATCTCTTGCCGCTTGCGCTTGCTGATGTCCTCGATGGTGCCGTCGAAGTGGGTCACGCGGCCCTGCGCGTCGCGCTGGACGCGCGCGGTCACAGCGGCCCAGATGACTACGCCGTCCTTTCGTTTCAGGCGCAGCTCAAAATCGGTGACGCTTCCTTGGGCGATGAGCCGCTCCGAAAAGGCATTGCGTTCTGCAGGATCGGCATACAGATCGGCGATTCTGATCGCGGCGAGGTCTTCTGGGGAATCGTAGCCGAGCAGCCGCACACAGGCTGGATTCGCCATCAGCGAATGGCCTTCGGGGCCGGGAGTGTTGCGATAGATGCCAATGGGGATGTTTTCCACCAGGGAGCGATAGCGCGTTTCGCTGGCTTGCAACGTCGCTTCGACTTGCCGCTGGCTGGTCTGGTCTTTTGCATACACGGTTAATCCGTGCGATGTGGGATAGACGGTGATATCGAAGGCCGTTGTGTGCTCGCCGTTGGTGTAGGTTTCAAAGAAGCGTTGGGGTTGTTGCGTTTCCAGGGCTGTGCGATAGTGCGCGATGGCGGTTTGGGCTTCGGGGAAGAGCTCGTAGATGGATTTTCCCAACGCATCCGAGGCGGCGATGCCGGTGAAGCGTTCGGAGGCGTGGTTCCAGTACGTGTAGCGCAATTCGTGATCCATGGCGAAGAACAGATCTGTGATGCTCTCAGTCAGCTCACAATACTGCGCTTGACTATGCACCCGCGTGGTTTGCGTGTTTGGGGTCTGCCGCGCAGCCGATTCTAGCTCGGCGATGCGCTGGCGACACGCTGCCAACTCAGCCATGAGCTGGTCTTTGCTTTGCTTTTGGTCTTCCATACATTATTCCCGCGCTTCCTGTTGTGGCCGCCTGTTAGCCCAAAATCACACATTATCTTCTGTTGGAAGTGTGGCGCCATGGCAGAAACCAGCCTTGAATGCATCAACCACAATTTGATCGGGTCGCTCAATATTGTGACGGTATGTATTGAGTATAGTAGTAGGGTGCAAATGTGTCAAGCAGATTCGGCGTGGTTGGCGTCTCGCCATTTGGGTGGATTGTGCTAGACTGAGGTGGAATCCGCGCTAACAACGCAGAGGCGCAGAGGCGCAGAGGCGTGGAGGTTTTTTTCTTCATCCTTCCGCCTTATATTTTCAGAGAAGTTCACACGAGCCATTGGCTCACCAACGATGCACGACAAATAGTTCGTAGAGAGCAGTGAGCAGAACGCAGTTCACCGCGCCCAAACTGCTCACCCCGCACTGCTCACTCATTACAATTTCAAAGGAGATTGCAAGATGGCCTTGTTACACTGTCACTTTTTCTCCGAGGCGCTGCGGCTCAGCACCGCCATGGATGTGATTTTGCCGGATCCGCAACGCGCGTCCAGTGGGGCGCTGCTGGCTGCGCCGCGCCGCTATCCCGTGCTCTATCTGTTGCATGGGCTTTCTGACGATCATACGATCTGGCAGCGGCGCACTTCGATTGAACGCTACGTGAGCGGGCTGGATCTCGCGGTGGTCATGCCGGCGGTGGATCGGAGCTTCTACACCGATATGGCGCAGGGCAATCGCTATTGGACCTATGTGAGCGAGGAGTTGCCGGCATTGGTGGGCGCCTGGTTTCCCATTTCTGAGGCGCGCGAGGATACGTTCGTGGCTGGGCTTTCGATGGGCGGCTACGGCGCGTTCAAACTGGCGTTTGCGCACCCTGAACGTTTTGCCGCTGCGGCGAGTTTCTCTGGCGCGTTGGATATGGTGTGGGCGGTGAGAACCCGTGATAGGGCGTGGCGCGCTGAGGCGCGGCGGGTTTTCGGCCCGCTCTGGCGGATGCCCGGCAGTCGGCACGATCTCTTCCGGCTGGCGCGGGATGTGGCGGCTTCGCCGTGGCGGGAGCAGCTCCGGCTGTATCAATGGTGCGGCGTCGAGGATTTTCTCTATGTGGCGAATACCCGCTTCCGCGATCACGCGCAATCTCTGGGATTGCAGCTCACCTACGCTGAAGGGCCAGGTGGGCACACCTGGGATAAGTGGGATGAGCAGATCCAGTGCGCGCTGAACTGGCTACCGCTAAAAAAGAAGGCGGAAGGCGGAAGGATGAAGGCGGAAGGATGAAGGCGGAAGGATGAAGGCGGAAGGA
>CAZDSF010000111.1:0-9617 GCA_964508025.1 uncultured Anaerolineales bacterium
CGGCGAACTGCGTTCTGCTCACTCCGTTCTGCAAACCTTTTTCATCCGTCGGTCTGTACCGCAGGTTCAGCAACACGCTTTAATCTACGGCTTTTGCAGCGCTTCGAGCGCCTCGCAAGCAGGGCAATCGCCGCTGGGGCGGATCATCGCGTAACCGCCTTGCGGATCCTCCGCGCTGCCGCAATCGCCGTAACACGTAGCATCCACGTTCCAGATGACAATCGCGCGCACCATCCCCGTCTCGCGGCCCAACTTCGCGACCTCAGCCAGCCACGCCGCCTGCATCCCCGTGGAGATGTTGCCCGCCCAACTGAAGCCATCCGGAATCCAACCGAAACCATCCGCCGAAAGATACCCCAGCTCGGTGTAGAAGAGCTGCCGTTTGCCGGCGAACTGCTCGTAGTAGAGCTCCGTCTGCGGCAGGAAGTACCAGGAGTGGTGGTTCCCTTCCCGATCCGCGGGATGCCCCGTCCTGGCGGAAGGCGCCGTCGCTCCCGCGTTGTGATGCGCGCCCAGATAATCGAAGCAGCGCGCTGCCCCGGCTGCGACCAGCCCCTCCATCCATGGCGCATCGTCGCAGCCGTTGACGGTACAGCCATTGAAATACCCCGTCGGTGCAGGCGCCGCGCTGATGACCAACGTGCCCCGGTTCGCGCGCTTGATCGCCGTGTAAGAAGCGCACAGCAGGTTGGTGTACGCACGCGGACTGATGTAGCCCTGGCGCCACTCACGCGGCAGGTTCGGTTCGTTCCACACCTCGATGGCGTCGGCGCCGGCAGCCGCAATGCCGGCCAGCCAATCGGCCACGCGGCGGGAGAAATTCGCCTCCGTCACCATCGTCGGCGCGCCCACAGCGCTGATCAGCACCTTGAAACCCTGCGCATGGGCAGCGCTGATGAAAGCCCGCAGATCCCCATCCTCGCCGTAGCGCGCCTGGACCTTGACCCAACGCATCCCCATCTGCTGCATCCGCGCCGCATGCACCAGCCCCTGCGAAACATGGCCCCCCAACTCGAAGGCCCCACGAATAGGCGCCAGTTCCGTCAACGAAGACGGCGGTTCAGCCTCAATCGCCACCCACACCTCGCTGCCCGGAATAATCGCATCCCCCGTCATCAGCGACCAGGCGGCAGAAAAGCCCCCACTCCGCTTGGGCGCAGACAAGCGCACCGAGACCTCCACCGCCGCGCCAGGCAATACCGCGCCCACAGATGCCGGTCTGCCGCCGAGAACCTCGCCGCGCACAAAATCCAGGCGCGTATCCGCGGGCCACGCCTCGGCCCCCACATTCACCAGCCGCCAGGTCTTGGTGAAAACCTCACCCCAGGCAAAAAGACTGCCATCTTCCACCGTCAGATCCGCCAGCCAGGCCGCCCGCAAGCCGGGATATTGCGGCGCAGGATATGGCAACGTGTCAGGCCGAACCGGAACTGTGAGGAGGGGCGGCGGCAGCGCAACCGTCGGCGACAAAAGCGGCGTTGGCGACGCAAGAAACGCCGATCTGCTGGCAGCCACCCAGCGCGGTGAGTGTTCCTGGAGCAGCGACGTGCCAGACGTATCGCCAGAAGCAACCGGCAGCCGCGCCAACAGCGCAGCTGCGACCAGGAATGTTAGCAGCGCCACACCACAAAGCGTAGCCGCAACGCGCATCCAACGACGAAACTGCACAGTCCCGATAGGCTTCAAAAAATCTGCTCCACAGCAACCACGAATAACCGCATTGTACCACAGGCTGTCCTACACAAAACGCCCGCCCACAGGGCGTGGGCGGGCGTTACTCAGCTAATGAAACTAGCTAGCGCATCGCACCTGCGAGCGCGGCGCAAGCCGGACAGCTGCCATCAGGCCGAATGATATTGTAACCCGCCTGTGGATCTGGAACGCCGCCGCACATACCATAACACGTGGCGCCCACGTTCCAGACGATG
The DNA here is from genome assembly GCA_964508025.1 of uncultured Anaerolineales bacterium. Lineage (GTDB taxonomy): Bacteria > Chloroflexota > Anaerolineae > B4-G1 > SLSP01 > JAAZNO01. The sequence goes on from CAZDSF010000111.1 coordinate 1,929, forward strand.
ACATTCGCCACCATACCGGTCTGACGGCTCAAGCGGACCACCTCACCGAGCCACTGCGCCTGCTGCGCCACTGTCGTGCCGGCGCCCCAGGAGAACGGCCCAGGAATCGCGCCATAACCTTCTGGCGAGACGTAGCCCAATTCCGTGTAGAAGAGCTTGCGCGAGCCGCCGAAGATATTGTAGTAAGCGCGCGTCTGCGGCAGGAAGAACCAGGAGTGGTGCGTGCTGCCCGGATCCGCCGGATGGCCGATGGTCGCCGAAGGCGAAGTGGCGCCGGAGTTATGGTGCGCGCCGATGTAATCCATACAGTTAGCCGCGCCGGCTGCCGCCATGCCATTCAACCAGGGGATATCATCACAACCACATTGTCTGTGCCCGCCGCCGAGATCAATACAGCCGCAGCCGCCAAACGCGCCCGTGGGCGCCGGCGCCGCGCTGATGACCTTCGACCCCGGATTGGCGGCTTTGATCGCCGCATAGGACTTACAGAGCAGATTGGTGTAATTCTGCGGCGTCATACGGCTGTAATCCCATTCACGATCAATGTTCGGCTCGTTCCAGATTTCGATGGCGTCAGCGCCGGCGGCGGCAATGCGCGCCACCCACTGCGCAATCGTATCTTCGAAACCGCCCTGCGTGACCATACTCGGCGGACCCAACGCGCTGATCTGGATCTTGAAGCCGTTGGCGTGCGAAGCCGCGATGATGCCGCTAGGATCATCGGGATAGCGCACCTGCTCCTTAGCCCAGGTCATACCGGCGCTGCGCATATAGTCCACATGCGCAAAGCCCTGCATGATATGCCCGCCCAAAGCGAAGGGGCCGCCAGAGACGGGCGCAGGCGCGGGGGCCGGTGCCGGCGCTGCCACCGCCTCACCGATCTTGAACAGCACATAGAGACCGCCGCCGGAAATAGGCGTATTGCCCACTCGCAAAGCCCAGGTGCTACGATAGGTGCCATCCTCGCCAGGCGCTTTCATCGTTACACTGATGTCCACTTCCTGCCCAGGCTCCACCACCTTGCCCACGGCAACTTCTCTCACATCCGCAAGCTGCTGTCCTTCACCGGTGAAAGCCAGCACCGTATTCGCGGGCCACGGCTCGCTGCCCGTGTTCCTGACGCGCCAGGTCTTGATGAATTCCTGGCCCTTTTCCAACTTCGCATTGTCAGGAATGGTTACATCGGCCACATACGCCGCCCGCAAGCCTGCCGGAGGCGTTTCGGCGGGCGTCTCAGTTGGGGTTACAGCGCCCGCCGCAGCGACGCCGGCATCCTCTTCAGGTTCTTCTGCAACGGCGGCCACTGCGGCCACACGAATCTCTTTACTTCCGCGTTCCAACCCCGCAACGGCGGCAGCGATGCGATACGTACCAGTGATTTCCGGCGCCGCCCACACAAAGCGGGGATTGGCAAGAGTGGTCTGCGATTGCGTCTGCTGCCCATTGGGCGCCGTGACGGACCACACAACTTCCGGCCCAGCGAAAACCGTGGGGGCCGTCTGCGCGAGGTACTCTGTCAGCGCCCGATCCAGCTGCGGGAAGTTGCCCTCATGCAGCAGATCGCGCAGAACCACGCCGCCCAGGTTGTAGCGCGCGGTCAAATCCAGGCGCGTCCGCAGCCATTGCGGCGTGCCCAACCACACAGCGTTCGCGCCCAGCTGCAACCGCGAGGCGCCGGTGAGAGCATCACTCTCCACCACCGCACCGGAATCGAGAGCGAAGGTCAGCGCCGCGCCGGGTTGCACGCTATCGGTCAGCACTTCGGTTACAGTCACCGTTCCCAACTGCGCCAGCGTCTCATCCACGGTCAACGTCTGTTGACCATCGGTGCTGAGCGTGGAATAGATGGGATAGAGCTTGTAGCGGCTCACCTGGGTCACCCCCCAAACGATGAGCTGTTCAGCCAACCCGCCCGGCGCATACGCCTGCGGATTGAGCGGCATGACCACCCGCACCTGATCGGCAGCCGCGCCCAGGGCAACCCAGTCATAGCCGCCAGTATCCCAACCACTTTCGACTTTCAGGGGTTCTTCTACCGTCACTGCCAGCCAGGCGCCAGCATCGTGTAAGGAACGCGCCAGCTCGCTGACAAACGCCGCATACGGCGCGCGATCCTCAGCGCGCAGTCGCCGGTAGTCGAGCACCAAACCCTGATAAGCGCCATTCTTCACCAGCGTCGTCAGGTTGGCGATGTGCGCGGTCCGGTCTGCAGCAATGCTCAACATATCCGCGACCAGCTCCCGATTGGGATCACGGCCCGGCACCCAGTTGCGCACGGTGGGCGCCAATACGGGCTTGGGGCTGGCGCTGCCGGGGGGCAACAAACCGGGATCACCGGTAAGCGCGCCCAACGTGCCAATCTTCATCTCGACCAGATCCACCTGGCTCATCACCATGGCATAACCAGGGGGCAACAGATCTTCCGATTCTGTCACCAAAGCCTGCCGTGGTCTGGCAGTCTGCATCACCATCACCGATTCGGGCAACGTCTCCACCTGCGCCACCAACAGCTCCTGCTGGCGCTCCAAACGTCCCGGCAACCACCGCCAGGCGCTCCCGTCCCAGGTGTAGAGATCGAGCGTTTCCCACGGCTCAGCCTCGTTGGGGATGACAATGCTCAACGTCGCCGGCCCGGCCGGCTGGCCTCTGACCGCGAGTGTGTAAAGCGGGCTTTTGGGAGTGAGGCTCGAGGGCAAAGCCGCGCGCGCCGCCGCCGATTCCGGGACTGCATCGCTGAGAAAATCAACGCGCGGCATCGAAGCCAGCTTGACGCGCAAGCCGGCAGAAGTCGCCGGATCAATAGAAACGGTCAGCCCATCGGGGTGGCTCAACGCTGGCATATCGGCGCCGAGCGCCGTATACCCCGCATCGCCAGCCAACCGCGCCCCCAGCGATATGGGGGGGAGGAACAAGAATGCCAGGATCAAAATCCCGATCACCACGGCAGCGAGCCAGCCACGGCCCGCAAACAAGCCCATCAAACGCGCTAGCATGGCCGCGCCACGCCGATTACCTGCCGCGTCGTTCAAGCTTACAACACCAGAAGCGGGCGCCTCAGGTGCAGAACCAGACTCCGCCGGACTTACGGCCTCTTTCGTTATGACCTCATCAGTCATGGATACATACCTCCAAAGCTATAGTCTTCCTCAATGAATACGGAAGGCGAAACAAAAGGCATTCTAGCACAGGGTAAGAGATTGGCAAGATGCCGGATCACGGAATTCACGTGCATGGGAACGCCAAACCCGGACGAGGGAAGGGAGAGAAGCGCCGATACTCACAAGCCCTGCACAATAAGACTTTTGCCGCACTTCGACGCGCATCGGCGTACACCGGACTTCACATACAGTCAGTACATCCATAGATGAAAATATTCTACCACAGAGCGTTCAACTGTCCACTTGCCCGTTTTTCATTTTCAGTGTATCCTCAAACCCATAGGCAATCCGGTGAGCTAACCTGCTCGCGTCACCTGGCGCACCTTGCCAGTCTACATGCGTGGATGACGCGCGGAGGCTCAAGACAACATGCCATTGTGTAATATTCCTCTCACAAGAAAAGGAGTTGTCATCATGAACGAACAAGCCATACCCATCACTGTCATTGGAGCGGGTCACGGCGGGAAGGCCATGGCCGCCGAACTGGCCGCCCGAGATTTCCCCGTCACCCTCTACAATCGCACATTTTCCAACATCGAAGTTATCGCCACACGCGGCGGCGTCGAACTGCTTACCGAGGAAGGGCGCGAAGTTTTCGGGGCGTTGCGCCTGGTCACTGCGGATATCGAGGCGGCGTTGGCCGAAGCGCGGCTGGTAATGGTGGTCTTGCCTGCTTCAGCACACTGGGATACCGCGCTCAAAGCCGCGCCGTATGTCAAAGACGGGCAAGTCATTCTCCTCAATCCTGGACGCACCGGCGGCGCGCTGGAATTCGCCGAGGGCCTGCGCGCGGGCGGCTGCACGACGCAACCTATCGTGTGCGAGGCCGAGACCTTCATCTTTGCCTCGCGCAGCACCGGCCCCGCCGAAGCGCGCATCTTCCGTACCAAATACTCGTTGCCTGCTGCGGCTTTCCCCACCACCCGCACTGCGGAGGCGCTCGAGGTCATCCGTCAGGCTTATCCGCAATTCTTTGCGGCCAAGAATGTGCTCTACACCAGCCTCAACAACATGGGCGCGATTTTCCACCCCTCGCTCATGCTGCTCAACACCGGCTGGATCGAAGCCACGTTGGGCGACTTCGAGTTCTACATGGACGGGGTCACACCCGCCACCGCCCGCGTGCTGGAGACATTGGATCGGGAGCGCGTGACCGTCGCTTCGGCCATCGGCATCCGCGCGCAGACGGCGCAAGAGTGGCTCTACCGCGCCTACTCCGCCGAAGGCGCCAACCTCTTCGAAGCCATGCACGCCAACCCCGGCTACGGCGGCATCAAGGCCCCCAATCGCATGAACCACCGCTACATCTTCGAGGATGTGCCGTGCAGCCTGGTCCCCATCGCCCTCATCGGGCGGCAATATGGCGTTGATACCCCCACCATCAACACCATGGTCCATCTGGCGAACATTGTGCAGAACACCGACTACTGGCACAAAGGCCGCACGACCGAGAAACTCGGCATCAAGGGCCTCTCGGTTGGCGAATTGCACCACTACGTAGACACAGGAGAGAAGTAGCGGACGGGGGAGATGGGGAGCGATGGAGCAGGGTAGATAGAGAGCCGCTGGCTTGTGGCTTGTAAACTCGTCCCCATCACCTCATCACCTCATCGCGCTTTGACTCCTGACTTTTGACTACCTTGAGGAGGTACACCATGCGAATTATGGCAGGCGCTTTGGGAGATTGCGTACACGTCGCGGGCGTCTCCCGTTTCCTGACCATCGCCGAACAGCAAGGTCACGAAACCCTGTTCACCGGCCCGGCAACGGATATCGAAAGTTTTGTGGATCTAATCCACCAGTACAATCCCGATGTAATTGGCGTGAGCTATCGGCTCACGCCGGAGAATGCCCGGCTGATGTTGGAGGAATTCTGGGGCATCATCCGGGCCGCCGGCATGGCCGACCGGCGTTTTGTCTTCGGCGGGACGCCGCCCGTCACTGCCATCGCTCGCGAGCTGGGCGGCTTCGAGGCGGTCTTCGATGGCACCGAGCCGCCGGACGCGCTCATCCGGTACCTGCGCGGCGAGACGAGTCAAACCGGGCCGACAACCATCCCACCGCAGAACGCCATCGCCCGCATCCGCTGGAAAGCCCCCTACCCTATCCTCCGTCACCACTTCGGCATTCCCGCCTTCAGCATCGAACCCACCGTGGAGGGCATCGCCCAAATCGCCGAAGCCGGCGCCCTGGATGTGATTTCCCTCGGCGCCGATCAGGATGCCCAAGAGCACTTCTTCCGCCCCGATCTGCAGGATCCCAAAAGCAAGGGCGCGGGCGGCGTTCCCTTCCGCAGCGAAGAGGATCTCTTACGCCTCCGCGAAGCCGCACAGCGCGGCAACTATCCCCTGCTGCGCTCCTATTCCGGCACCGCCGACCTGCTCCGCTACGCCGAGATGCTCGTCCGCACCCTCGACAACGCCTGGTGCGCCACCTCGCTCTTCTTCTTCAACGCCATGGATGGCCGCGGCCCCCAGCCCCTTGAGGAATCCATCCGCGACCATATCGCGTTGATGGCGTGGCACGGCGCCCGTGACATTCCGGTCGAAGGCAACGAGCCTTACCACTGGGGAATGCGCGATGCGCCCGATGTCATCAGCGTCGCCGCCTCGTATCTCTACGCCTACAACGCCAAAAAGGCCGGCGTGCGCGATTACATCACCACCTACATGTTCGAGAGTCCCAACACACTCTCCAACCGCATGGATCTAGCCAAAGCCCTCGCCCAAATCCGCGTGGCCGAAGCCTTTGTGGATGCCGACTTCCGCATCTGGCGGCAGACGCGCACCGGACTGCTCAGCTATCCCGTGGATGTGGCTCGCGCCCGCGCACACCTCGCCGAATCCGTCTATCTGCAGATGACTCTGCATCCGGCGATCATCCACATCGTCGGCTACACCGAAGCCGATCACGCCGCCACCGCCGCCGAAGTCATCGAATCCTCCGCCATGGTGCAGCAGGTAGTGGAGACCGCGCTCTACGGGCAGCCGGATATGAGCGCCGATCCCCTCGTCCAGGCGCGGGCGGCAGAACTCGTCGCCGAAGCCCACGTGCTCATCGAAGCGATCCGCCGCCTGGGCGCGGACGCCGCCGAAGACCCGCTCAGCGATCCGGCCACGCTCGCGCGCGCGGTGCAGGTGGGCCTGCTGGATGCGCCGCAACTCAAGCGCAACCGCTTCGCGCGCGGCGAGATCCGTAGCCGCATCGTCAATGGCGCCGTCGTCGCTATCGGGCCAGACAACCAACCGCTTACCGAGAGCCAGCGTCTCCGGCAACGCGACCTGGCCTGAGAACCCTCGCTACCGGGGGCGGGGCCGATCCGCCCCCGGTTTACGTTACATCACATAGGCGCGATTTTTTCCTTTGACTTTTCTACCAAAACGTAGCATAATTGAAATGTAACAGAAACACTGGGGGCTGAAAACCCCCACCTGATTCCTGGGAGAGTGTCTGAAACAAAAGTTTCGCGGTATGAGATTTTCGACCGGCAGAAACGCAAAACGCGCCTAAAAAGTCCGTAAAGTTTGCGTTCTCCATGAAAAATCTCCACTCCCACTGAAACCGCGCATGAGGAGGACATCGTGGCGGAAGTTGCCTTGCAGGCTTATGAGAACGAAATTGATCAGATGATCGAGGAAGCCCGCTACCTGGAGGCGTTGGCGCATCTCCGGCACATCCTGAGCAAATATCCTCGCTACCTCGGCGCCTATTATCTGCTTGGGAAGATGCTGCTAGAAGCGGACCTGCCGGAGCTGGCCGTGGACATGTTTCGGCGCGTGCTTAACGCCGATCCCGAACACTTCCTCGCCCGCATCGGCCTGGGTCTGACGCATGACCGCAGAGGGCAGCCGCAAGCCGCGATCTGGAACCTCGAGCAGGCTTACGAGCTGGCACCGGGCGACGAGGCCATTCACGACGAACTACGCCGCCTCATTGGACAACGCGATGGCGCCACGCCGGATCATATCCCCCTGAGCCGCGCCAGCCTGGCCCGCCTCTACCTGCGGGGCAACCTCTTCACCCGTGCAGTGGAAGAATTACGCGCACTCACTGCCGCCCATCCTGAGCGCGCCGATCTGCAGGTAGCGCTTGCCGAAGCATATTGGCGTGATGACCAGATTGTACTGGCAGCCGAAACCTGCCAGAGAATCCTGGATACCTTCCCCTATTGCCTCAAGGCCAACTTGCTATTGGGCGCGCTGCTTCAAAACAGCGCGCAAGAAGGCAGCGCGCATTACCTCCAACGCGCTCAGGAAATTGATCCCGAAAATCACATGGCGCTTGCCCTCTTCGGGGCGAGTACACCGCTAGAAGCAAAATCCAAAACCATTGAACGCCTGGTTTACGATCCGGCGAAACTGGATGTGGATCAAAAAGCCAGATGGTTCCGCAACCTCGAAGCCGCATCGGTCTCTGTGGGTATCTCCGAAGCCCTGCCGCAGATGAGCGAAGCCGAAATGCGCCTGGTGGATGTCACCGCCAACCTCGAAGCACAGATTCAGATTCCCGATTGGCTGCGCGATCTGGGACC
>CAZDSF010000112.1:0-9527 GCA_964508025.1 uncultured Anaerolineales bacterium
ACACTTTGGCTTTCATTGCAAGTCACCTCATCTTTGCACGCGCACGGCCTAACGGCCTGCGCATCACCCGCGCGGCAAGTGCGGGGCAAGCACCTTCGCTAGAAATCTAGCCCCAAAGCGCGTTTCACCGCCGATTACAGCGGCGCCAGCCGCGTCGGGTGCATGCGCTTGTTAGGCGCGGGTCTTGTTAATTGGTACTCGATTCATTCGGTTTGTCGTTCCAAATACCTCGCGTACTCTTCGATTCTTCTGTTGCGTGCGTTGATGAATTCCACCACCTGATCTCTATAGGTGAAGTAGTCCTCAACACCCCGAAACTCCGGCGGAGATTGAAAATCATCAAACGGCAAGTAGAATCTAATGTTGCCCTGCTGGTTGACTAAGTCGTTTAAGAGAAAGAACTCAGTGTAGCATTCAAATGATTCAAACAGCTCGAAAAATGAGGCGTATCTTCTCAATGTCTCCGTAAGTGGACTTGGCTCATTGATGTAGTATCGCCTGATACACTCAAGAGTTAGATCGAATCGATCATCAATAAGACGAAGTATCCCTCTGGCTTGATTTATCGTATGCTTACGGTCTATCTGGTTGTTGGGAAAAATGAGGTATGCGCCGATTGTTGACCCTCGATCGAACAGATCCTGAACTACCTCAGGTATCTGGGTGGTCAACCACTTCTTCTTTATCTGGTTCTTGTATGAATGAGTGATGGCGTCACTGCCTAGTGAAAAGTCCCCTGATGGCGAACTGTAGAACAGGTAGGAGCCGCGTCTATCATCTCGCAAATCAAAGAGTTCCCCGCTGGGCAAGAGCTTGCGCCAAAGAAGTTTATGGTATCTACGCAGCGTGGGACTGGTGGCGTCAGGGTCTCCGCCATTGGCATCACTGTACATGTTAAAAGTTGTGTCAATCATGACAAACCTTCTGACATAGGGATCAGACCTTTCTATGTGTCTGACGCGCCTAACATTGTAGTATACGGAAATTCTTCCGTATACGCCTCTGAACCGATTTCCGTAAAATGTGCTCTCTGATATGCTTATCTGGAATACTTTCCGTGTAATATCCCTCCTACGGTGCTTGTGCGGGTTATTGTTGTGTGCTAAAATGCGGATTAAATGTGTTCTGACCCTGCCTAAATTATAAGCGAACTTTGCAGCCATGTCAACACGCGATTCTATTATGACTTATACTCACCTTTCTGCATAGGAGATTTCGATGGCAGACGCCCCTAAACTGCTCGATTTGGTCCGGGAGACGTTGCGCCTCAAACATTATGCGCTCCGCACCGAAGAAGCTTACGTTCAATGGATTCGGCGCTTCATCCTCTTCCATAACAAACGTCACCCCCGCGAAATGGGGATGCCGGAAATCCGCGCTTTCCTTGCGCACCTGGCTACCGAGGAGCATGTCGCTGCTTCGACGCAGACCCAGGCGCTCAGCGCGCTGCTCTTTCTCTACCGCCACGTGTTGTACCAGGAACTCGATCCCCTGGATCTCGATGCTATCCGCGCGCAGAAGCCCAAACGTCTGCCCACCGTGCTGACCCGGGCCGAAGTGCAACGGGTCCTGGCGCAGATGACCGGTATCCATCTGCTCATGGCGCGCTTGCTTTACGGCAGCGGTTTGCGCTTGATGGAATGTCTCCGCTTGCGCGTCAAAGATGTGGACTTCGAACTCCACCAGATTACCGTGCGCGATGGCAAGGGGGCGCAGGATCGCGTGACGCTGTTGCCGGAGAGTGTCATTCCGGCTCTCCGGGATCAGCTCACCCATGGCCGCGCCTTGCATGAACAAGATTTGGCTAACGGTTACGGCTGCGTCTTTCTGCCCGACGCGCTGGAGCGCAAGTACCCCAATGCTTGCAAGGAATGGGGCTGGCAGTATGTGTTCCCTTCTGAACGGATCTCCAGGGATCCGCGCGGGGAAATGCTCCGCCGTCACCACCTTGATGAAAGCGGCTTGCAAAAGGCCGTCCGCGCCGCCGCTAAAGCCGCGGGCATTGCCAAGCCCGTCGGCCCGCACACCTTTCGCCATTCCTTCACCACCCACTTGCTGGAGGCCCATTACGACATCCGTACTGTCCAGGAACTCCTGGGACACAAAGATGTGAAAACTACCATGGTCTATACCCACGTCCTCAATCGCGGGCCCCTTGCCGTTAAAAGCCCGTTGGATATGTGAGCTTCTCCTCATCCTCCATGCCAAAATTCAGTTGACAAAGTGCTTCTTTTTCCATATAATAAGCCCACTCTGCTCTGTGGGTTGCAAGTGATGGATCAGGCTATGGAAATGCAGGTTTCAATCAAAGACGATCCCGAAGAACGTAACGGCGGCCCCGGTACGGCTCAGGCGGGGCGTGGTCGCCCGTTCGCGCGCCTCGTGACCTGAGTTCGTCCCGTCCTCTATTCCAGGACGCCGGGGCCGCGAGCGGAATGGCGGCTTTGTGTTGGCGTTGGAACATTTCTGGAATGGAGGATCCATGATTCTGAAACAACTTGAAACCGGTAACGGTGTGCGCTCCCTGATCGCGGCTGGGCGCAACTGTGCTTACCCCAACCTGCCCCGCACCTCGCTCAAGAGGTGTTTACGTCATCTGCCATGGCATTCGCACAGATTTCACGGATCAAACTTACCCATCACCCATTTCCCATTACCCATTACCCATTTCCCATTTCCCATTCCCCCATCCACTCAGCACCAAAGGTAGTTGCCTATGATCGTTATCGCATACATCGTCTTGAGCGTGCTCGTGCTGGTGAGCGCAGCCGCCGCAGTGTGGCTGCGCAGCCTCATCCGCGCGGCGGTGGCGCTGGGCATCGGCAGCGCGGCGTTGGCGATGCTCTTCTTCATGCTTGGCGCGCCCTACGCGGGCGGCTTCGAGCTCAGCGTGGGCGCCGGGCTGATCAGCGTGCTCTTCATCGTCGCCATCAGCCTCACCGAATCCATGGGGGAGGCGCCAGATGAATCGTAGCCGCCTGTTGGGATTGCTGCTGCTGGCGCTGCTGTTGCTGGGCGGTTGGTATTTGGGCCGCAGCATTCTCCGCGAAGCCGATCTCGCGCAGCCGGCTGCCGGCGAGCACTTGGACTTCCGCACCTGGTTTTGGACGCATCGCAGCTTTGATCTCGCCGTGCAGGTGGGCCTGGTCTTCGCCGGCGCGCTCGGCGTAGCCGCCGTTCTGCCTCGTGAAAAAGAAGAGGAGTGTGATCTATGCACCTGGCTATGACTCCCTGGCTCAACGGTTTGACCACGGCCCTGAGCATTGGACTTTTCCTGATCGGGCTGGGTTGTCTGCTGACCCAACGCAACGTCATCAAACAGGTGATCGGCATCAAGATCATGTTGCAGGGCGTGACCCTGGCGCTGGTGCAAGCCGGGCATCTGAGCGGCGATCTGCGCTTCTCGCAAGCTATGGTGATCTCGGCGTTGATTGTCGAAGCGGTGGTGATCGCGGTAGCCCTGTCGCTGATCGTCAACATCTTCCGCCATTACCCCTCTGGGGATGTGGATGACCTGCGCCGGCTGTGGGGTTGAGTAGACGATGGTGAACTGGCTATTTAGCGGACTGGTGTTCGCGCCATTGGCGGCGGCGGCGTTACTGCCGTTCTTGCGCCGCGCGCGCGTGCGTATCCTGCGGCGGTGGCTCGCGGGCGTGGCCGCCCTGGCAACGGCGTGCGCGATAGGGCTGCTGTTCTTCATCGGCGAGGCGCCCGCCATCGCCTTCACCTGGCTGCCGGGCGCCGGCGCGATGGGCTTCAGCCTGGAACGGGCAGGGTTACTCGCTGCGCTGGCTACCTCGGCGACTGCGGCGCTTGTTTTTGCAGCGACGGCGCGCACGCAACGCGAGGCCGGCATCGGCGCCTGGCTGAGTGGCATGGTGTTGCTCATCGCGTTGGCGGCAGCCAATGCCGCCTTCCTCTCCGCGCACTTTCTGGCCCGGTACGTCGCCCTCGAAGTGGTAGGCTTGGGCATCGCCTTGGCTGCGCTGATCGAGCTCGGCGGAATGCGCGGGCTGCGGCGCGGCGGATTGGTCTATCTGCTGCTGCGCATCGGCGATGCCGGGTTGCTGGCGGCCATTCTGCTGCTCAGCGCCCGCACCGGCGCCCTGGAGATCGGCCCGGCGTTGGCAGCCGCCCCGGCTCTGAGCGCGCGCGCCCTCGGTTGGGTGACGGTGGGTTTCGCGTTGGCTGTGGGCGTCAAGATTGGGCTGTGGCCCTTTCACTTTTGGATCCGCGCGGGGCAGAGCCTCTCCCGTCCCAGCGACCTGTGGCTCTACGCCACGGTGATGCCCAATCTGGGGCTGTATCTGCTCTACCGGATCGCGCCGCTGCTGGCGTTGCCCGGCCCGCTCAACACGGCTTTGCTGCTCGTGGGAGCCATTTCGGGCGGCGCTGCGTTGGCCGTGATGTTGTTTTGGCCCCTACCCGAGCTGTTCCCGGTGTACGTCATGGCAGCGCAGGGTGGACTGGCGCTAGTCGTCGCTGCGGGCGGCGGAGGCGCAGTTTTGCCCTGGGCGATCCTGGTCTTCACCGCTGTGCGGCCCCTGCTCTGGCTCGCTTCGCGGATGCGGGGACGCGCGCGCGTGGCGGCGGTCGGATTGAGCGGCAGTGCGCTGCTCCTCTTCTGGGGTTGGGCGCTGACCTCGGTGCTGCTGTCATCCGCTGCGTTGGTGGCGGCAGGCGGACTCCTCGCGCTGACCTTGATGTGGACGTTGCTGGCGCTGCCAAAATACACGTTGCGCGCGGCGCCGGCCTGGCTCCAACGGGATTGGGAGGATGATTCGGAGGCGGCGTTGACGCGCTTTGCGACGCGCTTCCACGATCTGGTCGAAGTGCGGGTGCTGGAGCGCGGTCTCGATGCGCTGGCTGCGGGCCTGATGACTTTCGCGCAACGCCTGTATCGCCTCATCGAGATTGGGGCGCTGGAGCGCAGTGTGGATGAAAGCGCTGCCGGCATGATCGAAGCGTCTGAAACCGTCTACCAAAAGGTGGAGCAAGATGGTCTGGAAGGTTCGGTGCGCGGTCTGGTGCGGGTGGTTCGGGCCGGCAGTTATGCCTTGCGCGCGCTGCACGTGGGCCGCCTGCGCGCCAATCTGGTGTGGGTGGCACTGGTGCTGGCGCTGATGCTGGCGCTGGTGTTGACCGGCTGAACGGAGGCGAGATGGCTATAGACAACCTGCTATTGCTGGCGACCGTTGGCGCGCCGTTGTTGACGGCGCTGGGCCTGGTCGTGTTCCAGAAGAAAGTCGCGCGCTCGGCGGGCTGGATCGCGGCGGCCAGCGCGGCGCTCTCGTTGGCGGCAGCCCTGGCCCTGTTGCCCGCTCTGGGCCGCGATGAGATTCCCACCCTGACGCTGCGTTGGATCCCCGAAGCCGGCATCCAATTCGGCTTGCACGTAGATTGGCTGACGTTGCCCTTCCTGGTGACGGAAGCGGTGGTCACGCTGGTCGCCATCCTCTACAGCTGGGGCTATCACCAAGTGGATGCGCGCACGCCGAATTTCTACGCGCTGCTGCTCGTGTTTGCCGTGGGCATGTCGGGCACCACCATCGCCGATGATATGTTCCTCTTCTACATTTTCTGGGAGCTGATGCTGATCGCCTCATGTGTGCTGATTCTGGTGTGGGGCGATGGCGAACGGCGCGGGGCGGTGGCGCTCAAATACTTCATCTTCACCCACGTCGGTTCGCTGATGGTGCTGGTGGGGCTGATTTTGCTGTACGGCCAGACCGGCAGCGACAGTTTTGCCGTGTTGCGCGCGGGGCAGTGGGCGCTGGCGCCGGGGTTGGCGACGGCGGTCATCGCCCTCTTCATCATCGGCTTCTGTGTGAAGATGGCGATCTTCCCGGTGCATCTCTGGCTGCCCGATGCGCATACCGTCGCGCCGATGCCGGTCACGATCATGCTGGCGGCGGCGATGCTGAGCATGGGTGCCTACGGCATTCTGCGCTTTCCCATGAGCATCTTTTCGGCGGCACAGCTGTTGCCCTTTGCCGTGCCGATGATGGTTGCGGGCATCATCTCCGAGGTCTACGGCGCGCTGATGGCGCTGGCGGAGCAGGATGTCAAACGCATCGTGGCATATTCGAGCGTGAGCCAGATGGGCTACATCCTCTTCGGCTTGGGGACGATGACCCACGATGGCGTCATCGGCGCCACGCTGCACGTGATCTATCATGCGATTGTCAAGGCGTTGCTGTTCATGGTGATGGGATTGGTCATCCGCGCGACCGGGCGGCGGCGCATCGGCGAGCTCGGCGGGCTGGGGCGCGCCATGCCGGTGATTGCGGTGTGCGCGGCCATTGGCGCGCTGGGCATTGCGGGGATGCCGCCGCTGGGCATCTTCACCAGCGAATGGATGATCTTCTCCGGCGGCTTCCACACGACGCATATCGGGCTTTCCATTGCCACGTTGTTCGGCTCATTGCTCACCGTGATCTACGCGCTGCTCCTGGTGGGGCGAATCTTCGTCGGCGAACAGCCCGAAGGGCTAAAGGTCGGCCCGCTGCCGAAAGCGATGGTGATCACGACTCTTGCGGTGACGGTCTTGCTCATTATTGAGGGCTTGTGGCCGGCGCCGCTCTTCGATTGGGCGGAGCACGAGCTGCTGCTGCTGTTGGGAGGCATTCTGTGACCGAAAGCACCGTGTGGGTCGCACTACCGCTCGCTATCCTGACCGGGGGCGCTTTTGGCTTGTATGCGCTGGCGCGGCTGCTGCAGCTATGCAATACGCACCTCGCCGCGCTGACGGCGGGGGTGTTCGCTGCGGCGCTGCTGTCGCTGGCGCCGCTCTCTGCGCTGGTGCGCGCCGACGCAGTACCCTTCTTCGGCGCGACGATGCCGGGCAGCGCCTTCTTGCAGGCTGACGCCTCCGGGGTGCTGCTGGCTGCCATCGCCTGTGGCCTGGGTATCGCTGTGGCGCTCTATTCGGGGCATTACATCTCGCTCGATCAACGCTTCATCATGTATTATCCCTTGATGATGATGATGATTGCTGGGATGATCGGGATGTTGCTGACGGTGGATCTCTTCAACCTGTACCTGTTCTGCGAGCTGATGAGCATCTCAGCCTACGTGCTGGTAGCGTTCCGGCGCCACACCGATACCGCGATCGAGGCGGGCTTCAAGTACCTGGTGATGGGCAGCGTCGGCACGCTGATCATGCTGCTGGGCATCGCTCTGGTGTACCGCGAAACGGGGCAGCTCACATTGCCGCTGGCGGAAGGGGCGTTGGGGCCGTGGCGTCGCGCGGGCATCGCCTGCTTGCTAGTGGGCCTGGGCGTCAAGAGCGCCATCGTACCGCTGCACACCTGGCTGCCCGATGCTTACGGGCGCGCGCCGAGCAGCGTCAGCGCGCTGCTGGCGTCCGTGATTTCCAAGAGCACGTTGATTCTGATGCTCAAGGTGGCTTTGGGGTTGGGGCTGCCCGCCGCCGATCTGGGATTGGGGCTGCTGCTGCTTTCGTTCTTGAACATGACGTTGGGCAACGGCCTGGCGCTGGTGCAGACGCATACCAAGCGGCTGCTCGCGTATTCTTCCATTGCGCAGACAGGGTACATCATGTTCAGCCTGGGTATCGGATTGCGTTATGGCTTGCCGGCGGCGTTGCAAGCCGGTGTGTTCCTGCTTCTAACCCATGCTGTGATGAAGGCGACGGCGTTTTTGAGTAAGGGCGTCTGCCACTTCTATCTTAACACCACGCTGGTGGCAGAGCTGCGGGGAACGGCACAACAGCTGCCGCTGGCGGCGCTCACGTTTGCGCTATCGTTGGCCGGGTTGGCAGGTATTCCGCCGCTGGCGGGTTTCGTCAGCAAGTGGTTCATTCTCACCGAAGGCTTGCGGGCTGCGGATTGGCTGGCTTATGTGGGATTGGCGATTTTCTTGCTGAACAATCTGCTGGCGCTGGGCTATTACCTGCCGCTGATCGTCCGGTTGTTCACGCCTGCGCCTGCCGGAACCGGCGGTGCGCCGGCGCGCATTGGGATTTCGCCCTGGATGGCGCTGCCCTTGCTGACGCTAGCGGCGTTGATCGTGGCTATTGGGCTGTCTCCCGGCCCCTGGTTGGCCTGGGTAAGGTAAAACGTAACCCGTAACCCGTAATGCGTAATGCGTAATGCGTAATGCGTGAAGGGTACGGCTAACTTACTATCCATATCTAAGGGTAAAGGCGTAGGGAGGTTTCATCCTTCCGCCTTTAGCCTTCATACTTTTCAAAGGAGCTCGTTATGAATCGGCAAGATATTCGGTTGTTACAGCAAATGCGCGGCTATCCGGCGTTGACCATCACGTTGCCAACGTATCGCACGTCGCCGGACAACAAACAGGATCCGGTGCAGCTCAAGAATCTGGTGACAGAAGCCGCTAACCGGCTTTTGGGCGAGTTCGACAAGCGCGAGCTGGCCCCCCTGCTCCAACGCCTGGAGCAGCTGGCCGCGACGGTGGACTTTCGGAACACGCTCGACGGCCTGGCGCTCTACGTCAACCGCGACTTTGCGCGCGCCTTCTACCTGCCCTTCGCGCTCAAGGCGCGGGTGGTGGTAGATGAGACCTTCTTCACCCGCGATCTGGTCTACGCGCTCAATCACAGCCCGCGTTACTGGGTGCTGGCGCTGAGCGAGAAGCCGACCCGCCTGTTTGAGGGGCTGCGCGACAACCTGACTGAGATTACCGATGGCGGCTTTCCGATGACGCACACGCTGCCGGGCGGCGCGACCTCGCTGCCGGGGGGCCAGGGCGTACAGAAATCGGCGTACCGCGATGAGCGTCACCGGCAGTTCTTCCGCCAGGTGGATGCGGCTTTCAAACCCTTTATCGCGGAAGATGCACTGCCGCTGGTGGTCGTGGGCGTGGATCGCTATCAGGCTTTCTTCAAAGAAGTCACCAGCCACGGCGAGGCGATCATTTCCACCATCACCGGCAGCCACGACAAGACCTCGGCGCACGAGCTGGGCAAGCTGGTCTGGCCCTTGGTCGAAGCCAATCTGCGCGAGCGTCGGCGCCAGGCTTTGGCCGATCTGGACAAAGCCGTGAGCGAGCGCAAATCCGTCTCCACCGTGGGCGAGGTGTGGCGGTTGGCGCACGAGGGACGCGGACGGCTGCTGCTCGTCGAGGAGGATTATCATTACCCGGCGCGGGTCAACGAAGCGGGTACGCAGCTTCTGCCAGCAGAGGATGTGACTGCGCCGGATGTGCTTGATGATGCCGTGGACGACATCATCGAGACGGTGCTGAGCTTCCAGGGGCAGGTGATTTTCGTGGATAATGGCGACCTGGCGCAGCACCAGCGCATCGCGCTGATTCTGCGTTATTGAGAGTGTTAAATAGTTTGCAGAGAGCAGTGAGTCGTGAGCCGTACACGATTCACTACTCACTGCTCACGATTAACCTGTTACTACTGGAGAGGAGTGCAAAGCACAAAATGAAACCTCGTATTGTGGCGATAATGTTGCTGGCAGTGATGATATTGGCGGCTCTGAGCGCGCCGGTGCGGGCGCAAACAGGGCAGGTGCGGGTGGTATATTTCACCT
>CAZDSF010000113.1:0-9468 GCA_964508025.1 uncultured Anaerolineales bacterium
AAGAATAATGGTGATGATGCCGAAAATGGTCTGAGAGGTCTTCCCGCGATTCGATTTCATAGTGCTCACCTGATACTTTGACTCCAGGAGCGTAATCTCCCGCATAACTTCTACATTATAGCACAATTTGGGACACTGCGGCGAAAATTCGCCTCCCTGACTTTGCATTTCATTTCGAGCGTGGTATGATGAGCGTGTGGGTCAGGCTCTCGAATCCCTGCCTGATCCGCGAAAGAAAGGTAGTATCTGATGTCTCGTTGGGTACGCATTCTTGAATGGCTGATCTTTGCCGGCTTGTTGGTGTTGATCGTAGTGGGAGCGCGGGCCTGGGCTGAACACGCGCCTCAAGTGGCGTTAGCTACTATTACACCTACGCCTATGCCGCCGCCATCTACGGCCACGCCCACGCGAATTCCTCCTACCTGGACGCCGACCGCAACCGCAACGCGCACGCCGCGTCCCACACCGACGGCGCGTCCCACGGCAACGCCCACCATCACGCCGACGCCTGCGCCGCTCACCTTACCCACGCCGGCGGAGATCATCTCTGGCACCACAGTGGTGACTTCAACGTTGCCGCAGCCGGAGCCGTTCCCGCTGGTAGAGCAGCCCAAGGGCACCATCAACATTCTGCTCCTGGGTATGGATCGCGAGAAAGAACAAAGCGTTGCCCGCACCGATGTGATGATGATCGCCTCTATCTTCCCCGATGTCCCTTCGGTGAGCCTGATTTCGATTCCACGGGATTACTACGCCTGGATTCCCACCTGGGGATTGGACAAGATCAACACGGCGTTCCTGCGTGGGGTGCGCACGCACTATCCCGGCGGCGGCCCGGCCATGGTGAAGGCGACCATCGAGTACAATTTTGGCGTCCCCATTCATTACTATGCCATGGTGGATTTCGACAGCTACCGGCAGATTGTGGATGCTGTGGGCGGCGTGGATGTGGTGGTCGAATGTCCCTTCAACGACACGTATCCCGATGTGGATTCGCCGATTGGACAGACGGATATCTATCTCGCGCCGGGCGTGCATCACCTGGATGGCAAATACGCGCTGTGGTATGTGCGCTCACGCTGGAACACTTCCGACTTCGACCGGCATCGGCGCCAGCAGCAGGTGCTCCGCGCCGTGATGCAGCAGGCGTTGACGCAGAATCTCATTCCCCGCATTCCTGATTTCTGGGGTATGTACAAGGATGCAGTGGAGACGGATCTCAAACTCACTGATGTGATCTACCTGGGGTCGGTGGGGACGCGGCTGGATATGCGCGACATCAAGAGCCGTTTCATTCGTGGGGCTAACTTGCTCACGTCGTGGACGGCGCCCAATGGCGGCGCGGTACTGGTGCCGAATTACGAAGCCATGCCCGAATTCATCGCTGAAGCAGCGCAGCCACCGGTGACGAGCCGGGCGACGCAGCGCGCTTTCCGTGTGATTGTCGCCAACGGCACCGGCAACGCGGGTTGGGGACATGTCGCCGCTTACCGTCTGGGGCTGGAGGGCTTCGAGGTGGTGGCGGTTGAAGAGGCGCCGGGGACCCAACGCACCACGGTCATCAACTACATGACCACGAGTAAAGGCTCGCCGCTGCCCAAGCTGCAGCAGCTCTATCACCTGCAAACCGGCGATGTGATCGCCGAGCCGACTGAGAACAGCCCGGTGGATTTCCGCGTGACGCTGGGTTGGAATTACGATCCCTGCACCGGGACGACGACGGCGACCTGGCGTCCTACGCCGACGCCGACGCCTGCACCGCCTCCCGAAGCGGAACCGTGACATCAGCGCCTTTAGGTGCAGGCTGATGCAAGAATCGTCTCGCGCGCTCACCCGTCGGCAATTTCTCGCCCTTGGCGGCGCCGCGCTGACGAGCGCCTGCGCGCTAACGCTCGGCGCGCCGCTTTACGCCACCCGCATCGAGCCGGAATGGTTGGAGGTGCGGCAGGTGGAGGCCCCTCTGCCGCATCTTTCCCCCGCTCACGTTGACCTCACGCTGGTTCACCTTACGGATCTGCATTTAGGGCCGGTAGTGCGCGCGGCATACCTGCGACGGGTAGTCGCGGCGGCCAACGCCCAAGCGCCGGATATTGTGGTCCTGACGGGCGATTTCGTGACCCGTTCCGCTAGTTACAGTCAGGAGCTGCCCGAGATTCTGGCGGCGTTGGAGTCCAGGTACGGGTGCTTTGCGGTGTTGGGAAATCATGATGTGTGGACCGATGCGGACTTGATTGCAGAACGCCTGACCGAGGCGGGCATCACCGTGTTGCGGAATTCCCGGGTGCGGCTGACGCCGCGCGGCGTGGGGCTGTGGCTGTTGGGTGTCGAAGACGCCGGCGCTTTGGAGTGTTCGGCGCAGGGCCTGGAACCTTTCCCCTGGCGGGCGCAACAGGCGGCGATGGCGCGCATGTTACAGGACCTCCCCGCGGATGAGGCGCGTGTGCTGTTGGTTCACAATCCAGATTTCGTAGAGTTGCTGCCCGAAGGGCGCCTCGATCTGGTCCTCGCCGGACACACGCACGGAGGGCAGGTGCGGCTGCCGGGGATTGGCGCGCCGATTGTGCCCTCATGTCATGGGCAGAAGTACGTTGCCGGCTGGGTGTCCGGTTCGCCGCCCATGTATGTGAGTCGAGGGGTGGGGCTGATCGCGCCAGCGGTGCGCTTCAACTGTCGGCCCGAATTGACAATGTTGCGGTTGCGCCAGACGACTTGACATTTCTGGCGCGGGTGTTATATTGACTTTTGAGGTAATTGCGCTATGAGCATGTTGATGTTCAAGAAGCAGAGCAAGCGGTACTTCCACCTACCTTCAGGGTTGGCGGCGCTTGCTTAGCGCGTCTCAAAAGTCAGCATCAAGCCCCCAGACCTGAAGTCTGGGGGCTTTTCTTTTGTGGAGTCAGGATATGGCATTCTGGTTGGCATTCAGCAGCGTGAAGGGCAAGAAGGCGAAGCGACCGACCTCCGGGTCTGGGTAGCTGCGCTGGCCGCGCATGGTTGTCGGCGCATCGGCTGCTAGATCCGGGGAGGAGATAGCAGCCGATTTTTTGTTTCTAGGAGGTGCAGGATGTGAATCCCTGGAGCGTGGGGCAGGTGGATGTGGTGAAATCAGGTTGCAATTCAATTCATTCAGATCTATTCAGGAGGAGAGAGATGCGCGCGTTACATCGTTTAGGCAGACTGTGGATGTTGGGGATGGTGGTTCTTGGCGTTTTGGCGGGGTGCCAGCCCCGCGCTTCGAGTGAGGTGGTGATGATTGCCACGGATGCGACGTGGCCGCCCTTCGAGTATGTGGATCCAGAGACGCGCGAAATCGTCGGCTTCGACATTGATTTGATGCGCGCTATTGCTGAAGCAGCCGGTCTGGAGGTGCAGATCACGAACGTGAGCTGGGACGCGCTGCTGGCGGGTGTTTCTCAGGGGCAATATGATGCGGCGATCTCCGTCATCACCATTACCGAGGAGCGTCGTCAGCAGATGCTCTTCTCGGAGCCGTATTACAATGCCGGACAGGTGTTGGTGGTGCGCGCTAGCGAGACGCGCATTCAGGCGCAGGCCGACCTCGCGGGGCGGCTGGCTGGCGCGCAATTGGGCACGACGGGCGCAATGGCGATCCAGGAGGTGGCGGGCGCGACGCTCAAAACCTATGACACGATTGATCTGGCTTTCCTCGATCTGCTGAACGGGCAGATTGATGCCGTTGTGGTGGATAATCCGCTGGCAATGGCTTATGCGGCGCAGTACGCCGGGCGGCTAGAAATCGTGGGCGAGCCGTTCACTGACGAGTGGTATGGCATTGCTGTGGCGCCGGGCGGCGAAGCGTTGCTGGCGCGGATCAACGCGGGATTGGCCGAAGTGCAGGCGCGTGGGGAGGTTGAGGCGTTAGCCGCACGCTGGTTGGCGGCGGTGTTGCCGCCGGATTGATGCCTTTGCACTGCTGAGAGCGCCGGGGGACAGAGGGATATCGAATTCTCTATGCCCCTGGCGCGTTCACTGGTGAAGGCTTTGAATGGCGAGGATCTGTAGTGCAAGGAGGCAGCGGAATGCAAAACTATTGGATTGAGATGCTGGCAGGTGCACCTCAGCGGAGTGGGGTGATTCGGCCAACGGGGTTTCAAAATCGCTTGCGGATTGATCGTTGGGGATGGTTGATGATGGGCGTGCTCGGCTTGCTCGTGCTGCTCACTGTTGGATGGCCCGATCCCTTCTGGCGCATGCTGCGTTTTTTGGCTGATGGGCTATGGATCACGGTCTCCATCACTGCTGTGGCTTTTGTGCTGATTGTGTTTGTGGGGCTGTTGGGGGCGCTGGGACGGGTTTCGCCCAATCCCGTGTTGCGCTCGCTCACCGCGCTGTATGTGGATGTGGTGCGGGGCATTCCGCTGCTGGTGCAACTGTTATTCCTTTACTATGCGTTCCCGCAAGTGCTGAATCTGCTCGGCGCACTGCTTCAGGCGCGGGTTCCGGCATGGGCGACGTTGGGAAGGGCCTTGACGGGCGTGCAACTGTCGCCGTTCTGGTCGGCAGTGGCGGGTCTCGCCTTCTGCTACGGCGCCTATATGACGGAAGTGTTCCGTGGCGGCATCGAGGCGGTGCATTACGGGCAGCTCGAGGCCGCGCTGGCCTTGGGCATGACCCGGCGGCAGGCGATGCAGCACATCATCCTGCCGCAGGCGCTCCGCGTGGCGCTGCCGCCCATCGGCAATGACCTCATCTCCCTGCTCAAGGATTCGTCGCTGGTTTCGGTGGTGGCAGTGGCGGATCTTACCCGGCGCGGGCGAGAGTTTATCTCCACCGCTTTCATTCCGCTAGAGGGATGGATGATGGTGGCGTTGCTCTACCTGGCGCTGACGCTGCTGCTCTCGCGGGTCGTGGCGTTGATTGAGCGGCGCACCGCGCTGCCGGGACGGGATTGAGAGATCAAAATCCAGCATATTAAGCGGGTCAAGCAGATCTTTGTATTTCTGATCTGTGTTATCCGTGTAAATCTGTGAGCTATTTCAGCGCCCGCAAAGCCCGGCGCACGTGCTGTTCCACGTTGCCGGGTTTTGCGATTAGGCTGTGTTTACCGTTCCGGAATCTTCCCGGCGGCTTTGCGCTCTTTGATGACGCCCTCGGCGATGCCGTCGGGGGTGATTTCGTAGCGTTTGAATTCCAGGGTGAAGGTGCCGCGTCCCTGGGTCATGCTGCGCAGCTCGGTGGCGTAGCCGCGCGCTTCGGCGAGGGGCACTTCCCCATCCACGTTGCGCAGTTGCCCGCGCGCGCGCATCGTGTTCACCAATCCCCGCCGCCGGCCAATGTCGGCGACGACGCTGCCCATGAAATCCTCCGGCACGTTGATGTCAATGCGCATGATCGGTTCTAGTAACGCGGGATTTGCGGCGCGCACCAACTGCCGCGCCGCCATCCCGCCGCAGATCTCGAAATCCATGGCGGCGGAGTCTACCTCGTGGTAGCGCCCGCCGGTGAGCGTGACCTTAACGCGCTGCACGGGGAACCCGGCGATGACGCCCTGCGCCAGCGCGCGGCGCAACCCCAGCTCCGTGGGACGCCAGAAATCGCGGGGTAGATCGCCCGGCGGCGCTTCGCTCACGAAGAGCACGCCCTCCACGGCCTCTTCGGCTTCCTCCTCGGGCAGCGGCTCGATGCGCAGCGTCACTTCAGCGAAGTGCCCGTGTCCGCCTGACTGTTTCTTGTATGTGGTGGTAAGTTCCACGGTTTTGCGCACCGTCTCGCGGTACGAAACCTGCGGCGGGCTAACCACCGGTACCAGCCCGAACTCCGTCCGCAGCCGGTCAACGGTCACGTCGAGGTGTAGCTCGCCCATGCCCGCGAGGGTGAGCTCGCCCGTTTCGGGATCGGTCTTCTGCACCAGGGTGGGGTCTTCGTCGCTGAGGCGCGCCACCGCCTGTTGCAGCTTCTCGCGGTCTTTGGCCGCTTGTGGCGTCAAGGCGACGGCGATCACCGGCTCCGGGAACTTGAGCTGTTCCAGGATGATGGGATACGCCGGATTGCAGAGCGTGTCGCCGGTCAGGGCTTCCTTCACACCGACCAACGCCACCACATCACTGGCAGCCATCCAATCCACCTGCTCGCGGCGGTCAGCGTGCATCCGGTAGATGCGCCCCACGCGCTCTTTGGCGCCGGTGCGGGGATTGAGAAGTTCCTCGCCGGCGTTGATCTGTCCAGAGAAGACGCGCACCCAGGTGAGATGGCCCACGTGCGGGTCGGTGACGATCTTGAACGCCAGCGCGCAGAAGGGTGCATCGAAGGAATCGGGACGCTCGATGATCTCCTCTTCGTCCAGCGGATTGTGCCCGAGGACGGGGCGCATATCTACGGGCGCGGGCAGATAGGCGATGACGGCATCGAGCAAGGGCTGGATGCCGATGCGCCCGCGCGATGCGCCGCAGAGCACCGGCACCAGGTCGCCATTGATGACGGCTTGCCGCAGCGCTGCTTGCAGCTCGGCGACGGTGATCTCCTCGCCTTCGAGGCGGCGCAGCAGCAGCGCCTCGTCGGTTTCGGCGATGCTGTCGAGCAGGCGTTCGCGGGCCTGGGCCACGTCCGCCGCCATTGCGGCGGGGATGGGGCCGGGCTTGGGTTCATCGCTGCCGGTTTCCCAGAATAGGGCTTGTTCGGTGAGCAGATCCACCACGCCGCGAAAGTCGCTCTCGACGCCGATGGGCAGCTCGATGGCGATGGCTTTGGGGGTGAGGCGCTCTTGCGCCTCGGCGAGCACGCGCTCGAAATCCGCGCCGATGCGGTCGAGCTTGTTGATGAAGAGCATTCGCGGCAGGTGCTCGTGGTCGGCGTGTAGCCAGACGGCTTCGGTCTGCGGCTCGACGCCGCCGACGCCGCAGAGGATGATGACCGCGCCATCAATGACGCGGATGGAGCGCACTACTTCGGCGGTGAAGTCAATGTGGCCCGGCGTATCAATGATGTTGATGCGGTGGCCCTTCCAGCGGCAGGCGGTGGCGGCAGACATGATGGTGATGCCGCGCTCGCGCTCCTGCTGCATGAAATCCATCTGCGTGCTGCCTTCATCAATGTTGCCCTGGCGGTGAATCTTTCCTGTGAAATACAGGATGGATTCTGTGGTTGTTGTCTTGCCCGCGTCTACGTGGGCGAAAATGCCGATAATGCGCACGTTTTCAATCGGCGCTTCTTTCTTCTTGTTCATAAGATCAAATCACTTTCCTTAAAAATGGTCACAAGTCATAAGTCAGATCTCTGCTGCTGTTTGACTCTTGACTCTTGCTCCTGACTTTCGCTTCCTGATTCTGGGCAGCAAAAAACCTCGAGCCGTAAGCCCGAGGTTCTCTGGCGAAAAACCCGGTATTGCTTCACAACGAGGATGCATTTTAGCACAAAGCATCCTCGCGTCAAGGTCGTATGCAGGTTGGGCATATTGGGCATTCGTAGCAGGTCAGCGGGCTTCTGCGTCCCTTGTGAGGCTTGTGGTGCAGAGCGCTTGCTTCGTCAACCCCGGGCGAATGCCTTGCTCGCGCTTCAGGTGCGGCGTCAGGGGCGTAGCGCGATTTCGGTCAGCGACCGGCTACGAAATCCCATATTGGACGCAGATCAGGCGTGAGAGGAACATCTGCGTGATCTGGTTACTCTGCGAAAGCTGCGTTCGCAGTCGCTCACGGATGAACGCTGCGCCGATCTCGTTTCTGGATGGCGCGCGCCAGCAGCGGCGGCTTCTTCCAAAATCGCTGTAGATATGGTATGATGGGGGCGAGACGCGGTAGGGCGCACAGTTTCACTTCCTACTTTCTTACTTCACTATTGTCTACTTTCGATGTGCTGCCGCTGCTCACTATCTTGCAATGTCAGGAGTGTGGTGGTTATGGTACCTTATATTGTTGCGGTGTTGATTGGTTATGCTTTTGGTTGCATCCAGATGGCGTTCATTTTGGGCAAGGTGGTGCGGCACATTGATATTCGCCAGCATGGTACTACCAACGCGGGGGCTTCCAATGCGGTGATTGTGCTCGGCTGGAAGTATGGCGTTATGGTGGGGGTAGGTGATTATGCCAAGGGGCTCCTCGCGGTGTTGATTGTGAGCGCGCTGTATCCGACGTTGCCGCCGCTGGCGTTTGTAGCGGGCGTCGCGGCAATCATGGGACATATCTTCCCGGCGCCGCTGGGCTTTCGCGGCGGCAAGGGCATCGCTACGTTGCTCGGCGCATTGTTGGGGCTTAACTTTTGGGCCGGATTGGTGGCGTTGCTGTTCCTTATCGCCATTACCGTGCTCTCCGATTTCGTTGCGGTTGGCTCGATTGCGCTGTATCTGGCGCTCCCCGCGTTGGCGTGGCTGCTCTTCCGCTACCCGGATGTGTATGTGGCGCTGGCGGTGGGGTTGATGCTCCTTGGCGTGTACAAGCATCTTTCCAACGTGAAGAAGATCCTCAACAAGCAAGAGGTGGGGCTGCGCGCGGTGATGCGGCCCAAGGAGTAGGAGCATCATACTACGACGCGGGACGTGGAGAGAATCCATGCGGCGCTGCA
The DNA here is from genome assembly GCA_964508025.1 of uncultured Anaerolineales bacterium. GTDB lineage: Bacteria > Chloroflexota > Anaerolineae > B4-G1 > SLSP01 > JAAZNO01. The sequence continues at coordinate 8,515 of CAZDSF010000113.1, forward strand.
CTCTTCTGGCGTTGATGGTGCTGCTTGCGGGCTGCGGGCTGCCTCCGGCAGGCGCGGCGCCGGAGCTGGGCCCCTCGCCTACGCTGGCGACGTTCCCCACGCCGACGGCGACGCCCACGACGCTGCCCTCTCCCACGCCTTCTCCCACGCCGGCGATCACGCCCACACCTGCCCCGACGGTCTCGCTGGGCTTCCTGGTGGGGGAGACTGTGACGCCGACCCTGACCCCGACGTTGCCCCCTGTCGCACCGGCAGAGGATGTGGTTTTCGGCTTGCCTTCTCACGCGACGCTGCCGGGACGGGTGATTCCAGAGCCTTTCGGTGTGAACATTCACTTTACGCGCCCCGATCCAGGAGAGATGGAGCTGCTCGCGGCGGGCGGTTTTCGCTTCGTGCGGATGGATCTGTTCTGGCACACTATCGAGCGGGAGATTCCAGGTCGCTACGATTTCTCCGAGTACGATCGCCTGGTGGAGGTAATGACGGCGCGGAATATCCGCATTGTCTTCATCCTCGATTACGGCAATGATCTCTACGGCGGCGGGAACGCGCATCACTTCGACGCGGGGCGGGCGGCGTTTGCTCGATTTGCGGCGGCGGCGGTGCGGCGCTATCGCGGCAAGGGCATCATCTGGGAGATTTGGAACGAGCCAAATCTGGAGAAGTACTGGCATGGCCCCCCCGATCCCGTGTACTACAACCGGGTCGCCTCTGAGGTGATTAGCGCTATCCGGCGGGTGGATCCCACGGCGCTGATTATCGGCCCGGCGACGGCGGGCTTCCCGTGGGAGTATTTGCAGACGCTCGCCGATGTGGGATTGTTCAACAAGCTCGATGCGGTGAGTGTGCATCCCTACCGCTTTAATGAGCCGGAGAGCGCGTGGGAGGATTACGCGCGGCTGCGGGGCATTCTGGACCGCGCCAGCCCCGACCGCAAAATCCCCATCATCGCCG
>CAZDSF010000114.1:0-9242 GCA_964508025.1 uncultured Anaerolineales bacterium
TCCACATGCTCTCACCAGCCGCGTTCAATGCGCTGCTCAAACCACTGGAAGAACCGCCGCCGCATGTGATCTTCATCCTGGCGACCACCGAGGCGCACAAGGTACCGGCGACCGTGCTCTCACGCTGCCAACGCTTTGAATTTCGACGCCTCCCGTTGGAGCTGCTCATTGGCCGGCTGCGCGACATCGCCGCCGCCGAAGGCATCGTCGCCGAGCCGGAAGCCCTGGCGCTCATCGCCCGCACGGCAACCGGCAGCGTCCGCGACGCCATCAGCCTCCTCGATCAAATGGCGGCGGGCGGCGCCGTGACGGCTGAACAGGTGCGGCTGATTCTCGGCGCCGAACGCCGCGAAGTCGTCCAGACGTTGGCGCAAGCCTGGTTCGAGAGGGACCTCTCCACTGCGCTCAAAGTCATCAACCAGGCAACAGATGGCGGGGCAGATCCCCGGCAGCTGGCGCGGCAGTTATCGGATTTTCTGCGCGGTCTGCTGCTCATGCGCATGAATGCGGGCGATTTGTGGACCGAACCCACTGTAGAAGAACGCCCGCAGCTCCAGGAATTGGCGCGGCGCGCAGACCCAGACCAGCTGGTAGCCGCAGTGCGCCGTTTCAGCGAGGTCGCTGCCGAACGCGGCGCCGGCTGGCAGCCCCAACTGCCGCTAGAACTGGCGTTTGTCGAGCTGGCGGGCCTTCCCCAGGCCACAGCAGGGATGCCCAGAGAAGACGAAACGCCCCTTACAACAAAAGGTATTTCCCCAACGCCTGCGGCGCGGCCCGCTCCGCGCGCACCGGAAACGCAACGCGCGCCAGACGTTGCTCCCAAGGTGAAGCCTGTGACACCCGCGCCGGTTGCAGGGCCGCCAGTTGCGCCTTCTGCAACGGGCGGGACGTCTGTCGAAGCCCTGGCAGCGCGGTGGACCGAGGTCAAAAACCAGATGCGCGCGGTGGATCTCTCACTTTCGGCGTTACTGAATGACGCCCGCCCCATCGGATTAGATGAGGGGGGCGCGTTGGTCTTGGGATTCAAGCACGGGTTTCATCGCAACAAAGCCAACACGCCAGAAAACCGCGCCATGATGGAAACTGTGCTCAGCAAAATGACCGGGACGCCCGTCAATGTGCGGTGTGAGCTGGAAAAGGAGTGGGTTGCGCCAGCGACTCAAACGCCGCCGGCAGCAACACCGGCGCGTCGCCCGCCGCCGGAAGATCCCCTCGCAGATGATGAAATCGTCCAACGCGCGGTGCGGGAAATGGGCGCTGTGCCCAAAGTCATCGAATAACATTGGCGGCGGTACCCTTGCCGCTGGCAGGATTTGCTATTCTTGTAAGGAGAAAGATTATGGCTCGAAGAGGTGGTGGTGGTATGCGGCTTGATCCTGGAAATCTGATGCGCCAGGTGCAGCAAATGCAACAGGAAGTGGAACGGATTCAGAATGAGGTGGAGCAGCAAGTTGTGACTGCCAGCGTAGGCGGCGGCGCCGTCGAAGTCGCCATTACCGGCGGGCTGGAAGTGCGCGCGGTTACCATCCAACCGGATGCAGTGGACCCGGAAGATGTCGAAATGCTGCAAGACCTGATCCTTGCCGCGGTCAACGAGGCCATCCAAAAGGCGCGCGCCATGATGGCCGACCGCATGGCTGCGGTGACAGGGGGCATGGGCCTTCCGGGCCTGTAATGCATGGCGCAGGGTGCGGTTCCCCCTTCTGTTACCCAACTGATCGAGACCTTCGCCGAATTGCCAGGGGTGGGGCCAAAAACCGCCTCGCGCCTGGCATTTCACCTGCTGCGCGGGCGCTCGGAGCTGGCAGTACGCCTCGCGGATGCGTTGCATAACCTGGTGGAAAACACGCGCTTCTGCTCGCAGTGCTTCAACGTTACGGAGCAGGATCCCTGTCCCATCTGCGCCGATCCCAACCGCGATCACAGTCTGCTGTGCGTGGTAGAAGAGCCGCTCGATCTGCTGGCATTGGAGCGCACCGAGCAATACAAGGGCGTATTCCACGTCCTGCACGGAGCGCTTTCGCCCCTCGAAGGTATCTTCGCCGAAGATCTGCGCATCAAAGAGCTGGAGCTCCGCTTGCAGCAAGGCGCCGTGCGCGAAGTGATCCTGGCGACTAACCCCACCAGCGAAGGCGACTACACTGCCGCCTACCTGCTGAGTCGTTTGAAAACCTCCGGCGCGCGGATCACACGCCTGGGACGGGGATTGCCCATGGGCGGCGACCTGGAGTATGCAGACGCCGTAACGCTCACCCGCGCACTGGAATCCCGGCAGGAGCTCTAACGTGACAGAATGGCTTCTCGACAGCCGTTTAGGACAAGTGATAGGGATCGCCTTTAGCGCGATCCTGATTCTGTTGGTGATCGCCATGCTCGGGCTGGCTATTGTCAACCCCATCTCCATTCTCACCTTTGCGCTGGGATTGGGCGCATTCGCGGCGTTAGCTTGTGCGGCCTTCCTCGCCTACTGGACGTGGGGCCTCGGTCACGCGCGCTACACGCTGGATCGCAACGCCATTGTCATCCAATGGGGCGCGTATGAGCGCCAGATTCCATTGGGCGCCATTCAGCAAATACTCACAGCGGCAGATATCAAAGGCTTACGGCTGCGGGGCGTGCTGCACTGGCCGGGCCTTTCGGTAGGCGTGGGCTATGCGCCGGAACTCGGCCCAATCTACTTCTATGCTACGCGACCACTGAACCAACTGCTCTTTATCCAGACAGCGCAGCGCGTGTATGCGATTTCCCCCGCCGACCAGGAAGGCTTCCTGGCGGCCTTGCGCGAACGGCAAGAGATAGGGCAAACGCAAGACATTGAGGAATCCGAGCAGCATCCGGCGTTCTTCGACTGGCCCTTCTGGCGCGATTCCATGGTCTGGGGCTTGCTGGGCAGCAGTGTGCTCTTGTGGGTGCTGTTGTTGGCGGTGCTCGCCTGGCAATTCCCCGCCCTGCCGCCCCAGATTGTGCTACAAACCGATGCGCAAGGTGCACCGCTGCTGGTTGCCAACGCCAGTCGCGTCTTCTATCTGGCGACGCTAGGCGCCGTTTTTCTGCTGCTCAACGGCGGCGGCGGGCTGATTTTTTACCATAGAGAACGGATGCTCACGCGGATCCTCTGGCTGGGGCTGCTGTTGCTGCAATCCGGTCTGTGGATTGCAGCGCTGAGCATTCTGCTGGCTGCGCCGTAGGGCGTCAGCAACCCACAAGTGAAGGATAGCTGATGATACGTTTGGCCGCTTTCGATCTCGACGGGACGATAATGGGCGCCGATCAACGCATCTCCCCGCGTGTGCGGGCGACATTGGCGGCGGCGCAAGCGCGCGGCGTCGTCGTGACGCTGGCAACAGGTCGAATGTTTTCTACCGTTCTGCCGTATGCGCTGGATCTGAACATCGCTGCGCCGCTCGTTGCTTGCCAGGGCGGATGGATTCAATGGCCGCACGCGGATACACCGCTGCTGCGCATCCCGCTGCCCGTGGAGATTGCCCGCGATGCGATTGCGTTGGCGGATGAACACGACTGGCACACGGTGCTCTACGCCGATGGAGGCATCTACTTGCGCGAGCTGCGCGAATCCCCCACCTTTTACGAAGCGCTCCTGGGCCTAGACAGCGCCATTATCCCCGATTGGCAGCAGGTGTTGGCAACCCACACGCCCGACAAAGTGCTCTTTGTCGCCAATTCAGAAGATATCCCGGCAATGGGAGAGGTATTGCGCGCTGCCTTCGACGGGCGCGCGCAGGTTTTCCGTTCACACGCGCGCTTCATCGAAGTGGTGCCCCTGGGTGTGGATAAGGGCGCTGGTGTGGCCTGGCTCGCAGCGCATCTGGGCATTGCCCGCGAAGAAGTGCTGGCAGTCGGGGATCAGGAAAACGACATCCCAATGATGCAATGGGCGGGCATCGGCGTAGCGATAGGCGACGCCCCCGAACCCGTGAAGGCAGCCGCGGATTGGATTGCGCCCGCATTGGATGAAGACGGCGTGGCGGAGGCATTGGAGCGCTTCGTATTGCAGGAGGCGCCGGTGTGAGCACACCTTGTCTCTCCATCCACCAGCCGGGCGCGATGGCCCAGGCCGTCGCAGATCTGCAAGCCGGGAAACTCGTCGTCGTCCCTACGGATACCGTCTATGGCGTCGCCGTCATCCCCGAAGCGTTGGAGATGATGATCGAAACCCTGTACGGCGCGCGCAAGACCGGCCCCTGGCCTGCGTTGCCCCTGCTGATAGACTCGGCGCAGGACGCAGCGCGGTTAGCCCGGCTGACGCCCGTGGCGGAACGGCTGATCCGGGCATTCTGGCCGGGCGTTGTAACGCTGATTCTTCCTGCCGCGCCGGATTTCCCCTTTCTGCTGCAAGCGCCGCGTATCGCGTTACGGGTACCCAATTCCGAGCCGTTGCGCGAGCTGCTGCGAGCGCTGGGCGGCTACCTGATTGTAGGTCGCGCGGCCCGCTCAGGCTATCCCTCGTGCATTACCGCCGCCGAAGCGGTGGAACAGCTGGGCGACATTGTGGCGTTGGTGCTCGACGGCGGACGCGCGCCTTACGGCGTTATCTCCACCGTGGTGGATTGCATCGCTGCGCCGCCGACCGTGGTACAACGCGGCGCCGTCCCCGAAGAGCGTGTCCTGGCTGTGCTCAACGCTGCCGCGCAGGAGCCGCGCCGCTGACCGTGGTTCGCAAGCCGGCCCTCTCCCGCTGGTTGACTCTGGGCGCGCTGCTGTGCGCGCTATGGTTGGGAGCGGGATTGCGCTTCTATCGCCTGGACGCGCAATCCTTCTGGAACGACGAAGGCAACACCGCGCGTCTCGTCGAACGCTCACTGCGGCTCATCATCGAGGGCGCGGCAGGCGACATTCACCCCCCCGGCTACTACATCCTGCTGGCAGGCTGGCGCACGCTCACAGGCGATTCGGAATTCGCATTGCGGAGCTTCTCGGCATTGTGCGGCGTGCTCACAATAGCAGCGGCGGCGGCGCTAGGGCGCCGCGCGGGCGGACGCATTGTAGGAACGGCGGCGGCAACCTTCACCGCCGCGCATCCACTAGCGGTATACTACGGGCAAGAAGTGCGGATGTACGCGCTCCTGGCGCTCGTCGGCGCGCTGACGTTGCTGGCGGCGCTGCGATTTTTCCCCGCGAAAGCAAAGCGCACCGGCCCCGGCGCGGCGCTGGCGCTGGCCGGCTGCATCACGCTGGGGTTGTACACGCAATACGTCTATGGTCTCTTTCTCCTGGGCGTGGAACTGGCGTTCGGGCTGGCGTGGCTCGCGGAACGCCCCCGCAACTGGCGCAAGGCGGGATGGTGGATCGCGGCGCATCTTCTGAGCGCGTTCGCTTTCCTGCCGTGGTTGCGCCCGGCCCTCAAGGTGGCAACGTGGAGCCCGCCCGATCTCAACGCCGGAGACCCACTCTGGCAGATGCTCCACACGCTGCTGGCAGGTATCACGCTACCGGTGGATGCCGGACGCTGGGCGTTGCTCGGCGCCGGAGCGCTGGGGCTGCTGCTGGCGCTCCGGCGCCCGCCCGCGCGCTTTGCCGTCTGCGCCGCCCTGTTCACTGCGGTGCTGCCCCTGGCGCTGATCGCCGGACTGGGCGTCTACCGCCCCGCGTATCTTAAATTCCTCACGATTTCCGTCGCGCCGCTCGCGGCGTTGCTGGCGTTGCCGCTGCGCAGCGTGCAAGCGCGCGAAACAATGCCGCGCCAATGGGCATCCCGCTCACGGATTGTCGCCCTGCTGCTGTGGCTGGCTTTCACCCCGACGTGGCGAGCGTCGTTGGAGAATCTGTACACGAATCCGGCGTATGCGCGGGCGGATTATCGGGGCATCGCAGCCGCCATCAAAGCCGAGAGCGGCATAGAAGCCACAGTGCTATTGAGCGCGCCCAATCAATGGGAAGTCTTCACCTACTACTTCCGCGGGCCGCATGTCCTGCCCGCGCCGTACCATCCCACGGAGGCGGTCGCCGAGACATGGGTCGCGGAGGTGCTGGCGCAGGCTCCGCCTCGGCTCTTCGTGCTCTACTGGGGCGACGCAGAATCGGATCCCGAACGGTGCATCGAGCGCCAGCTCGCGCAACACGCCTTCAAAGCGCGGGAGACGTGGATCGGCGATGTGCGCCTGGCGGAATATGGCGTTGGAACGCCGATGTTGCGCACCCGCCTCGATGCGCATGTGGGAACGTGGGCGCTATTGGAAAGCGTCGCCATGCCCCAAGCGCCGGCGCGCCCTGGAGATATTGTTCCACTGACATTGTTCTGGCGCGCACTGGCGCCGCCTACGGAGCAAGTCAAGGTTTTTGTCCACCTGCTGAATGCAGATGGGATACTGGTTGCGCAGAATGACGCCGAACCCGGCCAGGGTTTTCGTCCAACGCCAACGTGGAACGTGGATGAAAGCCTTGCCGATAACTACGGCCTGGCCCTGCTACGCGATCTGCCGCCGGGGGAGTACACCCTGCAAGCGGGCCTGTATCGGTTCTCGGGGGAACGGCTGCCAGTTGCCCCAGGCGGCGATGTCGTGGCGCTGGGCGTACTCACGGTCCAACCGTGATGACCGCCGGCACCAACGTGAAGGAATCAATCTGCGCCCAGAGCGGTCCGCCGGCCACCCACAAACCTGTGGACGTGCCGCCATCGAGGTTGAGCGCCACATCGAGGTCGAGGTCTGAGGCGGCGAGCCACGTCGCCAGCGCGTGCAGGCTCAGGAAGCCGCGCGGCGCGCCAATCAGGAGAATGCGCCCCTCTCGATCCTGCGCAATTACGCTGCGCCGCGCGATGCGCCCATCGTCGCCATCAGCCGGGAACCCCATCACGCCGCCCGGTTTCACCAACACTGGGAAGGATTGTACCGCTTCTTGCAGCGCCTCATGGGGATTGTAAGGCTGCTCACGCAGCCAGCGCACGCTTACCGCATCCTCAGCAACGGCAAACATGCCCGCAAAATCCCCGTAGCTCACCCCGTGCCGCTGTCCCTGGCTCACCAGCAAGCCGGTGGTGAATAGCTCTCTGGTGAAGTAGCCGGCATTGATCACGACCGCCGCCTGGGTTTGCCTGGCCCATACGCTCACGGGTTGCGCCGCGCCCGGCGTGTAGTGGACGCGAAAAGCGACCTGTTGTGGAACGATGCGCACCACCGTCAGGCGTTCGATGCCGAGCTCGGCGGTCACGGAGAGGCTGCGCAACTCGATACCGGGTTGCAGCGGCTGCCAGCCGGTATCGGGCGGTTCGGGCGTGGCGGTGGGGATGGGGGTAGGCAGCGGGATCGCTGTAGAGGTAGGGGATGGCGTCAGCAGCGACGGCGCCGCACAGGCAAGCAACAGCATCACGCACAATAGCAGCAGCCAGGAACGCAGAAAACGCGCCACATTTCTGCGTTGAGAGGCGCTAGTTGCCCGGCCCATCATGATAAGAGATGCTAATGCCGCCGCGATGCCGGGTGCTGCGAGAGGCAAATCAACGGCGGCTTGTTGAAGTAAATGGGCAGGAAGTTTTCCTCGCGGTGCAGCAAACGCCGAATATTAGGCCGCAACGCCCAGAGGGTGAGCAGCATGGTGGGTGCACCGAAGCCCAACGCCGGTATCAGCATCCTCACGCTGCCGAACATAATCGGCAGCGCAATGGCAATGCAAATCGAGGCGACCGAAGCGTGCCCTACCAGCAATCCCACCAGCACCCCCAATCCCAGCAACATGGGCAGCGCCGGCATCCAGAGCGCCGCTGCGACGCCCACGCTCGTCGCCGTCCCGGCGCCGCCGCGCAGACGCAGGAAACAGGAGTAATTGTGCCCCACCACAGCGAATGTACCGGCCAGCGCCTGCATCCATGCGCCCACGCCCAGGGCGCGCGCCAGCCAGATCGCGGCGGCGCCCTTGAGGCCATCGCTCAGCGCCGTGAGCACCGCCGGCATGAAGCCCGCTGTCCGCCAGACGTTGGTTCCGCCAGTGCGCCCACTTCCATGACGACGCACATCAATCTGTTTGAAAACCCAACCCCAAAACAACCCTGCCGGCAACGATCCCAGCACATAGCCACCCAAACCTGCCAAAACAGCATTCATCTATCCGCGCCATGCCTCCTTGACGGTATATCACCCATTATAACCGCTACAGCGGCAAAGAGTTACGCTGACGCCGCTTTTTGCTCACCGACGAGCAAAGAGCCGCACAAGATAGAGGCGGCTCATTCCTGCGCCATGCAGCAATGAGCCGCGCCTGGCTTCACGCCTCGCTCTTTGTTCCAGGGAGATGAACATTGTCCAGCAATTCCCTGGCCTGCTCCTGCAAGCGCGCCAGGCTGCTGCGCCAGGGAATCCCCTCAACCGTTGCCATGCCTGCCTCCACGCAGTAGGATACACCAATGGAGCCTGGGCCGGCATGGACGCCTAGCGGGACAGGAACATGCGTAAGGTGCGTTTCCACGCATTCCAGTTCCGCTTGCAAGCGCGCCAACAGCTCACGCCCCTCCGCTTCATCCTCTGCAAAGTGTACGGCGAGTCGCACCGGAGAGTCGCCAGCGTTTTGCTTCGCCCGTTCGACCAGCTGACTCAGGCCGCGACTGCGCCGCCGCACCTGCCCCACCAGGCCCACCTTGTTGCTGCCCACGCGCACGATGGGCTGCACATTGAGAAAACCGCTCAACAGCCGCGCTGCGCCCGCCAGCCGTCCCCCGCGAATGGCGTAGCCCACTGTCTCCAACAGCGCTATGACCTCGACCTTGGGCACGCAAGCGCGAGCGCGCGCAAGCACCTCCGGCAGCGCGGCCCCCTCAGCCGCAGCGCGCGCAGCTTCCAACACCACAAATCCTTCTGCCATCGCCGTGGTGCCAGTATCCACTACCTCCACCGGCGCCGGACTAGCTTTTGCGGCCAGTTGGGCGACGCCGCAGGTGCCGCTCTGCGCGCCAGCGATGTGCACAGACACAATGGCCGCTGCTGTGGCTGCTACACGCTGATAAGTCTCCACAAAAGCTTCTACCGAGGGGACGCCGGTGCTGACCGAGGGTTCTGTCTGTGCGCGGGCGAGTTTGAAGAACTCATCTGGCTGAATGTCAATGCCATCCAGATAGGAGCGCTCTCCCACCTGGATCCAGAAGGGGATCACCTCGATATTGTACTGCGCCAACAGCGCAGGAGGGATGCCGGCAGCAGAATCCGTCACCACGGCAACAGGACGCAGTGATTCCATAAACGCCTCCAATTTGGCAAATAGCCGTTTTCTGATAGGATAAGTAACGTGTCGGATGT
>CAZDSF010000115.1:0-9184 GCA_964508025.1 uncultured Anaerolineales bacterium
AACCCGGCTTGCTGATGATTCCCACCCACTTGCAACGGCACCTGCCACGACTGTACTTACCGGCGGATGTATTCGCGTTGCCTCGCGCCCCGCAGCGGGAACAGACTGCGCGTCCTGCCTACACCGTGGTGCAAATTCAGCAATTTCTCGGCTTGTTGACCTCGCGTAAGATTGCGTTGCGGCCCACACGACAGTGGCTATCGCCCGAACCATGGCAACGCGCCTTTGCTACGGGATTTCTTCCCACCCCGGAGGCCGCGCGCTCGCTAACCAAACTGCGCCCCAATGAAAGCCTCTTGGTGGAGCTGCTGCCGCCGGAGCCGGCTTTGGCTCAGGACGATTTGAAGATGCTGAGCCAGACTTTGTCTCTGCCTGAAGTCACGGTGGAAGCACTCTATCACTTGCTGCTGGCTCTGCAAGTGCTGCGTCCCGGTTCTCCGGCGCAGGTGGAACCGGCTTTGCTTGAAACTTTCCTGACGCTCGATCCTGGAGAACAGCTCACGGCTTTGACCCGTGGATTTCCGGCCATTGGCATCTGGGCGCCAATCTGGGAGCTGTGGCGCGAAGGGCTTGTGCGCCTTCAATGGAATTATCGTCCATACTATGGGATGGCTTCTTATTCGCAGATAGCTGCACAGACTTTCACCAATCTGGGGCATTTGTGTTTGCAGTATCTGGCGCTGTTACCGCATGATCTCTGGCTGGCGCCGATGACCGTCGCCGACTTGCTGTTACGCTTCATTTCCAAACCGGAGCACGTGTCGCCTTATAATGCGTTGCAACTGACCGATGTGCGTGGTAGTTGGGAAGGCTTTATGGCGCTGTATCTGGAAGCTCTGCTCACCGGCCCGTTGCATTGGTTGGGCCTGTGCGATGTGGGGCGTGATCGTGATGGCGCCTTTAGCGCCTTCCGGCTGCGCCATCTGCAAGATGTGGTGTGGTTGCGGGAGAAAGCGTTCCCCCTGCCGCCGACTGCGTGGACCGGTGAACGGCGGGGACAGTGGGACTGGAAGCGGGAGATGCTCCTGTTGCGCCCCCCCGTCCCGGCTCCTGTGATGCAGCTATTACATCAGTGGGCTGAACCGGCGGGAATTGAGAATGACAGGTTGCGCTACCGCCCTGATGTACAACGCCTGTACAACGCTTTTGAGTCTGGCGAGACGGCGGAGACGTTGCGCCAGCGCTGGCTCCAGAGCGCGGGCGCCGAGCCGCCCCCGGAGCTCCGCGCATGGTGGGAGACCTGGCAGCAACGGTATGGGCATGTCCGGTTGTACTTCAATCAGGCCGTCCTGGTGGCCGCGGATGAATTCACGTTGAAAGAAGTGCAGGCGGCATTACCCGAACTGCGAGAAGGCGTTTTGGGGCTGATCAACTCTCGCACAGCGCTGCTGCGCGCCGAACGGGTGGATCACTTGTTACAACAGCTGATGGCGCGTGGTTATATGCCCAAAGATCTGGGTACATCTGATGCGGGAAAAACCTTGTTACCTGCAACTGGGGAGGATAACTAGCTTATGGAGGCGCTGCGCGTATCGCTTGACCTCTATGATGTCGAAACGCTCAGGCAGATCGCGACCGCGTTGGAGTTCCGAGAAGCCGATGTAAAATTGCCGAAGCCCAAGCTTCTGCAACGCTTGCTCAAAGAGATCCCCTCTCGCGCTGCGAATCGGGATCTCATCAAGTCGCTGTCGGAGACGGATCGCGCCATCCTGGCTTTGGTTCTGGAACAGGGCGGGCAGATGCCTGCTGCCAATCTGTTGCCGCCTTTGATGTTGGCGGGGCTATTTCCAGAGTTGAAATCGAATGCCAACGCCGCTGTGATGCAGAAGTTGGAAGCGTTGCTCGACCCGCTTTTTCGCCGGGGCCTGCTTCTCAACCTGACTCTAGCCAACAGCTATGGCACGCGCCGCCAATTTCGCCCCGTGTATGAGATTGGCATCGCGCCAGAAGTTGCGCAGGTCTTGCCCCGGCAACTGCTCAGCCTGCCTCAACCGAGCCTGCAACGGTTATCGGTGCCAGAACCGCCGCAAGTGCGCACCGGTGATCCTGAAATGTTGCTGCGGCAGCTCTTCTTCACATGGTCCGGGTTGCTGCGCACACCGGCGCGGCGATTGAAAAGTGGGCAGATTGCCAAAGCGGATCTACGACGGCTGGCGCGTGATCTGAACCTGGATCTCGAAACACAGGAAGTAACCTTGCGCCGCCTGGTCGCGCTATTGCTGTCGCTCAATCTGGTGCAGTTCTCCGAGGAAGCCTTTATCGGGGTGGACAACGAGAATGCGCAGCGTTTCTGGCAGTTGGATTTCGGCGAGCAACTGCGGCAAATGTTGATGGGCTTTGTTGACCTCGAAGGGTACCCCGACATAGATGCGGCTGCCATGTACGTCTCTGGCTACGGCTATTCTCAAAACCTGGTGAACTCTTTGAAGGTTCTGAATCACCGGATACTCATGATCTTGCAGCAATTGCTGGATGGTTCGTGGTTCTCGGCTGATTTCGTTATGACCTTGCTCAACCGTGGCCGGTCTGGCGCCTTCATTTTCCCCGACAATATGCTTAGAGCTATAGAGCAGCAGTTGCGTTGGGCTTCGGGGACTCCCAGCAACAATAAAGCCATGCAGAAGCAAAATCAGGATCTCCAAAGAGCAGAAACGGCTGTGTTTACGGAGTTGTTGGAGCAGTGGTGTTGGTTGGGATTGATAGATTTGGGGTATATGCGGAACCAACCCGGCCCCTGGGCTATTCGACTAACGGATCTGGGGCGCGCAGTGTTGCGCCAGCAAACTTTTACCCTTGAGGCTTCTGGCGGGCAGCTGATCCTCCAACCGGATTTTCAGGTATTGGCGCTAGGTCCGGTTCCATTCGTTACCTTGCTGGGCATTGAACGCATCGCGGAGCGCGAGACAGTTCAGCCGGCGGCGGTCGGCTATCGCCTGACACGGAACAGCATCTACCGCGCGTTGCAAAATGGCGCTTCCATCGGCGTCATCTGCGCTTTCCTGAATCAGATCACCGGGCAGCCGTTGCCGCAGAACGTCGAACGCACGCTTGAAGAATGGGGCGCGCAGCACGAACGCATTGTCGTGCGCCGGGATGTGCTCGTGCTACAGACGGATACGTCCGCGCAACTTGAGGCGCTGTTGGCGGATTCACGCTTGAGTCAATGGCTAGAGCGGCTCGATGCGTGTACGGCGCTCGCCTCTTCCCGGAACGCGAAGAAAATCCAGGCACGATTGCGGCAGCTGGAGATTCTGCCTGCGGTTTCCAAAGGCCCAGAAGCGGATCTGCCGCACAGTCTGATATGGGATGAGGGGCGTTTGCTGCCCCGCACCCTGCCGACCAGCCTGTATGTAACCGCTGCCGTGCGCAGTTTTGCCGCGCCAACCGCAGCAGGTTGGGAAGTGACTCCTGCCAGTGTGCGCGAAGCGACCCATTTGGGGCTGACCGCGCCGGAAATGCTTGCACAGATCGAGCGCCTCACGGGTGCGCCGCTTTCGGCTGAGTGGCAGAAGCGCCTCAAGGCCTGGAGCAGCCATTATGGCAGCGCAAATGTCTTGCCGGTGCATCTTCTGCGCCTGGAAAGCGCCGAAGCGCTGGCTGAGCTGCGGCGTTCGGACCGCCAGTTGAGCCGCTGGCTGCGTCCGCTGGAAGGGGATAGCGGCCTGGCGATCATTGACGACCGGCGGCTTGAGGAAGCGCTGGCGCAGCTCGCCGCATTGGGTGTTAACGTCGAAGAGGGTCGCTGGTGGTGAGCGGTGAGCCGTCCCACAGGCGCTTGGGATGGCGACCGGAATACCTGGGGTACACCTCTTTTGCAGCGGCCGCCGCTGTGTAGAATGCTTGTCGCTGCTGCGCAAAGGCCCTTCGAGAAGGGCGGCGTTCGTGGGCGAAATTCTTCTCCTTGACGCGCCTTCACCCCTGCACTATAATTCCCTGTGGAGGTTCTATGGCAGGTATTTTCGATAGTTTACGCAAGACTCGGAACGCAGTCTTTGGACAGATCGCTGCGCTGTTGGGCGCCGGTGAAATTACCGAACAGACATGGGATGATTTGGAGGAATTGCTGATTCGGGGCGATGTGGGCGTCGAGACTTCGATGTTGCTCGTGCAGCGACTCCGTCAGCGCGTCGAGGAAGAGGGTGTGTTCAAATCCTCGGCGCTGCAACGCGCGCTGGAGCAAGAGGTGCGCGCGCTGTTGCCGCAACCGGAGCCGCTCAGCTTGGATTGGCCCCTCGCTGTGATACTCATCGTCGGCGTGAATGGTTCCGGCAAGACCACCAGCATCGCCAAGTTAGCCTATCGGCTCAAGGGAGAAGGACGCCAGGTGCTATTGGCTGCCGCCGATACCTTCCGCGCCGCCGCCATTGATCAGCTGAAGATTTGGGGCGAGCGCGCCGGCGTCCCGGTGGTCGCCGGGCAAGAGGGCGGCGATCCCGGCGCGGTGGTCTACGAAGCCATCCAACAAGCGCGCGCGCAGGGGATGGACACGCTCATTATTGATACGGCGGGCCGCTTGCACACGCAGCACAACCTCATGGCGGAGTTAGAGAAGCTGCGCCGCATCGTTTCGACGCGCGTGGCGTGGGCGCCGCATGAGACGCTGCTCGTGCTCGATGCCGCAACCGGACAGAACGGCCTGGCGCAAGCCAAGCAATTCACCAAAGCTGTCAAAGTCACCGGTATTATTCTGGCAAAACTTGATGGAAGCGCAAAAGGCGGCATGGCTCTCTCCATCGGTCATGAACTGGGAATGCCCATTCGTTTTGTGGGTACGGGCGAGAAAATGCCCGATTTCGCGCCCTTCGATCCACAAGCCTTTACCGAAGGGTTGCTGCGCGCCACGTAAGCCCGCGCGCAATGCGCAGCAGAATGGCTTCTTGGGAAAGTTTTGGAATTTGCCAATTTTTAATTTTCTGATGTGCGATTTTTGACGGAGGCATGATGAGTGATTTGAGCAACCGTTTCGACTCCCTGGCAGCCCAAGTGGAAGCCATCTGGGGGCGTCTTTGACCTTGCCAGCAAAATCGAAACGCTGGCGGAATTGGAACGGCGCGCTGCGGATCCGCAACTCTGGAATGATCCCGATAGTGCGCGTGAGGCCATGCAGCAGCTGGCAAATTTGCAAGAGGAAGTGAAGTATTGGAGCGAGCTGCGGCAGCGTATCCTCGATGCCCAGGAGCTGGAATCCCTGGGAGACGAGGAACTGCTCTCCGATTTGTTGGCCGAAGCCGAGGTGCTGGAAACTGAACTGGCGCAGGCCGAGTTCCGGCTGATGCTCTCCGGCCCTTATGATCGCGGCAACGCGATTCTGGCGATTCATGGCGGCGCTGGCGGCACTGATGCCCAGGATTGGGCGCAGATGTTGCTCCGCATGTTCCTGCGCTGGGCTGAGCGGCGCGGCTTCAAAACCGAGATCCTCGATGATCTTCCTGGCGAAGAAGCCGGCATCAAGAGCGCGACGGTGAGCGTGACCGGGCGTTTCGCTTATGGCTATCTCAAGTCTGAGCGCGGCGTTCACCGGTTGGTACGGCTCTCGCCCTTCGATTCCGCGCATCGGCGGCACACCTCTTTTGTGTTGGTGGAAGTTTGGCCCGATCTGGGGGACGAGGTCACGATAGACATCAACCCCGATGATCTGGAAATCGGCAAGTTTCGCGCTTCATCGGCGGGTGGGCAGCACATGCAGAAGAACGAGACAGCGGTGCGTATCGTTCACCTGCCCACGGGCATCATCGTCACCTGCCAGAACGAGCGCTCGCAGACGCAGAACCGCGAGACGGCGATGCGCGTGCTCAAGGCGCGGTTGTTGCAGTTGGAAGAGGAGAAGCGCCGGCAGGAGCTCGCCGCGCTCAAGGGCGAACACACTGATGCGGCGTGGGGCAATCAGATCCGCTCCTACGTGCTGCATCCGTATCAGATGGTCAAGGATCATCGCACTGACTACGAGACGGGCAACGTCCAGGCAGTATTGGATGGGGATTTGGATGCCTTCATGGAGGCGTTCTTGCGTTATACGATGCGCGCGTAAAACGTCTGGGAAGTGCGCCTCTGTGCGGGGGCGGCATGAGGGTCGCATATAAAGTTGATTTTTTCTTAATGCTATGCCATCGGCAGACAGTTTCACTCAGTAGCGAAAGGAGCGCCTGCTATGTCCAAGAAAACAACGTCATCTCCGCCGGAAAAGCCCAAGTCCGAGTCGCCAGCGATTCGCTCTTCGATCTCCTCGCAACAGTCGCAGAAGAGGCCGTTGACGCCTACGCCGAGCCGTGATGTCAAATCCAGTGTGCCTGCGCCCCCTCCCAGCACGGGGCGTCCGACCACGCCACCGCCCCCCTCTCCCACACCCGGCAAGGTTGCGGGCGTAGCGGCGGGGGCGGCGGTCGTTGGCGCGACGCAATCCCAGGCTGCCGAGCATGAATCACGGATGGCAATGCTCCGCTCGCGGTGGGATTCTGTGGTAGGTAAAGCCACGCTGGCCTCGCTCTACGGCGGCATGGACGCGATGACCAATCAGCTCAACGCGTTGCTGACCACCGTCTCTGGGCTGCGCGCGCGAGGCTATCGCTACGGACGCGGCTGGGAGGATCAGATCGCCACGCTGCAGGGCCTTTGGGCGCGGCAACGGGAGGAGGCGACGCGCATTTTGGAAGATGAACGGCGCAACTTGGAAGCCTCCAAATATGACGTGCAGAATCTGCTCAACCGCGCGGCCCGCGATCCGGGGTTGCTGAGCACGGCGGACACCCGCGTGCGCGATTTCGAGCGGCGCGTGAGCGAAGCGGAACGGCGCGTCAGCGGCGTCTATGATCGCACGCGCCAGACCGCCGACACGCTGCGCCGCGATCTCGCGGAAGCCGATGCGGTGATGGATGCTTTGGAAAGCGCCTCCTTCCAGCTCTATCCCGATGAAGCCGGTTTTCATGCCTGCAAGGCCGAATGGTATGCGCGCGGGACGGAGCCGTTGGAGGGGATGCTCTTTCTCACGGATGGGCGACTGCTCTTCGAGCAACGCCAGGAGATCGTGACTAAGAAAGTGCTCTTCATCAAGACCGAGAAGAAGATGCAGCAGGAGCTGCTCTGGTTTGCGCCCATCGGCGGCATCGAAGTGGTGGGCATGGAGGACAAGAAGGAACTGCTCAAGGCGCGCAAGGAGCTCATCATCCTGCGCCTGGAGGGCGGCGATGCCCCGCACGAGGTCACGCTGAACCTCGTCAACGCGCGAAATGAGGACTGGGCGCGCTACATCAAGCGGGCGCAGGAAGGGCAATTCGATGCGGAGCGGGCGGACGCTGCCGCGCCGGCTCCCGTGAGCGAGGCGGAAGGCGTCGAATCGCCTGCTGCTCCCACCGCGCCGGCCGAATCCGCGCCCTTGCCCACCAAGTGCCCCAGCTGCGGCGCGGGCCTGCCGACCATCTACAAGGGCATGCGCGAGATTCGTTGCGCTTACTGTGACACGTTGATTCGGTTGTAGAGGGAAACGTTTCTTCTCATGAAATAGCAATGGGTGAGCGGTGAGCGGTTTGGGCGCAGCGCACTGCGTTCGGCTCACCGCTCACTGCGCGCTGCGCACCATTTTCGTTTTGTGGGCATCCGTGGAGTTTGAGGCATTTCGAGATGGACTTGCTCGCCCGTTTCCATATAACCTTGCGACAACGCCGGTTGTTGGAACCGGGCGAGCCTGTTGTGGTGGGCGTCTCCGGCGGTGCGGATTCGGTCGCCTTGCTCGAGCTGTTGCGGCGCGCCGAGATGCGTCCGCATGTGGCGCATCTGCACCACGGATTGCGCGGCGCCGATGCCGACGCGGACGCCGATTTCGTCGCGGCGCTGGCGGCGCGCTGGGAACTGCCCTGCACTATAGCGCGTGTGGATGTGCCTGCGCTGGCGCAACGCGAAGGACTGGCTTTCGAGGAGGCGGCGCGGCGCGCGCGTTATGGTTTCTTGCTGCACACGGCGCAACGGCTGGGCGTGAACGCGGTCGCCGTGGGCCATCACGCCGACGATCAAGCTGAGACGGTGTTGATGCATTTGTTGCGCGGGGCGGGTCCCGCGGGACTGCGGGGGATGTTGCCCGCGACGCCTTTTGCGGCTCTGGCGCCGCTGCTACTCCTGCCGGATGCCATGCCTGCGTCTCAGGATGTCACCGTGCGGCTGATTCGTCCTCTACTGCCGTTTTCCCGCGCCGAAATCGAAGCCTATTGCCGCGAGCGCGGGCTGGAGACGCGCTTCGACCGTTCCAATCTCGATACGACCTACTTCCGCAACCGGCTGCGGCATGAGGCGCTGCCTTACCTGGCGCAACTCAATCCGCGCATCACGGAGCGTTTCTGCCGTCTGGCGGAAGTCGTCCAGGCGGATTATGCGCTGCTGGAGCAGCTGGCCGATGAAGCGTGGGCGGCGCTGCTGGTGGAGCTGCGCCCGGATGCCGTGGTTTTGGCGCTGGAAGGTTGGCGCGCGCAACCGCTGGCGTTGCAGCGGATGTTGTTGCGCCGGGCGGCCTTTCACGTGCGGCGGACGCTGCGCGATGTGGATTTTGTCCACGTTGAGAATGCTGTGGCTGTGGCGCAACACGGGCTGACGGGGGCCGAGGCTACGCTGCCGCGCGGGCTGGCGCTGCGGGTGGGCTATGTCACGCTCACTGTGACCGCCATCGAGGCGCCCTATCTGCCGGAGACGCGCCCCTGGCTCGCGCCGGAAACAGCGCTGCCCGTGGCCCTTCCCGGCGAGACGGCGCTGCCCGATGGATGGACGCTATCCGCTGTGCGACTGACGCAGTGGGATGCCGCCGCAATTGCCGCCAATCCCGATCCGCTCGTGGCGTGGGTGGATGCGATGGCGCTCGCAGAGGGGGCGCAGCTGCGCACGCGGCAACGCGGCGACCGCTTCCGTCCGCAGGGGCTTGGCGGGACGCCCGTCCGCCTGAGCGATTTTCTCATCAACGCGCGGATTCCGCGCGCCTGGCGCGATCATCTGCCGTTGCTGGTCTCTGGCGAAGAGGTGCTGTGGGTCATGGGCGTGCGTCTCGGCGCGGCGGCGCTGGTGCGGCCGCAGACGGCGGCAGTGCTGCGGCTGGAGTTTCATCCGCCAATGGAGTCTCCATGAGCCATTGGCTCCCAACGATACATGATAAATATAGTAGTTACGCGGTTTCATAATTTGGCTCTTTGACAATCACATAGTCCGCGCC
>CAZDSF010000116.1:0-9181 GCA_964508025.1 uncultured Anaerolineales bacterium
AATTTAACACTCAAAACACAAATTGGACGCTGGCGGGAAATGCCCGCCAGCGTTGTTTCAAAAACTGGTCAGCTGCGGCGGCGTCCGCCGCCAAATCGAAAGAGGTAATACGAAAATGTAGAGAGCGCCTGCGCCAACGCAGCCACGTAGGTGAGCGCAGCAGCGTTCAACACCGATTTCGCCCCGCGCAGTTCATCAGCGCTCGTAAGAATGCCGCTCTGCTCGAGCAAGCCCAACGCGCGACGGCTGGCATTCAGTTCAACAGGCAACGTCACCAACGCAAAGAGCACAGCGCCGCCAAAAGTCCAAATACCCAGCGTCAGGAAGATCTCCGCCTGCAGAAACCAGCCCAACATGAAGAGCAACGGCCCCAGCCACGAAGTCAGGTTCACGATGGGCACAAGACCAGTGCGCAAATTGAGCAGATGATAAGCCTGCGCATCCTGCTGCGCGTGGCCGATTTCGTGCGCTACGATAGCCACTGATGCAAGCGAAGGCTGCATTGCCACGCCCTGAGAGAGCCGCAGCACCTTCTTGCGTGGATCATAATGATCGGAGAGCGTCCCACCGACTCCCTCTACCTTCACGTTCAAACCGGCAGTGCGCATCAACAACGGCGCCGCTTGAGCGCCCGTAATGCCGCGCCGATTTGGGACCTTGAGATAGCGCTGATAAGCGCTCTGTACCATGAACTGCGCCGCCATCGCCAACAGGAAAGCGGGCAAAGCAAACACCAGATATAAGGGATCCCACATCAACATCGCAACCTCCTATACTTTCGCCAAATGCCTTCAGTATACCGCCGAAATATTAGAAGCGCGTTAGCACTGGAAATACCTTGTCAATTCCCGGCATCGGATTCAGAATCGCGGCGAAAGTCCACAAAACGATAGCCCAGCCCACGTTCGGTGAAAATGTATTGCGGATGCGTCGGATCGGGTTCGATACGCTGGCGGAGGTAGTTGATGTAAAGCCGCAAGTACGAGAGCGCATCTTTATACTCATATCCCCAAACTTTGGAGAGCAGCGTGCCGTAAGGCACAGTCCAACCGGCATTCTCGATCAGATGCCGCAACAACCGAAACTCTGTCGGGCGCAATTTTACCCGCTCGCCCTCCAGGATGATCTCACCGGTGTTGAAGTCGAGACTCAGACGGTCATCTATAGTGAGAATCGTCTCGCCGGGCGCAGTAGGAGATTGCACACGCCGCAACACAGCCCGCACCCGGCTGACCAGCTCGCGCGGACTGAATGGCTTGGTGATATAATCATCCGCGCCCGAATCCAGGCCACGCACACGATCGTCCTCGGCATTGCGCACCGTGAGCATGATTACTGGCACGTTGGTGATCTCACGGATCATCCGCAACGTCTCGAAGCCATCCATTTCCGGCATCATCACATCGAGGATGACCAGATCAGGCAAATTGACGCGCACCTGATCCACTGCCTGCAAGCCATCATAAGCCTCGATGACGCGAAACCCCTCCATCTCCAAATTGATGCGAACGAAACGGATGATACGCGGCTCATCATCCACAACCAGAATCAAAGGGCGTTCCTGAGCATTACTCTCGGATGAAGGTAACAACTTTCTCATCTCCCTCAGTGGGCATGATCTCCATGCTTTGCACGCGGTGCCAGGGGTAGATGACGATGTTGGTTTCCGGCAATAAATAGCTCACATCGCGCCCGTCACGCAAGCGCGGACTGGTCAAAGTGATGAATTGCCAGGTCGGATCAGGCAATTCTTCCATCTCGCCGACAACCGCATCCTCATTGAGCAAATGTAACAAAACTGTGTGTGGCATATATTCCCTCCTAAAGCAACAAGCCGCCTGCTGTCTGGCGATTACCAATCGCCGATAGGCGACATTTCACTGTGAATGTTGACGCACAAACGTAAGGTTCCCAAGGTCAAAACATCGCCATTACTGAAGGAATAAGGCAGATAAGGTGTCAAACGTTCATCGTTCACAAAAGTGCCGTTGGTGCTATCCAGATCCTCAACATACCATTTCCCCTCACGGGTGTACACACGCGCATGGCGGCGCGAGATACCGTGCTCCAACCCCCCATCAGAAGTCAGATCCAGCTCAGGGAAAACGCCATGCGCCGCATCCAGACGCCCGATAAGGATTTCCGAATCCGCCGATAGCAATACCTTGCGATGCGTCTCAAGAATTTCGACCTCGATACCCAGAGCGCGACCGCCGGGCGCATCATCCCCGTAGCGTAAAGAACGCGCGCGTTGCAAACGCTGGTCCGGGAATTGCTCGGTGCGCAACGGCCCACCTGATGGCAAATAAGTGCCACAATGGAGGCAGAAAAGCGTACCAGGCAAGTTCGGCTGCTGACATGATGGGCACATCATTTCATTGGGTCGTTCAGACATATACCCTCCTTCACGTTGAACTCCCGTTCACAACTCCCTCAGCGGGGGGTTAAACTGCGCGTGCCGTAACGCACCTGCTTACGTCCCTTCTGCGTCGGCTCAGCGCCGCGCTGTACCCGCTCCGCCTCCAGCAACGCCACTTGTCCCAGTTCAGGATGACCGATTTCGAATAGGCGCGTCGCCGCTGATTCCAATAGGCGCGTTGCCTGTTTCACATCCCCTTGATCCAGGGCTTGCCAGGCGCGTTCCTGAAGCCGGAAGATACTGAGCCGCGAAAGGGTATTCAACAAGCGCCCCGGCGCCGGCGTCGGCTCACACGCATGGGTAACAAACTGCACGGATACATCTCGCCGGATGATCATGGGCGCGCCGTTGACAAAGCCCTCGAAATCGAGACGCACGATGCGCCGGTCGCCCGCATCAGGCTGATGAATCACCAGTTCCAAGAGCAGAGTCAGCGTTTCTTGCCCCATATTGCCCAAGGGGAATGAACGGCCCGGCGTCACACTCAACACTTCCATAAAGGGCGCCGCCCTGAACGCCGCCTGTAACTGCACCCATGGCGGCAGATTCACGTTGACGCCCAGCCGATTGATCGTGACCGTGCTCAACCCCCGGATCTGCTCCTGCAATAACTCCTGCAATTGCGCCGGACTGGTAATGTACTGACAAATGCCGCTGCCGCGACGGGCAAGAGCATCCAAAAACAGGTCATTCCAATCATCGCCAATACCCAAGGCAGAGATGCCAATACCCTCAGCCTGTGCGCGCTGCGCTTCATGTAACGCGCGCTCTTCATCGCCATAAGTTCGACCGTCGGTCAAAAGAATTACGTGATTACTGGCGCCCTCAGCAACGAAACGCCGCACCTGCTCCAATCCAGCAGATAGCCCCCGCAGGATCTCAGTCCCACCGCCAGTTGTCAGGTTAGAAATTGCGGAACGCAACTTTGACTTATCATGAGCCAACGTTGACTCAGCAATCACTTCGGCATGATCGCTAAAGGCAATCAGAGAAAGCCGGTCATGTTCGTGCAAGCTGTCAATGAGATTGAGAACGGCAAGTTTGACATTGCTGATACGGCTACCCTGCATAGAGGTGCTGCGATCCAGCACCAGAGCGATGTTCAAGGGCAGACGTTGCGCCGGGGCTTCCTCCCGCGGGCGCAAATCCAAAAGCACATAGAACATCTGCGGCGACTTCAGTGCAGCCAGTTGGGTAGCACTAGGCAACACCGCACACTCAATGGCCGATTCCCGACCCAGACCACGCGCAGCGCGTTGACGATCATAAGCCTGGCGCAACACCGGATCACGCAAGACCTCATAGGCTTCTTGTATGCGGCGGAAAGCCTCAGCATCGCCCTCAGGAGCGTCGGGATGATACCGCCGCGCGAGATCCCGATAGACGCGCTTCACCTCCTCTGAGGCGGCGCTGGGAGACAGATTCAGCGTCGCGTAGTAATCCGCCTCAGGCGAGATGGTTACTTTCATCTAAACCCGCAGTGACTGGTGGAATCGTCGGGTCCAAAGCCACAACAATGGCAGTAATGTTATCATTGCCGCCAGCGGCATTGGCAGCATCCACAAAACCCTCACAAGCCGCCTGTGGGGTCGGCGCGGTCGTCACGATCTCCCACAGCATTTCATCCGATACCAAACCCCATAACCCATCTGTGCATAGGAGCAACTGCGCAGGGGCCGCGAGATGATGCGCCTGCACATCCACAGACAGCAAGCCTCCCTGCCCCACCGCGCGATAGAGGATATTGCGCCTCGGATGAATAGCCGCTTCCTCCGGCGTCAGTTGCCCAATATCTACCAACTGCTTGACCATGGAATGGTCATTAGTGAGCAAATTGATCTCTCCCGCCGCATCCCGCAAGTAGGCGCGACTATCGCCAACGTGTCCGATCAACAAATCGGATCCTACCACTACCGCACAAGTGAGCGTAGTACCGCTGCCGGGGGTGTGCTCATAGACTTCGAGGTTCGCGGATTGAATCGCTTCTGCCAACACCTCAGCCAGGTCGCGCAACAACACAGCGTGATCATCACCCGCATAGCCGTTGGATTGCGACAGCAAGGGCAGATAAGCCTGTTCCATCAATTGTGTCGCCACGGTCTGACAAGCCACGGCACTGGCAACCTCTCCCGCATGATGCCCGCCCATGCCATCCGCGAGGATGAACAACCCAAATGGGGGAGTGTTAAGCATACTTTGTTGCTCAGCCACGAAGACGTAGACGCTGTCTTCATTGTGTTCGCGCACACGTCCCACATCCGTGATCCAGCCATAACTCAAACTGGCGCCAAATGGACCTGAAGGCATTGGGGGCGCCGCCGACGCCAGTGCCACAGGCAGTTCTGGCGGCAATGTATCGCCGCCGGCATCAGGAGATGCAGATTGCAGGATCACAGTAGGAGAGGCGAGCGGAGCAGCTGCAGCATCTGCCGCCGCAATCGAGGAGGCCGGCGGCGTCGAAACGGCAACCGAGCCTGAAGTCGAACCGAATATACGACGCAACCACGTACTTACCGGCATACACACATCCTTCCTGAATGAACGCTACGCAGGCAATGCGTAGACATAATGATCCAACGACCCCACATAGAGCACCCCGTTCACCACCACAGGCGCAGCAGTGATCGCACCTTCAGTCTCATAACGCCAGCGCAGGGTCCCGCTGCGCGCATCCAGACAATACAAACAACCATCCACGCCGCCGATGTACACGCCATCGCCGGCAACCACAGGCGAAGCCGTGATCTGATTCTCCGTCTGATAGCGCCATACAATGCGACCTTCGACTGCGTCTAGCGCGTACACATAGCCATCAGCAGAGCCGAAGAAAACCAGGCTCTCCCACAAAGCCGGCGTCGAAACAATAGGCCCGCCCGTGCGATACTTCCAGGCCGCCCACCCCGACCGTAAATCCAGCGCGTAGAAATTCCAATCCAAAGAGCCAACAAAAACCAGCCCCTCTCCCACTACCGGCGAGGAAAGGATGCCCCGGCGTGCGCGAAAGCGCCACCGGGTATCACGATTCAAGCTCAAAGCATAGACCATTCCCACCTGACAGGCGAAGAAAATCATGTTCTCGTGCAGCAACGGACGCGTTCGCACCGGCCCATCAGCCTGATACCGCCAGGCCTGCCGCCCGCCGCCCATGTGAATCGCATAGAGATGACGATCATCCGAACCGATGAACAGGTGCCCAAATTCCACCGCTGGGGAAGAGAAAATCTTAGCGCCCGTAGGCACAGTCCACACCAACCGCCCGGAGCGCGCCTCGACCGCATAAACAACGCCATCTGTAGCGCCGAAAGCCACCGTGTTGTCGGCGAAAACCGGCGTTGTAGCAATGCTGCCGCTCGCCGCATACTTCCAGGCGAATTTGCCGGAAGCCGCTTCCAGCGCATAAAGATTATTGTCATACGAGGGCGCAAAAACCACGCCATCAACCACAGCAACAGAGGCGCGCACCTCGTCTTCGCAGGCAAAACGCCAGATCGGCTTCACTGCGCCGCCAGAAAAAGCTGTGGTTTCCGCGCTCTGCCGCTTACTGGCGAGCCCGCGCGCGCTGGTCAACGAAAGCAGGGCGCGTTTGAACTCCTCTGCTGATCCCCAGCGCTTGTTAATGTCATATTCCAGCGCCTTGTCCAACACCTCAATCAACTCGCGGGAAACCGTGGGATTCGTCTTGAAAATTGGGCGCTCGTGGAACGAAAAAGGCGGCTCCAAACGCGGATCCTGCTTGCTCAGCAAGTGATGCAGGGTTGCGCCCAAGGCGTAAATATCACCACGCGGCTCTGCCACGCCACGATATTGCTCTGGCGGCGAATACCCTTCCGTGCCGATCATCGTCCCCTTTGCGCCGCTCTGGAACAGTTTGGCGATCCCAAAGTCCACTAACCGAATCCTGTCGTGATCATCCAACATGATATTCGACGGTTTGAGATCGCGAAAGATAATCGGGCGGGGTTGGTGATTATGCAAAAACGACAGCACATCACAGACCTGCACCGCCCAGTCAATCACCCGCGCTTCAGAGAAAAAGCCTTCGGTTTCCGCCACCAACGCTTCCAGATCACGCCCCGCGATGTATTCGAGCACGAGATAGCTGCGATTGCCCTCGGTGAAATAATCGTAGACCTGTGGGATCGCCGGGTGGCTCAGCGTCGCCAAAATGCTGGCTTCGCGCTCGAAGTTACGAATGACCATCTGCTGCACCTGAGGATCGGTCGCCGTGTTCACCATCTCCTTGACCGCGCACAGACGTTGCACGTTCGGAAAGCGGAGATCCTGAGTCTTGTACACGGCGCCCATCCCACCTACGCCAATAACGCCCAGCACTTTGTAGCGATTTTGCAGCTGGACACCCTCTGCCAGCAACCCCATTTTCCCCAGCGTTTCCGCAGCGGGGCGCAGCGCAGTCTGTTGCGCGCCCAAACGGCGCACGCGTTGTGTAACCAGGGGATCAGGAGAACTCGATGGCGGTTGAGATGGAGCGTCAGTCGCCGGAGGCGTGGCTGATGCGGCAGACGTCAGCGGCGGCTCCGGCGCATTGGATTCAATGGATAGGGGCGGACGCAACCGCTGCGATAACCCACGAATACGGCGTGTTTCCATGCTCGGATCAAATGCTGGGGCTTTGGGCGATTTTTCTTTTTGCTCTGGCATACTATTTTCCGTTTATAAAAAAGCAAGACTGCCTTGATTATACGGGCTTTCAGACAAAAACGCAACTGGGGATGCAGGCCCACACCACTGAAAGCACATGCGCATGGAATCAAAGATACAGGCGTTGTTCGCAACCATCCCTGACGTGAGTCTAACTGAAAAAGCCTAAGATGCAACCCCCACTTGTGCAGAAAATCACTTGTGGTTCTACAAAGTTGTGATACTCTTAACGCAGGCTTCGCTGCTACCTGAGCGATCCAGATCATGCCAAACCAAAACAGGGAGCACAGAAACACCATGGATGTTGTACCGGCAGCTGTGAAAACCGAGATCACATTGGAATGCTATGCTTGTGGACATCGCCAGCCCTACCGTCTCCCTCATCCCCCGTGCCCTAGATGTGGGTGCGATTTCATGGAAGCCCGTTACGACTATCCCGCCGTGCAAGCTCTCTGGCCGGATATACTTTCCCAACGTCCTTTCACCATGTGGCGGTATCGCGAATTGCTGCCGTTGTTTGACGATCAATACCAGATCAGCATGGGCGAAGGCGGCACGCCGCTCCTACGCGCGCACAACCTCGGCATGATGTTGGGGGCGCCGCACCTCTTCATCAAAGACGAGCGCCAAAATCCTACCAACTCCTTCAAAGATCGGCAAGCCGCCCTGGTCATCTCAATGATGAAAGAAGCCAACGTCTCAGAACTGGTCGTAGCCTCTACCGGTAATGTAGCCATCTCCTACTCAGCCTATTCTGCGCACGCGGGCATCAAACTGTGGACGTTTCTGCCCAGCCTGGTACCGCCAGAAAAAATGCGAGAAATCGCTATCTACGGCAGTGAAGTCATCAAAGTCACGGCAACTTACGACATCACCAAGAAAGTCGCGGCGCAATTCGCCCAACACAAAGGCATCATGGATGATCGCGGCATTCGCAATATTGGCACCCGCGAAGCGATGAAAACGCTGGCATTCGAAGTGGCAGAGCAACTGGCGCAGGCCCTTGGCCCGGCGCGTCAGGGTGCGCCGTGGCGCGCCCCGGATTGGTACATCCAAGCGGTAAGCGGCGGCATGGGGCCGGTGGGCTTCTGGAAGGGCTTCTACGAGCTGTATCAAATGGGGCTGGTGGACCGAATGCCCAAAATGGCTTTGATCCAGGCAGATGGCTGCGCGCCGATGGTCAACTCCTTTCGCAAAGATTTGCCCGAAGCCGAACCGGTCGCTATGCCCGACACCCAAGTCATCACCATCGCTACCGGCGCACCTGGGCCAGCCTATGGCTACCTGTACAAAATCGCCAAGCAACACGGCGGCGCGTTCGAATCCGTGCCCGATACGGAGACCTTCCGCGCCACACACGTCCTGGCAAAGATGGAAGGGCTTTCCATGGAACCGGCAGCGGCGGCGGCCTTTGCCGGGCTTTTCAAGCTGCTCAGCCAGGGCGTCATCAAGCGCGATGAAATCATCGTCGTCAACTGCTCTGGACACACCTTCCCTGTAGAGAAATTCCTGTTGGGGCCAGATTGGATCAAGGAAGTCACCGAATCCGATGTAGCACAAGAGCAGACGCCCACGCCCAAACCGCCCACGGAAAACCTGCTCGGGGCGTTGGATCAACTCGATGAACGGGTCAAGACCATCGTCATTATGGAAGATAATCCCGAAGCTGCGCGCCTGCTGCGCCGTATCCTGCAAACGCGCGGAGATTTCCAGATCGCCGAGGCGCACAACGGGCGCGAAGGCATCGCCCTCATCCGACAACACCACCCCGACCTGATCCTGCTCGACCTGATGATGCCGGATATGGACGGCTTCGCGGTGCTGGATGAGTTGAAAGCCGATGAGGCCTTGCGCGACCTGCCGGTCATCGTCATCACGGCCAAAGAATTGACGCAGAAAGAACGCCAACGTTTGCAAGGCCAGATCAAAATGCTGCTCCAGAAAGGCTCTTTCATGGATGATGATCTTTTGG
The DNA here is from genome assembly GCA_964508025.1 of uncultured Anaerolineales bacterium. GTDB lineage: Bacteria > Chloroflexota > Anaerolineae > B4-G1 > SLSP01 > JAAZNO01. The sequence continues at coordinate 9,051 of CAZDSF010000116.1, forward strand.
AGGACATCAATGCGCTTCTGGACCGCATCTAGCGGCAGTGTTCCCAGTACAACATGCATCAGACAACTAGACAAGAGCTGACGCACGCCAGCCTTGTTTAAGCCCAGCGTCGAGGAGGGCCTTCATGACCA
>CAZDSF010000117.1:0-9152 GCA_964508025.1 uncultured Anaerolineales bacterium
GTCTATAGCAAAATAGCCCCAGCTTTTCACCCCCCCCTCCCCCACCGCGTATCCTGCGCGGTTTTCCTGCTATGGCAGGCGTGACACAGGCTTTGCAAGTTTTCCAGCGTGTCCTCGCCGCCGTCACGCTTGGCAACGATGTGATCCACATCGGTTGCTGCTACTATCGCGTGTTGCTGCTTGTGAATCCCGAATGGGTCAGCACACACAGGAAAACTCTTGAGCTGCATCAGCCGCAGTTTTCGCCAGCGCGCATCATAGCCTCGGCTGGCAGCGCTGCCGCGCTGAGCATTGTACTCAGCTACACGTTCACGGCGATGCTCAGCACAATAGCGTCCGCCTGGCTCCGCCAGGTTAGGGCACTGTTGTGCGGAGCATGGTCGTGGCGCTTTGAATGGCATTTACGCATTACCTCTGAGTTCTGCGGAGTCTAAAGCGAACTCCGGCTTTACTATGCGAAGCGCTATTTTCATGTTACAGACTGGCGAGCTCTGCCGCTCCCATGTGGAAATCGGGCCATCCGCCCTGCGCATTGACGGTGAACAGCGTGCAGCCGATAACCTGAGTCTGCGATGCACCGAGCCGCGCCTCGAAGCGTGCGAGCTCTGCACGGTACGCCTCCCAATTGCCGCTGTAGGCTGTGCGCCAGCCCTTCTGCTCATTGAACTGCCCTTCCGCAGTCATCAGGCACGCCCCGCCCTCACCGAGTATCCAGGGCAGGCGCACACCATGCTGCCGGAGTACCGCGTCAATGCGCTCGTGCCGGTACTCGTGCCACTCTGCCCACTGCGGCAAGCGCTCACCTGCCGCAGTCACGCCGAAGTAGGCGTGATACCCACCGAAGCCGTTCCTGGCCGCCGCCGCGCGCGCCAACGGCACAAGCAACGGATACTCATTCTCGTTCCACGGATGCCCCACCGATAGGCACATCACCACGGGCCGCGCCCGTGGGCGACGCTGCGCCAGCAATTCCACAAAGCGCAGGTCTGCCGCAACCCAGGCCGCCGTACCGCGCTCCTGATTCGGCTCGTTACACGGCGTTTCGAGCGCATCAATGAGACCGCTATCCAGGGCCGCCCAGATGTCGCCTGGAATTTGCGAGAATGCCCACTCCATGAGACCGGGATTATCCACAATCCGGTTGATGTCGTGATGCTCGAAATGATGCCGGTACACCACCAGGGTGTTCGGTGAAACCTCTTTGATGCGACTGGCGACCCAAGCGCCACCAGCCGAACTCAGGAACTTGGCGCAACGCGGCTGATTCCGCGCGATCCACTGCCGATCCTCTTCCTGGAAAGTCTGGAAATGCGGCGATAACAGCCGCCCCGTTGTCGGTGGTGGAGGCGGTGGTGGAGGGGGAGGCGGTGGAGGGGGAACTGTAGACGAACCATCGAAGCGGCGATGCTCCACTTTCCGCGCGCCCTTGCCGCGCAAGTACGCCTCGATGTCGCCATCGCGCCAGCGTTCGCCATCCCAAACCACCACCCCGCTGCCTGCAAGCCCCGCAGCGGCGAGATGTGCCGCGTCATCTGCCGAGTATGTGAACGAGGTGCGCGTCGGATGCAGCAACCGCGCTGTAGCAGCCAACTCATTGAGCGATGTATCCTGGGGCAATAGATGGATCGTGACAATGTGATCCAATCCGCCAGGCTGCGGCGGAGGTGGAGGCGTCACCCCGCCCTCCGATTCATCCACACGGAGACCATGCAACCAGAACGTGTTACCCGGCATGCCCCACTTTGCCTTGCCGCACAACGCCACCTCGATGCTGCCATAATCCCGCTCTGGCGTCCAAATCCGCGTGATCTCATTCCACTGATCCAGCCGCAGCGGGCCGCTCCACTGAATATCCCGGTTGATGGCAATCGCGCATTCCGCGCCCCAGGGATCAGCCATCGGCGCGCCGGCATCATCGTAGAAATCGGGGAAGAACCAGGCGCGCAGCACATACGCCCGCCCCTGCCGGAACGGATGATTGACCACCTGCGGCAACTCGAAGTAGAACGGCGCAAAGCCCTTGTGGATCTTCAGCACGGTGTCGTAACCACGCGGGTTCGGTGGACTCAACGCAAACTTGCTGTCGAACTGCCCCGGCAACGTCCACACCGAGGCCGGAATCACTTCGGGCCGAAACGCCACTGCCGGCGGCTCTACGCCGGGAATCGCCTGGTTATCCAGGAAGCGCAGCGGCCCCCAATCTTGGGGAATCAGCAGTTGGGGAATGCCATCTTGATAGTACGGCTCGCCATCGCAAAATTGCCAGTTTTTGATATACACTTCAGCCATAATCACCCATTAACGTTTACGCATATAAGCGGGCTGCTGCCCCAATCGCTGCACCTGCGCCCGCAACAATTCTACGCCGCGACACAAGTCCTCATTCTCAGCCTGCAAACTTTTGATTGCGCTTTGCTGCTCCATGTTCTGCGCTCGAAGCAACGCAATCTCAGCATCATGATCGCGGCGCATGGTCGCCATTTCCATCCGAATCTCCTTGAGTGCATCATCAAACTCTCTCAGATGCGCTCGCAAACGCTTATTATCTTCGATCAATTGCAGATTAGTCTCCCGGAGATCATCCCCGGTTATCTTCACCGTCTCGGCGTGCAATTTCCGCCGAGTTGAGACTGCTGCATAAATCCCCGGAGTTGCCGCTACCAACGCCACCAACAATGTGATCAACCACTCACGCATAATCGTGCCGCTTGATGATGCCGTTGTACACAATATCCGCACCCACAATCAACAGCACTAGCTGTGAATGTACGCGCGTGACATTGCGCCACACGGCCATGAAATAGCTATCATTCAAAATCGGCAACAAAATCAGCACCGACATCACCGCAACGTTCACGGTATACGTGAAAAACACAGCCGCGCGCGCCTTCAACAACATGCCGGCCACCCCGGAACGTATCTGCATGGCCTTATGCCACACCACAAACCACACCGCGCAATTGAGCATCGCCAGCATTGCCACAATCGCCCTCACGATAGCGGCATCCGTTGCATCCATCACCGTCGTCCTTCATCCCTCTGCGCCGGCTTGATGATGCCCAGATATGCAGCCTGGCTACCCGCCCAGCCAATGAAGCCCGCCGCCAGCGCATTCCAGTACGGTTGGATCGCCGCCCAAAAATCAGGCGGCGTCAACTGTAAAAGCAGCTGCGCCGCCAAAGGCAGACCCACACTTAACAAAAACACCACCGCCGACTTCCGCTCTGCCGGCAAATCCTGAAACCAGGAAACCTTCTCCGCCATGAACGCGAGCACAAACCCCGCGCCAACACCCTGCGCTAACAACTCCAACACCTGCGTCACCCCTGGAATCTCCGGCATACTCCCCCCTTACAACAAAAAAGAGGCCGCCCCATGTAGGGACGGCCCCGGAATTGTTCGCTGTCAGGCCAACCTGACCGAAACTATATTGAACTGTCTAAATAATTATAGCACAGATTTTCTAAAGTCAAGAAGCTATTTCTGCCGACCGCTCTCTACCAACTTCCGGCTCACATGGGGCGCGATCTCCCAGCGCGTCACCGCATTCTGCGCTACCGTGATCTCCACCGTAATCCGCCCAAATCCCTGCGCGCGCCGTAGATGCGCCAACGCCGCTTCGACATCCTGCACCAACTGCGCAATCGCCCGCGCGTCATCCTGTGATTGCTGCATCCGTCGCCTCCGCGTCGCCAGCATCAGCCACAGCATCAGGATACACCGCCACAGGCGCCCAGACCACGCTGGCCGGGCGCGCCTTGCGCCGCCCGCCCCCGCTGGATGATGTCCGCCCTTTAGATTTGCGCTTCGGTGGATGACACACCGGGCAGAGGAATGACGTATACCCGCGTCCACACTTGCGGCAGCGTTTCGTTTTCGCCATGCCCCCATTTTAGACCAGATGTTCAACCCTGTCAATCCTGCGCCATCGCTTGATGACGATATTCACGCCGTGTAAAAATTGCACAGCCTTTGACACACGTTTGACACACGCTTGCTCTTGACTTGTTGCGCGTGCAAAACTATAATATACTTATCCTTAGACAGGAGCACACGAATGCAGTCAACAGCGGATCTGGCCGCAAAAATCGGAGTCAGCGAGCAATACATCAGGCGCATGATTCACACTGGGAAGATCAACGCCGAGCGCGTGGGTAAAAAACAGTGGGTCATCACCGATGAGGAAGCCGCCCGATTTATCACGGAACGCGAGAAGAAACGAGCACAACGCCGCTCCTCCTGAATATAAGCGAGCGGGGGTGCGTTAGCCCGACAAGCAACCCGCACCCCCGACATCACCTTAACAGCATTATAGCACTTACGTTCTACAACGCTGCTTCGGCAGAAGTTGGGCCGCTATCTCCACAGATAACGGGTCAAGTCTGCACATCAGCAATGCCAACGTGCTCCCCTGTGGGCGATACAGGACTCGAACCTGTGACCTCCGCGATACCAGCGTAGGAGTCACTCCTCTATCTCATTGGATACAGGTTCACGTCCTAACGCGCCACACTTTTCCCGTTAAACAGCGCCTCGACCAGCGCCGCCACCTCCGCCCGTTCTTCCGCTCCCAGCCCGGCCAGGCGCGCCGCGAGCTCGCTCTCTCCAAGCGTGGAGTATCGGCTATCCGTCAGACTCATGGATTCGTGCATCACATTCTGACTGACCGCCTTGAACTCCGCGACCGTCACACAGCGATCCCGCGCCCAGGCGATGTGTCCATGCCTGAACTTATGCGGCGAGCGGTACGGCACACCCGCCCGCTCGCACAGATCGCGGAGTCGCCGGCGCAACGCATCATCCCGATGCGCACCGGCTTCCTGAATCTGAGCAAAGCCGCCATCAGGATCGAGCACGGCATACCACAGCGCAGAGTCCCCCAACGCGGCGCGCACCTTCACATCCCACCGGCGCGCCACATCTCGCAGATCGGCCAACTCCGGCTGAGGCAGCAGAAACGTGTTTGCCGCCTTCCCGTTCTTCGTGCGGACGCCCAAATCAGGCCACTGCCGCACCAAAACCGGATCGCGGTCGAAATCCACCGCTCGCAACGGGAGCGATGTAAACGCGGAGACGCGCATTCCTGACAAAAACAGAAACGCCGCCGCCGCGATGTCCGCCTCATCCCGCAGCGAGCGTGGCTCGAACAGCGTCAACGCTCGCACATCCTCAACCGTCCAATTTTTCACCTCCGCCACCGCTCCCACCCGCTGCCGGGTGTGCAGCGAGTCCAGAAACGCCCGCGCCAGCGGATACCGCTCCGGCCACGTATCCCGCGCGTACCCGAAAAAGTCCCGCACATTCTGCAACAACTTTCCACGGTACGCTACCGAGATCCCCAGCCCCTCCAGATACGCCGGCAACGTGGGCCGCAGGCTCGCCGCCTGGCTGAACGGCGTCGCCGTCGCCCAGCGCAACAGATGATCCAGCGCCACCCGCGCAAAATCCACCGTGCGCGGATCATTCTGCCGCACCTCCTCACGGTACATCAGGAACGCCCGCGTATCCTGATAATTGCGGCGATTCAGCAACGCCCCCACCCGCCGCTTCATCGTGGGGCCTCGCTGACGAAGCGGTTCACCACGCAGCCGCACTCTGGACATACGCCTTCGAGCCTCCCCCCCGTTTTTGTGCGCACAAAAGCCGGATCCCGCAGGGGGACGCTTTTCCGGCACCGCACACAGAACGCCTCATCCGCACCGAGCGGCGACCGGCGCCGCGCCTTCTGCTCCGCGTACCAATCGCGGAGCGCCTCGCCTACCACGTAGACGCGCCCGCCATCGGTACGGCGATGAGGACACCCGGCTTCGATGGCGCGCCGCAGCAGGCGCAAATCACAGCCGAGTTCACCCGCGAGCTCACGTAGCGTGTACTCCATGTACAGTAATCGATTGAGCCGCTGCTCCGAAACCTGAGAGAATGAGATCGTTGCCATTGAGTCTTTTACCTCCGATTAAATCGGCAGCATAGGATAATCCTCAACGGCAGTTGGGGCAAATCCAGGGCCGGGGTAGAACGGGGAACGCTCCCCGGCCCACTTCCATTATACCCCGAATTTCAACCATTTCTACAGTACACCCACATGACACAAAGGAGAAACAATTGCATGGAATTACCCCTCAAATTGCTCATCACTTACCTGGTGCTGCTGCTCCTCTCCATCCTCTACAACGCCTTTACTGCCCACGCTGAACGGATCGGAGCAGATGGCTACACGCATCCTCGTGATCGGCGGCGTCGCCTACACCGTGATCGCCGTCTCCTGGATCATCGGCCTGCAACACACGCTCATTGTCGCCGGCGCATTCGCCGCCAGCGGCGCGCCCATGGTCTTAGGCTCCATCGCGCGGCACATCTCCCACCGGCGCGCAGAAGAACGCGCTCTCCGCGATCACGCCCGGCGCATGACCGGAGCATAGCCATGAACGCACAACGGCGGAGAATCAACGGCTACATCTGGAACGAGCAAATGGCAAGGGCCAACTGCGCCCTCGCCGACATCCGCAAACTCACCGCCGACATCATCACCGCCCTCGACCTCCATCCCGTCAGCGTTCGTCTACTGCTCACCTACGCGGCGCAGATCGCCCTGCACCTCAACACCGCCGCCGAAGCCCTGCGCCAACTGGAAATCATCGCCGCAACCAACAAGGAGTAACATGGCCGAAATGCTTCTGATTTTCTTGTGCATTCTGCTCATCATCATCGCCAAATCTCTGAACTTACCCATCTGAAAGGATTCCCATGGATACCCAAGCCTACAAACTCAAAGTGACTTTTCTGACCGAACTCCTCGGCAGCCAGCCTACCAGGGCAATCGCCAGCGAATACCTCGCCGCCCGCAATAATCTCGAACTCGCAGAAGATGAAAGCCTGGCGCTGCCCGAAGTTCTGGAACGCGGCACAACCGTGTTCTACCGCTACCCCGGAGAGCCGGGTACTTTCGCCCTACGCGATTACATGATCAAAGGCTTCATCAAAGAGGCCGGTAAAGTCTTCAACGGGCGCGCCGGCCTGCCCAAAAACTTACGTTCCAAACTGGATAACGCCGTCTTCATCTTCCCCCGCTGGATCAGACTCAACCTAAACGGCGGAGAGATGGACTACCTCGAACGCCCACTCCGCGCCGAAACAGCCCAAGGGCCGCGAGTCGCCCTCGCCCGCAGCGAAATGCTCCCGGCAGGCACCTGGTTCGAGTGCCAGATCGAGATCATGCCCAGCGAGATCACTCGCAACGTTCTGGAAAGCCTCCTCGATTACGGCTATTACAAGGGCATCGGCCAATGGCGGAACGGGGGCAACGGCCAATTCCGATACATTCTTGAAGAAGAAGCCGCCGAATAAACGCTAAGGCTACGTGTGGTGATGTGAGACCTGGTGCTGCATGGCAATGGCAAAGTGTGTCCAAGTGCTGCATCGCAATGGCAAAGTGTGACGGCGCGAAGTTGGGATTGCAACGCAACAGCACTGTACAGATTGGTCTTGCATAGCATGGCAACAGCACTGCATAGTTAGGTCGAGCATCGTTCAGGCAGTGTGCAGAAAAGCATCGCATCGTAACAGCTTTGCCGAGTGTTGTGCAGAAAGGCATCGCATCGTAACAGCTTTGCCGAGTGTAGTTACGCTGAGCGCCAGTATAGCCTAGTTCGGTTCAGTATCGTGATGGCGGTGCATGGCGTGGAGACGCAACGCACAGGCTACGCTAGGTCGTGTCACGCACGGCATGGCGATGCAGAGGCGAAGTCATGCATGGTTTGGTTCTGCTGCGCAAGGGTACAGTTTCGCAATGTCAAGCATCGTAGTAGAGCACATGCAAGGTCTAGCACTGCAATGTCATGGCATGGTTAGGTCTAGCATGGCACCGCACCGGCAAAGTACAGCACTGCAACGCTCAGCACAGTACCGGCATTGTACAGCAGTGTATAGCGCACCACCGGCATTGTACAGTTTTGTGTCTCGTGGCAACGGCCTCGTTCAGTTTTGTGTGGCAATGCGTAGGCAAAGCATGGTCTAGTGACGTGTCGCTATGGCAGCCCCGGCAAAGTGAGGTCATGCGAGGTCATGCGAAGCTGTAGCAAGGCAACGTCTAACATCGTGGTGCAAAGTATCGGCTTGGCCCAGTCCTGCCCGGCAGGGCAACAGCGCATGCTGCCCAGAAACGTTGCGCAGCGGTACAGCAGAGCACAGCATCGTTCAGTCTCAAAACGAAAGGAATCACATGAACTACTGCAACGCTTGCGGCGCACTCGCCGCAGAAACAATCCACATCGCCGTTCAACAGTACAACCTGACCACCGGCAACTCACGCCGCAAGGCCGTGAACATTCATCTCTGCGCCACGTGCGCATCGAAAATCAACCGCACGCTCGCCAACGACACGGAGCAGCAGGAGCGCATCGCGCGCGCCCTAACCGACGAGGGACGCCAGTTGCGCCGCGATGAAGCATACCGCCGCCGCCGTCAACTCATGCTCCAACCGGAAGGCTGATCCATGGACAACAACAGCAAACCCAAACTCTGGTGGTGGGCTGGCGATGAAACATCCGCCCGCCGCCGCTTCAGCGAACGCTTCCAGGGTCGTGAGGCCACCATCGTCGAACATCCCCACCCCGGAATCATCGCCCTGGGGCCGATCGAGATCGAGCCGGAAGCGCTGAGCACCCCACAGCCGAAATTGTTCGAGGTGCAGACCCATGTCTGACCTCTCCCAACTCGACCGCGACCTGGGCCTTGATCACCCCTGCGACCTTAACATCTTCTGGAGCTGCGCCTTCGCCGCTGACCGTGGCCGCGCACAACGGCAAATCGCCGAAGTCCTCCGGGCGCGCTACACGCCCGGAGGACAAGTCCGCCGCACCTTCCGCGAATGCGCCGCCATCTGGCGCGTCAGCGAGGGGCGCGCCCAGGAAATCGTCACTCGTGCCCTTCAGCGGATGCGTCACCCGCAATATCTCACCCAGTACCGGAGGCACAATGGGCGCTAACATCCTCATCGCCCTGATCGCTGGCCTCGTCGGCTTTTGCGCCGGCTTTATCCTCTGCACGGCCCTCTCCCTGGGCCGCCAGGATGACCTCATGTGCGCGCTCGCACTACTGCTCGAAGACCCACTCGACCGCGAGCGCCGCGAGCACGCCAAACGCACACTCATAGG
>CAZDSF010000118.1:0-8906 GCA_964508025.1 uncultured Anaerolineales bacterium
ACGGATTGTCCGGGGTGGTTCCTGGGCTAGTGGAGCGGGCTTGTGCCGCTGCGGCTACCGCGGCGGGATCGATCCCGGGGGCGGCGATTGGGGATTTCGTTGCGTCCGAGCCTCTCCTCTGAAACCTTGAGCCTTGTCCCTTTTTCTTTGTTCTTTTATCTTGGGGGGCAAAGTGTATTGGGTTAAGCAGATTACAAACAAGAGTAAACTTCTCCTGCTTCCCCGCCCGGCAGTCTGCTGCCGCAAGCGGAGTCGCAAAAAAACGGTTTTTGGGACTTGAGGCTTGCGGCTTGAGACTTGCCGCTTTTTCGCCTTTTCGCTGACTCGCTGATTCAACCATGGTCAAAACCTACAAACATCTCTACCCGCAGATTTGCGCCTTCGAGAATCTTTATCAGGCGCACCGGCAGGCCCGGCGCGGCGGCAAGCGCAAGCAAGCCCCCGTCGCCGAGTTCGAGCACGCCCTGGGCGAGAATCTCCTGGCGTTGCAGGATGAACTGCAGACGCAGACCTACCGCCCCGGTCCGTATCACAGCTTCATCCTCATCGAACGCAAAGAGCGCAAGATCAGCGCCGCCCCCTACCGCGACCGCGTGGTGCATCACGCGCTGATGAATGTGATTGGGCCGATCTTCGAGGCGCGCCTCATCCACGATACCTACGCCAACCGCAAGGGGAAGGGCACGCACGCGGCAATAGATCGCGCGCAGGAATTCGCCCGGCGTTATCCCTACACGCTCAAGTGCGATATTCGGGAATTCTTTCCGAGTATTGACCATGCCATTCTGCACGGCTTGCTCGCGCGCCACATCGCTTGCCCAGAGACCCTCTGGCTGATGGATCAGATTCTTGCCGGCGGCGCCGGCGTCTTGGCCGACCGTTACACGCCGGTCTATTTCCCCGGTGATAACCTGTTCGCCATCAACCGGCCGCGCGGCTTACCCATCGGCAACCTCACCTCACAGCACTGGGCCAATTTCTACCTGCATCCGCTGGATCTGTTCGTCAAGCAGGACTTGCACTGCCGCGGCTATGTGCGCTACTGCGACGACTTCTTGCTCTTTGCCGCAGATAAAGCCACACTGCATCTCTGGCGCGCGGAACTCATTGCGTTCCTGCAAACTCTACGGCTGACCCTGCACGAGCATCAGGCGCAGGTCTTCCCCACGCGCTGCGGGGTGGATTTCCTGGGCTGGCGCGTGTTCCCATATTATCTGCGCCTGCGCCGCGAGAATGTGCGCTACGCCGTCAAACGCTTGCAACAGCAACAGGAGGCTATCGCGCGGGGGGAACTCGCGCCAGAAGCCCTGACCGCCTCCGTGCAGGCGTGGCTGGCGCACGCGGCGCACGGCAACACTTACCAACTGCGGCGGCGGGTGCTACGCCGCTTCACCTTCACTCCAGGAGGCTGACGTGGGACGCGAAGCGCCCATCTACGTTCAAACGCACGATATGCTGGCCTGGCTAGCGCCGCATCTGGAGAGCTGGCCGCGCGCGCAACGCTTCCTGCTGGCGCGGGAGACGTTGGAAAGCGCCACGGCCTTCTATCGCCTGCTGCTGCGGGCGCGCAAGGTGCCGGGGCAGGAGCGCGCGGCGCTGTTGTTGGATGCCGATGTGGAATTGGAAACTTTACGCGCGCTGCTGCGCTTGGGGCAGGAGCGCAAATACATGAGCCTGGATCAATACGCGCACATCTCGCGGATCCTGGCAGAATTGGGACGGCAGTTAGGCGGTTGGCGCGCCAAAGTTCTGGAGAGCCTCCAACCGCCCGCTGTGGGCCAGGGGTCGCAGCCGCTGCGGCTACCGCAACAGGAACAATCCCAGGAACAGGAACAACGATAGGGGATTTCGTTGCGTCCGCACCGCTCCGGTGGTGCTTGCCAGGATGCGGCGCGCTCACGGGCGCGCTGAACGGCGCCAACTAGAGGAGAGATTCAGACCCTGTGGCCCGGTCGCTCCCATCCGGGCGCGGCCAAATACCACGAGCCCCGGTCGGGCCAGTAGGCGGACAACGCGCTGCGTCGTCCACGACCGTCCGACCGGGGCGCACGGTCAGACAGGTTGGCAACCTGTCCGACACGCGGGACTCAGCGGCCCAGCTGTTGCAGGAACGCCAGCAGCACGGGCGAGCCGGCGGCGGCAGCCAGCGCAGCCAGCAATGCCAGCACCCAACGGATGGGCGCGCGCAGCTGCACCGAGAGCCAGCCATCTTGCACGGTGAGCAATACTTTAGCAGATCGTGTTTGCGCTTTCATCATCAACCTCCTGGTAAAATGGGTTGATGACCGGTCATCTAGGAATAGCATAGCAAAGCGGCGTTGAATTCCGCAGACAGGATCTGCTGCTTTGGCGTTGAATGACGTTGCATCGAGCGGAGGGACAAAACTTATGGAACGAGAACCGAACACATTTGCTGCGGCCGTTGGGCGCCTCATAGATCGCGCGGGCATCCCCCAGGCCGAACTGGAACGCCGGATAGGACTGGGCAAGGGGACGCTCAGCAAATGGCGCAGCGAAGAGGTGGGGATGCCGCGTCAGGAAAACCTGAGTGCTTTTGCGGAGGCGCTCCGCCTGTCGCCAGAAGAGCGGGCGACACTGTTCAAACTGGCAGGCTACCGGGTGGAGATTTCCGGGACACTGGATTCAGCGGAGTTTCAAGATGCGCGCGCTCGCTACCTTGCCGCACTGCGCGAGCGTTACGGCGTCATCGAGACGCACGCCTTCACCGCGTTGGCCGAAGACGAGCGCGTGGGGCAACCGTTGCGCCTGCCGCTGCTTGGCGAACACGGCGTGTATGTCGCGCTCACCTTCGATGCTGCCGGCGCGCGCGAGGAGGTTATGCTATCCCGTGATAAGCGCGCGCGCGAAATGCAGGAACGCGCCGGCAAAGCACTGTCGCTGGCCGAAGTCTTGCGCCTACCCGGCCACCTGGCCGTCATCGGCGACGCGGGCAGCGGTAAAACCACCGTGCTGCACGTCCTGGTCAGCCTGCTGGCCGCCGAGCATCCCGCTGCGCTGGATCATGAGCTGGCGGCCGCGCTTCCGCAACCCCGGCCCTTGCCGGTGCTGCTTCCTTTGCGCTTCTTCGAGCACGCCTGCAACGCCGCCGCCTCCGCCGACTATGCGCGCTGCTCCGCCGACCTGCTGCGCTTTGTGGATACCTGGTTTGCGCAGTGGTGTCCCGAGGCCCAGCTGCCCGCCGGTTTCCTGGAAGCCCACATCCGCGCGGGCCGCGCCTGGTTCCTGCTGGATGCGCTCGATGAGGTGGCCGATGCCTCCAACCGCGAAGCAATCCGCAACGTGATCGAAGGGCTGGCGCGGAGCCTCAACGGCGCGCGCCTGATCGTCACGGCGCGCATCGCCGCTTATCGCGCCACCTCGCTCAATCAGGATTTCACCGTCGTGACGGTGCGCGACTTGGAGCCGGAGCAGCGGACGCGCCTGGCGCATACCATCTATCGGGGGTTGGCGCTGCCCGATGCTACCGCTCGCGCCGCGGATCTGGCGACGCGCCTGGAAGCCAACGCCGCGCTGCAAGCGCTGGCCCGCACGCCCGTGATGATCTGGACGGCGGCGGTTATCCACGCGTTGCGGGGTGAACTGCCCGAAGGCCGCGCCGCGCTCTACGACGCCTATGTAGACATCCTGCTCAAGAAATCCTTCGAGCGCACGCGCTACGACACCGCCGCGCTAGACGCGCTGACCGGTGGCTTGGGTTGGACGGTTTCGGCCCGCCGGCATTACCTCACCTACATGGCGTTCAAGACGCATGAACTGCTGGAAGCGCAGACCGAGCGGCGGGGCAAGACGGTGATTGTGGGCGAAGATGAACTGGTGGATGAGATTCTCAAACCGTATTTTGCCGCCAACTTGAACCTGGCGTCGCGGGACGCGCGGCAGCGGGCGCAGGAGTTCGTGGCGCTGATGGTGGAGCGCAGCGGCCTGCTCTACGAAACCTCCGGCGGCTATCGCCTGGGCGATCACCTGACGATGCAGGAGTTCCTGGCGGCGTTCTACCTGGCGGAAAACTACGCCGATGAAGACCCGGAAGGCTACGCCGCCTTTTTCCGCGAACGGGCCAGGCGCACCTGGTGGCGCGAGGTAGTCTTGCTCGCGGCGGGCTACCTGGGGCAGAAGCCGGGCTTCCAGGGGCAGAAGTTCCTGCGCCGGCTGGTACAAGCCGGTGAAAAAAGCGGGTGGGGCCTGGAGGCGCGCGCCTTAGCAGCGCGCGGCCTGGCGCAACTGCGCGTGGGCCGCAAGCGCCCTGACTGGTACGGCGGGTTGGCGCAGGAATTCGCCAACCAGTTGTACGCTCGGCTCTATGCCGCGCCCGCGGACGCGTCGGCGGCGCAGCGCCAGGAAGCCGCCCTGGCTCTGGGCCTGCTCCACGGCTACCCGGAGGAAGACGGTGTGCCCGACCCGCGTTTTGTAGGGCCGGAGGGCCTGCCGGCCTTTGTGAAGATCCCAGCAGGCGCGTTCTGGATGGGCAGCACGGAAGAAGAGGTGGCGCGCTTTGCCGAGATGTTCGATAATGAGGGTACCAAGAAACATATTAGAGGCGAACTTCCTCGCTACCGCGTCACCCTCAGCGCCTACGAGGTGGCGAAGTACCCCACCACCAACGCTATGTTCGCCCGTTTCATCGCGGCGGGCGGCTACGCTAACCCGGATTTCTGGGGAGAGGCGATAGCGGATAGGTATTGGGAAAAGGACAAGGGCTTCAGATATGGCAATTTACCGCGTTATTGGAACGATAATCTTTGGGACAATCCCACACAACCGGTGGTGGGCGTTTCCTGGTATGAAGCCGTTGCTTATTGCTGCTGGCTCACCGCGACGTTGAAGGATGGTTACGAGTACCGCCTGCCCACCGAGGTTGAATGGGAACGCGCCGCGCGCGGCCCGCAGGGGTGGGCCTATCCGTGGGGCAATGATTGGCGCGAGAATGTCTGCAACAGCAAGGATGTTGGGCTGGAAGTCACGTCGCCGGTGGGTCTCTTTCCGGCGGGCGCGAGCGCCGAAGGCATCGAGGACCTGGCGGGCAACGTCTGGGAGTGGTGCGCAGATTGGTATGAGCCGTATCAATCCAAAGAGCCGGGCAAGAAAGAGTATCGTGTACTTCGTGGCGGTTCCTGGTATAACGCCGGGCCGCCCGTGTGCCGCTGCGGCTTCCGCAACTGGTGCATTCCCGGGTACGGGGTCAACGTTTGGGGATTTCGTTGCGTCCGAGCCTCTCCTCAGAAACCTTGATCTTTGTCCCTTGTCCCTTGTTCTTTTATCTTGGGGCGCAAGTATCGTGGGGTTGGAAACTGGTTGCTGGTTACTAGTTGCTGGAGGCTTGCGGCTTTTTCGCTGACTCGCTATACGCAATAGATTGGGAGGGTAGATGATATCCACCGTGTTACCTCGCCTGAACGCCGCACTGGCCGCCGGGAAATTGCTCGTGCTGTGGGCGGAAATGCCATTCCCGCCAGAAGCGGAGGCGCCGCCCAATGCCGCCGCGCGCATCGCGCAATGGCAACGGGCCGCGTCTGCGCGGCCCGCGCTCCCCGCCCCGTCCTGGCCCGTGTGGGAAACGCCGCCGTTGCCCATCCTCAGCCTCGATCCCAGCCCGCGCCTGGCGGAAGCGTTCCGTATGGCGGGCGTACCGCTGACCGTCGTCGCCGCGCGGCGGGACGTGCCCGTCGCCGGGCGGCATAGCCTGCTCCAACTGGCAGGCGACCTGTCCACGCGCAGCGGCCTCTGGCTCGCCTGGACGGATGTTCGCACGGCGCGCAACGATCCCGACAAAGCCTATCTGCTGCAAGAGGCGGCGCGCGTCGCCCGCGAGGGCGTCGTGCTGGTGTTAGCCGCGCAGCCTGGCCCGGACTTCGCTCGCCTGTGGGACGACCTGCTCGCCCCCACCCTGCGCGCCGAAGCCGTGGTCGCGCTCGGCCCGCCCAAGACGACCTGGCCGCAAGGAATGCTGCCGATCGCGGGAGCGGCGGAGGCAGTTTTGCGGGGATTGGCGCTGCCAACCCCGGCATCCCCGGCGCTGGCGCTGGCGCGACGGGCATTGGCAATTTTGGAGACCCAGGCGGCGGGCTATACAGCGCTCACCATTCCAGCGCACCTGCAAATCGAGCTAGAGGAGAAACGCCGCGAAGTGGTCGACCTGGAAGCGCGGCTGAATACGCCCGCGCCCGCAGCCCCGGCTGCATCAGGCGCCGCCCATGTCGCCTACATTGAGCACGCCCCTAACTTCGCCATTGGCAATGGAACACCGGCGGTTCAGAGCAGCACACCGTCCGCTCCGGTGAGCACCGCCGCGTTGCGGCAGGCCCTGGCTCGTTTCGATGATGCAGAACTCGACGCGCTTTGCCTGGATCACTTTCCCGCCGTTTACGACAAATTCGGACCGGGGCAGCGCCGCGACGAGAAAATCAACCTGCTGCTGGATCATTGCCGCCGGCATCCAGAAGCGGGCGCACGGCTGGCTGCTTTGCTCGCGGCGCAGCAGGTAGAGGCAGCTATAACACCGCCAGCACCTTCCGGTGGACGCAACCTCACGCCCATCACGCCGCCTGCCGCCCGGCCCCCCGGCCCCATCCGCCAGCGCTGGGCGCTGCTCGTGGGCGTGGATACTTACATTGACCCCGTCTTCCCCCGCCTGAAATACTGCACCGCCGATGTGTTGGCCCTGCAAGCCGCGCTTGAAGCGGCGGGTTACACCGTCGTCGCGCTGCACGATGCCGCCTCCTTCGAGCACCTGCGCCCCACCCGCGATAACGTGGAGGCCGAACTGGCCCGCATCTGCCAGGCCGCCGGCCCGGATGATCTCGTCTGGGCGCACTTCTCCTGCCACGGCAAGCTCGTTGAAGGGCAGCCCGTGCTCATCACCCGCGAGGTGCGCGCGCCCACCCTGGCCCGGAAAGCGCTGCCCCTGGCCGAAGTGGAACGCGAATTGCGCGGTAGCCAGGCCCGCCGCCGGGTGCTCACGCTCGATGCCTGCCACACCGGCGTCGAGCTGGGCCGCGACCTAGGCGATCCCGAATTCATCCACAACGTCTACGAGCTGGCCGAAGGCTTCGCGCTGCTCGCCGCCAGCACCTCCCAGCAAATCGCGCAAGAATGGGATGCCCAACAGCACGGGGTTTTCACCTACTTCCTGCTGGAGGGCCTGCGCAGCCCGGCATTGCGCGGAGAAAAAGGCTTCGTCACCGTCGGCGACCTGGCGCTGCACACCCTCGATAGCCTGCGCCGCTGGAACGTCACCCACGGCGGCATCCTCCAGGAACCCACGGCGCGCGTCGAGGGCCTGGGCCACATCATCCTGGCCGATTTTCGCGCCCCTGCCGATGGCTGAAGTGGAGCGCCGGCGTGTTATGCAGCTTGTCGCACGTGGACTGCGCATTGCGCGCGGCTCACCCATTACCTGTTGATGAGGAGGAAATTCATGAAAGCTCTGATCCGCTTCATGCTCGTGCTGCTGTTTGGATGGGTGATGGCGAGCGCCGTGGCCGCTGCGGAAGGGCCGACCGTCAATCCCACGCAGTTGACCATCGCCGGCGCGCGGGGTGCGGTGGAAACGCGCACCTTCTATCTGCGCGCTGCTGCGCCCATCACCGGGGTGCGCAGCGTGGCCCTCGACCTGCTGCACACGGATAACACCCGCGTCTTGCCCGCCAGCGCGGTGCGCGTGACCTTGCCGGCGCACGCGCTCGCCGCCGGCGAATTGCTCACGGCCACCCTCACCGTGGATTTGCGGCAGATGTCGGCAGGCGCCTACAGCGGGCAAGTGCTGTTCCTCAGCGCCGACGCTGCGCCCATCCCCCTTGCGCTCACGGTGCACGTGCGCCATCCCTGGGGCTGGCCTGCAGCCGTGACCATTTTGGGCGTCGTCCTGGGGTTGTTCATCCCCTGGTACCAGGCGCACGGTCAGGCCCGCGATGCATTGTTCATCCGGCTGGGGCGGTTGACGCAGGCGCTCGCCAACGATGCCGCCTTCGAGGAGCACTTCGGCGCGCAGGTCAAGCCGCTGTTGCAGCAAGTCCAGAGCGCCTTGACCCAGAACGAGACCGCTCTCGCCGACGCTGCGCTCAAGGCTGCCGAAGCCCTGCTCAAGCAATGGCTGGCCGGACGGGAGGATTGGATCGCGCAGCTCCGCTATCTGCGGGAAACCTTGCTGCCACAATGGGAGCCACACGCCGAGGAGGGCCAGACCGTGCGCGAACTCCTGGCGCAGGCGCGCGCGTTGCTGGCGCGACCGGCCGGCGCGCCGGACAAAGCGCGGGATCCGCAGGGCTTGCAGCAGGAAATCGTGACGTTAGAACGCGCGTGGGAACGCTACCGCCAGCTGCACGCGCAGCTGCAGGAAATCCTTGAGAGCCGCTTCCACCTGCCAGAAGCTGAAGAGGAAGCCATGCACACACAATTGCTTCAGCTCCAGGAGCGACTCCAGCAGCTTTCGCTCGAAGACGATGCGGCCTGGGAAGCTTTGAAAACGAACATCGAAGCGCTCGGTCGAACGCTCCTGGAGAAAATCGAGACCGCGCCGCCAGACCAATTAAAAGCGGGAGACGTCAAATCCCCCCGCCCGCGCGGCTTCAACGGCGCGCGCTTGCGCCAGCTGCTCGGAATGCCGGAGGCGGCCCCCGCCGCGCCGCCCATCGTCGCGGCCTATGGCGCGGCCTATGGCGCGGCATCTGCCGATACTAAAACCCAGACGCGCCGCATGATTCGGTGGGCCGCGGCGCGGCATACCTTTTTCAGCCTGCTGCTCTACTTTCTGACGGGGCTATTCCTCGCCGGATTGGGCTTCAACAACCTCTACCTCGATAATCCCAGTTTCGGCGCGCAACCGGTGCTCAACTACCTGACGCTGCTGGCCTGGGGCTTGGGCGCGGAGACCTCCGTCACCTCGATTG
>CAZDSF010000119.1:0-8613 GCA_964508025.1 uncultured Anaerolineales bacterium
ACCTGCTCTATGCGCGCACGTTCCTTCACTTTGCCCTCACCGGCCCCGAGCTGCTGACCATGCTCGGCATCCTGGAGAAGTTCGGCCTGCGCGGGCATAACGCCAAACTTT
Organism: uncultured Anaerolineales bacterium; assembly: GCA_964508025.1. GTDB lineage: Bacteria > Chloroflexota > Anaerolineae > B4-G1 > SLSP01 > JAAZNO01. The sequence continues at coordinate 112 of CAZDSF010000119.1, forward strand.
CTGATGCCTCGGTGGCGCACGAGACCAAAGTATACCGCTGGCTCAAACGCGACCTGGCGATCTTGCGCAGCTACAAGCGCGAGCATCAATCGGCGGACACACTGCTTTCTACTGACATCATGGCATGGTTCCTGGACGATCAAGCGCGCGGGGAACAGTTCCGCTTTCACGATTATCCGCTCAATCAGATGTTTGGCATCCAATCACAACTGCCCAACTTCATGTTGACCCTGCATCCGGTGGTGAACAAACGTGAGGGCCGCAACTATGTCAAACGCTTGAACCGTTTTGGCGTGAAGTTCGAGCAGGTGATGGAAGGGCTACAGCTGCGCGAGGCCAGGGGCGTCATCCCGCCGCGCTTCGTCATCCGCCGCGTGCTGGATGAGATGACGGCTTTCATCGGCCAACCGGCGACGGAGAATCCGCTGTACACGGTGTTCAGGGACAAACTGGCGAAACTGGAGCGCCTACGCGAGAACGATCGCGCGCAGTTGCTCGCCGCAGCCGAAGCCGCGGTCCAGCAGACCGTCTACCCGGCCTATCAGCAGTTCATCGCGTACTTCACCGAGCTGGAGCAAAAGGCGACGACCGATGATGGCGTGTGGAAATTGCCCGATGGCGACGCTTTCTATGCGCACTGCTTGCGCAGCAGCACCACCACGGATTACACACCAGAGCAGGTGCATGAAATCGGATTGCAGGAAGTGGCACGCATCGAAGGCGAGATGGCGGCCATTTTGCAGCGTCTGGGATATGAAGACGTGAGCAACGCCCCTCGAAAGCTTGCCGAGCTCGCGCAGGAGGAGCAGTTCCAGTACCCCGACACGGATGAGGGTCGCCAGGCGTGCCTGGCAGACTATCAGCGCATTCTGGATGAGATGAATGCCCGGCTCGATCCGTACTTCTCCACGCGCCCCAAAGCAGCGCTGAAAGTCGAGCGCATCCCTGAGTTCCGCGAGAAGACCTCTGCCGGCGCCTACTATCAACCAGCGGATATGGGCGGCGGGCGACCGGGCGTCTTCTACGCCAATCTGCGCAACATGCGCGAGGTGCGCAAATTCGGGATGAAGACGCTGGCGTATCACGAGGGCATCCCCGGACACCACTTCCAGCTAGCAATTGCGCAAGAGCTCAAGGGCGTGCCCTTCTTCCGGCGGCTGTTGCCCTTCACCGCGTATGCAGAAGGATGGGCGCTCTATGCTGAGAAGCTGGCGCGCGAAATCGGCGCATATCAAGACGATCCTTACGGCGAGCTGGGGTATCTCGATTCAGAGCTGTTCCGCGCGGTGCGGCTGGTGGTAGATACCGGCATCCATCACAAGCGCTGGACCCGCGAAGAGGCCATCACATATATGGAAAGCCACACCGCCAGCGAGCACGAAAGCATCGTGAGCGAGATCGAACGTTACATCGTGATGCCAGGACAGGCTTGCGCGTACAAAATCGGCGCGATCAAAATGCTCGCCCTGCGCGCCAAAGCGCAAGCAGCCCTGGGCGACCGTTTCGATTTGCGAGAGTTCCACGATGCCGTCTTGAAGAACGGCGCCATGCCGTTGACCCTGCTGGAACAGGTTGTGGATGCGTATATCCATAAAAACTCGTAAAGACTTTTACAGCGCATTTCCAACCTTGGAAGTATCCCGCGCCTCTGCCGCCTGCATCTCTCTGCGGCACAAAGACGCTGTAGGGAATAAACCGCGGGATTTTTCCCACAGACTTGAAAATCGCTCCAGATAGTATAAAATAGGTAAAGCTCAACGCTCCAGAAACACATTTCTACCCCCTCCACCACCGGGGAGCAGGGCCTCAGATTATCGTAGCACAATTACAGTAGAGGAGGTATGGATATGGTAAAGAAACGTGGGCTGAACTTACTATTGCTGTTAATCCTGCTGACGGGCCTGTTCCCCGCGCTGTTCAGCGCGCCGGGGCCGGTGGCAAAAGCCAGTGAAATACAAACATGGCAGATCGAATGGTCAGGTACCGGTCACTTTGTACTTGAAACTATCGGCTACACCCCCACGCCATACACCGTTCAGCCAAATTTCAGACAAGCATCCACAAACATCAATTCGGCCACTTCAACTATCAATAGCGCTGATAGTGCAGACCTATTCGTCAACTTCAATTTCGACACCACAGGAAAAACTATTTATCTCGTTTACACCATTGACGGTACTGCGCCCAACAAAACTAATGGCGCCTCAAGCACGGCTACTTTCTCCAACTATTCTGCCCCCAACAGAACGTGGCGTGTTAGCATCCCCCAGCAGACGGCCGGAACAGTCGTCAAGTATGTCTTCTATGCCAGCGACAGCACCCTTGCTTTGGCTTGGGGGCGTATCTCTGGCACGACCACGGACCGCAACATTAGCCAGTATCAGACAACCTGGTCAGAAACGGATGATGCCTACTTCACATATACCGTAACTGAAGCCACGCCCACCTCCATCCCCGTCGCCGCCGCCAAAGCGCTCTGGCTCGATATGAACACCATCGCCTGGAACGGGACGGCAGGCAGCAGCTATCGGCTGCTCTACGACCCCGACGGCGGGCTAACCACAGCGGCGGAGGCCACAGCCTGCACGTTCCCCACCGCCGCTCCTTGCTATGTGAATCTGACCGCCAGCGGCACGGTGAGCGGCTATCCCAAGAATCCCAACGCCACGGGCAAAATCCGCCTGCTCACCGGACTGAGCGCCGACAACGCCAAACACCTGCTGCGCGGGCAGGTCGTCGTTGCCAGCTACAACAGCGGCGGGACGCGGCTTGACGCGACCGGCGTCCAGATCCAGAGCGTGCTCGATGCGCTCTACGCCGCGAATGCCAAAACGCAGACGCTTGGCGTGAGCTACAGCGGAAACGTCCCCACCGTAAGCGTGTGGGCGCCGACGGCAAAGTCGGTGAGTTTGAATCGCTACGCAACCTCAACAAGCAACCTGACCGAGGCGCATACAATGACCCTCGACCCCACCTCCGGCGTGTGGAGCGTCACCGGCGCAAGCGGCTGGGATCGCCAGTTCTACCTCTTCGATGTGGAGGTCTACGTTCCCGGCGAGGATGCCGTGCTCCACAACCTCGTCACCGACCCCTACGCGGTAAGCCTTTCCACCAATAGCCTGCGCAGCCAGTTTGTGAACCTCGCAGATAGCAATTTGAAACCAACAAACTGGGACACGTTCAGCAAACCCACGCTGACCAACTTCGAGGATATTGTTGTTTACGAAGTTCACATCCGCGATTTCAGCATCAATGATCTGACCGTAAACCAAACCGATCGCGGCACGTACAAAGCGTTCACCTATGATGGCCCCGGCCCCCACCCCAATACGACGCTTTCCGACGGCATGAATCACCTGAAGCAGCTTCAGCAGGCCGGCCTGACCCACATTCACCTGTTGCCGACCTTCGATATCGCCTCCGTGCGCGAGGACGTGATCACCCGCACGGTCTGGCCCAATCCCACTGGCTACGACCGCAATAGCGCCCAGCAGCAAACCATCGTGGGACAAAAACGCGCGATTGACAACTTCAACTGGGGCTACGATCCCTACCACTACGGCGTCCCCGAAGGCTCGTACAGCACCGATCCCGACGGCGTCACCCGCATCCTCGAATTCCGCGAGATGGTGCAGGCGCTCAATCAAAACGGCCTGCGCGTGGTGATGGATGTGGTTTACAATCACACCGCCGCCAGCGGGCAGTACGATAAATCCGTGCTCGATAAAATCGTGCCGGGCTATTACTATCGCTACGACGCCAACGGCGTCTTGCAACAATCCAGCTGTTGCCCGGATACGGCCTGCGAGTACGAGATGATGGAGAAGCTGATGATTGACACGCTCGTCCGCTTCGCCGTGGATTACAAGGTGGATGGCTTCCGCTTCGACCTGATGAACCTGCACACCCGCCGCAATATGGAAAACGTGAAAACAGCCCTTGCAGCGATTGATCCCAAAATCTACCTCTACGGCGAGGGCTGGACTTTCGGCTCGGCGCAGGACAAGGGGCTGACGGACTGCACAGACGGCTGGTGCTTCGCCGACAAGTACAACATGACCGGCGCGGGCATCGGGCTGTTCAATGACATCATCCGCGACGCAGCGCACGGCGGGTACAGCCAGGATACCGTGGACATTCGCCGGCAAGGCTTCATCAACGGCCTGAGCTACGATTGGAACGGTTACGCCTACGCCAACCGCTACGAAAGCGACCTGCACAACGCCATGGATCGGCTGCGCTCAGCGTTACGCGCCAGCGGCACCGACTGGAACGGGCAGGGCAGTCCCTTCACCGATGATCCCCAGGAATCGGTGAACTACATCGAAAAGCACGACAACGAGACGCTGTTCGATCAAAACATCTTCAAGCTGCCCAACGGCAGCGGCGCCGGCAACCCTGGGTGGATCGGCAGCGGCATTCCCACCACTTCGATGGCCGACCGCGTGCGCAGCCAGAACATGGGCGTGAGCATCGTCGGCCTGGCGCAGGGCATCCCCTTCTTCCACATGGGGCAGGATATTCTGCGCTCCAAGTCGCTGGATCGCAACAGCTATGATAGCGGCGACTGGTTCAACCGCGTCTATTGGGATCGCAGCAGCAACAACTTTGGGCAGGGCCTGCCGCCGGCGTGGGACAATTCCTCGCGCTGGAGCATCATGGAGCCGCTGTTGGCGAACACCGCGCTCGATCCCAGCACAGCGGATATGAACTTTGCCGCCGCGCATACGCGGGAAATCCTGCGCATCCGCCAGAGCAGCCCGCTGTTCCGGCTGACCACGAAAGCAGCCATCAATGCACGCACCTCGCACTACAATACCGACAACAGCCAGGACGCGCTGATCGTGATGCGCCTCTCGGATGAAGTAGAGCCGGATCTGGACCCCACCTGGGAAAACATCCTGATCTTCTTCAACGCCAACAAAATGGCGCAGAGCATCACCATCCCCGGCGCGAATGGCTTCAGCCTGCATCCGGTACACACCGACGGGGTGGATGACGATCCCATCGTGCAAAGCGCTATGTTCAACGATGATGCCGACACCTTCACCATTCCAGCGCGCACAACAGCTGTCTTCGTCTCTGCACAGGCCATCACGCCACCAGCCAGCCCCAGCACACTGGATTGGGTAGGGTTAATGTGGCCGCGCGGCGGGGTGTCGCATCCCATCAATCAAGGCGCGTTCGCTCCCAACGGCTTCGATGTGTTTGTGCAGGTGTACGAGGCAGGATGGACAGAGCCAGCAGGCGCCAACCCCAATATTGCCTGCTATTTGCATTGGGGCAAATATGGCCAGCCCTGGAGCGACTTGGGAATGAGTTGGAACGCGCAAATTGGCAACAACGACGAGTACAAAGCCACCATCCCGCAGGCGACCATCAACGCCCTTGGGCCTGGGACCTACGGCTTCACAGCTTACTGCCAAAAGACAAGCGAAACGGGCAAGAAATGGAAATCGGATAGCTACGACATCGGTGGCAATCCGCTCGACGACGACCAGGGCGACGGGCTGATCACCATCATTCCCACGGGCGATCCCTACCCCGCGCCGCCGGGCGGCGTCTTCGTGCATCTCTTCGAGTGGCCCTGGGCCGATATCGAGAAGGAATGCACGTTCCTCGCGCAGAAGGGCTTCACCGCCGTGCAGGTTTCGCCCCCCAACGAGCATATCGTCCCCACCGCTAACCAGGGTGGCATCCCTGGCGCCGAGTATCCCTGGTGGGCGCGCTACCAGCCGGTGACGCACGATACGAGCAAGTTCACCTCCCGCAGCGGAACCTGGGCGCAATTCCAGAGCATGGTAAACACCTGCAACAGCCTGGGCGTGGGCATCTATGTGGATGCAGTCATCAACCACACCGCCGACATCCAGGTGGGCAGCCCGCCCGCAGGCACCGCCGGCACGCCCTACCAATCCACCATGCCCGGACGCTTCTACGGCAGCCAGTACCAGGCCGATGACTTCCACACCGATTGCGTCATCAACAACTACAAGGATCGCTATGAAGTGCAACGCTGCAAACTCAGCGGCTTGCCCGACCTGAACACCAGCAAAGCCGATGTGCGCACCGAGCTCCGCAACTACCTGCAAGCGCTCCTCGACGCAGGCGTCAAGGGCTTCCGCATTGATGGCGCCAAACACATCGCCGCGCATGACATCGCCGCCATCCTGGAAGGCCTCACGGGCGACTTCTACGTCTTCCAGGAAGTCATTGACTCCGACACCACCGAGCGCGTGCGCGATTGGGAGTACACCCCCTACGGCGACGTGACCGAGTTCGAGTACAGCATCACCGCCATGGGCGGCAAGTTCAACTGCGGCGGCGCCATCAACGACCTGCAAAACCTCGCCGGCTACACCAACATGATGCCCAGCCGCTTCGCCCAGGTCTTCGTAGACAACCACGACAATCAGCGCGGGCACGGCCCCGGCGGCGCGTGCATTGTGGATCACCGCGACGGACGCACCCACATGCTTGCCAACGTATTCACGCTGGCTTATCCTTACGGTTATCCTTCGGTCATGTCCAGCTACTACTGGACCACCAACCCTGCCAGCCAGGCCGGCGACAGCCTCGGCCCACCGAGCACTAACGACGGCGGGACAACGTGGGGGCCCGGCCTCGGCGCAGTGACGCGCCCCGTGTACGGCGCGGGGCAGAACGCGGGCGATTATCCTGCCAACTGTTCCCTCAACTATCCCAATGACGTGTTGAATAGCGCCAACCTGGGCTACTGGGTCTGCGAACACCGCAACACCGCCATCGCCAACATGGTGCGCTTCCGCTGGGTGACGGAAGGCGCAGCCGTGACCAACTGGCAGAACATCGGCGGAGCGACCAGCAACCACATCGCCTTCGGACGCGGGGACAAAGGTTTCGTCGCCATCAACCGCACGAGCAGCAATGCGACAACGACCTACACCACGGGTATGCCCGAAGGCATCTACTGCGACATCACGAAGTACGACTTCCTTCCGGCGACAGCTCAATGCGTTGTTCCCGGCACAACAACCGATGCACCCATCGCCGAGCTGATTACCGTCAACAGCAGCGGGCAAATCGTGGACAAGTCCCTGAACGCCATGGACGCCTTCGCCATCCACATCGGCGCGCGGATGGACACGAACTACAGCGCCCTGCCCAACAGCTACGGCCTGGCCTGGCACATCAAGAACGCCGCCGATCCCCTGCGCCTGGGGAATACATGGAATGTGAAGGACGGCGTCAGCTTTGGCGCGTTCCAGACCGGAGCAAACGCGCAGGTTGTGATCAACGTCCAGGGAATAGCGAACCATGGCCGCTGGCTGCGGCTCTGGTTCGACTGGAACAAAAACGGCGTCTTCGACGAAAGCGAGCGCGTGTACAACGGCAGCGTCAGCGACGGCGCCAACACCATCACCATCGCCGTTCCCGTTACCGTGACCACGGCGGTCAACTACCGCGCGCGCCTCTACAACAGCGCCAGCATGACGGGCATCGGCATCATGGCCGAGGATCCCGGCGCCAAGGGCGGCGCGCTCGGCGGCGAGGTGGAAGACGGACAGACGCCCGTTCCCACCGCCGTGACGCTCGCCCGCTTCGAGGCCGTCTGGCAGGGCGAGGCGGTCCGCGTGACCTGGGAGACGGCGATGGAGCTCGACAACCTGGGCTTCAACCTCTATCGCAGCGAATCGCCCGCCGGGCCGTGGACGCGGCTCAACGCCGAGCTCATCCCCGCGCAACATCCCGGCGCGGTCTTCGGCGCGGTCTACGAGTGGCTCGACGCCGACGCCGCCCCCGGCACGCCCGCGTACTACCGCCTGGAGGATGTGGACATCCACGGCGTGAGCGCGTTCCACGGGCCGATTCAAGCCGCGCCCGGCGAGCCTGCCGCCGTCACGCTGCTCGCCTTCGGCGCGCGGGGGCCGCTGGCGGGCCTGGCGCTCGCGCTTGGGGCGTTGGGCGTGAGCGCAGCGTGGCGCAAACGGCGGGGCGCGGCTGAGGTGATCGGCAATCACTGCGGGAGTCTTTTGGCCCACGCCGCAAGACTCCCGCAGTGCGGGGTAGAGATTTGGACATGCAGACTTCAACTTTCAAGTTTTTTCAGGGAGGTTACGATGAAACGCTTCATTGCCATTGCACTTGCTGTCATAGTGTTATTGGGTTGGGCAACAACAAGGGCAAACGCAACCTCATTTCGCACAATCACCCTTGATGGCACTAATGATTTTGACAATACGACTGAAAATCTAGGAACCGAAGCAGGTCGCACCGGCTATCTGACGTGGGATGAAAATAACCTGTATATTGGCATCGAAGGCAACCCGTTGGTTGGTACAGGCAGCAATCTTTACGTGGTAGTAGATACCACCGCTATTGCCAACGGCGATCCGCGAACAGGCGGCGGACTCAGCTCCCAACCGACAAACGAATCCGGGGGTGCAACCTATCCCTTTGGGGCCGATGTTGTCTTCCTATTTTATGGCAGCGGCAGCGAAGACAGCAGCGTACAGAACCCTG
>CAZDSF010000120.1:0-8443 GCA_964508025.1 uncultured Anaerolineales bacterium
CCCTGAAGCAGATCATCGCGTTCTGGAATCACTGTGACTTCAAACTCCGGCTTGCGATAAGCCGCCAGCGTCAGCGGCAGGTCCCAGGTCCACGGCCCGTAGGGGCCAGGCGCCGCGCCCGGCAACGTCGCCTGTACCGTGTAAGCGCCCAAGCGGGCCTGAGAAGACAGCGGCAGCGCCGCCATGAAAGATCCCAGATCGGAAAGCTGCGCGGTGGTGGTGAGCACTACCTGCCAATCGGCATCGCGGAGCGTCAATGCAACGCTGCGCTTGATGTCAGGCAGTGCGTAACGGACATCGCGATCCTCTCGCAAAATGCCCCGCACCTGCACCGTTTGTCCAGGACGATAAATAGGGCGGTCGGAGTAAAGATACAACCGATAAGGGTTGAAATCCCAATAGTGCAGGGGCAAATCGAAATTCCACGGACTGGCGCCATGATCCCAGGAACTCATCGTCACGCCGAAGCCGGGAGCACCGGGACGCCCCACGATGGCCGTAATCTGCGACCACAAATCGTTCAAGGGGTTGATCCGAATGCGCGCGATGCCATCGGCATCGGTGACGCCTGCGCCTAACAAGATGGCGCTGTCATCGAGCAGCCGCACCTCCACCGTCGAAAGCGGCTCTCCGGTGCGCAGATCCGTCACCCAGACCAGCGCTTCATCGGCAGAAAGTTTCAACGTGAGGTGCCGGTCAACCACGGCAAAGCGCAAATCGGTGCGCCAGACGCTATTGGACGCAACTTGCCAGCTCAGGCGATAGAAACCGGTGGCAAGCGGCGCATTACGCGCGGTGAGCGCAACCGGCGCCACGGCTACAACATTGGGATCGTTGCGATAGGTCTCCGACCAGGTGCGCTGCACTGCCTCATCGTAGGCGCCGGAGACAAAACCGCGCTCGGACACCGTCGCCAGCCGGAAATCCGCTCTGGCAGTGTTGCGGACGAGGAAATAAAGCATCGGCTGAAGCGTAGCATCCAGCGTGAGCGTGTCGAGCGCCGTGGCCGGCGCAAAGAACGGCGTCTCATCGCCCGTGGTGAAACACGAGGTCAATCCTGTAGTCGTGGCATTCCCATAACGATCCAGTACGCCGGGCCGCACCTGGACGCAGTAGCGGGTGCGGGGCGCTTTCTGCCAGGAGAGGTGCAGTACGCTCCCATCCCACCAGGTGTAACGGTCAGCGGCGGCCACGGTAGGCGTGATCACGAGTTGCGGCAGGATGGTGGATTCACTGATGGCGCCGCGAAAGGCGATACGCACTGATTCGTACAGCTCCACGTTGCGTGCGCCATCTCCTGGCGCGATTGTAGTCACGGCGGGATAGGGTTGGGTGGTGAAGTTCCACTGCCAGGGCGTCTCAAGGGGCGCCCCGGTAAGCGATTGGGCTTGCGCGCTCACTTGCACATTGTAGCGCATACCGAGCGTCAGTTGATGGGTAGGGGTGAAAACCAGGCGCGCGCCGCCGTCTTCCCAGGTGAGCGTACCGGCGACCGGCTCGCCATCAGCGGCGATGAGGGAGAAAGCGCTGCCTGTGGCGACAGGATCCATCGGTGTGTTGAAATCCACATGCACCGCGCTCTCCAACGGTTGATCGAGACTCGCCTCAGGTGGAAACACACTGAGCACACGCGGCGTCGCTGTCGTGAAAGCCCAGGTCAGCCCTTCAGCCAGAACTGCCCCATCTACGCTGGTTACACCTGCATCCAGGCTGATTTCATAGCGCCGCCCGGCATCCCAATCCGGCAATGGATCGAAACGGTAGATGGAAGTGTTGACCCAGGTACCATTGCCGCTCACCCGCGGCACAATCGTCAATGGCAACGCCGGACAGGCGCTCGTTGCGCCGGCTGCCAGCCCGGTGCAGTTCACGGGAACCAGCGGCCGGTTGAAGGTGATGAGCAACGGCGTATCGCCGCGCAAATCTGCCGCCTCATGCGCCGGGCTAAAGTCAGCCACTTGAAGCGGGCCAAGCGTGGAGAAGGCGAAAGTCAACGGCTGGCTCAGAGCTGCACCCTCAGTCGAAAGCGCGGTTACATCCAACGCCACACGATAGCGCGTTTCCGCAGCAAGCGCCTTGGGGCGAAACTGCAAGGTGCGCTCATCCTGCCAGGTGAGTTCGCCGACCACTTCGGGCGTCACCCGCAAGGCAGATTCGACTGTGGCGCGATCCATCGCACGGTCGAAGCGCACCTCGATGAGCGCAGCATCAGGGGCCACTTCCTGTCCGGGCAACGGACGAAAAGCCACAACTGCGGGCGGCGTTTCTGGAACCACAATGGTCTGCGCAGGAACAGCCGTCGCAGTGGATGTTGCACCCGTCGGCGGCGCGGGAACCGCCAGCGGCAAGCTGCTACAAGCGCCCGCCACAGTCGCTACGATCAACATCAGTGAGAGCAGCCGAGCGCGAAGAGCGAAACGCACCATCAACCACCTCCTATCAGGGCGGGATTTTTGCAACCGTGTGGGGACAATCACAAAAATCCCTTCGTCGCTACAGCTAATCATAACACAAGCCATGAAGGAAAGCAAACGAGGCGCAGCTAACTGCGCCTCGTCCATCGCACGTAGGCATCAATCTTCAGCGATCAAGGTCACCTGTCCGATACCGGCTTGCATGTTGACGTACACCGTCACCGGGGATGTGCCATAGAGAGCGTTGACATAATCATTCCCATCGCGCCGTAGACCGCGCGTATTGATGCCCCCCAGGCCTCGATCCACCCGCACCCGCACGCCCACATTCTCCGGCAGCCGCAGCGTGGTCTCACCGACGCCACCGCGAATGTTCACATCCACATCCTTCTGCCACTCACCGCGCAAATCCAGATTGAGCTTGCCGGCGCCCATGTCCATATCCAACCGTTCGAGCGAGCGATTGCCGTTGAGATCTACCGCCATATCCCCCGCACCGAGCTTGAGATCCACCGTGCGCACTTTCAAGCTGCCCAAATCCAACGTGCCGGTGCCCGCCCCCAGTTCAGCCCGGAACAACAGCGGTACCGCATCATTGAACGCCAGCTTCCATTCATACCGGACACTCTCATTGAAAGGCAAATTCCGCGAAGACGGCTGGGCTATCGTCAGGCGTCCGTTATGATACTCGACGTTCGGCGCCCACTCAGCGATATTGTAGGCAAACTCGGCTTCGAGCAGCTCCTCTGCGCCCCCATCAATATCTAGCTCGCCGGCGCCCATGGTGATCACCACACGCAACGGATTGCCATCGCCCAAATCATCTACGCGGGCCAACTCCACGACACGAGACTCACGCTGCAACTCGCCCACTTTCGCACGCTCCACACCGACGTTCACATTCACCGACATGCAAGCCACAGAAAACAGTAACAACGCCACAACGATCCCAATCACTGATTTTCTCATCTCGAACCTCCCCAAATCTCGAAGCACTCATGCATAATACGGGCGCAGAAATAAAAGGTTGCACACCTCAAACCCATACCACCAGACGCTATCCTGTGATACAATACCGACAGGAGACACACCATGAAAAAACGGATCTACATCGCCTATACTGGCGGCACGATTGGAATGCGCCCCACAGCCAACGGGTACGCGCCCGCGCCCGGCTTCCTGGAGGCACAACTCGCAGCAATGCCAGAATTGCGGTCGGAGCTCATGCCAGAATACGACATCCACGAGTATACCCCGCTCCTGGATTCCTCCAACATCACGCCCACCGAGTGGATGACCATCGCGCAAGACCTGGCTGCCCACTATGAGGATTACGACGGCTTCATCGTGCTGCACGGCACGGATACGATGGCGTACACGGCATCGGCGCTGGCGTTCATGTTGCAAGGACTGCGCAAGCCCGTCATCTTCACCGGTTCGCAGATTCCGCTCTGCGAGGTGCGCAACGACGCGCGCGAGAATCTCATCACCGTGCTGCTGCTCGCGGCACGTTACGCCATCCCCGAAGTGTGTCTCTACTTCGGCGACGCGCTGCTGCGCGGTTGCCGCGCCGTCAAAGTCAACGCCGAAGGCTTCGACGCTTTCACCTCGCCGAATTACCCGCCGTTGGGCGCCGTGGGCATCGAAATCGCCATCAACTGGAAGGCGGTGCGCCCCACCCCCACCATGCCGGACACGCTGGAAGTGCGCCCCATCCGCCCGGCGCGCATCGGCGCGCTGCGTCTGTTCCCCGGCATGTCGGCGGAATACTTCCGCGCGGTGCTCGAAGCGCCCCTGCAAGGGTTGGTGCTCGAAGCCTACGGCGTGGGCAACGGCCCCACCGATGATGTCGCCTTCATGGAATCACTACGCGAAGCGACGCGGCGCGGCATGGTCATTGTGGATTGCACCCAGTGTCTCAAGGGCAGTGTGAATCTGCACGGCTACGCCACCGGCTCAGCGTTGGCGGAAGCAGGCGTGCTCAGCGGCTACGATATGACAACAGAGGCAGCGCTCGCCAAGCTCTTCTATCTCTTCAGCCAGGACTATCCGCTGCCCACCCTCCGCCGGTTGGTGCAGACCGATCTGCGGGGAGAACTCACCTCTGGATAGTTGTGAGCAGTGAGCAGTGCGGCGTTTGCGGGTGGCAAACTGCGCTCTGCTGCCCGTTCATTTCAAATGGCGATTGAAGAACGCGATGGTGCGTTCCATGAAGAGCGCATCACCTGCGCCCCGAAAAGTGTGCGGCAAGCCGCTGTACGTGAAGCATTCCACCGTCTTGCCCAATTCCTGCAAGCGCGCGCACAAATCCAGCGACCATTCCAGCGGCACGGTCGCATCCGCGTCGCTGTGATGGATACTCACCGCCGCCTGGATGCGCTCCAGGTGGTAGAGCGGCGCAATGCGCGCCAGGTCTGCATCTGGCACGGCGAGTTCCTCGTCGCCGCGCGTCCCACCCGACCAATAGCGGATGCGTTCGTAGTTGAGGCGTTCATCCGCGCTCATCGAACCGTAAGTCACCGCCGCCTGAATGCTCGGATCTACCGTGATAACGCGAATCGCCGCACCGCCGCCCATGCTGTGCCCCCAGACACCCACGCGCGCGCCATCGGCCTGCGCCAGCAACCCCGGCTGCCCCGCCGCCTCGCGCACCAACGCCAGCAGATTCAGCGTATCCACGGCGATGCCCACGCGGAAAGGATCGGGGCCAGAATCCGAGGGCGGGAAGTTGCGCAGATTGGGGTGGATGGCAATGTAGCCCGCGCGCGCCAGCGCATCGGCGTAGCGGGTGGTATACGCGACCGTGGTGTAGATCTCCGGCGCGATGTAGCCGTGCAGCACCAACACCACCGGGAACGGCCCCTCGCCGCGCGGCACGTTGATGAAGCCGTAAATCGTCAAGCCATCACTGGGATAGGTGATGAGGCTCCGGGTGAACGCCGCCGTGACCGCAAGCGTCTCCTCGACGGTGATGGCGCCGCCGCCATAAGCGCGCGCCGCCAGATCTGCGATGGTCAACCCGGCGTAGGGATCGGGCGTGGGCGTAGGAGAAGGCGTGGCAGTCGCCGTGGGCGCGGGCGTGGCGGTCGCGGTTGGCGTAGCGGTTGCTGTTGGAGTCGCCGTCGCCGTCACCGTGGGCGCAAGGGTCACAGTTGGTGTATTCACAGGCACAGATTCCGGCTGCGGCGCAACGCATCCCGCCATCAACCACAAAACTGCCAAGATCCACAACCCGCGCATAGTCTCCTCCTCACTGCCCGCCCATGCGACGCCATTCAAGATCCGCGAAATCCACCCGCAGCACCCCACCCGCAATGAAGCGCTCGGCGCTATCGGCTGGAAAGCGGAGCAAATCGAAAGGCGCCGCGCGCTCTATCCCGGACAGGGACTGCCGCACCAGCGCTTCCAGCGGCTCCAGGCGCGAATCCCATCGCGCCAGCGCGAAATGTGTGGTACGATAGCGTTTCGCCAGCGCGTGGAGCTTCGCCGGGCTGACATGCCCTGCCTCGCCCCAGAACAGCGGCTCGCCGCGCGCGCCCAACGCCGTCACATCCGGCTTATAGCGATCGCCTACGGCGATCTCGGTGCTCAGATCAGGATACGCCGGCAGATACAGCGCCCACAGCAAAGCCTTCAGCAGCACATGCTCCACGCTCTCGCTGGGCTTCTTCACGAAAACCGCCTGCTTCCCGTGCGCGCGGAACGTCCACTTGCGACGCAGCCAGAGCTCTTGCGTCATCTTCCAGACTCAAACGCCTCCTCAACGACGCAGCAGCGGCCAGATATCGGCAGCCGCGGCCTCTTCTTCATCGTCGTCATCAGCATCATCATCGTCGTCGTCAATTTCCAGCCATTCCTCATCATCATGCGAGAGCCAGTCTCCTGTTTCCGGATCAAAGGCCGCCATGTAATGAACCCCTTCTGGCCCTAACAACCGCGTCAAGTGTGCCATGATTTTGTCCACATTGTCATACGGCCCGGCGATGAAGAAGGGCTTGCCCTCCGGTCCGCCGACGGGAATCGGCTCGGTAAAGGCGGTGGGATCGGCGTCGCCCAGTAAAATCGCGGCTTCGGCGTAATCGCGGTGCGGGCGGAATTTGAGGCTGGCGGCGTAATCCAATCCAGCCTTGACGATAGCCGCCACATGATTCACATCCACCTGGATCATATCCTGACGCTCTTTGACGCCCGCAAGGAACCGTTCCCGATATTCCTGCGCCGTGGCGAAGTTGGCAACCAGCGCGTTTTTGACGCCCAGGCAGGCGCGATCCACCAGGTAACTGCCAAGCACGACAATACCGGTGTTCGGATTGCGACGCGCCAGCACCACCTGATTGAGCTGCATCGGATCTTGCCATTCCCGGTTGACCCAGCACTCCATCACGGGCCACGTCGCGGCCTCACGTAACTGCGCTTTCCGTCCCATCACAGGACGGCTGCGCTGCTGCGCCTTTTGCTTCTTGCGCTTAGCGGCTTTACGTTCCAGTTTCTTCTGACGATTATTAGGTGGCATGATAGTTTCTCCTTCAAGCAAGTTACGGGTAACGGGTGATAGGTGATAAAACGCTATGCCCCATCACCCATTTCCCCTTTACCCCAACCGCGCCAGCTGCTCCCGCAGTTGCGCGGCCTCGGCTTCCATTTCCGCGAGGCGTTGCCGCGCGGCAGCAACCACGTCGGCGGGGGCTTTCTCAGCAAACGGCCCGGCGAGCTTGGCCTGGCTGCTCTTGATATGCCCTTCGAGCTGCGCCAACGCTTTCTGCAAGCGCGCGCGCTCGGCGACGAGGTCCACCAGTCCGGCGAGCGGCAGGTAAGCGGCCACGTCGCCCACCACCACCGAGGCGGCCTGCGCGGACGCTTCCGCCTGCGCCGCGATGGTCAGCGCGGCGCCATCCACCCGAGCGAGGAGCTCCAACACCGGGCGGCGCGCTTCCAACACGGGCGCGAGCGCGCCGGCGGCGATGATGGCCGGAATGCGTTTGCCCGGCTCCACGTTGTACTCCGCGCGCACGTTGCGGATGCCGCGCACCAGCTCCATCAACACGGCCATCTGCGCCTCGGCGGCGTCATCCAGCCGGGCGGCGCCGCTCTCAGGCCACGCGGCGATGATAAGCGCATCCCCCTGCCGCGCTTCGGCGGGCAGCGCCTGCCACAGCGCCTCGGTGACGTAAGGCATAAACGGATGCAACAGCCGCAGGGAATGCTCCAGCACGGTGAGCAGCACCGCGAGCGGCGTGCCTTTATCGGCGGCGTCATCGTATAGCCGAACTTTGGCGGCTTCGATGTACCAATCGCAGAACTCATCCCAGAGGAAATCGCGCACGCGCCGCCCGGCCTCGCCGTACTGGAACGTCTCCATCAGCTCGCCCACCTCGCCGGTGAGCCGGTGCAGGCGGCTCAGAATCCAGCGATCTTCCAGGAACAACTCGCCCAGACGCGGCTCGGCCTTCTCCAGGTTCCCCAGAATGAAGCGTCCGGCTTGCCAGAGCTTGTTGGCGAAGTTGCGCGCCCCCTCGATGCGGCGCATATCCAGGTTCATATCGTTGCCCGGCGTGGAGGAGGTCGCCAGCGTATAGCGCAGCGCGTCCGTGCCGTATTCCTCAATGATGTAGAGCGGGTCGTACTTCCACGCATCGGGCATGGATTTGCTGATCTTCTCGCCGCGCTCGTTGCGGATGAGGCCGTGCAGATAGACGTGCGCGTAAGGCGCTTTCCCCAGCAGCGCGAGCGAGAGCATCGTCTCGCGGGCGACCCAGAAGAAGAGGATGTCGTAGCCGGTCTCACGCACGTCATTGGGGAAGAAGCGTTGCAGGTCGGGCGATTCCACATCGGGCCAGCCCAGCGTGGAGAAGGGCCACAGGCCAGAGGAGAACCAGGTATCCAGCACGTCTTCATCCTGCCAGATGGCGCTGCTGTCGCACTTGGGGCAGCGCGTGGGGTCCGCAAGGCCGCTCCATTGTGCATCGCAATCATGGCAGTACCAGACCGGGATGCGGTGTCCCCACCACAGCTGGCGGCTGATGCACCAA
>CAZDSF010000121.1:0-8009 GCA_964508025.1 uncultured Anaerolineales bacterium
GCGAATGGCGAATGGCGAATGGCGAATGGCGAATGGCGAATGGCGAATGGCGAATAGCCAATAGCCAATAGCGAATCGTGTCAGCAGCAAACGTACCGCAAACTTCAGTTCGTTCTCCTACTGCGACTTTTGTCCTCGTCGGTGTTCCAAAGGCACTGTGCTCACTGCTTTCTACGCTTTACGAACTGTTTTCATCCATAAAGGGCAACATGGCATCTATGCGCATGGTCTTGCCCTCATAGTTTTCCAACCAATAGCCGGTTTCATCCTGATGCAGGCGCTCCTCACAAAGCGGGATTTTGCCCAACGGCGTGGTGAGGACATACTCCGGCACCGCAAAACCGGTGAGATGCCCGTGAAGTCCGCGCATCAATGCGCGCCCCTCTTCCAGAGAGGTGACGAATTGCGAGATGCCAACGGCGTTATCGCAATGGTAAAGATAATAGGGGCGCACGCGAATCTTCAGGAGTTCCGTCAGGAGCCGGCGCATGGTAGGCAGGTCGTCGTTAATCCCTTTGAGCAGCACGCTCTGGTTTTGGACTACAATTCCGTGACGGAGCAAACGGTCGCAGGCGGCGGCGGCTTCGGGTGTGATCTCACGCGGATGGTTGAAGTGGGTATTGAACCACAGCGGATGATAGCGCTCCAGCATCTCCGCCAGGCCCTCAGTGATGCGCTGCGGCAGGACGACCGGCGTCCGGCTGCCAATGCGGATGATCTCAATGTGGGGGATGGCGCGCAGCCGCGCCAGGATCGGTTCGAGATGCTCATCCGAGTACAGCAGCGGATCGCCGCCGGTCAGCAGGACATCGCGCACCTCCGGGTGCGCCTCCAGGTACGCAAAATCCGGCTCCCATGACGCACTTTCGCCTTCCTCGAAGTAGGTGCCCTCAAGATCCGTGGTGTGATATTTGCGGGTGCAGTGCCGGCAGTAGACGGCGCAGAGCTCCGTGACCAGCAGGATAGCGCGATCGGGATACTTGTGGATGACGCGATTGGTGCGGCGGTAGAGCGTGTCGCCCACAGGGTCTACGCTTGCGCCGGGATAGAGGCGAAATTCCTCCGGGCGCGGCACAGCCAGTTGCCGAATAGGACAGGTGGGATCCTCACGATCCATGAGCGAGGCGTAGTAAGGGGTGATGCTCCAACGATATTTGCCGACACTGGCGGCAATCGCCTCGATCTCCTCTGGCGTAACCGTGATCCACTGCTGTAATGCTTCGAGGGTGGTGATTCGATGCTGAAGCTGCGAGCGCCAGTCATCCCACTTGAGGTTTGAGAACACGTTATATGAACCT
This sequence comes from uncultured Anaerolineales bacterium, assembly GCA_964508025.1. Classification (GTDB taxonomy): domain Bacteria; phylum Chloroflexota; class Anaerolineae; order B4-G1; family SLSP01; genus JAAZNO01. Next base: position 1,299 of record CAZDSF010000121.1, read on the forward strand.
CCTTATCAGAAATCCAGCCCATCGAGCACGCTGGAGCGCCGTTGGCGGCGTTTGATGCGCCAGTTGAAAAGGCTCTTATCGTACACCTGTCGCATTTTGTACACCGCCCAGAGCGCGAAGAGCGCCGCCAGCACGCCGATTCCCAAATAGATATAATGATAATCAGCGAAATCAAGCAGCGTCCCAATACCGATAATCGCCAGGAGCAAAAGCGCGGCGATGATACTTCCCCCGGCGTAGAGATAGCTATCCATGAAAATACTCACCCGTCCCCGCCGCTCTTCAGGCACAAGCGCCTGGAAAGATTTGCGCGCCGGTTCATCCACCGCATAGGCGGAGAGTTTTTCCAGCAACAGCCCGCTCACGCCGGCAGCAATGCCGGGGATCGCAATCATGCCAATCAGCCCGGTCAACGCGGCTGCCGGATAGATAAAGAAGACCTGTTTGAGACTGAGCTTATCAATAATGACGCTGGTGAAGAAGGTCTGTAAAATGAAAGCCAAAATCACATAGCCCAGGCGATAAAGGCTGTAGAAGCGCTGATAGGCATCAGCAGCTACGAAGGCGCCTTCCAGGATGGCGAGGAATCGAAATTCGAGGATCACATCACAGATAGCCAGCGCGGCGAGCGCAAACATGAGATAGCGAAAGGATTCGACCTCGCGCACGAAGTTCCAGCCCTCTGTGAGCGTCTCACGCATAGTTTCGACCTTCTGCACCGTCTCGCGGAGCTTCACTTTTTTGAAGCCCGCCTCGAGGATCACATAGATGGCAAGATAGAGCAGCACGTTGAACGTGAAGACTTCCGTATCGGCGACGCCGGCGCGCGCAAAGAAAGCCGGCTGCACGGTGCTGAAACCGATTCCTAACAGACTGCCCATAAAACTGGTCGCGGCAATTAAGGGAAAAAGGCGTTTGGACTGGGTGATGTCGAAGACATCGTTCGCCAGCAGCCAGAAGAAGATGGGGAAGATGAGCAGTTGTTGGGTAGAAAGCAAGTAGAGGAACCCGTAAGCAATGGCCGGCGGCGCGCCAAAGGTGAAGAGCATCCGCAAGACCACGAACGCCGCCACAAAAGCCAGCGTCATTATCCGCATAATGGAGAGCCGGGCAAAGCGGTCTACAAACAGGGATTGCAGCCCGGTCATCAGCAGCATGATCGCCATATCAATGATCCAAACGATCAGGATGCCGTTGGCGCCGCTCACCTCCAGGAAATTGCTCACAGAGACGATGCCTGAAATTTCTCCAGCCAGAGCGCTGGCGAGCAGAATGAACCCCAGAGCAAAGACGAGGCCCTTCTCTGCTGGTTGGACTTTCAAATACTGACCCTGTGTTTTTGCCATGTGCTCCTTCCAAAATAGTCCTGGGTGAGTGGTGAGCAGTGAGCAGTTTGAGCGCGGCGAACTGCATCCTGCTCACTGCTCTCTACGAACTATTTTCATCCATGAGGCTGTACCACAGGTTCGGCAGCTCTCCTAAAGCTCCGCAAGGGACAACTTCCCTGAACTTGCACCATGAGGTGTGGCTTGAGTGCAGATAAGGGTTGCCCCCAGACTATTCTTTAAGTATACTCCGCTCGTTAGGATTTGCAATAGACATAATGCAGTTGTTGCTTAACCGTAATCAAACCCTCGGTATCGCAATCAGCCTCGAAGGTAAGATCGTGATGTGAAGGCGATGCGCCAGCCAGCAGGTTCACACATCCGCCGCTTTAGCGGTATAATGCAAGCATGAAAACTGCTGCCATAAACGCAAACGCTGCGACAATGCCGTCACAAGAACTTATGTTTCTACAGTGCTGCCTGCAAGCCCGGTGGAATCCCGGCGCGTTGGCTACGGCGCGCGATCTGAGTCTGCGCCCCGGTTTTGATTGGGCTAAGGTGCAGGCGCTCGCGCAACGCGAGGGGGTCGCGCCCCTGCTGTACGTCCTCACGCGCGAAGCCGCGCTGCTGCCCGCTACCGTCCTCGACGACCTGCGCGCCATCTACTTCCAGACGGCGCGGCGCAATCTGCTGTTGTTCCGCGAATTGGCGCAGGCGTTGGGCTGGCTCGCCGAAGCCGGCATCCCCGTGCTCGTGCTCAAAGGCGTGACGCTGGCAGAAACCGTGTACGATAATCCCGCCGTCCGACCGATGTCGGATGTGGATTTGCTGATACACCCGGAGCACGCGGCGCCGGCAGTTGAAGTGCTCACGGCGCGCGGCTATATCGCGCCGGAGCTCGAAACGCGCGCGGGCGAAACGCTGATGTTCGAGAACGAAGTGCTGTTGTACAAAGACGGCGCGGTGCGCGTGAATCTGGAATTGCACTGGGGGCTTTTCGACTCGCCCTTCTACCAGCAAACGCTGCCGCTCGCGTGGTTCTGGGAGACGGCGCGCCCACTGAACATCGAGGGTTTCGAGACGCGGATGCTTGGGCCAGAAGCCCTGGCTTTGCATCTGTGCGGGCATTTGATGTTGCACCACGGCGCGGGAGAACGCCTGCGTGGATTATGGCTGCACGATATCGCCGAGGTGTTGGCGCGTTTTGAGCCGGCAAGCTGGGCGCTGCTGCTGGAGAAAGCCCGCGATTTCCAGCTGATCCTCGCCGTGCAGCACGCTTTCGCTGCGCTGGAAACGCCCTATCCCGGTCTGATACCCAAAGCGATTGCGGTCCGGCTAGGCGAGTTGACGCCTTCTGCGGAAGAGGCGCAAGTCTTTCAATGGCTAACGGCGGAGCAGCGGCCAGTGGTGCAACGGTTCTGGGCCGATCTGGTGACGCTGCCGAATTGGCGCGCCCGTCTGCGCTATGGCTGGCACAGCCTGTTCCCCTCGCCCGCGTATATGCTACAACGTTATGGAAAAGTGCATCCCGCGTGGTTGCCGCTATTGTACCCCTACCGCTGGCTAAAGGGGGTTGGGGAATGGCTACGCAAAAAGTAGGGTCGTTGCAGCATCCTGGCGCGCTGCAACGACCCCGATTTTGATCTCACCGTCGGCGGCGCAGCCAAACAACGACGCCGGCAAGGAGCAGCGCCGCGACAAGGATGGCCGCCCAGGCGCCCTTCGCTGGCGCGACAACCGTTCCAACGGTCTCCACATCCCCTGATGTAAGAAAGGCTACCAGCAAGCCAAGCAGCACCAGCGCGGTCATCGCGCCCCAGGCTGGATGGCGCGCAAATACGCGCGTAAGCGACCGCGCCAACCCACGACCGGTTGTAACGATGCCCTCCCACCACGGAGCGCGCGTCGCCGCCCATTCCAGCCGCACCCGCCGCAGAACGCGCTGTCGCAGCGTCTCGGGCGGCGCAGCCGGTTGCAAGGTGGACGCCAGCCGGTGAACGGCAACGCGCAATTCCGGCGCCACGTCGGTTTCTGGGACGCGCCCTTCTAACACGGCGTCGGTATACGCGGCAAGCGCTTGATCCTGCTCGTTCGACTTGGGTTTGGCGGTCATAGTTTTACCCTGAAGCGCAGAGAGAACGCGGAAATTCTGAAGAGCGCCGGTTTAGGACGCGGCTTTGCGCGGAGCGGCGCGGGTTGCTTTCGACCTTCATCCGTGTTCGATTTTGGACGCCAGGGGGAGGGCGGAACCTCCCCCTGGCGTGTTTGGCTGCAATTAGCGGCAGACCTGGCTCTGATAGTTGCCAGTGGGCGTGGAAGGAATCACGCCGCCAGGCAAGCCGATGGTCGCGTGGCTCAGGCCGCGGTCGGTGAGGTTCTGTACCTGGAAGACCAGGGTGAGTGTGCCATCGCCGTTGTCCTGCGCGCCCATGAAGTAGAAGGCGAAGTAGCCATTGGCGTCGCGCACCGGCTCGCCGCAGGGCAGCCCTTCGTTGAAAGCGCAGCCTTCGAGCGTAACGACGCCGACGTAGTTGGCGGCTTTGGCTTCCATCTGCACGGCAGTCATCATCGCGGCTTCGGCAGCCGTCACCGTGAACTTGAACTCATCCATGTCGCCGTTCTTGATCTCCGTCCCCGACTGGTACTCGAACTTGATGCCGTAGAAGGGGTTGTTGGTGGGACTCTCGACGCCGTAGATATTGGTGCGCAGATCGCAAGTGCTAGGATCGGGCGTGGGCGCGGGCGGCACGGTATCGGGAACCTCAGGCAGCGGACCTTGCGGCATCTCCTCGTAGACGGGCGGCTGCAGCGCGGGCGGGATCAGCGTTCCGTAATCCTGGCAGGCGAGCGTGCCCTCGGGATCCGTGTTCAGCTGGCCGTTGTTGATCATATCGGCGATATCCTTGGCGCGCTCCATGTTGCCGCCGTAGAGGATGATGTTCTGCGCCTCCTGTAGCGCCTCCCACACCGTTCCATTGAACGGCCCGCCGGAGATGCCTTCCAACCGAATCACGGTGGTCGGCCCGAGCTTGCCGGAGCCAAGGTTGAGCCAGGTAGCGAGATTCTGCTGCAAAGCGCGTGCGAGCATGGAGTTGTTATCCGCGCCGGGATAATCCTTGCGGTCGCGCTGGAGGATGCGATTGGCTTCCTGCGCGGTGAGCGGCGTGGCATTGGCGATGGGCGCGGGCGCGGCGAGATTCAGACCGCTGCGGAACAGCGGGCTGGCGAGCGCGACATTGCGCAACGCCCACTCGAGGCTCTCGCGGGTCTCCTGCGTGCCACGGGGCTTGTTGTCAATCAACACCTTCTTGACATTGTTCTTCCAATAGCCGATCGTGCGCGGGCAGGTCCCTTCCTGCCACGGCGGCGGCGGCGTGCAGGGGCCATCCTCGCAGATGGGCGCGATCATGTAGTTAGTGCGGATCCAGACGAAGTTGTGCAGATCCAAGCCCTGAATGTGCCAGGTGTAGAAGCCCGGGCCAATCTTATCCACGTGGTAATGCGCGGGGGTGGCGGGATCGCTGCTGATGATGAAGCGCTTCCACTCCTCCGAGCCGGAGGGCCGCTGATTGGTGTAGACCGGCACGCCGAAGGGATTGATGATTTGATAGCGTACACTTGGTTCGCGGCGATAAGCAGCGGTACGGAAATCATCGTTGGGAATACCTTTGGCATGTGTCCCTTGTGGCACAGTAATAGAAGGATCGGCCCATTCTGGAAGTTGTCCTGGTGTAAGTGGGTCGGGGGTGTTGCAAATCGTGGGATCAAGATTATTAGGATCGCATTCGTAGCTGCCAAAATCGAAGTCTCCATCCCAGAATTCCAAAGTTCCTTCCTCATTGGGCAAGTAGAGGTAGAATTGCCATTCTCCTGTATAGGGTGAAGGGCCAACATTATTAACGCCCTGATATTGAGGGTAAATATAGGGAATGTCAGCAGGTGATGCTAGCATCCCAGTAATGCCAAAATTGGCATCTACTAAGTCACCCTGCCCGGTGCTGAGGTATGCATTAGACCGTAGCTTGAAAGTATTGTAACCTAGTGATTGCCCTGGATGCTCAACTACTAGTCGGTAGAAATAGTGCCCGGCCGGACCTTTGGCCGAATCATTGACCGCTATGTTGAGCGTATACCATGAATTATTGGGCATAGTCGCTCCAGAGGCGGTCCAATTAGGCCCATTTGTAGGGTTAGCGGTATTGCCCATCCAGACACCAATAGGAGCACCTCCCTGTCCGTTTCGCAAAGGATCAGGATACAATGTATAGGTGCTTTCCTCTGTGCCATTATCCCAGTTTCCTGCTTTCCAATCAAGATTGCCAGCGTTGTTTTTGCCAGTATCACCGTCAAAGATGCTCAGCTCAAATGAGGTATAGTTTCCTGGGACACTTATCCAAACTACTGTGGTTGCCCCACCAAAACTGTTCATGTTACCCCCAGACATTATCAGAAATTGTCCATCTTGGGGTTTACTGGCACCATCGGCGCATGAAGGCAAGCAGGTATAACCGCCTGGTGGCGCAGGGAACGTCGCCACTGGAGATCCTACCGTGCCGGTAATCAAGCGTCCCAGCGCCGCCCACCAGCCCAGGAACTGACCGGCGACCACCACCACGAGCACGAGCGCCGCCAGCCCCATCAGCACGCCCTTGCCCTCTTTGCTTCTCAACCAGCGATTCAATTTCTTAGCCATCGAAAACCTCCTTCTGATTTTGGACTTTGGATCTTAGATTTTGGATTATGCGCCTGTGACATCTGCTACTATAGTCGGCGCTGTGAGGGAAAAAGGGTCGCGTGGCGCGCTTCCGTAGGGGAGATTTTTTGGAAGTCGCTGACGCGACGCGTCCTGACGGACAACCGATGACCGGGCATCTGGTAAAGGCTTCGGTCGTTCTTGCCCAGTCTTCGGTCAGGTAAGCAGAATGTGATGCTATTACAAACGATCAAGTCACGCAGATCAAACCGTACTGCGCGCTAAATCCTCCAGGATCGCCTCGCGCACAGCGGGAAGGTGCTCAAAACCACTGGGATAAACCAAACGTCGCACAGGTACCTGTTGCACTAGCTGAGCGAATAACTTTAATCGTTGCGGCGCTATGCCAATAGCGTCCACAATGCGCGGCATAAAAGAATACCGTAACAATTCTAGCGCAGCATCTCTAGGGGAAAGTGGTACTATATTGATATGTGTTTGTCCATTTTCCGATGTACACCGCTCTGGAACGTAGATACAACGCAACGGTTGGGACTTACTGCAAAATCCACCAAATCCACCTCGTCCAACTGGGACCCATCGCTTGGAAAATACCGTATAACCCATTAAAAATAAAAAAAAAAACCCAAAAATTTTATCCCCAAAAAATGCCCAAATCCCAACCCTGGGTAA
>CAZDSF010000122.1:0-7835 GCA_964508025.1 uncultured Anaerolineales bacterium
CGCGCCTACCGGTTGGCAGGAGAAAACGCGCACCGTATAGGATTATATGGCTTTGGTGCGGCTGCGCATATCCTGGTGCAGGTGGCGCGTTATCAGGGGCGGGAGGTGTACGCCTTCACTCGTCCCGGCGACGTGAAGACGCAAGCTTTCGCCCGGCAGCTGGGCGCGGTCTGGGCGGGCGATTCGAATGCGCCGCCGCCTGCGCCGCTCGATGCAGCGATCCTCTTCGCGCCGGTGGGGGCGTTGGTGCCGCTCGCGTTGCAAGCCGTGGTCAAGGGCGGGGTGGTGGTCTGCGCGGGCATTCACATGAGCGACATTCCCGCGTTCCCGTACCGCCTGTTGTGGGAGGAGCGGCGCATCCTTTCGGTGGCAAATCTCACCCGGCAGGATGGCGAGGAGTTCCTGGCGCTCGCGCCGCGCATCCCCGTGCGTACTGCCGTGACGCGGTATCCCTTGGATCAGGCCAACGGCGCCCTTGATGATCTGCGCCACGGGCGTTTCGAGGGCGCGGCGGTGCTGGTGATGGAGCACGAAAATCATTAATGCAGAGGCGCGGAGGCGCAGAGGTTTTCTTCTTCATCCTTCCGCCTTCATCCTTCATAATTTTCAGGGGAGGAATTCTATGACAAAAACTGTGATCGTTGTCGGCGCGGGAGTTGGGGGCATCGCTACGGCGGCCCGTCTGGCGAAAGCCGGTTACAAAGTCGCTGTCCTGGAGAAGACGGAGCGCCCCGGTGGGCGGGCTTCCACCATCGAAAAAGAGGGCTTCTACTTCGACACGGGGCCATCGCTCTTTCTCATGCCGCCCACCTTCGCGGCGACGTATGCCGCGTTGGGCGAGCGCATGGAGGATCACCTCGATCTCGTGCGGATTGATCCCACGTACCGCGTACACTTCAACGACGGCTCGATGCTCGATCTGAGCAGCAACATGCACCTGATGCACGAGCAGCTGGAGGCGTTGGAGCCGGGATCGTTCGCGCAGTTGTTGCGCTTCATCGCCGATGGCGGCAATCGCTACGATGAATCGCTCAAGAAATTCGTCGGGCGCAACTTCTACAATCTCTTCCAGTTCTTTGCGCCGGAAAATCTGCCGTTGCTCTTCAGGCTCAAGCCGCTGGTGATGCACTACACGGAGACCTCACGTTTCTTCAAGGATCGTCGGCTGCGGGCCGGGTTGACCTTCCAGAACATGTACCTGGGCCTCAGCCCCTACGAAGCGCCCGCCACGTACACCCTGCTCCAGTATACGGAGATGGTCGAGGGCGTGTGGTATCCGCGCGGCGGCATGTATTCCATCATCACCAGCCTGACGCGAATTGCCGAAGGTTTTGGGGCAACCTTCCACTACAACGCGCCGGTGAAGCGCATTGATACGGCGAACGGGCGCGCTGTGGGCGTCACGCTCGAAAACGGCGAGCAGCTCAAGGCGGATGTCGTTGTCGTCAACGCTGACCTGCCCTACGCCTATCAGGAGTTGTTGCCCGGCGATCCGGCTGCGCCGCGCATGGACAAACTCAAGTATACCTCTTCGACGCTGATGTTCTACTGGGGCGTCAAGGGGGGGCGCACGGATAAGCTGCTGCATCACAACGTCTTCCTTTCGGATCACGTCTACGAGAAATCCTTCGCGGAGATTTTCCACGATCACCTGCTGCCCACCGAGCCGTCGTTCTGCATCCACGCGCCGGTGCGCACCGTGCCGACCTTCGCGCCCGAAGGCCACGACGCGCTGATGGTCCTCGTCCCCACGGGGCATCTCGACGACGCGCGCCGGCAGGATTTCCCCGCTTTGCAGGCGCGCGCCAGAGATTGGGTTTTCCAGCGGCTGACGCGCATTGGACTGGATGACCTCAAGGAGCGCATCGTCTTCGAGGAGACGTTGACGCCGCCGGATTATCGCCGCATCTGGAATCTGGCGAAAGGCGCGACCTTCGGTTTGAGCCATAACGTGCTCCAGGTGGGGTATCTGCGCCCGCACAACCGGCACAAGCAGCACAAGAACCTGTACTTCGTCGGCGCGAGCACCCATCCCGGCACCGGCGTGCCGATTGTGTTGCTCTCCGCCATGCTCATCGAGGAGCGGCTAAAGCGCGAGCAGCCTTTGTGACGACGATCACGACTTTCTGGGAACGCCGATTGATGCAACTGGCCTATCGTGGGTTGGAGGCGGAGCCCGCGCCGCCGTGCGATGCTGCAACCCCGGCCTTGCTGACGCAGGGCTATCGCGCGTGTACGGAAGTGATCCGCGCGCACAGCCGCACTTTCCTGATGGCTTCAGCGCTGTTGCCGCGCCGCAAACGGGCGGCGGCGCGGGCGCTCTATGCCTTCTGTCGCCTCAGCGATGATCTTGTGGACGGACCTGATCCCGCGTCGTTGGCGGAACTGGAAGCCTGGCGGCGGCGCGCCTTGGGCGACTGTCCCGCCCCTGATGATCTCGTCGTGGCCGCATGGCAATATACGCGCATCCGTTATGGCATCCCCATGGTCTATGCGGAGCAGCTACTGGAGGGCGTGGCGCGCGACCTGACCCAGACCCGCTACACTACCTTCGACGAGTTGACGGAATACTGTTACGGGGTCGCCTCTACCGTGGGGCTGATGGCGATGCACATCATCGGCTTCACAGGGCCGGAAGCGATCCCGTATGCGGTGCGGCTCGGTGTGGCGTTGCAGCTCACCAACATCCTCCGCGATGTGGGCGAGGACTGGGCGATGGGGCGGCTCTATCTGCCGCTGAACGATCTGGCGGATTTCGGGCTGACGGAAGCCGATGTGGCGACCTTCGCCGCCGAGGGGCGCGTGGACGAGCGTTGGCGCGCGTTGATGCGCTTCGAGATCGCGCGGGTGCGCTGGCTCTATGAGCGCGCACTGCCCGGCATCGCCATGCTGCACCGCGACGGGCGCTTCGCCATCGCCGCCGCCGCGGAGCTCTACCGCGCCATCCTGGATGATCTGGAAGCGCATGGCATGGACAACATTACCCGGCGCGCGCACGTGAGCACCTTCGGCAAACTGCGTCGTCTGCCCGGCATCTGGCGCCGCGCTATGCTCGCTGGTCATTCCAGATCACCACAGAGCCACAGAAAGCACGGAGTTTTCTGAATCTTTCTCTGTGGCCTCTGCGTCTCTGTGGTGGAATAGAACCATGTCCAACGCGATTGGCGAACTGAACGAGAAGCCGCTGCACGCAGCGCTGAAGGCATGGCTGGCGCAGCCCGGCGACGCGCTTGAAGCGCCGGTGGATGGCTACGTGATTGATCTCATCCACGGGACGCAGCTCATCGAGATTCAGACGGGCGGGTTCACGCCGCTCAAGGGCAAACTGGCGGCGTTGTTGCCGCAGCATCCCGTGCGCGTGGTCTTCCCCGTGGCGGAGGAGAAGTGGATCGTGCGGCTCACGCCGGATGGCGAGGTGCTGGGGCGGCGCAAATCCCCTCGGCGCGGCGACGTGCTCGATGCTTTTGCGCCGCTGGTGAGCATCGCCCGGCTCGCGGCGCATCCCAACTTCTCCCTGGAGGTGCTGCTTATCCGCGAGGAGGAGCGCCGGCTCCCCGATGCGCGGCGGGGTTGGCGGCGCGGCGGCTGGGTCATCCATGAGCGGCGATTGTTGGACGTGGTGCGCGGGCAGCGTTTCGAGACGTTGGCAGCCTTCGCCGCGCTGCTGCCGGAGGCGCTGCCACAACCGTTCACCACGGCCGACCTGGCGGCGGCGCTGGGGCGTCCGCGCAGTTTCGCCGGCAGAATGACCTACTGCCTCCGCGAGATGGGTGCACTCATTCCGGCGGGTCGGCGCGGGCGCAGCCTCTTGTATTTCACGCAGTGAGCCGTTTTCGATCACGTATCACGCATTACGTATTACGCATCACTTCGAGGTGATCCAATGAATTTTGCCATCAATCTTTTGGTCTTTCTGGTTGCCGCCGTTGCCATGGAAGGCGTCGCCTGGGGCTTGCACAAATACGTCATGCACGGCTTCCTGTGGGTGCTCCATGAGGATCACCATCGCACGACCGGGCGGCGATTGCAGAAGAACGACCTCTTCGCGCTCTTCTTTGCGGGATTGTCGTTCGGCTTCATCTACAGCGGCTTGAGCCTGGGTATCCAGCCGTTGACCGCCGCCGGCTTCGGTGTGACGCTCTACGGCCTGGGGTATTTCACTTTCCACGATTTCATGTTTCACGGGCGGGTGAAGGCGTTGCACTTCAAGTCGCGCGGACGCTACTTCAAGGGCATCATCAACGCGCATCGCGTCCATCACAGCGTCACGACCAAAGAGGGCGCGCTTTCCTTCGGCTTCCTCTACGCGCCCAAGAAATACGCTACGATGAAGCGTCGCTGAGGCGCGCCGATGTCGCATTACGACTTCATCCTGGCTGGCGGCGGCTCGGCGGGGCTGAACCTGGCGCACGCGCTGCTGCAAAGTCCGCTCCGCGAGCGTTCGATCCTCATCGTGGATCAGGATCCCAAGGACGCCAACGACCGCACCTGGTGTTCGTGGCTCATCGGCGCGCATCCCTTCGAGGGGCTGCTGCACACGACCTGGGATCGCATTCGATTCACCGGCGGCGGCTTCGATGCCGTGCTGCCGCTCGCGCCCTATCGCTACGCCATGCTGCGCGGCATTGACCTGTACACGCACAGCCGCGAGACCTTCGCCGCGTTGCCCAACGTCGCCTGGATTCAGGGGCGCATCGAAAGCGTCGCCGATGGCGATCGGGGCGCCGTCGTCGTGGTGGATGGACACACCTTCACGGCGGACTGGGCTTTCGATAGCCGCTGGGTGTGGCGCGAGTATGCGCCGTCGTCGGCGGCTGTCGCGGCGGGATTGCCCTCGCAGGCGACGCGACGCTATCACTACCTGAGCCAGCACTTCCTCGGCTGGGAGATCGAGACGGAGACGCCGCGCTTCGATCCGCTGGCGGCAACGCTCTTCGATTTCCGCACGCCGCAGCGCGACGCCTGCGGCTGGGATGGCATGCGCTTTATGTACATTCTGCCCTTTTCGGAGCGCAGCGCGCTGGTGGAATACACGCTGTTTTCCGCGCGGTTGCTTTCTCAGGCGGATTACGAGGCGGCGCTGCGGGATTACATCCGCGACGTGTTGGGCGTGGACGATTTTCGCATCACTGCGACGGAGGTGGGGGTGATTCCAATGACGGATCAGCCCTTTCCGCGCCGGGCGGGGCGCGCGGTGATACGCATCGGTACGCGCGGCGGGCGGGTGAAAGCCTCGTCGGGCTTCGCCTTTCTGCGGACGGCGCAGGATGCCCGCGCCATCGTCCGCTCGCTGATGGCGCACGGGCATCCCTTCGATGTGCCCGCGCCGCCGAAGCGCTATCGTCTGTTCGACAGCATGTTGCTGCAGATCCTCTATCGGCGCGGCGACCTGGCGGAGCGTGTCTTCGCCGACCTCTTCCGCAAGAACCCCCTCGACCGGCTGCTGCGCTTCCTGGATGAGGAAGGCTCGCTGTGGGAGAATTTGCAGCTCATGGCGACGGTACCGCCGTTGCCTTTCATCGCTGCGTGGCTGCGGCTCAAGCTGCTGCGGCGGGTGTAGCGGCGGTGGGAGTGGGGGAATGGGGAGATAGGGAGATGGGGCGCGGAGGAGCAGAGGGGCAGGGGAGCGGAGGAGCGGGGGAGATGGGGAGATGGGGAGATAGGGAGATGGGGAGAAAAAACCCTTACGCCTTACGCCTTACGTCTCACGTTTCACGTTTCACGTTTCACGGAGGTTTCTCATGGAGTTTGCACGCACCGACATTTACCAGTTCCAGGCAGCGTTGACTTCCCGGCTGATGGCGTGGGCGGAGGCGAGCGTCGTCGGTGGGCTGTTGCTGGCGCTGCTCGGCGACCGCTTCTGGCAGGGATTTGGGATCCAATCCGCCGCCTGGGGCTTCATTGATGGCGTCATCGCCTGGGTTGGCGGGCGCGGCGCCGCGGAGAAGGCGTCGCAGCCGGAACAGCACACTGCCGCGCGCCAGGCCGAGGAGCGGGGGAAATTGCGTCGCATCCTGTGGATCAACACGGGCCTCGATGTGGTGTACGTGCTTGGGGGGCTGCTCCTTGCGCGGACGCGGGGCCGCAAGGATGCCTTCGCGCGCGGAACGGGTTGGGGCATCGCGGCGCAGGGCGGCTTTCTCTTCATTTTCGATCTGCTCCACGCGCTGCACCTATCCCGCAAGCAGTGAAGCGCCATGGACACTCAATCGCTTTTGATCGAACGCTTCTCTAGCCCTGAGCATCACGCTTTCCTGTGGGAGGGCGGCGAGCCAGCCGTGCTGCTGGTGCACGGTTTCCCTGGCACGCCTGCCGAGATGCGCCCGCTGGGCGAGGTCTTCCACGCGGCGGGCTGGACGGCGCAAGGCGTGCTGCTGCCCGGCTTCGGCCCCGATTTGGGGACGCTCTTCGAGCGCGCGCACGATGACTGGGCGGCGGCGATACGCGCGGCGTTGGAGGCGTTGCGCCGCGATCACGCGCCGGTATTGCTGCTGGGGCATTCGATGGGCGGGGCGCTGGCATTGCGCGTTGCGGCGGAAAGCCCGCCCGATGGGCTGATGCTGCTTGCGCCGTTCTGGCGGTTCTCCTTTGTGACGCCGCTCTTTCAACTGCTCTGGCCCGCATTCCGGCGGGTAGTGCGCACGCTGCGTCCCTTCTCGCGGCTGGATCCTCAAAGCCGGGATGTGCGCGCGGCCATTGGACAATACTTTCCAGAATTCGATCTGGATGATCCAGCGGTGCTCGCGGCGTTGCGCGAGTTCAGCGTGCCGACGAGCGTTTTCGAGCAGCTGCGCCGCGCGGGCGAAGCCGGGCGCGCGGCGGCGGGGCGCGTTCACGTACCCACGCTCGCGTTGCAGGGCTTGCAGGATGGCCTGATCGCCTCCTCGCGCACGCGGGCGCTGGTCGCGCGCATTCCGGCGCCGCTGTACTACCGCGAGCTCGATGGGCCGCATGAGCTGGTAGATCCCAAAGCCGCGAGCTGGTCCACCGTCCGCGCGGCGGCGCTCGAGTTTGCGCAGGGCTGCCTGGCTCGCGGATGAAGACGGGTACATTATTATGAACCTGTTGAACACGCTGCCCCTCTGCGCCCTTACTCCTCTGCGCTTTTGCGGCTCGCTCTGGGACGCCTTTCTGGCGCTGCCGGTAGCGGTGCAAGCGCTGACGGCTCTCTGGATTCTGGAGATGATCTCCGTGCCCATCCTCAAATGGACGGGCGGGGCGGCGGCTGAGCGCGTCGGCATCGAGGTGGGGGTGCTGTTGCAGGTCGCGGCGGTGCTCGCGCTGCTGACGACGGCGTGGCCTCTGCCGCGCGTGGTGGGAGCGGCGGCGCTCGTCGCGGCGCTGGGCTGGCTGGTGGAATTCGTCGGCTCGCACACGGGGCTACCTTTCGGACGCTATCACTACACGCCGCGCTTGCAGCCGCAATTGGGCGGCGTGCCGCTCCTCATCCCGCTCGCCTGGCTGATGATGCTGCCCCCATCCTGGGCCGTGGCGACGCTCATCACCAGCAGTGAGCCGCGCTGGCTCACCGCGCTCGTCGCGGGATTGGCTTTCACCGCATGGGATCTCTTCCTCGACCCGCAGATGGTGCGCTGGGGCTTTTGGGAATGGGAACAGCCCGGCGGCTACTTCGGCATTCCCTGGCGCAACTTCGCGGGCTGGTTCCTCGCCTCGGCGGTGATGACAGCGGTGGTCGGGCCGACGGCGCTGCCGCTCGCGCCGCTGTTCCTCTTCTACATCGTCACCTGGCTGTTGGAGACCATCGGACAGGCGGTTTTCTGGGGCTTGCGCGGCTCGGCGCTCGTGGGCTTCCTGGCGATGGGGTTGTTCGTGGT
>CAZDSF010000123.1:0-1610 GCA_964508025.1 uncultured Anaerolineales bacterium
GACCAAATGGTTTATCGCGGGATATAACCGCACCGTATCACTTACCATCTAACCATTACCTGAAAGTGTACCCTAATTCCCCATTCAGTCCAACCAGCGCAGCGCGGTGGGATCGAGCGTGAATGCGAGCTCCGCGCCGAGAGCGGGCGCGGGCTGGCGCAACCCCTGCGTGAAGTTGAGCGCTGCGTCGCCGCAATCGAGTTCGAGCCGGTAATAGCTACCGTGGAACGTACGCTTGATGATACGTCCACGCAGGACGCCATTCTCCGCCGGGCGAATGCCCCACGGCTGGACGAGCAACGTTCCCTGGGTCCCCGGCGCAGGCAGCACCGCCGCCGTCATCAGCGCGCCGAGCGGCGTCTCAACCAATCCTGGCTCTAGCACTTGCGCCGGAAGCAGGTTTTGCAATCCCAGAAATCGTGCCGCCCAGGTATTCGCGGGCGCAGCGTAGACGGCCTCCGGTGTACCCGCCTGCACCACGCGGCCCTCGTGCAGCAGAATCACGCGATCCGCCAGGGCGAAGGCTTCCTCTTGATCGTGGGTGACGGTGATGGCGGTGACGCCCACTTGCCGGAGGATCACGGGCAGCTCTTCGAGCAGGCGCTCGCGCAGGTTGCGATCCAGTGCGCCCAGCGGCTCATCGAGCAGCAGCAGGCGTGGATTCGGCGCAAGGCTCCGCGCCAGCGCCACCCGTTGCCGTTCTCCGCCGGAGAGCGAGTTCACATCGCGGTCGCCGAAGCCGGCGAGGCCGACAAGGGAGAGCATGGCTTCGACGCGATGGGCGATGGGTAATGGGGGATGGGTAATGGGGGGAGCTTTTTCTACCCATTTCTCTTTACCCATCCCCCATTTCCCTTTCTGCTGCATCCGCAACCCAAACGCGACGTTCTCCGCCACGGTTTTATGGGGAAAGAGCGCGTAATCCTGAAACATGAGCACGACGCCGCGCTGATGGGTGGGGATGTGGGTGAGGTCTTGCCCCTCGAGCAGCACGCACCCGGCTTCGGTTTCTTCCAGCCCGGCGAGGATGCGCAGCAGCGTCGTCTTCCCGCTGCCAGAAGGGCCGAGCAGGCAGGCGATTTCCCCGCGTTTGACGGTGAAGCTCACGCCGCAGAGCAACGGGGCGTTAGCGTAGGATTTGTGGAGGTTGGCGAGTTCAAGGAAGCTCATGGGTGATGTGGAATTAGCAATGGCGACTATGCTCGTTCGTCTTCTGGACGATGTTCTGCGAAGGCAACCGCCACTGCGCGTTCTGTGATAGCCGGATAGGCGCGCTCCAATTGTGCGCGCAAGAAGCCCGCTTCGATGAAATCGGGTAAGCCTACGCGCTTGAGCAACGCCAGCGCCACCGGCGGTTCTGCGATTCGCACGCTGAAATTTGCCAATGCCCGCGCGGAACCCCAATACTGCGCCAGATTCTCTGTCAGCGGCGCGGCTGGCGCAACGGCGACGGCATCGGGCGCGTAGGGCGTGGGCGGCTCGCTCGCCGACGCGTCGCTTGCCGGCGCGCCGCCCGCCCGCCGTTTTCGCAGTTCTGCCGCGACCTGTTCCTGGTTGCGCCCTCGCAGGGTAAAAAGCAGGAATGGATCGGCGTCGAAGCGTTCGCCGAG
>CAZDSF010000123.1:1710-7800 GCA_964508025.1 uncultured Anaerolineales bacterium
TACGGCGTGGGACGCGAGCCTTGCACGCGCGCCGTTACCTTGCCCGGCTTGATGGCGATCTCCAACACCTGCCCCCTGCGCGCATAGCTCCGTCCCCGGTTTAGGCGTCCGCTATCCATGAGAGGGGTAAGCGCTGCAATCCAGCGACGCCCCCACCAGGTCGCGGTGAAACTTCCACGTTGGCTCTTTGCCTTGATGCCATCGGCGGCTCGCGGTCGCGTGGTTTCGTAACTGGGCCAGTAGTCATCGTAGTAACTGGAGCGTTTTCGGCTCATGGATCTGTCCTTATTCGGCTGCATGTATCAGGCTGCCGGCGACAATCCTCACGTGTCTCGCAGGGTGATGATCTCTCGGAGCTCTTCCGTGCTCAGGTTGGCGAGCCAATCCTCGCCTGCGCCGACCACGCTCTGCGCCAGCGATTTTTTGCTCTCGATGAGCGTATCAATACGTTCTTCCAGAGTCCCCTCGCAGATGAGTTTGTGGACCTGCACATTGCGGGTCTGGCCGATCCGAAAGGCGCGGTCGGTGGCTTGATCTTCTACAGCAGGGTTCCACCAGCGGTCGAAGTGGAAGACGTGGTTGGCGGCGGTGAGGTTCAGGCCCACACCGCCCGCTTTGAGCGAGAGCACAAACAAGGGAGGGCCTTCTTGACTCTGAAAGCGCGCTACCATCTTGTCGCGTTGCTTGGGCGATGTGCCGCCGTGCAGGTAGAGCGTTTCCACGCCAAATAGCGTTTGCAGATAGTGCTGAAGCCGCTGCCCCATCTCTGCAAACTGGGTGAAGATCAGGGCGCGTTCCCCGACATCCAGCACTTCTTCTAACATTTCTGTGAGCCGGTCGAGTTTGCCCGAACGTCCTGGCAGCGCAGAGCCATCGCCCAGGTAATGAGCAGGGTGGTTGCACACTTGTTTGAGCCGCAATAGCGCGCTGAGAATGGCGCCGCGCCGTGAAAATTCGGACTCACCTTCAGCCTCGGCTTCTTCGACTTTGTTGAGGGTATCTTCTACCACCGCCTGGTACAACGTGATCTGTTCTGGCGTGAGTGAGCAGTAGGTCTTAATTTCCACCTTGTCTGGCAAATCCTGGATGATTGTAGGGTCCGTTTTGAGCCGACGCAGAACAAAAGGCCCCACCAGCCCGCGCAATCGGGTAGCCGCCTCGGCGTCTTGATAGCGTTCGATGGGCAGAGCAAAGCGTTCACGGAAGCTGCTTTGCGAGCCGAGCAGCCCTGGATTGAGGAATTGCATGATGGACCACAGCTCTGAGAGGCGGTTTTCAACCGGCGTGCCAGTGAGCGCGATGCGCTGTCGGGCCTGGAGCTGGCGCACGGTCTGTGTCTGTTTGGCATGTGGGTTTTTGATGTTCTGCGCCTCGTCCAGAATGATCGTATCCCAGTTGATCTTAGCCAGCGTCTCCACATCCCGCCGTACCAGGCCATAAGTGCTGATAATGAGGTCGTGTGCGGTGATGGCGTCCAATAAGCTCGCGCCGCGCTCACGTTCCGCCCCATGGTGGACGAGCACTTTCAGGGAGGGGCCAAAGCGTTGCACCTCGCGCTTCCAGTTGCCCACGACTGAGGTAGGGCACACCAGCAATGCCGGCCCTACGGCTGCCGGTTCGCGTTCCCGCTCGTGTAGCAACAATGCAATCGTCTGAATGGTCTTGCCCAGGCCCATATCATCGGCCAGGCAGGCGCCCAAACCCCAACGCCGCATAAACGCCAGCCACGCAGCGCCGCGCTGTTGATAGGGCCGCAACTGGCCTACAAAGCGCTCTGGTTGCGGCGCTTCGGCGATTTTTTCGCCATCGCGCAATTGCTGCAACAGCTCCGCGAGCCAACCCGTGGCTTGCACGCCGCTTACGGGCAGCCCGTTGACCTGGGTGGCGGCCCTCTGCGCCAGCGCCAATGCCTCGCTGAAACTGATCTGTTGTTGCCGTTTTTTCCAGAACGCGATGGCTGCTTCGATTTCTTCCGGCTGTAGCAGCACCCATTGTCCGCGCACCTGCACCAGGGGCATTTTGAGCGCCACCAGCCGCTCGAACTCCTCGCGGCTGAGGGGTTCATCGCCCAGAGCCAGCTCCCAGTCGAAGCTGATGAGCGCGTCGCGGTTCAGAATGCCCTTGCCGATAATGTTGGCGTCGGCCTTCATTTGGGCGCGGACGCTGAGACGCGCGCCGGGTTTGTTCCACCAAGGTGGGACGAGGACGCCAAAGCCGCTGCTTTCGAGTAATGGCCCTACCTCGCGCAAGAAAGCGAAAGCTTCATCGGCGGAGAGCGTGCAGGCTTGCGGGCGGGCGGCGCGTAAGCTCTGCTTGATGGGTGGGAATAGCCGGGCTGCCAGCCCCAGGCCCGCCAACACGTGCTCCTGCGCATTTTCGAAGCGATAGCTGAGATATTCTAGCGTCCCACCGCGCGCGGCCCATACCTGCTCCACCGGCACCAAGAGGCTTGGATCATCGTTTGCCTGGAGGAGATAGTGCACACTCCACTCTGGTTTGCGCACGTTTCCGGTTTCTGGGTCGGTCTCCGGCGGTTCTAGCCGAAAACTCAAGCGAAACGGCGCCTTGGCTGCGCCTCGCAGCTGCGCCAACCAGGCTTGCCAGACTTCGTAGAGCGCAGCAAGCTCCCGGCGTTCTTTTGCGGGCGCCAGAATGCTGCCCTCGACGGCCCATAGCGCCGTCCACCATAGCCCGGCAACGCCCGCGGGCGGCTTGCGGCGGGCATCGAGATGTGCGCGGCCCCAATCGCGCACGGCCATATCCACCAGCTGCTTGAGGAAATCCTCCAGCAATGTGTGCGGCGCAGGGGCCAGTGCGGGGTCGGGAGGAGATTTGACCTTGAAGAGGGCGCGTGTGACGGGTGGGCAAGCCTCGGCCAGGATCTTGAGGCGCGCGCGGTCATCGGGTGTATCCCATACCGGCAACCAGCGCGCGCAATAATGCCCTTCGCGCTCTGTCAGACCGGGGAGATAAGCTTGCCGGGCCAATGTCTCCAGGCCAAACTTGGCAACGGCGCTCCAGTAGTGGAGATCATCGCCCCATTGGCGGCTGCGCTGATCCCCCGAGGCGGTGGGTAATGCGATAAGCAAATCCAGAGCGGTGAGCGCATCCAGCGCCAATCCGGTCACTTTCCAGGCGCCCAAAACGACAGGCGCCTCATCGTTTGTCTCATCCTCCGTAGGCTCCATCGTGAGCCAGGGAGGGAGCAGCGGCGTGTTCTTGCGCGTGGGGAGAAAGATGCCGCAGGTCAATTCGGGCAAAGCAGCCCAGTCTACAGAAGGTAAGAACTCGCCTAAACGCGCGCGTAGGGCCACGGGCGGCGCGGCATAGGGATGGGGTGGCAACTTTGGCTGGCGTCCTTTGGGGCGGGATATGGCTTCGGCGCTCTCTGCCCAGAGAAAGAAGTGTTCATCGTGCCAGCTGCCATGGAAGACTAACGGCGCGCTGGGGATCTCTTCTGTCATTCGCACCCCTTCCTCATGGAATTCCATCGTTACATTGTCCATTGCCTCTGCATCTAAAACGTCTGCGTCCCCAAGGGCCTGAGCCGTTCCATTGCCACGAAGCCCACCACACATACGAGCATCAAAATGGTGGACATTGCCAACGCCTGCCCATAGTTTAGCACACCTGGCAAAGAAAGGAAGCGGTAGATAGCGATGGGGATGGTGGGCAGTTCGGGGCGGGCGATCATGGAGGTGGCGCCGAACTCGCCCATGGAGACGGTGAAGGCAAAGACGCCGCCCACCGCCAGCGCGCGACGGATGATGGGCAGGTCTACTTCGGCGAAGACGC
Source organism: uncultured Anaerolineales bacterium (assembly GCA_964508025.1). Classification (GTDB taxonomy): domain Bacteria; phylum Chloroflexota; class Anaerolineae; order B4-G1; family SLSP01; genus JAAZNO01. The sequence goes on from CAZDSF010000123.1 coordinate 5,506, forward strand.
GCGCGGGCGATGCGCCGAGTGTGGCGGCGGCTTCGCGCAGCGCGGGGCGGATGGATTGCAACGCGGGCAGCAGGCTCCGCACGACGAAGGGCAGCGCGACGAGCGTGTGCCCGCAAATGATGAGCAGCGGCGTTCCGCGTAGGGCCAGGGGCGGGCGGCCCATGCCGAGCAGGTAGCCTAACCCCAGCGTCACCGCTGAAGTGCCCAACGGCAGCATGAACAGTGCGTCGAGCAGCCAGCCGCGTCGTTGACGGTAGAGCGCGAGCGCGGTGAGCAGCCCCAGCAGCAACGCGAGCGCCATCGTCGCCAGGGCGAAGCGCGCCGAGTTCCATACCGCCGCAATCGGCGGGACGTAGAAGATGGAGCGGCGCGGATTCTCGAAGAGCGCAGCGTAGAAACGCAACCCACCATCGAAGGAGCGCGCGACGAGCGTGAGCAACGGCGCGGCGAGCAGCAGGCCGAGCAGGGTCACGGTCGCCAGCACCAGGGCAATCTCGCCGGGCCGGCGCGGGCGGCGTTGGGTGGCCCACTGCGAGTGAAGCTCCAGCGGGCGAGCCAGCCCGGCTTGCAGGCGGGTATACGTCAGCGTGAGCGCCAGCGTGATGATGATTTGCACGAGCGAGAGCGCTGCAGCCAGCGGCAGGTTGGCGAAGTTGACCGTTTGCCGGTAGATTTCCACCTCCAGCGTGGCGAAGCGCGGCCCGCCGAGGATCAGGATCACGCCGAAGCTGGTGAAGCAGAAGATGAAGACGAGCAGGGCTGCTGCGCCCAACGCCGGCGCGAGCAGGGGCAGCGTCACCTCGCGGAATGCGCGCCAGGGCGATGCCCCTAGCGTCCGCGCGGCCTGCTCCAGGTGCGGATCGAGGTTGCCCCAGAAGCCGCCCACCATGCGCAGCACCAGCGTCACGTTGTAGAAGATGTGCGCGAGCAGAATCGCGCCGAGCGTATAGCGCAGCGGCGATTGGCTGCCCAGCAGCGCGGTGAACGCCGTCGCCACCACGACGGTGGGCAGCACGAAGGGTACGGTGGCAAGTGCCTGGAACAGCGCCTTGCCGGGGAAATCGTAGCGGGCGAAGATATACGCGCCGGGCAGCCCCAGGAGCAGGGTCAACGTGGTGGAGAGCGCGGCCTGCCCGAAGGTGAAGCCGAGCACGCGCCAGGTCGCTGCGCTGAAGAGGCGCAGCAGCACAGCAGCGATATCGCCTTCCATAAGGCTGACGTGGAAGATTGTTACGAGAGGGTAGAAGTAAAAGAGAGCGAGAAAAATGAGGGGGAGAAGGAGTAAGACGTAAGACGTGAAGCGTGATGCGTGAAACGTGGGGCGAGAACTGTGGTGCGTGGGCTGTGTGTTCACAGGCAGGTTAAAATTGGGGGCGAATGCGTACTATGTTGCGTGCAATAACGCAGAAGGCATTGGCGAGCTGCGTTTCGTAGGCAGCCATAACTTCCACAACGATGGTCGCTTTATCCGCTGGTGACAATCCGGCCAGGCGGATCAATACAATACCGCAAGTATGTTGTCGATCACGAAAGATCAACTCGCCAAAGTCCTTGTCACCGGTTAGCAGGAGATGGTTCTGTTGATTGGCAAGGTCGAGCACTTGGGTATCAGTTATTCCCGGCGTCAGCTCGACGATGGCGCCAACACCATGCCCGGCCTCGCGCAGCCGGGCGATGATAGGGTAATCCACACTTTCATCAGCGACGATTTTCATGCCGGGGCAGGGAGGGGATAAACCACATCGGCGCGGAGCGTTGCAGCGGCAAAAGCCAATCCTGCCAGGATGGCTTCATGGGTCAGGCGCGGATGGGCTTCGAGAAGTTGCTCAATAGTTTCGCCTGCTGCGAGTTTTTCTAACACCAGTTCCACCGTCACGCGCGTCCCTCGGAAGATCGGCTTACCGCCCAAAACAGCGAAATCGGTGTGAATGTATGCTTGCCAATCAGTGTCCCCCGGCTGGGAAGTGATGGTTGAGGTAGGCCGGATTTGCACCGCATCGTGAACCGGGCTGTGATATGTTGCTGATTGTTCGTGTAATGTGTGAGGAGTGTCTTCAGCAGATGGACGTCCTAAAATCAGGATTTCGACTTTTTCGCCAGGCGTGAAGGGGAGTTCTGTAAGAACCACCTTTTTGTCAGCCGGTATGATTTTTTCTATACGATGGGCCTGGTACATCATAGCCTTACCTCATGGTTCACCTTGATTGCTTCCAGTATACCGCATTTTAGCCCCCAATGTAAGCCGTACTTGAAATTGCATCGGGTGAGCAGTGAACAGTTTGGGCGCTTTATGCT
>CAZDSF010000124.1:0-7379 GCA_964508025.1 uncultured Anaerolineales bacterium
TGACAAAACCCGGCAACACTGCGCTCTCCAATTCGCCCGTGCGAGCTTTCACAGCCAGTTCATATTTCCCTTCTTGGAGAATGTACTGTTCTACAAATTCCTCTTCTGGGTCAATGATCCAGTATTCGCCAACATCGTGAAGGGCATAGTCCTCAAACTTAACCCCTCTATCGTTGGCTTCGGTCGCTGGTGAGAGGATTTCCACTACCATATCCGGCGCAGGAAATTTGATCTGTTGGGATGTGAAATGCTGCGCTTTCGCTGGCGCGAAATAGCAGATATCTGGCTCGTAGTCGTTGCGCGTCAAAGTGACAAGCATTTTTTCATGCCCTACAAAGCCAAGATTATGTTTGCGCACATACACATCCAGTAAAGCCAGTAAATGCTTTCCCACAAGTGTATGACAAAAGCGCACTGGCGAATGCACAATCACCTCCCCGTTGATAAATTCCACTTTTTGCTCTTCGGAGATTTCCTCGTAGAAACGCTCGCGCCGGGCCCGCTCCGTTTCCATCAGGGTCTGCAACTGCTGGGTATAGAACGGCAGGCGCGGCGAACGCAACAAGGGGCGCAGTTCGGGCATTTCTAGCGCAATCGCCGGTATGGACATCTCTCACCTCCAGTTACCCGCGCGAAGGAGGGTAAGCTCTTTCGCGCGGGATGTTACATCTACTATACCACAGGCTTGAATTTCAAGCCATACACCGGCTCGCCGAAAACATAGCGCACCGGTTGCCACTCCGCCTGGAGCGTCATACCCGTATGCAGCGGCGCGCCGTCGGGCGCATCAATCTGCCCCATCGCCTTGACGCCATTCTCGAACTGCCCCACGCCAATGTACAGGAAACGCTCATCAAAGCCCCACGGTAGGTTGAAGATCTGCGTGTAGGTCAGCAGCGTCACATTCCCCTCTGGATGCAGCGGCTCGAACTCGCGGTGCTTGCAGGTCAGGCAACGCTCGTGTTTTGGGTAGTGGATGCGTCCGCATTTCTTGCATTTATAAGCTACTATTTTGATGTCACTCATAGTTTTCTCCCTTTCAGGTCTGCTAGAAGGCAAATCTAAAAATCTGCAAATCTGCAAATCTGCAAATCTGCAAATCTGCAAATCGCAGAGAGTTCAGCGAAGTTTGGCGCTTGAGTTTTGAATTTCTGTTACCAGCAGTGCGATCACTTCGCTCAACAGGTTCAGGCGATGGTCAAGTACATCTGGTTTGAGCAGAGCCTTTGCGCGGTAGTACCAGCCTTTGCTTTCGCGAGCGGAGCCAAGCGCAATACGCAAAAAATACAATCGGTCTTTGCCATACCCACGCCCGGACCCTTCCTCAATGTTTGCCGCAATGGAACCGGCACTGCGAATCAGCTGCTGCGCCACTGATTTTCCTAACGGATGCGCCAACAACTGTTCACAATCCTGCCAACAAACATCGTAGGCAAACAAGGCTTTACGATACCCAAAGAACTTCCACACCTCTTCACTGGTGATTTGTCCCGGAACCGTCACCACCCAAGCCTCGTAATTGCTCAATCGCTCCATCCTCGCAACCTCTCCCGATTTGCTGATTTTTTGATTTGCTGATTCGCTACTTCTCCCCCCGTTTGAGAACAAACGCCACGACGTTGTTGCCGAAGCCGCCGAAGTTGATGCTGAAGCCCGCCTTGGCGCCCTTGACCTGGCGCTCTTTGGGCAGATCATGCCGCAACTGCCAGGTGAGCTCCACCACTTGCGCCACGCCCGTCGCGCCGACGGGATGCCCGCGCGCCTTGAGGCCGCCGGAAACGTTGATCGGCAGCTGCCCGCCGAGCTTCGTCTTGCCGGCCAGCACCGCCTTGCCGCCCTCGCCCTTCTTGAAAAAGCCCACATGCTCGCTCTCAGCGATCTCCAGAATCGTGAAGGCATCGTGCAGTTCCGCCAGGCTGATGTCCTCCGGCTTCATCTTGGCCCGCTCAAACGCCTGCTGCGCCGCGAGCGTCACCGCCTTGAGGTCGGTGGGGTCGTCGCGCTCCGCCAGCGTGTGCGTGTCCGTCGCCTGGCCGAAGCCCGCCACAATCACCGGCACGTTCTTGGTGAGCTCCTTCACGCGATCCAGCGGACACAGAATGAGCGCCGCTGCGCCGTCGCTCACCGGGCACAAATCGTACAAGTGCAGCGGATCAGCAGCAGGCGGGTTGTTGACCACAGCATGGGGGCTATCGTAAATGCCCTCCTTCGTGATCATAAGCTCAACGTGAGCGTAAGGGTTGAGCGCACCCATCATCTGGTTCTTGACGGCGATTTCCACCAACATCTCGCGGGTAACGCCGTATTTCTCCATGTAGAGCCGGGTGAACATCCCCGCCATGCCGGGGAGCGTGATGCCGTAAGGGTACTCAGTCTCCGGGTGGGTCAGCGTGGCGACGAAATCGGTCGCGCGCCAGCCGGTCACTTCGCGCATCTTCTCGCCGCCGGCCACCAACACCACATCGTAGTAGCCGGAAGCCACCGCCAGCACGCCATTCTTGATGGCCGAACCGCCCGAAGCCGGCCCATTCTCCACCAAATCGGCAGCGGCGGGGAGCAGGCTCAAGCGATCCACCAACGCGCTGGCGATGGCGGTCTGGCGTTGAATCACGCCGCCGCCCATGTTGGCAACGTAGAGCGCATCCACCGCTTCCACGCCCGCATCATCCAAGGCCTTCATCGAAGCATAAGCCAGCATATCCACCAGCGTATCTTGATCGCGGCGTCCGAAGGGAATCATCCCCACGCCGATAATGGCTACATCACGCATCTCCTACCTCCCCTTCAGCCCGGCGATTTTCTCGCGGATGTCCGCTTCGCTGGCAATGATGATCTCGCGCTGCGCCACTTCGAGCAGCTCCGGCGGCACGGGCCGGTCGCCCACCACCAGGCGCGGCTTTGTCTCGAAGTACAGTTCCCGCGTGAGGCGATACGAGAGCGGGCCGCCCAGCTCATGCGGGATGTCCGTCGGCTCCAGGCCATACTCGATCATCCACCGGCGGAAACCGATGGGACTTTCAGCCACGATGAGCACTTCCTCTTGCCCCAGGTACTCGATGTGGTGCTCCATCTTGGCGGCGAAGAGGTGCGCACCCACACGCAGCCCGCGATCAATGGCGAGCGTGTGCAGGCTCATGCCGGTCTTCTGGCTGTACATCCGGCTGTTGACGATACCCACCAGGATGCCATCTACCTGCCCGACCAGACAGAACTCGTTGGCCGTGCGGTAAGTGTACATGCCCAGCAACTCGGAGTAGAGCCGCGAGCCGACGATGTCGTAGAAATCTTTGGGGATGAACAGCGTGGGATGGACGGCCTTGAGCAGCGTGGGGATTTCCTCCCGGTGCGCCTCGCGGACCACCATCTTCTTGCCATTGGCGAGCGTAATCACCTTTGGCGGATACGGCGCCATCGGCAAAGACGGCGGACGTAACATGAGTTCCAATTCCATATCTACTGCCATACAGATCTCCTTCAAATAAAAGTTGAAAGTTCAAAGTTTGAAAGTTGAAAGTTCGAGAACGTGTAACTTTCAACTTTCAACTTGTAACATCCTTAGCGCGCCTTCACCTGCGCGTTGAGATTCGCCACATGCTGCGGGTTGTAGGCGTCGCCGAACTTGGTCTTGGGCAGCTCCGCTTTCTTCTGCATCAAGTCTTCGTATTCGTCATCGTCTACAAAAGCCACGCAGCGCCCGATGCTCGATTCGCCATCCACGAAGCGCCAGGGGAAGAAGCCGATCTGCACGCGCCGGTTCACGATCAGGTCGAGGTCGCCGCCGAGACACTCCGCGTGGATGATGCCATCGGGGAACATCTCGATGTGCATGAGCTGGTACTTCGTGTCGTCGAAGATATCGGCCAACCCGCCGCCGTACTTCTTTTGGAAGTGCGCTTCGGCCTGCTTGGCCTGGCGCGGCATCCACTGGCGAATGATGGTGTTCATCGGGTGATCCGCACTGCCGCAATCCACGCCAATCCAGCGCAGCTCCTTCTTCTTCGCCCACTCGGCGAACTCGCGATCCGGGCCGGGATGCTGCACCATATAGCGGATCTCATCAGCAGTGGGATGATCCCAACCAAAATGGTGGAAACCGGTGTGGATGATGAGGATATCGCCCTGCTTCACCTCCACCTTGTCCTCAATCATCTCTGACGTGTAGATATCGTAGTCGGCGACCACATCCGAGAGATCTACAATCGCGGCTTCATGGACAAGGAAATCCATATCCAGATCGGCCATATCCTTGCCAGCGGTGAAGAAGTGAATCTCGCCATCCAAGTGCGTGCCCAGGTGGTTCGAGTGGGTCAACAACTGCCCATTCGCGCCGTTGGGCGCCAGCCGCTTGAAATACTTCACTTGCAGCGGCTCATACGTCGGCCACGCGGGGGTGGCAATTCCGAGGGGAATCGTCAAATCCAGTAACTTCATGCGAAAACCTCCTGTAAAAGATGTGAAAATCTCCCGGTTGATGGATATCTACCGGCATGAATACGAGCCACTATGAATCACGAGCACTTCATCGCTCAGCTTGAGCCAGATTCCCAGGCTTGAGCCAATAGGGGTGCGATAGAATTCAGCCTGAAGTGTACCACGTCCCAGCGGGCCTGAGATAGTCGTTGAAAAGCGTCCCTGGCGCAATCCACCGCCGCTTTCGAAATACGGCATCCAGGCGAACAAGCCCGGTGTAAGCGGTTCGCCGATGCGCGCCGCGACCTGACGATCCTGTTCAGCAATGCGTAGCACACAAGCGTATTCGTCCGTGGTTTTGATCGAGAAACCAAAAACATAGAGCAAGATAAGCGGGACGAGAGCAAACAACGCCAGCATCCAGGCGAACTTGCCGAGTCGCTGCACCGCCTGCTTGAGCGAGAAGTCCTGGCTCAGATCATCCACGCCTATGTCGCCCTCCTGCCACGGAGATAATGGTAATGAGTGAGGGGTAATGGGTAATGGGTAAAAGTCCCCATCACCCATCACCCCTGACCCTTCAACGCCGCAAACACATCCTCAAAACACTTCTTGGGCGCGCGCGTGAGGCCCGCCCCCACCATGCCCACGCCCGGCTCTTTGTGCGCGATGCCGGTGTTGATGAAGGGCAGGATGCCCGTCGCCATCACCTTGCGCACGTCAATGCCCAGCGGCGCGCCCCGGAAGTTGAGCGTGGGAATCGTGAAGAACTCGTGCTCGCCTGCCGTGATCTGGTACATCTCCTGCGTCACGCTCAGCGCGAGCGAGGCCGTGCCGCCCACAAACTTGACGATGGCTGGGGCCGCTGCCATCGCAAAGCCGCCCACCCCGCCCGTCTCGGTGATGCTGGAATCGCCGATGTCGGGGTTCGCATCCTTCTCGGTGAAGCCCGGCAGCCACAGCCCCTCGACGATGGGCGCGGGCGCAACGAACCACTTATCGGGCATGGAGGCCACGCGGATGCCGAAATCCGTCCCATTGCGCGCCATCACTGTTACCAGCGTGCAGCCTTCCGTGCCTTCGGCCACTTCGAGCATAGACTTGATCGCCGGCATGGAAAGGTTCAGGAAGAAGTGATCGTTGCTGTCAATGAATTTCAACACCGCCACAGCGGTTTCGTTACGCGAGGTTTGAATGATCGCCGTCATCAGCTGGCGGATGAGCAGTGACGTGGCCGCGCGGTTGCGATTGTGGCCCTCATCGCCCATGTGCAACGCCTGCGCCAGGATGCTGCGCAGATCAATCGGCCCGGTGACTTCCAGCGCGCGCGCCAGCGCCGGGTAGAGCTCCTGCTCCATCCACTTGAGGTGGGCCAGCACCGCGTCGCCATACGCACCGTAGCGCAGCACCTTGCCCAGCCCTTCGTTCTGCGTGGCGTAGGTCACATTGCCGAAGGTATCGTTGCGGATCATGAAGACCGGCATCGAGGGCGAGATAATCCCCGCCATCGGTCCCACGGCGTGATGATGATGGCACGGATCAAACGTGAACGCACCCGCCGCCGCCATCTCCGCCGCTTCTTCATAAGTCTGCGCCCAGCCCTCATAGACCGCCGCGCCCATCACCGCGCCGCGCATCGGGCCGCACATGCGCTCCCAGCCGATAGGCGGCCCGGCGTGCAGGATCATGCGCTCGCCCATATTCGGGATCACCTCGCGGGCGATGCCCATCCCCACCAACAACGGGCGGCCCTTGCGGATGCGCTCCACCGCCGCGGCGTTGATCGCGTCAATCTCCGCGCCCGCCGCCGTGTGCGTCAGCTCCACATAGCCTTCCAACGGCGGACGCCAATCCACATGCACTACCGCCGTGCCTTGATCTTCCAGGCTCTCTGCAAAACTCTCTAGTCCGACATTCACAGCCTTCAAAGGCTGACCAAACAAGTCTTGTATTGGCATAAAATCACTCCTCGTTCAATTTTAGATTTTAGATTTTGGATTTTGGAACCTCTCCCAATCCAAAATCTCACGCTTGACAGTTCAGACTTTAGATTTTGGCAATGTCGTTGGTTGAGATTGAGGCGATTGCGTTTGAACCTTTCGGAGCGTTTTGATGGAAGAGACAATCATGGCAATGATTTCATCAGTTTCCTGCATCAGTAGCGATAGCAGCGACTCAGAAACCAAGCCACTTTCGACAAGCAACTCCAACCAGTAGAGTGTTTCATCCGCTTCTTCCTCAACGATACTGAGTTTGGCGATCATGTCCGCTTCAGACTTCGCTCTGCACGCTGCCCGGTAATTTGCACCCACCGAGGTAGCCGAGCGCAAAATCTGCCGTCCAATCACATCAGCAGTTTTGTCCTTCGGGAGTGTCCCGACCATCCGAATGATCCGCAACGCCAACTGCTTCGTCCGCGCCTTAAACGCTTTCTCGTCCATATCCCATCCAAAATCTAAAATCAAAAATCCAAAATCTCAGCAGTTTGTCCATAGCACTTGTCCTTCTTGCTTGACCCGTGCAGCAAACGTGGCGGCGGTCAGGCTAAGATCTACCACATCCACCGTGTAAGGGATGCTCGATTGCTCCAAGCGCTCACGGAGCAGGCTTAACGGGACGCTCACGTCGCGCTCAGCAAGCACCGCGAGATCCACGTCCGAAGCCTGCCGCGCCCGTCCCGTTGCGCGCGAACCGAACAGGTACACCGTGCAGGGAATCCCGACCAGGGTCTCTGCAATGGCCTTTTGTATGGTTGTCAGATGTCTCTCACTGATTTGCATATCTCATCCAAAATCTAAAATCCAAAATCCAAAATGTGACCCGCTAACCGTGTGGCTGCCGCATTGGTTGGCAGCACCTCCACGCCCGCCGCGACGAGTTTGGCCTCTTGCGCGCTCAGGCGTTGCGGATCGGCTTCTGTCCCGCATACAGAGGCGACGAAGATGATCTCGCGCCCCGCAGCCTGCGCC
>CAZDSF010000125.1:0-7372 GCA_964508025.1 uncultured Anaerolineales bacterium
AACCTGCTCTGGATGTGCGCCATGCTCATTACCCGATTATTTCCTTAAACTTCATAATCCTGCGCTACAAGTAGTGAGCGGTTTTCCCAACGGCTGAAGCCGTCACTACAAGCCTAAATCTGATGTGCTGAATCTTCCGTTGTATTCTTTACGCATTACGGATCACGCAGTACGCATTAGAACACAAAAAACGCCCCCATCCCCACAGGGACGGGAGCGTCAAACGCTCTCGCGGTACCACCCTGGTTGACCCACACACGCGGATCCCCTCAGCCCCACACAATGATGGGCGGCTCTGCTAACGGTGAGCGACCGATTCGGTCTACTTGAGGTGGGTGAAGGGAAATGCGTGATGGGCGATGGGAAATGGGTTTTAGCTACCCATTACCCGTTACCTGTTACTCTTTACCTTTTCCCCCGCCTCTTTCGGCGAACGGCTCCGGAGTGATTTTCGACGCGGTTCCCTGCGCCCGGCTCGCACCCTCCCGGACTCGCTGTGCGGTTCCCCGCGCCTACTCGTCTCCATCACAGCCTTTGTTGCCATTAAACCATACGTTGGAAGGAAGTCAAGCGAAAAAGGCGAGAAAGCGAAAAGATGGGCTGAAATTCGCCACTTGCAACTCCCAGCCCCCAACTCGCAACTCACCCCTCAAATCCCAGTCCCCGCTCGCGCAAGCTCACATGCCGGTTCTGCCCGATGACGACGTGATCGAGCACCTCCACCTCTACCAGTTTGCCCGCCTCGACGAGCCGCCGGGTGAGGGCGATGTCTTCCGGCGAAGGCCCCGGATCGCCGCTGGGATGGTTGTGCGCGACGATGATCGCGGCGCAGTTGCGCCGAATCGCGCCGCGAAAGACCTCGGCGATGCGCACGAGCGAGGTGTTGAGGCTGCCCTTGTAGAGGATTTCCCGATCTGTGACGCGGTTGCGCGTGTCGAGGTAGAGCACGACGAAATGCTCCTGCTCCTGGTGGCCGATGAGCGGGATGAGGATATTCGCGGCATCCTGCGGGGCGCGGATCTGGAAGCGCTCCTCCGGCGCTTCGGCCATCAGGCGGCGGCCCAGCTCCAACGCGGCGACCAGCTGCGCGGCCTTCGCCGGGCCGAGGCCGTGCTCTTGCCCCAGCTGCGGCAGGTCTACGCGGGAGAGGCCCGCCAGTCCGCCGTGCGTGGCGAGCAGGCGGGTCGCCATCGCCACCACGTTCTCGCCTTTGACGCCTGTGCGCAGAATGATGGCGAGCAGCTCCGAGGTGGAAAGCGCCTGTGGCCCGGCGTGCGCCAGCCGCTCGCGCGGGCGTTCCTCTTCCGGCATCTCTTTGACGGTGATGTAGGGCATCATGGCCTCCTGATTGAAGTATGAAGGCGGAATGCATTTCAGCCTTCAAAACCCTGATTCAGGAATTGTACTCAGGGGACGAAATTGCGCAACTGCTGTTGGCATTGCGCAGGAGATGGGTGCTCGGCGGGGATATTATCGCAGAGATGTAGCGCGTCAGGGGGCGCCGGTTAGCAACCGCTCCGCCGCCGCTACATCGGGATCGCGGCCCGCGCGGAAGTTTTCTACCGTCCAGGCCACGGGCACATCGGGCGCGATGCCCACGCCTTCGATGCGCGTCCCATCGTTGCGGCGGAAGTCGCCGGTGGAGAAGCGCGCCCGCCCGTTGCCCGGCAGAGCGAAGACGATGGGATTGCCGCTGCCGCCAGCGGTGGCGCGCCCTACCGTCGTGGCTCTCCCGGAATCCACCAGCGCTGCGATGAAGTTCTCCGCAGTGCTGAAGTTGTAGGCGTCAATGAGCAGGACAAGCGTCCCGGTGTAGATCGGCCCGCGCGGCTTGACGCGATAATCGAAGTGCGCGCGCCAGCCGCGTTGGGGCAGCCGGGCGCGGAAATGATCCCGCCCGTAGGTGAAGGGGCGATCCAGAAATCGCCCCGCTATCGGGTCGGAGATGAAGGTGCTGCCGCCGCCGTTCCCGCGCAGGTCGAGGATGAGGCCCGGCGCGTCGAAAAGCGCGGCGAGCGCGGCGTCGAATTCGGCGACGAGGTCGTGATCGCCGCCGCTAAAGTCGGGGATGCGGATGAGACCCACGCCGGAGGGCAGCCGTTCGCCAGTGATGCGGGGTTGCCAGGGCGCGGCAGTCTTCGGCGCGGCGGGTGGCGCTGCTTCGGGCCAGATCAACGTGACGGTGCGCTCGCCTGCCGGGCCGGTTACGGTTACGGTGAGGTGGTTTTCCGTGGTGCTCAGCGCGTGGAAGACAGCTTTGACGCGGCGATGCTGCGGCGTCGCGCCGACGCTGAGGATGGGGGAAAGCGCTTCCAGCGCTGCCTCGATGGGCTGCCCATCTACCGCCAGCACCACATCGCCTCGCTCCAGGCCGGCGGCGCGCGCGACTGCGCCGATTTCATCTAACACAACCGCGCCGCTAATATCCCGACAGATGCCAAAGTACCGGCGTCCAGAGGCGACTGCAGGCGAGAGCAGCCCCGTGTGCCCGTCGCCGAGCTCCGCCAGGGCCTCCGCGACCACGCGCCAGTACGCGCCGTCGCTGGTCGCCGCTGCGGCTTGCGGCGCATACTGTGCGTATAGCGCGGCGTTGTCCACGCTTTTCATCTCGAAGTAAGGGTAGGCGTAGTCCAGCGCGCGCCAGAGCCGCCGAAAGTTGGCGCTGTACGATTCGCCTGGAAGGGCGATCATGCCGATGCGAACCAGGGGAATCACCGCCGCGAGCGCGACGCCCAGGAAGATAATACCGTGCCCGGTGCGCACCCAACGTCGCCGGGTCGGCGGGCGCGACCACCAGCCGATCCCGCCGCCGAGCGCGGCGCCGAGCAGACCCAACGTCACCACGCCCGGCGTGGAAAGGGCCAACGGCCCCCAGCCCAGGGTGACGCCGCCTGTCGTCAGTAGAAGCAGGTTGAGCAGAATCCAGGGTAGGGAACGGGGAATTTTCATGGGGGCGCTCCTCACTTTGTCGGGCCGAATCCCACCTCATCGAGGATGACCACGCCTGCCGGGCTGCGGTCGAAGATGAAGCGAATCTCGCGCAGCGTCGTCGGATCGAAGGCGGGATTTTCCGCCGCGAAATCTTCTAGCCGGAACTCGAAGGTTTGGAAGACGACTTCGGAAAGCGCCAGGGCGTGCATCAACGCTGCTTTGCCGAAGCGCCCCCGCAGCTGAGGTTGCAACAGCGCGTAATGGCTCAGGGAAAGCCGGGCCGCGTTGCCCGCGCTATCTACCAGTTCCAGCGTCAGATCCAGAGGGGCGCGCGGTTCTGCAGCGCGGGGCGTAGCGGGCGTAGGCGGCTCGTCGGCATCGGCGAGCGAGAAGCGGAGCACGCGCTGCGATCCAAGTGGAAGCCCTTGCTCTGGCAGGATGAGGCTATAATGCGCGATTCCATCCCCTGCGGCGTGATCCCATCCCAAATAGACGGCGGTGTTTTCGAGCGAGTTCTGCTTGAGCGGCACGATTTGTTCGCGCCAGAGTGTGAGGCCTGCGCCGCGCAGCGTCCCGCCGGGCAACGTGGTGGTGCTCAGATCAATGTCTTCCTCGAAGGTTGCCACGCGGAGGGTGTCCGCGTCCTGATACTGACTCAGGTAGAGGGTGTCCGGCAGCCACGCGCTGGCGCTGCGCGGATCGCGGAACAGGGCGCGGTAGCCGCGCTCGTCGTGCAGCGTCGCTTCCAGGAAGGCGCTGAGCGCGACTTTGGCGATCTGCTCCTGCTCGGCAGCGGGCATGAGGGCGCGCAGGTTGAAGAGCCGGATGGCGGGGCCGAAGACATCGTGGCGACCCCAATCGCGGTTGAATTGCCCATGATTGGCCCCGTAGATGTAGAGCGCGGCTTTGAAGACATCCCGTTCGCCGCTGAAGTTCAGGCGCGTGTACTGCCGCGCGCCCATGAAGGTGATGACATCCATATCGTGGGCGCCGTGGAGCACCAGGTAGTTGACATCTTCCAGAGGCAGCCGCTGGTTGCCGGGCCGATATTGCCCATCTACCGGCGCAATCGCCGCCACCGCGCGGATGTTGAAGCGGCGGTTTGCTTCGCCGCCGTTGTAATCGAAGGTCACGCTCGCGTCATCGGGATAGTACGGCAGCCGGCTAAACGCGGCGGCGATGGCGACCGCCTCCCCGCCCCGCGAGTGGCCGATCAGCCCGATGGCATCGAAATCCACTTTGCCGTAGAAGGGGGTATCCGGCGCGGCGTTCCAACGCTGCCATTCGCGGATGTGTTCCAGCAGCAGCCAGGCGCGTGCGTCATTTTCCTGCTTGAGCGACGAGAAGACCAGCACGTTCGCGGATAGGGAAAGGTTGAGGAAGTTCTGATCCACCGAGGCGACGATGAAACCCCGACTGGCGAGGAGTTCGCCCAGATAGGCGTAGCCAGCGTCGGAGAAATCTTCCATGGGATGATTGCCGTGGACGATGAGCACGAGTGGAAAGGGGCCGGCGCCTTCGGGATACCAGACGCGCCCGTTGCGCGGCAGCGCTTCTGGCCCGAAGCCCCAGTAGGCCCGCCGCAATCCCGACCAGCCTTCGAGCAGCGCGGAGCCATCCACCGGGGTGGTGCGCAGGTCAACGCCCGCGCCGTATTCGGGTCGGCGGCGATCTTCGCCGCTGCCGTAGATGAGGGTTCGCACGGGGTAGGGGCCCGGTTGTGAAGGATCGGGCAACGCCAGGGGAACGACGTTGGCGGCGGATTGGGCGCCCGCGTTGGGCGGCGGCGTCACGGCGAAGCCATCCACGAGGAGGAATGCGCCCCCGCCGAGCAGTCCCAGCGCGCCCAGCGCCAGGCCGGCGAGCGCCAGCCCCCGCTGTAATCGGCTCAGGCGTTGCCAGCCTCCGCCCGTGAGCGTCGCCAGGCCCGCGCCTATCAGCGAACTCACCAGCAGGATGCCGAGCACCACCGCGATGACGCCGAAGGCCAGGGTGATTCCCAGCATAAAGGTGAGCAGCAGGAGCGGCAGCGCGCCGATGACGACCCAATGGTAGCGCCTCGGTGCAAGCGCCAACGCCGCGCTGAGCAACATCACCAGGCCGCCGAAAAGCGCACCCGCCAGCAGTCCCGCGAGCAGCCCCACGACGAAGGCCAGCGGGCCGGCAGGGGCGAAGGCGTAGGCGGACATTACCGCCCACAGCAGCGCGGCTGTCAGGCCCACGCCCCACGTCGCGCCGCGCCAGGCGCGCGGGCCGGGCAGAAACCTGCCCGCGAACCGGCGCACGGCGGTGAAAGCCCGGCGCAGGGCGTGCCGCAGGATGCGGCTGAATCCCGAAGGCGCGTTTTCGGACGTTGGCGTCGTGTGCATCGCTGTTTCCTCTCGTATAAGGGCTGCGGATGGGCGACTCTACCGTTGAATTTGCTGCAAGAAGGCTCGGATGCCGTCGGCAATCGTATCGGCGGCTTCGGTGTGGACGTAATGGCCCACGTCGAGCCGCTCGTATTGGCCGCCTGCCGCTTCGACGTAGGCCGCCAACACCTCGCCCCAGTTGTCCATCGGCAGGCCGCCGCCGTTGGAGATGAAGACGTAGAGAGGCGCGGCGGGCACCCCTGCGGCGGCGACCTGCCGGGCGTTCGCCTGCGTCGCTTCGACTTCGGCCAACATATCGGGCGTCAGCGTGCGCCGGTACATGATCGAGCAGTAAGCGGCGATTTCGGCGGCGGTCAGATGGTTCGCCGCAGGGGACTCTTGGCAAATGAAGGGCGCCAGGCGCAGCAGACCGGTGCGGGCGGTGAAGCCGACCAGCGCCAGCTGCAATCTCGGCGGCGGCATGAGTTCGTAGATGGGGGGCGTGGCCGGATCCAGCCCGATAATGGCCGCGACTTCGTCGGGATAGCGGTTGGCCCAGTGCAGGGCTTCCAGGCCGCTCATCGAGTGGGGTAACAGTACATAGGGCGGGCTTTCCCCGGCCAGTTCCAGCGCCCGGCGGGTCTCGCTGAGCACCGTCTCGATGTCGCGCGATGCGCCGCTGTCATCGCTCCAGCCGTACCCGGCCCGCTCCACCACCACCGCGCGGTAATCATCGGACAGGCGGCGATAGAGGCCCCGAAAATCCAGGGTGGGGGCGGTGGTGCCGCTGCCCGACATGAAAACGAGTGTCAGATCACCCGTCCCCTCGGCGTAGACGTGGAGCCGATGCCCGTTCACCTGCACCAGTTGCCCCGGCGGGGGATAGGCCGCCTCTTCGCGCGGCGTTTGCAACCGGTGGTTGATCGTGCTGCCGATCATCAGCAGGAGCAGCAGCAGCGGCAACCCCAGCAGCAGCCATTTGAGAGCGGTCAAGAGCATTTTCATAGCAAATCCTTCAACTAGTGAGCCAGTAATTGCAATCCGAGTCCATCATACAGATCAGTAGGCTCTTTGTCACTGGGCTAATCGTCAGGTTCGACCTGGACTTTTGGCCGAATTCCTTCCACCGAATAACGGCTGTTGCAGAGATGGCAGGGAGGGGCGATTAGCGCGGCGCCAGGTTCAGAACCAGCGCCCCGGCGTTGATGATGAAGAAGCCCACATGGGTGGCTGCGTGCGCGACCATCGCGGTTTCCAGGTTGCGCTTCCAGAAGAGCCAGCCGAAGAGCACGCCGCCGAGCGCGTTGAGCAGTACGGTGCGGATGACGATGAGCGGCGTGAGGGCCACCATCCCGGCCAGCGCGGGCAGGTGGCCGATGCCGAACAGCAGCGACGCCAGGATGTTGGCGGTCCAGACCAGAACGGGACTGGGCAAGCCTTGGCCCCGCTGCGCCACGCGCCAACCAATCCAGACGAAAAGCGCCATCACGCCCCAGCGCAGCAGCAGCTCTTCCACGATGCCGCCGTAGAGCAGGCCGAGCAGCAGTTGCGCGAGCAAAGCCCCGAAGGTGGGCGTTTCTCCGGCAGCTGAGACGTTTTCCAGCGCTGTGCCGGCGAAGGGATTGATGAGCGCGTCCAACCCCAGCACGACAACTGCGAAGATCAGCCCCGCGATGAAGGCCATGCGGAGATACGGGCGCAATTCCGGCCAGATAGCCGTTCCCTGCCGCACCTTCTCCGCCACCAGCGAGCGCAAGCCTACCCGATGCGCCAGCAGAACGCCAATCGCCACGCCAAGCGCCATCAGGATCAGGGGATTGAGCAGCGCAAGCAGCGCAACTACAGGCTTCGGCAGCTCCAGCAGCTCTGGCGGCAGTCCCTCCAGTTGGCTGATGACAGTCGGTATGAGCGATAGGATGCCGGGGACTCCTATCCCCAAAAGCGCCAAAAAGGTCTTCCCAAAGCGGGATTTGCGGGGAACGTCAGTCTGGGTTGTGTTAGTAGTCATGTTTATGCTAGTCTCCTCTTAAAATCTGCAAATCGGCAAATCGGCAAATCGGCAAATCTGCAAATCGGCAAATCTGCAAATC
>CAZDSF010000126.1:0-7036 GCA_964508025.1 uncultured Anaerolineales bacterium
GCCTTTTTCACACACCCGCGAATTAGAAAGGTTTTCCAGATGGCAACAAAAGGACGCAAACCAAAGCCTGACGCGCTAAAGGAATTGTCAGGGAATCCGGGGCATAGGCCGCTGAATGCGAATGCACCGAAGCCGACAACCAGGCGCGTGGATCGGATGCCGAGGGGGATGAGCGAGGGGGCGCGGCGATTGTGGCGGCAGCTGTCCGGCGACCTGGTGGAGATCGGGTTGCTGACAGATGCTGACCTCCCGGCGTTTGTGCTGATGGCGGAGCACTATGGACTGGCGCGGCGGGCGTTGGTGGAGATCGCGGAGGCGGGGCTGACTACGACGGATGAGGCGGGGCTGGTGCGCAAGCATCCGCTGCTCCAGGTGTGGCGGGATAACAGTACGGCGTTTCGGGCCTACGCTACGGAGTTCGGGTTGACGCCCAGCTCGCGGAGCCGGGTGAAGCTGCCGGATGTGGGTGAGCAGATGAGCCTCGCGGAGGAGCTCTTCGGGATTGTGGCGGCGCAGATGGCGGACGCGGAGCTGGAGGAGACTGAGTGACGGGGTATGCGGTGGAGCGCTATGTGCAGGATGTGCTCGCGGGCAAGGTGGTGACTTGCCGGTGGGCGCGGTTGGCCTGTGAGCGTCACCAGCGCGATCTGGGCTGGGGAAGTGAGCGCGGGCTGCGCTTCGATGAGGCTACGGCACGGCAGGCGGTGGCGTTCTTCTCGCTGCTGAAGCATAGCAAGGGGGAGTGGGCCGGGCTGCCGTTGCATTTGGAGCCATGGCAGCAGTTTGTGATCGCGTCGTTGTTTGGGTGGAAGCGCAAGGATGGTTTGCGCCGTTTTCGGACGGCGTATCTGGAAGTGGCGCGCAAAAATGGTAAGACGACGCTGGCGGCAGGGCTGGGCTTGTATATGTTGCTGGCGGATGGGGAGGGCGGCGCGGAGGTGTACTCGGTGGCGACAAAGCGCGATCAGGCGCGCATTAGCCACGGGGAGGCGACGCGGATGGTGAAGGCGTCGCCGGTGATTCGCCGCGAGGCCAATGTGTTCCGGGACAATATTCACATTTTGGGGACGGCCTCGAAGTTTGAGCCGCTGGGCGCGGATGCGAACACGATGGATGGGTTGAATGTCCACGGGGCGATTGTGGATGAGGTTCACGCGCACAAGAACCGCGATGTGTGGGATGTGATCGAGACGGCGACGGGCGCGCGGCGCCAGCCGTTGATGTTTGCAATCACGACGGCGGGGTATGATCGGCAGTCGTTGTGTTGGACGCAGCACGAGTACACGGAGAAGGTACTCGATGGGGTGATCCAGGATGACAGTTGGTTCGGGCTGATCTTCACGCTGGATGCGGATGACGATTGGAATGATGAGCGGGTGTGGATCAAGGCGAATCCGAACCTGCACGTTTCTAAGAAGGTTGACGATATGCGCCGGAAAGCGGCGCGGGCGCGGGAGATGCCCAGTGCGCTGAATGCGTTTCTGCGGCTGGAATTGGATGTGTGGACGCAGAGCGAGACGAAGTGGGTGGATGTGGAGCACTGGCGCGCGTGCGGCGGGATGGTGGATCCGGCAGGGTTGCGCGGGCGGACGTGTTATGCCGGGCTGGATTTATCGAGCACGACGGATGTGAGCGCGCTAGTGTTGGTGTTCCCACCGGAGACGGACGCGGATGGCTACCAGGTGCTCTGCCGCTTTTTCATCCCGGAGGAGGCGATGGTGGAGCGCAGCCGGCGCGATCGGGTGCCCTACGATGCGTGGGTGCGGCAGGGGTACATCACGGCGACGCCGGGGAACGTGATTGACTATGGGTTTATCCTCGCACAGATTGATGAGGATGCGCAGACGTTCGATTTGCAGGAGATCGCATTCGACCGGTGGGGGGCGACAAAGATTGTGCAGGAGTTGCAAGAACGGGAGATGACCGTGGTGCAATTCGGCCAGGGATTTGTGAGTATGTCGCCGCCGATGAAAGAGTTGGAGAAGCTCATTTTGAGCCGCAAGTTGGCGCATGGAAACAATCCAGTGTTGACGTGGATGGCGGACAATCTGGTGGCGCGGGAAGACCCGGCAGGGAATATCAAGCCGGACAAGGAACGCAGCCGGGAGAAAATTGACGGGATGGTAGCACTGATTATGGGGCTGGATCGGGCGTTGCGGCATGAGGCGCAAGGCTCGGTGTATGAGGAGCGGGGGGTGCTGACGCTGTGAATATCATTGAGCGCGTGGCGGCCAGGTTTTTAGAGCGCCGGAGCTGGCTGGTGAGCCAGGATCCGCCAAGCGATTTTTACCGGCTGTTTGGCGGGGCGGAGACGAGCAGCGGCGTGCAGGTGACGGAGCAAGGCGCGCTGCAAGCGACGGCGGTGTTTGCCTGTGTGCGAATTCTGGCCGAAACGGTGGCAAGTTTGCCGCTGATTCTGTATGAGCGGCTGGCAAACGGCGGTAAGGCGCGCGCGCAAGGGTATCCGCTGTATACGTTGTTACACGATGCGCCGAACCCGGAAATGACGAGCCTGGAGCTGCGCGAGACGCTGATGGGGCATTTGGGGACGTGGGGCAATGCCTACGCGGAGATCGAGGCGGATAGCAACGGGGCGGTGTTGGCGCTGTGGCCGTTGCGCCCGGATCGGATGACTGTGGAGCGCGTGGGGTTCGACCTGGTGTACACGTACCGGCTGACGCGGGCGGATAGCCAGGGACGCATCTCGGTACCGTTGCGCGCGGACCAGGTGTTGCACATTCGAGGGCTGGGCTTCGATGGGATCATGGGGTATTCGCCGATTGGCCTGGCGCGGCAGGCGGTGGGGTTGAGCCTGGCGACGGAGAAATTCGGCAGCGCGTTCTTTGGGAATGGGGCGCGGCCCGGTGGGGTGTTGGAGCATCCGGGGAAGTTGAGCGACACGGCGTTTAAGAATCTGCGGCGCACAATCGAGGAGCGGCATGGCGGCATTGAGCGAGCAATGCGGTTGATGATCCTCGAAGAGGGGATGAAGTATTCCCAAATCGGGATTCCACCGGAGGACGCGCAGTTTTTGGAGACGCGCAAATTTCAGGTGACGGAGATCGCGCGGCTGTATCGTGTGCCGCCACACATGCTAGGCGATCTCGACCGGGCGACATTTAGCAATGTGGAGCAGCAGAGTATTGATTTTGTGATCCACACGATTCGTCCCTGGTTGGTGCGCTGGGAGCAGGCGATTGCGCAGCGGTTGCTGTTGCCACGGGAGCGCAGCCGGTATTTTGCGGAGTTCCTGGTGGAGGGCCTGCTGCGCGGGGATACGGCGAGCCGTTATCAGGCTTATGCGATCGGGCGGCAGTGGGGTTGGTTGAGCGCGGATGACATCCGGGAGCGGGAGAACATGAATCCGCTGCCGGGCGGCCAGGGCGCGATGTATATGGTGCCGCTGAATATGGTGCCGGCGAGCCAGGTGGGGGCTGGGCTGGGGAGCAGTGAGGGGCGGGCGATAGAGCAACGGCAACAGCCCAGAGAGACCCGTGCATTTGCGGTGCAGCGACATCGGTTGGAGCAGGTGCAGAGGCCGGTGTATGGGGCGTTGCTGGCGCGGGTTCTCAAGCGAGAACGGAATGATGTGAATCAGGCGGCAAAGAAGTTGCTACAGCGCGGGCGCTTCGAGTTCGATCAGTGGCTGGCGGAGTATTATGACGCGCATCAGCGGTGGCTGTTCGATGAGTTTATGCCCATTGCGCAGGCATACGCGCTGTTGGTGACGCCGGTGGCGCAAGAGGAAGCTGGGGCGCAGCCGACGCCGACGTTGCCGGATGCGATAGAGGCGTTTGTAAGGTCTTATCTGGCGAGTTTTGTGATCCGGCACACGGCGATCAGCCGCGCGGAGATTGTGAAGGCGTTGGAACGGGCAATCGAGGACAATGAAGACGAGGCTGACGCCCTGCGGCAATTGGTGGAACGCTGGCCGGAGGTGCGGGCGGGGGCTGAAGCGCAAGATGAGACGGTGCGCTTTGGGAATGCTGTGGCGGTGACGATTTTTGGCATTGCCGGGGCGCGGCGGTTGACGTGGATGGCGTTCGGAGAGAGTTGCCCGTATTGCAGTGATCTGGACGGGCGGACGGTGGGCATCGAGGACACGTTTCTGAGCCTGGGGGCGGAGTTCCAGCCGGAAGGCGCGGAGCGACCGCTGACGGTGCGGAATGATGTGCGGCACGGGCCGGCGCATGGCGGGTGCGATTGTATGGTGACGGTGGGGTGAGGTATGAGTAAGCGAGAATTGCGATGTGTGCGGGCGGAGGTGGAGGTGCGCACGGAGGCGGATGCGCCGGCGATGATTCGCGGGTATGCGGCGGTGATCGGCCAGGTGAGCGAGGATATGGGCTTTCTGGAGGTGATCGAGCCGGGCGCGTTCGATGGGGTGTTGGGTGACGATGTGCGCGCGTTGTGGAATCACAATGCCGAGAAGGTGCTCGGCAGGACGAAGACGGGTACGCTGCGCATTTGGGCAGATGAGCGCGGGCTGGGGTATGAGGTGGAGCTGCCGGATGCGCAATGGGCGCGGGATGCGCTCGCCAGTGTGCAGCGCGGGGATGTGGATCAGAGTTCTTTCGGCTTCGAGGTGGATGAGGCTGGGCAGCGTTGGGAACGGTTGGCGGATGGGACGCCGCTGCGTCACATTGTGCGCTTCAAGCGGCTATATGATGTGAGTCCGGTGACGTTCCCGGCGTACCAGAGCACCACGGCAGAGGCGCGGGGAATGGCGGAGCAGATTCGCCAAATCGCGGGGGTTCAGGGGGATGCCCGCGAGGCTAAGGCGGCCCAGGCGCAGGCGCGGCTGGCGTTGCAGCGGCATCGGGTTGAGATCGCAGAACAAGAAGTGTGAGGAGGTAGACGATGAGCCGGGTATTACGAGATAAGCGCGCGGGGTTGCTGAAGGAAGCGCGCACGGTGTTGGAGAAAGCCGAGGGCGAGCAGCGCGCGCTTTTGGCTGAGGAGCAGCAGCGGTACGACGCCCTGATGGGCGAGGTCACGCAGCTGACGGTGGACATTCAGCGCTTCGATGCGCTGTTGGAGCAAGAGCACGCGCTGGGTGAGCAACGCGCGGCGACCCGTCCAGATCCGGGCGAGCAACGCGGCGCGGTGGATGTGGAAGCGTGGCAGAAGGAGCAGCGGGCGCGGATGCAGCGATTCGTGGCGGGCGAGGGGCCGACGCGGATGCAATTGCGCGCGTTGCAGGCGGACGTGGGCGCCAGCGGCGGGTATCTGACCACGCCGGTGGAGTTCGTCAACGAGTTGATCAAAAACGTTGACAATCTGGTTTTTGTCCGCCAGTGGGCGCGCGGCTTCCAGGTGCCCACGGCGCAGAGCCTCGGTGCTCCGGCGCTGGCGGCTGATCCGGCTGATCCGATTTGGACGGCGGAGCTGGGCACCGGCGATGAAGACAGCACCATGGCGTTCGGGATGCGGGAGTTGTATCCCCACCCGCTGGCAAAGCGCATCAAGGTGAGCCGGAAGCTGCTGCGGATGGCCCCCGGCGCGGATGCGCTGGTGCGCGAGCGGCTGGCGTACAAGTTTGGCGTCACCCTGGAGAATGCCTATCTGAACGGGGACGGCAACAATAAGCCGCTGGGCGTGTTCACGGCGAGCGCGATGGGAATCAACACCGACCGCGATTACAGCAACGGCAACACGACCAGCAACCCCACGTTCGACGGGCTGATCGGGGCGAAGTACATGCTGAAGCAGCAATATCACGCCAATGCGCGGTGGCTGTTCCACCGGGACGCCGTTTCGCTGATCGCCAAACTCAAGGACGGCATGGGGCAGTATCTCTGGCGGGAGAGCGTGCGCGCAGGCGAGCCGGATCGCATTCTGGGCATTCCGGTGTTCATGAGCGAGTACGTGCCCAACACTTTCACCACCCAGCTGTATGTGGGCATCTTGGGAGACTGGGCGGCGGGGTACTGGTACGCTGACGCGCTGGAGATGGATATGCAGCGGCTCGAAGAGCTGTATGCGGAGACCAATCAGGTCGGGTTCATCGGACGGCTGGAGACTGACGGTATGCCCGTACTCTCTGAAGCCTTCGTCCGGGTCAAGCTGGCTTAGGGGAGGTGTGTGATGATGCTGAGCGAGGATACCAAAATTTCGATTGCGATTGCGCCGGCGGCCGGCGTGGCAGCGACCACTGACATCAGCGGGGCGACTCTGGATATGTCGGGATTCGAGGGGGTGCTGATGGTGGTTTCTTTTGGAGCGATCACCGGGGGTGCTGTGACCTCGATCAAGGTGGAGCAGAGCGACGCGGCGAATATGTCGCCGGCGACCGATTTGGCGGGCAGCGGGCAGACGATTGCGGATAACGATGATGAGAAAACATTCTACATTGACATCCACAAGCCGTTGAAGCGCTATCTCCGCCTGGTGGTGGATCGCGGTACGCAGAACGCGGTGGTGGCGAGCGCCCACTACATCCAGTATGGGCCGCGCAAGAAGGTGACTGCGCACGGCGCGAATGTCGCCGGTGAGGCGCACGTCAGCCCGGTGGCGGGGACGGCATAGGAGTCCAGGCAATGCAGCGAGTGCGGATGTTGACGCGGATGGCGGGGCCAGAGCTGGCAGCGGTGGCGGAGCCGGAGACGGTGATCGAGGTATTGCCAGAGTTGGCGGCCAGGTTGGTGAGCGGCGGCTTTGCGGTGTATGAAACGGCGGCGGTACGCGCGCCGGAATACCGCGCAAGCGATGACTTCACCCGGATTCCGACAATCAACAGCGAGCTCGCATGTATGCTGCAGACCTACGGGTACAACACGTTTGAGGATCTGCGCCGGGCGGCAGACGCCGACCTGCTGAAGTTGAGCGGGATCGGGCCGGGCCGCCTGGCGCGGATCAGAGCCTATTTGGAGGGGCGATGAACGAAAAGAAGTGGCGCACGGTCGCTTTTAGGCTGAGGAGGAACGATGGCGGATCAACAGGTGAAATTTAGCGACGGCGTGAATGAAGTGCCGGTGAAGGCTATTGAAATCGGCTCTGGAAAATACGCGCTGGCGGTGGGGATTCCGGCGGGGGC
>CAZDSF010000127.1:0-6920 GCA_964508025.1 uncultured Anaerolineales bacterium
GCCCCTTCCGTCCCTGAGACGGAGGGGGCGTATTGTTTCTAATGCGTACTGCGTATTGCGTAAAATTTTCTTGTGCATATACCTCTGAATTACGCATTACGTAGTACGAATTACACCGGAGGTGAACCATGGTACTGCCTAAACGTTACAATCCGCAAACCGCCGAGCCACGCTGGGAGCAATTCTGGCAAGAGCGCGGTATTTTCCATTTCGATCCGGCATCCGCCGCGCCGGTCTACTCCATTGACACCCCGCCGCCCACCGTATCGGGACACCTGCACTTGGGGCACGTCTACTCCTACAGCCACACCGACTTCATGGCGCGCTTCTTCCGCATGAACGGTTACAACGTCTTCTACCCGATGGGTTTCGACGACAACGGCCTGCCCACCGAGCGCCTGGTGGAGAAGTGGGAGGGCATCCACGCCGGCGACGTGGGCCGTGAGGCCTTCATCGCCCGCTGCCTCGCCGTGAGCGAGCGCGCCGAGGCGGATTACCGCGCCCTTTGGACGCGCCTGGGCCTTTCCATTGATTGGCGCTACTCGTACCGCACCATTGACGACCGCTCGCGGCGCGCGTCGCAACTCTCGTTTCTCGATCTCTACCGCAAGGGGCTGGCCTATCGCCAGGAAGCGCCCGCGATCTGGTGCCCGGAGTGCCAGACCTCCATCGCGCAGGCCGAACTCAACGACCTGGAGCGCGAGAGCACGTTTCACACGCTGGCGTTCACGCTGGAAGACGGCAGCGTGCTCGAAATCGCTACGACCCGCCCCGAACTGTTGCCCGCGTGCGTGGCCGTCTTCGTCCACCCGGAGGATGCGCGCTTTGCCGGGTTGGTGGGTCAGCAGGTGCGCGTGCCGCTCTTCGACCAGTGGGTGCCGATTTTGCCCGATCCCGGCGCGGATCCGGCGAAGGGCACGGGCGCGGTGATGTGCTGCACCTTCGGCGATACGGCGGATGTGGCGTGGTGGAAAACGCACCGGCTGCCGCTGCGCATGGCGCTAGATCGCGCCGGGCGGATGACTGCGCTGGCGGGCGAGTTCGCCGGACTGCCCGTAGCCGCAGCCCGCGCCCGCATCGTGGATGCGCTCCAGGCGGCGGGGCTGCATCGCGGCGCGCGCGCTATCGCGCAGACCATCCGCGTCCACGAGCGATGCGACACGCCTGTGGAATACGTCGTAGCCGGGCAGTGGTTCGCCCGCGTGCTCGATTTCAAGGCCGAGTTGTTGGCAGCGGGCGCGCAGGTCCAATGGCATCCGCCGCACATGGAAGCGCGCTTCCGCGAGTGGGTGGAGGGGCTGGCGTGGGACTGGTGCCTGAGCCGCCAACGCTATTTTGGTGTGACGTTTCCGGTTTGGTATTGTGATGCTTGCGGCGCAATCACCCTGGCGAATGAGGATGAGCTCCCCGTAGACCCCACCCTGCGCGGTCCCTCGCAGTCCTGCGTGTGCGGCGGAACCGCGTTCACGCCGGAGACCGACGTGATGGATACCTGGGCGACTTCCTCGCTCAGCCCGCAGATTGTGGGGCAGCAGCTCGATAGCCCCGCGCTTTATGCCAAAGTTTTCCCCTTCTCGCTGCGCCCACAGGCCCACGAAATCATCCGTACCTGGGCGTTCTACACCATCGCCAAATCGTGGCATCACTTGCAGGCCGTTCCCTGGGCCAATGCAGGCATTTCCGGTTGGGGGTTGGCCCCAGAGGGTGCGGGTAAAATCAGCAAAAGTCGCGGCGGCGGGCCGATGACTCCTCAGGAGATGCTGGAGGAGTTCGGCGCGGATGCCGTGCGCTATTGGACTTCCAGCGCGGGCTTTGGGCGGGATTCGGTGATTGATGTGCAGAAGATCGAGATGGGCGCGAAGCTCGTCACCAAGCTGTGGAATGTGACGCGGTTCGCGGAGCGGTTTGTTCTGCCTGATGATGAATCATCAGGCTGCTATGCCAAGTCCGCTGAAGCAGACTCCGGAGAATCGGCTTCGAGCCGACTTGCGGTAGCAGCCGCCGGATTCATCCGGCGGGACGAGGGCGCGACGCCGTCCCTTTCCCCCGCCGACCGCTGGATTCTGGCGAGCGCGCAACGGCTCATCCACCGGAGCACAGAAGCGTTCCTCGCCTACGATTACGCCACCGCGAAGCACGAGACCGACGCCTTCTTCTGGCGTGATTTCGCCGATAACTACCTGGAAATGGCGAAACTGCGGCTCTACGCGGGCGATGCGGGGGCGAAGTTCGCGCTACATACCGTGCTGCTCACGTTGCTCAAGCTCTTCGCGCCCTTCTTCCCCCACATCACGGAGGAAATTTACCAGGGCTTG
Source organism: uncultured Anaerolineales bacterium (assembly GCA_964508025.1). Taxonomy (GTDB): domain Bacteria; phylum Chloroflexota; class Anaerolineae; order B4-G1; family SLSP01; genus JAAZNO01. The sequence continues at coordinate 2,316 of CAZDSF010000127.1, forward strand.
TTTGCGGCAGGGGCGGAGGCGGAATCCATTCACCGTGCGGCGTGGCCCCAGCCGGAGGCGCGCTTCGAGGATGAGGCGGCGCTTGCGCTCGGCGAGACGCTCGTGGAGATTGCGACGGCGGCGCGACGCTTCAAGAGTGAGCGCGGGCTATCGCTCGGCGCAGAGCTGGTCGAGCTGCGGATCACCGCGGACGAATCGCTCGCGGCGCAACTCGCGGCTGCAGAAGAGGACTTGCGCAGCATCACCCGTGCGAAAATCATTCGCGTTGAGAAAGGTGGCACAAACTTCAGTTTGCGTATTTTGGCGAGTTAGCGGAATGAGGCTGCAATGAGGGAGTGTGGTACAATAAAGTAAGATGGGAAGCAAAGGAGATGCCATGCAGATAACCGCGACTTTGCCTTACGATGAGCCATATCTGAATATCATCGTCAACCACATCACCACTTGCAAAGCCTACAAACCGGCTTTGGGGCAGGGTAAGCCTGTATCGCTGGAAGCCTTCCAACGACTTTACGGGGCTGACCCGTTCTACAGTTGGTTTGGCTTGAACGACCCTCTTGTCTATGCCGCGCATCGCGCCGCCGGAGGGATTACCTCAGTCTATCGCCAGATTGGATTGGGCAGCGAGGTGTTGTTCCGACAAATCCTCCAAGATCATCTGGAATTGACCGCTGAACAGGTCGCGTGGTCGTATATGACCACTGTGGAAGGTCGCAGTCGGCGTCTCTCTTTGGATGCGCGTGTGGATTTGGCTGATATTGCCGACGCTGCGCGGCGCGAAACGGTCGCGCACTGGCTACTGGAATCCGCTCGCCGTTTGGATGTTGCGCCCGGCATTGCCGCTGCGCTCAAGGGATTGGTTTTTGAAGTCCGCCAGGGCTACAAAAGCAAAGACTCCAAGCGGCAAAACGCCGATCTTGCCAATGCCGCTACCGCTTACTCGCAAGGCTATCTTCCCGTGTTGTTGGTGCTTTCTACGCAAATTGATAGCGACATTGTAGAACGGTACACGCACGCCAAGTGGTGCATCTTACGGGGCCAATTGGCTGCATCGCCGCATCTTTCGACGTATGCTTTTGTGGAGCAGATTGTGGGCTATGATTGGGCGGGATTCTTCCAGCGCAACGCCGTTACGTTGCAGGCATTGATTGCAGACATTCTCCAGGCTTTGTTGGAGCCGGAAGGCCGTGATGGTTGAGCAGCGCGCCGATTTGACCTTCAAATACAACTTGAAGGCGGGCCGTCACGGTTGGCTGCGCTTGACGCCGGCTTATTCGATCAAACTGGTCGAGCAAATTCTTGAGCAGCACCCTGACATAAACTATGTGCTTGACCCGTTTTCGGGCAGCGGGACGACGGGCTTAGTCTGTGCGGAACGTGGGCTGCGCTGCGATTTGCTGGACATCAACCCGTTTCTGGTGTGGCTGGCGCGGGTCAAGACGGCGCAGTACGAGCCGGAGGCGCTGCGGGATGCGCGCGCCGCTGCGGCTGAGATTGTCCGTCGCGCTGCCGAGAACCGCGCCGCTAACTTGTGGACGCCGCCCATTCACAACATCACGCGCTGGTGGGCCGAGGAGCGGCTGACCACGCTGGCGCAGTTGCATTGTGCGCTAAATCAGGTGCTCCCTGAGCCGGGGCCGATCAGGGATTTGTTGCTGCTGGCTTTCTGTGATGTACTGATCACCTGGTCGAATGCGGCGTTCAATCACCAATCTATGTCGTTCAAAGATGCGGATGGGCAACTCAGTCTCTTCGATGACCGGCAGCGGATGTTGGAGCATTTCGTCAATGCGGTGACGCGGCTTGTCGAATCCGCCGCAACGCCGCTGGCGGGACAGGTGCGCGTGACGCAGGCCGATTCGCGCGCGATTCCGCTGGGCGGCCCTTACGATTGCGTTATTACCTCGCCGCCGTACCCCAACCGGATGAGCTACATCCGCGAGCTGCGCCCGTATATGTACTGGCTCGGCTATCTGAGCGACGGGCGCGCGGCCGGCGAACTGGATTGGCAAGCCATCGGCGGCACCTGGGGTATCGCCACCAGCCGCTTGCAGACCTGGCAGCCGGATGGGGTCAAAATCCCCTATCCTGAATTTCACGCGCTCATCGCCGCCATCGAGCAGCAGAGCCTGGTGCTGGCGGCCTATGTACATCGCTACTTTGCGGATATGGTGCAGCATGTGCAGAGCGTTTACGATGCGCTTGCCCCCGGTGGGCGGGCGTTCTACATCGTGGGCAACTCGCGGTTTTACGAGACGCTGGTGCCGGTCGAGGAGATTTACGCGACCATGATCGAAGCGGTCGGCTTCGAGCGTATAGAAGTGCAGCGCCTCCGCAAGCGGAATTCCAAGAAGGAACTGTTTGAGTTTCAGGTGATGGGGTGGAAGCCTCAACGATAGCGAGGGTGAGGGCAGAATGAGAGAAAAACCATATTATTCTATTCGTACAGGTAAGAATCCTATATCTCGGAATATCGATTTACCAACACTTCTCAGGCTCTTTCGAACTATCTATAACGATTTTGACTATGGTGGCTACTTTCAGCAATCTCTTGGTTTTGAATGTGCTGACGAGGGTTTTATTCCCGGCATTTTAGGTCACGATATTGAAGGCGTCTTACTTCTGGAACTCAGAAAATCGAATCTCTATCCTATTGGGATACATCTTGAAACTTACTCAGAAGATGATTTGTTTGATATTATAGAGTTCCTGTATGAAAATTGCTCAAAACCGCTTGAACATCGTGATCATGGGGTATTTAATAGCGACTACCTTTGTTTACATTATTCCACATTTGATCGCGAATCTGGTAGGAAGGAATACAGAGAAAAAGTCAATAATCTTTTACGAAGATATGGAAATGGTTTTGAATTAACGGTTGACGGTGAAATTCTTACTCTTCCTGACAGTGGACTCGAGCCTCTATTAGAAGCCCCCCTTCCACAAATAGACCCCGAAAACATTGAAGCGCGAGTTGAAGCGGCGCGACGTAAATTTCGTCGTTACCGGGCTTCGCTTGATGAACGCCGCGACGCCATTCGTGACCTTGCAGATGTGTTAGAATACCTTCGCCCAAAGGCAAAAGCTGTCCTTATCAAAAAAGACGAGGATGATCTCTTTATCCTTGCCAATAACTTTGGTATACGTCATCACAATGACAAACAAAAAACAGAGTACGACAGAGCAATTTGGTATAGTTGGATGTTCTACTATTATCTGGCGACTATCCACGCTGTTGTGAGATTAATTGAAAAAGCAAAAACCGAATCTGAGTTAACTGCTCAAAACAAGGAGTAATCCATGACCGACCTATCCAAAACCTACAACCCGAAAGAACACGAAGACCGGCTATACGCCTGGTGGGAATCGCAGGGCTATTTCAAGCCCGCGCCCTCGGATGGCCCGCGCTTTTGCATTACGATGCCGCCGCCGAATGTGACCGGTATCCTGCACCTGGGCCACGCGATGACCGCCGCGCTCGAAGACTTGATGACGCGCTATTATCGGATGCGCGGCTGCGAGACGCTCTACCTGCCCGGCTCGGATCATGCCGGGATTGCGACGCAGAATGTGGTGGAGCGCGAGCTCGGCAAGGAGGGGCTGACCCGCCACGACTTGGGGCGCGAGGCGTTCATCGCCAAGGCGTGGGAGTGGAAGGAGAAGACCCACGCGCGCATCACGAATCAGCACCGGCAGTTGGGTATCTCGTGCGATTGGGAGCGCGAGCGCTTCACGCTCGACGAGAATCTGAGCCGCGCCGTGCGGACGGCTTTCGTCACCCTCTACGAGCGTGGCCTCATCTATCGCGGCCCGTACATGGTGAACTGGTGCCCGCGCTGCGAATCCGCCATCTCCGACCTGGAGGTGGAGCCGCAGGAGCACGCCAGTCACCTGTGGCACATCCGCTATCCCGTCATCAACGCGGAATGGAGCGGCCCGCGCGGCGCGTGGGGCAGCGGGAAGTGGGCTGAGGGCGCGACCGAGTTCATTATGATGGCGACCACGCGCCCGGAGACGATTCTGGGCGATAGCGGCGTGGCTGTCCACCCGGAAGATGCGCGCTGGGGGCCGCTGGTGGGCCGCTCCGCCGTGTTGCCCGCCATCGGGCGCGAAATTCCCATTGTGGCGGATGAGGCGGTGCTGCCGGAGTTCGGCACGGGCGCGGTGAAGGTCACGCCCGCGCACGACCCCACCGATTACGAGATTGGGATGCGGCACAACCTGGCGCAGATTGATGTGATGACGCCCACCGGCCTGATGAACGAGGCCGCCGGCCCTTACGCCGGGCTGGAACGCTACGCGTGCCGCAAAGCCATCGTCGCCGATTTCGAGCGCGAAGGGCTGCTGGTGAAGGTGGCGCCGTATCAGCACACCATCGGCCACTGCCAGCGCTGCGATACCGTCATCGAGCCGCGCATCAGCACGCAATGGTTCGTCAAGACCAAGCCGCTCGCGGAGCAGGCGATGGAGGTCGTGCGCAACGGAACGATGCGCATCATCCCCGACCGCTTCGAGAAGGTGTGGTTCCACTGGATGGAGAACATCCGCGATTGGTGCATCAGCCGCCAGCTGTGGTGGGGACACCGCATCCCGGTCTGGTACTGC
>CAZDSF010000128.1:0-6896 GCA_964508025.1 uncultured Anaerolineales bacterium
GTGCCGCTGGTGATGACGGCGGTGCTCACATTGCTCTTCGGCGCACTCTTTTCCGGTCAACCGCGCCTGGGGCTGGCTGATGCCGGCGCTTCGCGGGTGACGCAATCCGCGCTGGCGCTGGACGCGCTCACGGTGAAGACCTATTCCACCGAAGCTGCGCTCAAAGCCGCCGCTGCATCTGGCGCGGTGGATGTGGGCCTGGTGCTGCCCGCGAACTTCGATGCGCAAATCACCAGCGGCGGTACGGCAGCGTTGACGGTGTACGTCTGGGGCGAGAGCCTCATCAAGCATCGCGCCGCCATCGTTGCGGCGGTGGCCGTGTGGCTGCGCGACATCGCCGGGCAGACCTCGCCCGTAGACATCACCAGTGTTGTGCTAGGCGAAGCCTCCACCTTGCCCTGGGAGCAACGGCTGCTGCCCTTTGTCGTGCTGATGAGCATCATGCTGGGCGGCGCGATGCTGCCGGCGTCATCCCTGGTGCTGGAGAAGCAGAAGCGCACGCTCACCGCGCTCGCCGTCACACCGGCTACGATGAGCGAAATCTACCTCGCCAAAGGCGTGATGGGCGTGTTGATCAGCGTGTTCATGGGATGGCTGACCCTGGCCCTGAACCGGGCTTTTGGCGGCGAACCGCTCCTGCTTATCGGCGTGCTGGCGTTGGGGGCCGCCTTCGCAGCGGAGTTTGGGGTGCTGCTGGGGATCCTCGTCAAAGACATCAACACACTCTTTGCCACCGTCAAATCTGTGGGCATTTTGCTCTACGCGCCCGCGTTGATTAGCATGTTCCCGGAAATCCCGCAGTGGATTGCGCGGCTGTTCCCCACCTACTACATCATCCAACCGGTGATGGACATCGCCCAGAAAGGCGCGGGCTTGGGCGAGGTTGCCGGCATGTTGGCGATTCTGGTCGCGCTGATGCTGCTGCTCGGCGTGGGGTTGGGCGCGCTTACGCGCCGGATGCAGCGGGTGGAGAGGTGACATCACACTGCAAAGGCGATTTTTGCCGTCGCTGGTGTGATGGCTATTCAAACGAGAGCCATGGGCAATTGTTCAGACTCAGGGGAAGTTTTTTGGGGTTGCGGTTGCGAAACATTGGTAATCAAAACCTCAGCATTGACAACCCGTTGTGAACCATTTTTCTTGGTGGTCATGCCGGAGTAGCTCTGTACTGGCACAATAGCATATTCCGTGTACATATTGCGCACTTCAGGCACATCGTAAGAAGATAAGATCCATTTGCAGCGCGCAGCTTTGAGCCGTTCGGCTAGTTCCCAATGTGCTTGCCAATCTCGCATATTGTGGGCATAATTACATTTATTACCCGGATATGGCGGGTCAATGTACATCACAGTTTGCGGGCGGTCGTAGCGTTCAAAACAATCTTGCCAGCGCAAGTTCTCGATGATGACGGTGCGAAGGCGCTCATGAACCGGCTCCAACCGTTGGCGTAAGTGTTTCAATGCGCCAATTAGCCGATTGCCATGCCCTCCGTCACTGATGCTGGTCTGGAAGCGCGGATAGTCCAATTCGCCGCCCCATCCGGCCATAATCAAGTAATAAAACCGATGCGCGCGTTGGACATCGGTTAATTCGAGTGGATTCATGGCCGCGAGGCGTTCAAACTCTGCGCGAGATACCAGTTCCCAGTCAAAAGCGCGGATCAGTTCTTCGGGTTTTTCTTTGAGCACACGGAAAAAGTTGACCAAATCCTGATCAATGTCGTTTAACACTTCTACATCGCTAGGTGTCTTGGCGAATAATACCCATGCCGCACCTGCAAATAGCTCCACATAGCAGCTATGTGCGGGCAACAGCTCAATAATCTGTTGCCGCAGGCGCGATTTTCCGCCCACCCAGCGAATCGGACTGTTGACAGGTTTATTCGTCATAGCTGTAGATTTCCTTTGTCTCTATTGGAGACAATTATACCACACTATTCTGGAATAGTCAAGGACAAAAATGGATAGGTTCGGAGAAAAATTACACAAGTTACGCATTATCCATCAAATGACCTTAACCCAGCTTGCGCAAGCGGTGGGTCATGCTGCGCATGGTTACATTAGTGAATTGGAAGCGGGGAAGAAAAAACCGACCGCGGAGTTTGTGCTTAAAATCGCACGGCTCTTCAATGTGACCACGGATGAATTATTAAAAGATGAACTAGAAGTGCGATTGGATAAGGAGTAAATGGCGTATGCTCGATGCTGGTTTTTCGGGTAATTTGGTGACTGCGGCGCAGTTGGAGAAGATACGTCTGCTATTGAGCGCCTGTCAAGATGGCACGGGTCAGCTTGCGCGTGCAGCGGGTGGAACCTTGCCGGGGTGGCGAGATTTTGAACGGGCAACAGCTCTGGCGTTCAATGGCATGACCCAAGAAAGCAAAGCCATCTTTGATGTGTTGGTTCCGATGTCGTCGGACCCAGAATTGTATTGCGGTATTTCGTGTAAAATGCGCAAACTGCTCAAAACCGTAGAGCGTACCGGACGTGTCACCATCGAGGTTTCCAATTCATCCGGGAAGTTCTGGGAAGCCATTAAAGCGTGTGGACTTGAAGATTATGCAGCCGCTCCTCAAAAGGCTGGAGCGGCGCTTATTGAGGCCGTGGAAAGCTGGCATCATGCCGTTGGTATCGCCAGTGGCGGCAAAATCGCTTTACAAGAGAGCTTCTATCTGGTTTTGCAATGGGATGAAAAGACAGAAACCTACCGGTTATTTCAATATCCGCTGACTTTACCCGATCCAGAAGCGCTTATTTGGTCAGCGCCGGGTAAACGTCTGGTTGGTGCTGATAGAAAGGGCACACTTGTTGAGTGGTATGCACACGCAGGTGGGCAACTCAAATACTACCCATCTGTAGCGCAAGCTTTATGGAGCTCCGAGATTTTTTGTCTTGAGCCTTTACCCGATAATGAAGCCGGGTATGGGCTTTTGCGCCGGGTTAAAGAATACTATCCGGCGTTATGGGCAAAAGTGGCGTAAGCTCATCTTCACGAAAACCGATAAGGAATGGCGATAAACTTTGATAGATTGACGAATAAGCGCAAAAAAAAACCAAAAGAAGCCCTCCACACAATTGCCCTCATCGCAATTCATGCTAGACTAAGCCCCATCGCATTCAGAGAAAGCAGCTTTTTTGATGACCGAATCAACGTCCAGGCCCGCCTTGCGCTTGCTGCGCACCAAGCTCTTCACGCCGCGCGTCCCGGCGGAGGTGATCCCGCGCCCGCGGTTGCTGGCGCGTCTCAACGAGGGCTTGCAGCGTCCCCTCACTCTCATTGCGGCGCCTGCCGGATTCGGCAAGACCACGCTTCTCAGCCAGTGGCTCGCCCAGACCGGGCTGCCCACGGCCTGGCTGTCGCTCGACGAACGCGACAACGATCCGATCCGTTTCTGGGCTTACGTCATCGCCGCGTTGCAGACGCTGCATCCGGAGGTGGGCAGCAGCGCGCTGACCTACCTTCAGGCGCCGCAGCCGCCGCCGCTGGAGACGATTCTGACCGAATTGCTCAACGATCTCACCACCATCCCCGAAGACTTCATCCTGGTGCTGGATGATTTCCACGCTATCGAACATCTGGAAATCCAGCGCGCGGGCAGCTTCGTGCTGGAACATCTGCCCCCGCATACGCATATCGCCATCGCTGGGCGCACGGAGCCGCCGTTGCCGCTGCCCATCTGGCGGGCGCGCCGCCAGCTCACGGAGATCGGCCCGGCGGATTTGCGCTTCACCGAAGCGGAAGTCGCCGAATTCCTCAACCGCGTGATGGGATTGCAGCTCACGGCGGAGAACATCGCCGCGCTGGAAGCCGCCACCGAGGGGTGGATCGCCGGATTGCAACTGGCGGCCCTTTCCATGCAGGGCGAAGCCGATGCGACGAGCTTCATCCGCGCCTTCAGCGGCAACCACCGCTACGTCTTCGACTATCTGGCGCAGGAAATTCTCGAACGGCAGCCGGCAGCGGTGCAGCGTTTCCTGCTGGAAACCTCGATTCTCGAACGGCTGAGCGGCCCGCTGTGCGACGCGCTTCTGGGAGAACCGCCAGGAGCTCCCCACCCCTCCGCCGCCATTCTGCACACATTGGAGTCGGCCAATCTCTTCATCACCCCGCTGGATCACGAACGGCGCTGGTATCGCTATCACACCCTGTTCGGCGAATTCCTCCGCGCGCGGTTGGCGCAGATGAGCGCACCCGCCGACATCGCCGCGCTGCACGGGCGCGCGGCGACCTGGTACGCCGCGCAGAACGAGGTGGATGACGCGCTGCAACACTACCTCGCCGCGCCCGACTTCGAGGCTGCCGCCGAACTGCTTGAAAGCCACGCCGAGACCTACTTCGCGCGCAGCACGCTCGTCACCCTGGCGCGCTGGATTCGAGCGTTGCCGGCGTCCTTGCTGGCGCGCCGCCTCCGCCTGGCGATGATCTACGCCTGGGCGACCCTGGCAACCGGGCAGATGGACGAGACCACACGCGCGCTCGACCTGATCGAAACCGCGCTCGGCGCAAGCACGGAGAGCCTGATCGCAGATCCGGCGGCATGGCCCTCGCAGATCCGCGCGCCCCTGATAGAAGCCGCTGTGATACGCACCTCCATGGGCATGGCGCACTTCAATATGACCGAGGTGCGCCAGACCGCCGAGGCGCTGTTGCCCTACTTGAGCGCCGGAGAGGGCGGTCTCTTCAACCCCGCTGCCGATCTGCTTCCGCCGCTGCTCTTCAATCTCGCCCTCACCCACGAGTTCGGCGGCAATGTCGCGGCGGCGCTGCCGCTCTACGCGGAGGTGCTGGAGCTGAGCCTGATCCAGAACAACATGCACATCGTCCCGATGGCGTTGGGACATCTGGGCCAGCTGCAAGTGCTGCGGGGCCAACTCCACGAAGCGGAGAAAACCTTTCGCCGCGCCCTGGAACTCGCCGAAAGGATGAGCGCGGTCCCCTCGCCGCTGGCTGGCAACGCGCTCGCTGGTCTGGGGCAGCTGTACTATCAGTGGAATGATCTGGCGACAGCGCACGACTACCTGAGCCAGGCCATCGCGCTCGGCAAACCGTGGAACAGCTGGGAAAGCCTAGTGCCCGCTTACCTGGGCCTGGCGCAGATTTACCGGGCGCACGGGGATTGGAATGCGGCTTACGCCGCGCTGGATGAGCTCGAGGTGCTGTATCGGCGCGTACACATGGAAGTGCTGTTGCCGGCGGTCGCTGCGGCGCGGGCGGCGCTCCAGAACGCGCAGGGCTGCCGCGAAACCGCCGCGCGCTGGATCGCCGATGCGGGACTCAGTCCCACGGCTGATCCCGGCTATTTCCGCGAGGGGGAAGCGCTGGCCCTCCTGCGGCTGTTGCTGGCCCAGAATCGCCTCGCCGATGCGGCGCAACTGGCAGAGCGGCTGCTCTTCGCCGCCGAAGCCGGTGAGCGTTGCGGTCGCGTCATCGAGATTCTGACGCTCCAGGCGCAGCTGCACGCCGCGCGGGGACAGCTCCCCGAAGCGCTCCATGCCCTCGAACGCGCGCTCGCGTTGGCAGAGCCGGAAGGCTACGTGCGCATTTTTGTGGATGAGGGCGAGGCGTTGCGCGGGCTGTTGGAGCGGCTGGCGGATGAAGGCGGACGGCTGAGGGATTATGCGCGCGCGCTGCTGGCGCATTTCGATACGGGGAAACCGATCCCGTCCACCTCGTCTGCTCCTCACCCTGCCGCGCCCCTACCTGAGCCGTTGACCGAACGCGAGCTCGAGGTGCTGCGTCACCTCGCCGGCGGCCTGAGCAACCCGGAGATCGCCGCGACGCTGGTGGTCTCGCTCAACACCGTCAAGACCCACGTCAAAGCTATCTTCGACAAACTGCACGTCCGCAACCGCACCGAAGCCGCCGCCCGCGCCCGCGCGCTGGGCTTGTTGGAAGGGTGATGCCCATGTCTGGATGGCGCCGCATTGCGCTGTTGTGCCTTATCGCCGGGCTGTGTCTGGGGTTGGATCAGGCGACCAAAGCCATCACCCGCGAGCGCCTGGCTTTCCGTCCGCCCATCTCGCTGCTGGGGAACACGCTGCGCCTGGAATATGCCGAGAACACCGGCGCGTTTCTGGGCCTGGGCGCCGATCTGCCGCCGCAGGCGCGCACGCTGATCTTTGGCGTTTTCGTCGCCGTGCTGCTGGCGGGCGTCATCCTCTACCTGCTCACGGAGAGCGATCTTACGCTGCCGGGCGTCATCGCGGGCGCGTTGATCGTGGCCGGCGGGTTGGGCAATCTCATTGACCGGATCAGGCAGCAGGGCGCCGTGACCGATTTCCTCAACCTCGGCATCGGCCCGGTGCTGCGCACCGGCATTTTTAACATCGCCGATCTCGCCATTGTGATAGGCGTTGGCCTGTTGCTGCTCGAAGCGCTGAGACATCCGCCGCATCAGGAGTCATAAGTCAGTAGCCAGCGCCTTCTTCCTAATCCCCCCGTCGTCTCTGAATATAAGGCGGAAGGATGAAAGAAATCTTTTCTCCTCTGCGCCTCTGCCCCCCTGCGCCCAAGCCCCCTGCCCTCTTGCGTTCATAATTTTCATTTGCCGCTCCACTCACCTCATCGGGTGAGCTCGTTGCCTTCCAGAAATCACCCTTTGCCCGCACCGCCAAATCACCCTACCGAGTGATGACGGCGGCCTGGCTTTGTGGCATACTTCAGATAATGCGTAATGCGTAATGCGTGATGCGTAATGCGTAATGCGTAATGCGTAACGAGTAAGACGTGAGGAGAAACCCAATGAACGACACGGTCCTTTCTGTAAAAGATTTCCGCAAAGTCTACGGCGACTTCACAGCTGTGGACGGGATCAGCTTCGCGGTACAGCGCGGCGAGATCTTCGGCCTGCTCGGCCCCAACGGCGCGGGCAAGACGAGCACGCTCGAATGCCTCGA
>CAZDSF010000129.1:0-6834 GCA_964508025.1 uncultured Anaerolineales bacterium
TATCACTTTGTGGGGCGCGAGACCCTGGAGCGGGGCGGGCGTTCGACATCCCGCACCCACGGGACTGCAGCCGCATTCCAGCCGCAGCTGCAACTGCTCCAACGGCTCGGCTACGAGACCGTCACCGTCCACGAGATTGTGCTGGCGTTGCAGGGCGAGCACACGCTGCCGGCGCGCCCCATCGCCCTCACCTTCGATGATGGCTGGATCGAGCAATACACCATCGCCTACCCGCTACTGCAGAAGTACCACATGCGGGGGACCTTCTACATTCCCAGCACGTATCCTCGCGGCGGGCGTTATGTCACCTGGGCGCAGGTGCAGGAAATGGCCGCCGCAGGTATGGAGATCGGCTCGCACACCCGCCGTCACGTGGACCTGACTGCGATAGACAGCGCCGAACTCTGGCGCGAGGTGGCCCAATCGCGGCGCGAGATCGAAGCGCAGCTCGATGCCGCGCCGACGACGTTTGCCTATCCTTATGGCGCATACAATGGCGCTGTCATTCGGGATGTGGCGAAAGCGGGCTATGAGGGCGCGGTTGCGCTGGGCGCCTCGCCTGTGCAGAGCGCCAACCGCAACTTTGCGCTGAATCGCTTCGAGGTGCGCGGCGACAGCGACCTGCTGGCCCTGGCGCGCTATCTGCCCTGGTTGGGCAGCGGGCAACCGCTGTGTGCGCCGAAGCCCACGCCAAGCCGCTATTGGCCGTTGCTTTCCCTGTTCGCTTTTTAAGGGTTTCTTTTGGAAACGTGGGGCGATAGCAAAGCCATCGCCCCACGTTTTTATATCACCGCCGCAGCCAGCCCAGCAGCCATTGCAACAGCTGGCGCGCCAGCCCCCCACGCTGCGGCGCAGGCGCGACCTGGACGACCTCAGTTTCTACCAGCGTCTCCGGATCCTCCACCGCGATGACCTCGCCCTGATGCTGGAAGATCACATTTGTGCCGGTCTGCAAGAATGGGCGCAGCTCCGGGTCGGCGGCGAGCGCGAAATACTCGGCTGAACCGAACATCACGGTGCGATCCGCCTGGATGTTTGTCTCGAGCCACGCGGCGGTAATCGGCTCATCGAGATCCTGTCGTCCCTGTAGCAGGCTCAGGTCGAGCTGCCGACCGCTCACCTGGGTGACGCTGCGATTCCGCACGTTGCTCACATTGGCGCCGCTGGCAAGATTCGCCTGCGCGGCATCCTGGTACGCCTGATTCTGCACCCGCGCCTGGATGGTCGTCTGCCCGGAGGCGGCATTGAGCGAACGCTGATCCTGATAGAGCAGCATATTCTCCGCCGAGGCGACGCCTTCCGTCTGCGCGGCGATGACGAAGGTGGTGTAGGGCGTCACCAGCCCATAAGCCAGCCCCAGCTCGCGGATTTCCTGCACGAGCGCGGCGCTCTCCCCCTCGACGCGCACGGCATCCAGCAGCTCGCCGATGCGGCGCGTGGCCCACAGTCGCGGCACGAAGTCCTGCCCGCCGCTTGTTGCCAGATCGAAGCGATAGACGAATTCGCGGGGTTCCGCGCCCGCCAGTCCGCGCACCCGCACCGTGACCATGTCACTTTCAGCCTTATGGCGTCCCACTACCAGCAGCGTCGAGCCTTGGAAGAGATCCGGCAATGTGCGGGGATAGATGTCTGTGGCGCTGAGTCCATCGAAACTGAGCTCCACATCGGTGAGGACCGGGTTGGCGATGCGGCGGTAGAAATCCGAGAGCACGAGCTCCAGGTTCTCGCCGGGCTGCACGTAGGTGACGCTGCCGCCGTTCTGCGCCGCGAGGGCGTCGAGCAGGTGCGTGTTCACGTCATAGCCGACGCCGAAGACGTGTAGTCGCGCCTCCAGGGGGCGGTTGGCCTCGGCGGTGTGTCGGACGATGTCGCGCTCGTCGGTGACGCCAGCGGTGGGCAACCCGTCGGTGAGGAAGACGAGCAGGCGCGCGGCGCCCGCGCGCGGTTCGCTGCGCGCCAGAATGTCCAGCCCGGTGCGCAGCGCCAGGTCAATATCGGTGCTGCCGCGAGCATCCAGCCCGCTGACAAAGCGCCGCGCGCGGTTCAGGCTGTCGCGGTCCACCGGTTGTAGCGTTTCGGCGAACAAATCCAGCCGGTCATCGAAGCCGACGATGGCAAAGCGGTCGTTTTCGTTCAACTGCCCCAGGATGAATTGCAGCGCGTTCTGCGCCTGGACGATTTTCTCGCCGCTCATGCTGCCGGAGCGGTCAATGACGAAGAGGATGTCTTTGGGCAAAACGTCCGCTTCGGCGAGGCGCAGCTCCGGCGCGAAGGTGAACAGGAAATGCGCCTGCCCGTTCCGCTCGCCCGTGAGGAAACCGCCGCCGAAGCCGCCCTCGGCGGGCGCGAAGTAGAGCTCGAAATCCTCCGCGGGGGTGACGTTCGCAGCTTCCCACGTCACTTCCGCCTGGGTTGCGCCGGTGCGGGTGACGCTCGCGGCGTGTGAAGGCGAATAGATGCTGGCGAGGCCCCCCGTCTGCTTGAGCGTCACTTTGATGGAGACGGCGCGCAGCGGCTCGGCGGAGTAGCGCTCGGTGCTGAGGGTGTAGCGGTAGTGTGCCATGCTGCCTGCTGGCAGCACTAGCTCTTCATAGCGCAGGGTCATGCGCCGCGAGCCGCGCGCCGGCAGCGTGAGATCGAAGGCGAGCGATTCCCAATCGGCGTATTGCAGCAGCGAGGGATCGCGCTGCGCCGCGATGGCGGCGTGCAGGGCGGCGTTCGTCGTCGCCGCGTCCTGGTGGATGACGACTTGCCGCTGCCCGTCCACTTCCACCGTGAAATCCGTCACACCCGCGCCGGGCGGGATCGGGAAGAGATAGCGTCCCATTGCCGGCGCAGCGGTGGGATTGTGAAATTCCTGCTCCACGCGGGTGACGGCGTGTTGATCCTCGATGGTCACGGTGACGTGATGCTCGCGCACGACCCAATAGCCGGGCGTGAGCGCCTGCGGCAGCACCATCCCATCGGCGAGCGCCATCTGCGCCGGGCCACCCAACGCCAAGAAGATAGCCAGCAGAACCAGTAGTGATTTGCGCATCGTGAACCCCTTTCTATAAGGATGAAGGCGGAAGGATGAAGGGCAACGGGTAATGGGTGAGGGGGGATGGGTAATTGGTAATGGGTAATGGGCAATAGGGAAGTGGGAGCAAATTGCAAGTTACGAGCACCCCATCACCCTATCTCCCCAACTCCCCCTCTCCTCCGCGCCCCTGCTCCTCCGCCTACTTGGCCCGCATCTCGAACTGCACGGTGACGGTGGCTTTGACGCTGATCTGACCGGGCGCGAGGCTGCCATCCGCTGGCAACCAGCCTTCGCCGATATTCTGGATCACGTTCTGCGTCATCCCGCCGCCCCAACGCCCGCCCCACCAGGCGCCATAACCCGAAGCCCAGTCGTTCCGCGTCTCCTCGATCAGCACCGGCTGCCCGATGCGTTGCCCCAGGGTCGCCGCCATGGCAGCGGCTTTCTCCTGCGCTGCCTGAAGCGCGAGTTCGCGCGCCTTATCGCGGTTGGCGCGCAGCGCGGTAGTGCGGAATTGCACGCCGTGCACGTGGGTCACGCCGGTTCCCAGCGCCTCAGCGTAGAAGCGCTCGAATTGGGAGACATCGCGCAGGGTGATGACGATGGTTTTGCTGACGAAGTAGCCGATGAAGGCGCGCTCGGTGTAGCGATCCTCATAGCGCGGCTCGATGGCGATGTAATCGGTCTGGACGCGCTCGGCAGGAATGGCGTACTTCTTCGTCAGCGCGAAGACGGCGTTGACAATGCGGTCGTTTTCGCGGCGGGCGGCATCGAGATTCTTGTTCGAGGTCTCGACGCCGAGCGTCAGCACGACCTCGTCGGGGACGACGCGCACTTCGGCTTCACCGGCGACGGTGATGACGCCGGGCGTGGATGCGGCTTGTGGGTGGGGCTGCTGCACCCATCCTGCAAGCAAGAACAACGCGACCAACGCGCACGAGACAATGGGAAAGACTTTGGATTTCATGCTCTACCTCCGGTGTGAATTTACACCCGGAGTATAGCGCGGGCATAGGGCAGAATTGTGACAGCAGGGGTACAGATGAAGGATAACGCGGGGGCTTACGTTTTGCCGGGCGTCTTGAGGAAGGCTTGCGCCTCGGCGTAGCGCCGAAAGCGGCGCTCGGCGGCGCGGAACTCCGGCGTGTGGGCGTACCGCCGCCCATTGGCGACGGCGACGCCGAGCTGTTTGTGCAGCAGCTCGTGGTACATCACAAAATCAACCACATGCTCAGGCACGTGCGGCGCGTCGAGCGCGACGCTGAGCATCACGAGGTCGCGGAGTCGGTCGTAATGTCCCATGCGGACGTGGGTGTGCGTCCGGCTCCAGGTAAGTTTTGGGCGTGGCATTTGTCCCTGGAAGTAGTCCCGGTTCACGCGCTCAAAAACCTGCTCCAGATCGTAGCATCGCCCGCGCGTGACATCCTCGACCGGCGCGGTGGTCATTTCCAGCGCGGCGACGATCTCCAGAAATTCCTCGCTCGCGCCGAACTCCTGGACGATGCGCTGGTATGCCTTCTCCTGGCGCAGGATGGCGCACACCACCGCGCGCCACACTTCCGGCGAAGCGCCAAGCAGGCCCTCGTGCAGCGTCACCCGTAGCCCGATCTGATCGCGCACGGCGCGGTAGAGATGCGTGCTGTAGGCGAAGGCGACCTCTGCGGGCGGCGGGGACGCGGGCGATAGCCGTTTGGGGCAGCGCGGTTGATAGAATTCGCGCAGCACGGCGCGCACCATTTCCAGATGGGCTGCCAGCGTGGCGGGATCGCTGAGGAACTTGAGCCACTGATAGGCGCGCAGTGAGCGCGTGGGCAGATGTCCCGGCGCGCCGCCCTGCTCCTGCGCCAGCCTTTCGATCTCGCTTACGTGCTGGTTCAGCATCCGCACATACGCCTGCACCTGTGGATGATCCGCTGTGAGTTTTTCTGTGCGCTGTTGAGGCTGGCTGAGCCATTCTGTGAAGGTTGTATTCATGGTGGATTGCGCAACGACGATGTTGGTGATCTGCACGCGCGGCGGTTTCGGGGCGGCGGAAGCTTGCGTCGCGGGCGTGGGCAGCTTGCTGAGATCCAGCTCCTTGAGATAGCGGTAGGCGCGGTAGGAAGGCGCCGGCAAATCCTGCGGTTGGAGGCGATGCTCGCGGCAGATGGCTTCGGTCTGCGCCAGGGTGTCGCGGACGCTTTTGCGGAATGCTTTGGCCTGTTCCGGCGGAATGCCGGCAGCCAGGGCGGCGCGGACTCTGTTGGACGCGCGCACCAACCCACTGATGCGGAGTTGCTGTCTGGATGCGCTCAATTTGCAGCTCCGGGCAGCGTGAAGATGAACTGTGATCCGATGCCGCCAGGTCCCGGCTCGACCCAAATGGCGCCGCCATGGGCTTCGACGGCGAGCTTGCAGAATGCCAGCCCCAATCCGAAGCCGCGTCGCCGCGCAACATTATCCCCCTGCACTTGCGTGAAGCGCTCGAAAATCCGTTCCCGCTCGCTTTCTGGAATCCCGGGGCCGGTATCGCTAACACTTACCCGTACCTGTGCGTTTTCCTCGGTCACAGTGATTACGATACTTCCGCCGTGTGAGGTGTACTTGAAAGCATTGTCGAGGAGGTTTGCGAGGACGCGCTCGATTTTCTCCTCGTCGAGTATGATGGGCGCAAGCGTTTCCGCCATGATCACCTCCAGTGCAATGTGGCGTCGTTTTGCAATCAGATCCATGGATTTCATCAACCGATTGATGAGATGGGGCAGCGAAACGGGTCTCAAGTTCAAGACCGTTTGCTCCTCTTCCATGCGGGCGATGTCCAGGAGCGACTCTATCAAACGTTTCATGCGGCTGCGCGCCTCGTCGGCGATACTCAGCAGTTCCTGGTTGTTGGATAAGATCTCTTCAGGGAGAACCATTTTCAGCACGTCCAGCACGCTGTAGATGATGCCCAGCGGGTTTCGCAGATCATGCACAATCAAATCGCTCACTTCCTGCCGCACCCGTTGGATTTCCAACAAGTGCTCCTTCTCGGCGCGCAGTTGGGCCACTTGCTGGGTCAGCTGTTTGCGCGCCTGGGTGTGGACATTCAGGACATCATCGGCGTTGCGCAGGCGCGCGCTGAGCGTCGCCATGATATTCATGCCGATACCGGGCTTGCTGTTGAGCAACAGCTCCAGGCTTTGCCGGTTGATGCGCAAGAGGCGCAGCGGTTCCAAGGCTATCACTGAAGCAGAGCGGGGCGCGTTTTCCAGCAACGCCATCTCGCCAATGATTTCACCGGGACCGCGGTAGCCCAGAATGGTGGGCGCATCGAAATTTCCCTTGAGCACCACAACTTCTCCGGCGAGGATCACGTACATGGCGTCGCCTGCTTCATCTTCTTTGAAGAGGATTTCTCCGGGTTCCGCCGTGCACTCTTGAATGATTTGTTGTAACAAGGGCCTTTCTATGGCGGCAAGTTCCTGCAGAAGAGGGGAGTTTTCTCCCGTCGGTTCCATCATCGGCGTTGCCATATACAGCTGCCGCAATTGGGCAAATTCTTCTGTGGTGAGTCTGTGTTGGGTCCCCATCATATCTCCTCCGAGAATAGAAATCAGTGAGCAGTAAATAGAGAGCCGTTTGCGCGTAGCGCATAGCGTTCTGCTCACCCCTCTCTACGAACTATTTGTATAAATTTAGATATACCGCATATTTAGTTGTAAACTTTGGGGTTTTTTTAACCCGGGCCCCATTGGTTTTGGTTAGCCCCCTGGTTAAAAAGGTTTTGGTGTAAAATATCTCCTCATCAGGAACAATAAGAATGACCGGGAGCAAAGGTGAGGATTCGCGTA
>CAZDSF010000130.1:0-6771 GCA_964508025.1 uncultured Anaerolineales bacterium
TAGCGGCAAATTCACGCCGGACAACCTCAGCATCACCTTCACCCTCAACGGCGAGACCGTCACCTGGCATCCGGGGATGCCGAACCCCGGCAACCTGCGCGGTACGCGCCGCACGCTCGATAACTGCGGGGGCGATGCCGCGCTCGAAGAGGGCCTGCTCTCCCGCGCCGGCTGGGCGCTCTTCGATGACACCCGCAACGTGCTCTTCGATCCCAGCGATGGCTGGGTGCAGCCCCGCCGCGAGTACGACGCGCCGGGCCAGCGCGTGCAGGATTGGGTCTTCTTCGGCTACGGGCACGATTACAAGGCCGCGCTCAGCGAGTACATGCAATTCGGCGGCGCGATTCCCCTCATCCCGCGCTTCATCCTCGGCGGGTGGTGGTCGCGCTACTGGGCTTACAGCGCGCAAGACCTCCAAGACCTCGTGGCGGATTTCGAGGCGCATGACATCCCGCTTGACGTGCTGGTGATTGATATGGATTGGCACACGCCCGACGGCTGGACGGGCTACACCTGGAACCGCGAGCTCTTCCCCGATCCGCCGGGCTTCTTGCAGTGGGTGCACGAGAAGGGCCTGCGCGCGACTTTGAACCTGCATCCCGCCGATGGCATTCATCCCCACGAGGAAGCCTACCCCGCGTTCGCCCGCGCAATGGGCGTGGACCCGGAGACCCGCCAACCCATCCCCTTCACCATCGGCGATAAACGCTTTGTGGAAGCCTACTTCACGCTTCTGCACCATCCTATGGAAGATGAAGGCGTGGATTTCTGGTGGATGGACTGGCAGCAGGGCGAAGTCTCCGACGTGAAGGGCCTCGATCCGCTGCCCTGGCTCAATCACCTGCACTTCAACGACATCACCCGCCAGGGCGTGCGCCCCATGCTCTACAGCCGGTGGGGCGGATTGGGCAACCATCGCTACTACATCGGCTTCTCCGGCGATACTTACGAAACGTGGGGAGCGCTGGCGTACCAGCCCCACTTCACCGCGACGGCGGCCAACGTGCTTTACGGCTGGTGGAGTCACGACATCGGCGGGCACATGGGCGGCACGATCACGCCGGAACTTTACGCCCGCTGGGTGCAATACGGCGCGCTCAGCCCCGTGTTGCGGCTGCACTCCACCAAAGACGCCCGCTGCGAGCGCCGCCCCTGGGCCTTCGGGCCGGACGTGTTCCGCGTGGCGCAGGCCGCCTTCCAGTGGCGCTACCGGCTCGTCCCCTACCTCTACACGCTCGCCCGGCGCAACGTGGAAACCGGCCTTTCCGTCTGCTATCCCATGTATTACGAACACCCCGAAACGCCGGATGCCTACGCCGCGCGCTTCCAGTATTATTTTGGCGACCAGATCCTCGCGGCGCCCATCGTGCATCCGCTGGATGAGGCAACCGGTATGGCCTACGAGGACGTGTGGATTCCCCCCGGTTTGTGGATTGACTACCAGACGCGGGAGACCTTCACCGGGCCGCGTTGGGTGCGGCTGGTGGGCGATCTCGACCGCGTGCCGATGCTGCTGCGGGCGGGCGCGATCCTGCCCCTGGCGCCGGAGTTCGCGGAAGTTGCGCCGCCCAAGTTGCGCTCCGGCGCCACCGATGCGCAGCCCAAAGACCGGCTCGTCATCGCCGCGTTCCCCGGCGCGGCGGGCCGCTTCCGCCTCTACGAGGACGATGGCCTGACCGAAGCCTATCGCGAGGGGCAGTTCGAGTGGACGGAGATCGCCTCTGAGCCGGAGGGTGACCGCTGGCGCGTGACCATCGCGCCGGTGGAAGGCCACTGCGACGCGCTCCCCGCTGCCCGCAGCTACGAGCTCTGGCTGGAGGGCAGCGTTGAGCCGGTAGAGGTGCTGGTGAACGGCACATCCGTCGCATGGCGTTACGATCCCGCGCTGCTGCGGACGATCATCAGCACGCCGCCGCTGCCCAAAACGCAGACCGTCACAGTCGAGGCGCGGGCTACGGGCGATATCGTTGCGCTCGGCGAGGCGCACAATCACGCCTGCATCGCCGCCGATGTGCAGCGGCTGCTGCGGGGCAGCGCGGGCGCGCCCTGGTACGGCGAGCCGCTCACCGCCGAGGCCGTGCTCGCCCTGCCGGACATCCCCGGCAAGCGCGACGCGCTCGCGCGGCTGGGCGGGCCGTTCGCGCGCGCTATCCCCTTCACCGCGCGCGAAGAAGCCTCACAACAACTACTCCGCGTCATCGTTGCCGCGCCCGCTGATGGCAGCCCCTACGACGTGGAGGCGCGCTTCACGCTGCATCGCGGCTCGGAGCCGCAGGTAGCGACCGTGCGCCACACGCAGACCACCACCGCGCACATCCTCGATGCGCCCTTTGCCTTCGACGGCCACACGCGCGCTCAACGCTGCGATGTGGAGGTCACGCTCACCTGGCGCGGCGTCGCCTGGACGGAGCGCTTCAGCGGGCCGCTGCTCTTCCCCACCATCACCCGCTGGCAGGCCATCGCCTTCCCCGCCGAAGCTGCGCCCGCGCCTGCCGCGCTCCTCACGGCAGACGGCGGCGTGGATCCCGCGCTCGATTGGCGCGTGTACCAGCAAGACATCGCCGCCATCCCCGCGCTCGACGAGCCGCACGCCGTCCATTTCATCCGCGAATACGAGGCTGAACTGCAAGCCAAAACGCCGCTGGTGGGCTACCTCGCCGCGACCGTCATCAGCCCGCAAGAGCGCGAAGCCGTGCTGGAGTTCCGTTCCGGCGGCGACGCGACGCTCTTCTGCAACGGCCTTCCGCTCGATGTGTTGCCCAATCCCGCAGCGGCGGATGCCCCGCTATGGTCGCGCCCCATCGAGCGCACCGCGCCGTTCTCGCTAAAGGCGGGCAAGAACGTCCTGCTCATCCGCACCACCCCGCCGCTGGACTCTCCGCATCCTTACTGGTGGTTCTTCGGCGCGCGCCTGGCGACGACGGAGGGCGAGCCGGTGGTGGATGTGGGGTACAAGTAATGCGTGCTGCGTAATGCGTAGCCGCCCGGCGCGTGGGGAACCACGTCGCCGGGCGGTGTTGTGAGAATAGATGAGGAGCAATTTCCGTGGGGGCGCGTTACGCGCCCACGAGCATCACCCCTTTTGCTCGAAGATGATTTTATCTGGATCAGTCGTTGTATCAGTCAGCCGCACGATGATGTACGGGTAGGTCATGACGGTGGCTGCGCCTTCATTGGGGCCGGGGCCGATGACGCTGTAGGCAACGGTGAGCTGCCCTTCGTTGCGGGTGATGCTTTCGATGCTCACTTTGTAGCCGCTGCTGGGCTGCACGCCGCCGTAGATCACCAGGAAGAGAGAAGCAGCCTCAGGCTGTGACAGGAGCTTCTCCAGTGCAGCGCGTGCTTCGTCGGGCAACGCTTCGGGAACGGTGCGGAGGGGAGCGTCGCCGCGCAGGGCCACCGTCACCGGGCCGCTGTCTTTGCCTACCATCGGGTCGCCTTGAGCGACAATTTCAAAGTCAATCTTGGGCGGTGTTGCCTGTGTCGTGGGTAATGCGTCTGTCGCGCATCCGGCCAACAGCATCAACAGGCATACACTGCCACAAAACAAGCGCCTGATTGTTGAACGGTTCATCGCACACCTCCTTGTTGCTCTTGCCTTGTTGCTCTTACCTTTCAGACGTCGCCAGGCGGCTACAAGTTCCGATAGCTGCGGTTAGTGGTTTCGCAACATCAGCGGCAAGAACACGGTCAGATCTTTGATCTCAACATAGAAGGTGACAGCCGTGCTGCTCTTTTTGAACACCACCAGCCCCAACCAATCGCTCGCCGTTGCCGGGTGCAAATAGCTGAGCCGCTCTGGAGTCGTGACAGCTCCGTAGGCATCCGCGTAGCGCACGCCTTCTCCACGCCTGAAGATCACCGCGCTAGGGCTTTGTGAGCGTAGGAGTTCCACGCCCAGGTCCACGGCGCTTGTGGGGATGATTGAGATACGCCGCCCCTGACCCGCGCCGAAACGCACATCGAAAACTTTCACGACTTCGCTGGCGCTCATGGTGTACGGGCCATAGAGTCCCCGCGTCGTGAGCGCAATACCCGGATTGGCCCAGCCGACTGTGTAGCCTCCGGTGCCGCTGAAATGGCTAACCCGATAATGCTCAGGCAGCGTGGATAGCCGGTGGTTGCCATCCACTGCAATGTAATCCACCTGTCCGGTTCCGTAAGTCGAGCTTTTCAGGAGTGTGCGGGTGCTGGGATCATCGAACCAGGAGGCCGTGTACAGGCGCAGGTCATGGTCGGATGTGCTGGCCGAGCGAATGCCCATCACGCGCCAGTAATTTGAGGGCGACCAGGTGTTGGGATAAACCGAAAGATGCGTTCCTAACGGCGTTGCCTGAGGGTCGCTATAACCGACGTTGGGACTGATGCGGAAAGTCCCGCGCCACCAGCCGATCCCCAGCCAGGTGCCGCTGCCGGACCAGCTGCCAAAGCGAGAGATGCGGAAGCGATAGGTCTCCGAGGCGGGAGCGGTAAATTCCACGATCTCGAAGTTGTTGGAGCCGCTGAGAGAGGATGCGATCAGGGTGGCGCCATCGCTGCGATAGGCGCGGAGATCGAGATCAGCTGGCAAGGGATCGGAAGTATATCCTACATTTGGATTGGAAAGCCAGGTGATCACAAACCGCACTCGCTCGCCGGCATAGGCAAATTGCGTGTAATCCGTCAAAGGAAAGGTGGTGGAATTATCCACGAATCGGCTGGCCCAGTTGCCGCGCTCCACCGTTGTAGCCGCCGCACTGGCTACGATCCCCCCCCGTGCCATCCACATCGCTCAACCGCGAGCTACCCTCGATATTGTGCAACGCCGTCGCCATGATGATGGCGCGCAACGCCTCCGGTTTACTTGACAGACTACTATCGGCATGGATCAGATCAGCGGCCAGCGCCGCCACCATCGGCGAAGCATAGCTGGTGCCGCTCCCCACCCCCCCAATCCACGGGGTACTGGTTGTGGTGCTGCTGATAGTTGAGCCTACGGCAGATACTTCAGGTTTGGCGTGAGTAGGACTGGCGGTATCCGCACCCGGATCGCCAAAACTACTACAAACGCTCATGGCATCCCCTGTCCAGCCGAGGGTTTCAGAATCCTCATAATTACCCACACTCATGACGTTATACCCTTTGGCGGGCGAAACAACATAGGTGGAGAAATTACTACCGCAGCCGTTGCCGAAGTTGCCCGAAGCCACAGCGACGAAATCGTAATTGTAACGCACATAGTAGTCGAGCCGACGATCGGCTTCCCAAAAGGTGGGATTGTTTGGAAAATCCCAGTACCAGCTGTTGTTGATGACTGTGGCCTGGGTGCGCGCCCAATCCAGCGCCGCGCTCATCACGCCCCAGTCGCTGTAGCTGCCATTGGCGCTGTACACCGTCGCGCCCGCAGCCAATCCGCGCTGCGTCGGGTGCGAGCTTTTGATGATCCCGGCGACTGCGGTTGGATGATTGGCATACGGTTTTGTGTTGTCATACGAACCGGCCAGGATCAGATTGGGATTGGCAAAAAACGCGCGCTCACCCTCAGCCACCGCCACGTTCACGCCGGTACCGATGTATCCCGCAGTGTTGATGAGATCGGCATTCTGCGTGGGGCGTGCGTTGCCCAGGGTGGGGCCTGCGTTTTCCGGCACCAGATAGATCGCATCAATCTCCGGCCAAAACGCCAGCGTTTCCAGCTCTTTTCGCGTCACCCCCGGCAGGTAAATGGAAGGCACGCCATCGCCCACATAACCCGGCGTGATCGCGCGCGCTTCAAGGCGCGCCAGGAACGCCTGTTGCGCCGGGCGTACCTGCGCCAGAATGGCGGCATCGTTCTGCACCTTGAAGTTTTCAATCGCATTGAGGGCGGGATCGGCGGGCAATGCGCGCTGTTCTTGTTCCAGCACGGCTTCCAAAGGTTTAGGTTCTGGGTCTGTAAACGGGGAAGCCGTAGATACCGGGAAATCGGGTACCTGCGCGATCACGACGGCCGCGGCAGACTCAGGTGTGAGCGGCGCAGCGGGGATTTTGTCGTCTCCGGCTTCATTGGGGGCGCCGGCAGGCGGCATGGCCGTTTCATAGGCGGTTTCTTGATCCAGAACCCGAGGCGAATACTCCTCTCGCGGCAGCGGCGTCACCTCGACGCGCAACCATACCGACACGTTGAGCCTGTCATCGGGTTGCAATTCCTCCATCGCTTTTACCAACGCTGGGGTTAGCGCGCCATGCGCAGCCCGCCACTCTGCGGCTGCTTCTGCGCGCAGCAGGCTCTCATCTACTGCTTTTGTCTCATCGAAGGTTGCGCCCACGATCTCGCCGGTTGCGGCATCCAATGCTTTCACTCGGACGAGCGTCTGCCCATTGAGCAATGTGAAGGGAACCGCCTCTACGGAGGTGAGAGACTGCACATCCAGTCTTGCATGGTCTGCCAACCGTGCGCGCCACATTTGCTGTGGCTCTTCCTGGGCTGTGGCTTCACGCGACAAAGGGGAAATGCCCAACAGCCCGACCAACAGTATCAGGATCAGCCAACGTTGTTTTTGCGTGTTCATCGTTACCCTCCTCTAAAAACAGTAATGGGTGAGCAGTGAGGGGTAAGCAGTTTGGGCGCGGCGAACGCCGTTCGCAGAACGGCGTTCTGTTCACTGCTCTCTGCGCTCTACGAACTATTTTCATCCATGGGGCTGCACACCAGGTTCGGTAAGCCGCCTGTAAAAACGGTAATACAAAAAACATTGACAGATAGGAGTGCGAGCAAATCCAGAATAAACTCGGCTGGGGTTGGAGCAGGAA
>CAZDSF010000131.1:0-6679 GCA_964508025.1 uncultured Anaerolineales bacterium
CTCGTCAGTCTTATCCCCAGGTTTTCCCCAGGTAGGGTAGCGCCTTCTCCCCTGTTGGTATCCCCTTGGCGCGCAACCACCCCTATAAATAGTGGCTTCGAAGCATAATCCCCACAATCCACCGCTCTACTAAGATTACTACATACTATCCATTAAACGAAACGATAATACAATCTCTATCGCATCTGCATCCCCACAATACTAAAAACCACTTCCAGCTTTGACCTAAACAAAACCGGCGCCGCAACAATAAAGCGGCGCCGGTCAGAGCTGTGTTTGAATGCTATTTAGCGTATTCTACTGAGCGTGTTTCGCGGATGACGGTCACCTTGATCTGCCCAGGATATTGTAGCGTGTCTTCAATCTTCCGCGCCACTTCGCGTGACAGCTTCAAGGCATCCAGATCATCAATCTCTCCCGGTTTGACGATAATACGCACTTCGCGGCCTGCCTGAATGGCATAGGATTCCTCGACGCCACTGAAGGAATGTGCAATCTCTTCCAGTGTGCGGATCCGCTTGATGTAATGTTCCAGGCTCTCGCGGCGGGCGCCGGGACGCGCGCCGGAAATCGCATCCGCCGCTTCCACCAACACCGCTTCCAATGAGATTTGATCCACTTCGTGATGATGCCCCTCGATGCAGTTGATGACGGCCTCCGGTACTCCATAGCGCCGCGCGATCTCCGCGCCGATAGTGGCGTGCGTCCCCTCAACCTCGAAGTCCACGGCCTTTCCCAGGTCGTGCAGCAATCCGCCCATCCGGGCGACTTTCTGATCCGCGCCGAGCTCTGAAGCCAGCAGGCTGGCGAGCTTGGCGACCTCGATAGAGTGCGCGAGCTGGTTCTGCCCGTAGCTGGTGCGGAAGTAGAGCTGTCCCAGTAACTTGATGATTTCGGGATGCACGCCGGGTACTTCCGCTTCATAAACCGCGCGTTCGCCCTGCTCGCGGATGGTGTCATTGACTTCCTTGCGGGATTTCGCCAGCAATTGCTCGATGCGCGCCGGATGAATCCGCCCATCAGCGACCAGCTTGTGCATCGTGCGCGCTGCCACCTCACGGCGAATCGGATCAAAGGAGGAAATGGTGATGACTTCGGGACTATCATCCACGATAACATCCACTCCGGCCTTCTGCTCGAAGACGCGAATATTGCGCCCGCCGCGCCCAATGATACGCCCCTTGAGTTCGTCCGAGGGGATTTCGATGGTCTTGGTGGTGAGTTCCGCCACCTGCTCGCCGGCAATCCGCTGTATCGCAGTGGTGATGATATGGCGCGCGCGCCGTTCAGCTTCTTCCTGCGCGTAGCGCTCCTCTTCACGGATCACCCGCGCCATGTCCTGACGCGTCTCTTGCGCCACCTGTTCCAGCAATATTTCCCGCGCTTCTTCCACAGACAAGTTGGCGACCCGCTCCAATTCCTCGCGGCGTTGAGCTTCCAACTTCTCCAACTCGTTCCACCGTTTGTCCACAGTGCTTTGCCGCTTGTTCAAGGTCTGCTCTTTGCGATCCATCTGCTCCTGACGCTGATCCAGTTGATCGCGGCGTCGTTGAAGACGTTCTTCCTCCTGGCGCAGTTGGCCCCGGCGGGCTTCGAGCTCCTTTTCGGTTTCCTCCCGTATGCGGAAACTTTCATCGCGGGCAGCAAGCACAATTTCGCGCGACTGTTTTTCAGATTCTTCCAGCAGCCGCTTGCGCATCGCCTCCAGATTCCCCATTTGCTGCTGGTACTGCTGTTGGCGGAAGAAATACCCGGCGACGCCGCCGATGACCATGCCCAGCAGTGCAGCGATAACTGCAATGACCCAATCCATGATTATTACTCCTCAGTTTCTAGAATAGTGAAATCAGGAGCGGCGTACCGTTCGAGGAGGTTTTGAATGAGGTCATACGCAAAACCGCGACGCGCCAATCGTTCGCCCAGCTGGCGGCGGAATTGCTCAGGCGGCAAGTGCGCCAGGCGGCGCGCTTGTTCACGGGCATAGGTCGCTCCGACGGCTTCGGCATCGAAATCGGCCAACGCCTGCTCGATCACCACGTCCGCAATCCCATGTTGCCGTAATTCCTGAATCAATGCCCGTTCGCCCCGAGGCCGAAATCGCTCCCGGTTCTCGATCCAAAACCGGGCAAAGGCACTATCATCTATCAGCCCCACCTGGCACAAACGCGCGACAACCTCATCCACAGTCTGGGCGGAAAATTCACGCTCGGTGAGATAGCGTCGTACTTCAGCCTCGCTGCGCGGGCGGTACGAGAGATACCCTAACGCCTTCTCGCGGGCGCGTTCCACTTCGTCGGCAGTTCTCAAGACTGCAATGTCGGATTCTGTCAGCTCATCCCCGACCTGTAACCGCATTGCGGCGCTGAGTGCCAGTCCAAAGGCGAATTCGCCGTCCAGATACACGTTCACCCGATCCTTGGCCCGCTGTTGCGGTTCCAAAGCGGTGATCCTTCCGGTCATGCCCTCTCCAAAACAAAACACGGCTAAAGCCCATAAGCTTATAGCCGTGCCAGATAGCAAAAAACACCGTTCTTCTTCTGTATAGTAGAACGGCCCATACCGCCCTTCTCTTAACCTTATGCCAATGACCCGGGGAAATCTCGAGTCGCTGCTCTACAAAACCTCGGGCTAAGAGCCTATCGGAGGCGCCTGGGTAAAATGCTTGAACCCCACCCTGACTCTCATAAAGTATTTACGGGTTTTGGGTTCGCTGACGGCTATAGCGTATCAGGGAAACATTGTCCCCTGGTGCAATTTGAACTCCGTCGTCCGCCTCGGCCGGGCGGCGTCGCTCAAGCTTATACGGATGAATCAACATACCGGCATTCATTGCCGGAATCAAAACCTTAGCATCGCTTCAATTTGTAAAATGTCACACACATCGTATACTTGATAAGTGTACACTGAAACAGGCATTTTGACAAGAGTCTTTTTCCAATTTGGCCCCAAAAGCGGCAAAATTGAACGCTGACGGCGTTTTGAAACAAGGAGCACTGATCATGCACTCTCCGCGCGTCTATGTTACCCGTGAGATTCCTGAAATCGGCCTGCAGCAGTTGCGTGAGCACTGCACGGTTGAAGTGTGGCCTTCGGCGTTGCCGATTCCCCGCACTGATCTGCTGGCCGCCGCGGCGGAAGTCGAAGGACTGCTTACCCTGCTTTCAGATCCGGTGGATGCTACGCTCATCGCTGCTGCGCCGCGTTTGCGCGTTATCAGCCAGTACGCGGTGGGCTATGATAACATTGACGTTGCTGCTGCTACCGCGCGCGGTATTCCCGTAGGCAATACGCCTGATGTGCTCACCGATGCGACAGCAGATTTCGCTTTTGCCTTGCTGATGGCGGCGGCCCGGCGTATTCCAGAGGGGTGGGAAAATGTTTGCCAGGGAGCATGGCGCACCTGGGGACCCAAAACGTTGCTGGGGCAGGATGTCTGGGGCGCGACCCTGGGCATCGTGGGTTTGGGGCGCATCGGTCAGGCGATGGCGCGCCGCGGCAAGGGGTTTGCTATGCGCGTGCTCTTCGCCGATCCGCGTTGCAAAGCCGAAGGCGAAGCGCTCGGCGCGGAATGCGTTCCTTTGGAGACCCTGCTCGCCGAGGCGGATTTTGTCAGCTTGCATTGCCCGCTCACGCCGCAGACGCGCGGTTTGATTGGCGAGCGCGAGCTGCGCACAATGAAGCCCACCGCCGTCCTCATCAACACGGCGCGGGGCGCGGTGGTGCAGCAAGAAGCGCTAGAGCGCGCCCTCCGCGAGGGCTGGATTGGCGGCGCTGCGCTCGATGTAACCGATCCTGAGCCGCTTCCGCCGACCCACCCGCTGGTAGGACTGCCCAATTGCCTCATCACCCCGCATATCGCTAGCGCCACCGTCACAGCGCGCGCGCAGATGGCGCGCCTCGCCGCTGATAATCTGCTGGCCGGGCTGCGCGGGGAGCGCCTGCCGCATTGCGTCAATCCAGAGGTGTACGGACGTTAAACCTGACGCCTGCTCACTCCCCGGTTGGAAGTTGCGCCCATATCATATTTGACAAGTGAAACGCATTTCAGTATACTAATGTAGTAGATAACATTTTTGCAGTGCGATAAGGAGTTGACGATGTCGCATCCCACTTCGTACTCGCAATACCAGCCATCAAACCCGACTCAAAACCAACAGTTTTTTGGGTGTCGCTTCATCAATCGAGACTTCAAGTTTCACAACTTCACTAATGCTGATTTGCGTCAGGCGGTTTTCGAGGGCGGCACGCTGGAGGGCGCCGTGTTCTGTCGCGCGCGGCTGAATCATGCGAATCTAGCGGAGCAAAATCTGAGGCAGGCGAACTTTACCGAGGCGACGCTCACGCACGCTGATCTGCAAACGGCGCATGGTATAGGGGCTGTTTTCAGAGCCGCAGATCTGGTTTCTGCAACCCTGGTCAATGGCGACTTCCAACGCGCCGATTTCAATGCGGCCAATCTCTCTCGCGCCAACCTTACAGAGGCGAAATTGCAGTATGCGGCCTTTGTGAATGCAAACCTTGCTTCCGCAAATCTCAGTCGCGCGCAGTTGGCGCACGCTGACCTCACAGGCGCCGATCTTTCATACGCCGATTTGACCGATGCGAATTTAGAGGACGCAATTCTTCTCGGCGCGAAGTTCCATCATGCGAAATTGGAACGCGCGCTGTTGGATGGCGCTGTGTGGGATCGTTCGACTGTGGGGAGCCGAGATTTGAGGGTGGCTCAGGTGATTGGGCACATCTGGTTGTTCATGCGCTGGTTTGAGAATCCCAATGGTGTAGCTGAGAACGTAATCAGACCGATTCTTGCTACTATGGGCATTGTTCCCGGATTGGTAGTTGTTTCACTGGCTTTTTTCCTCTGGGTAATGGTGCTGACGCTGGCGTGGATTGGAATGCCTGAAACGCGCGGCTTGATCATTGCTGGCATTCCGGCGCTCTTGGTTGGATTGGGCGTGATCTTCTTTGCGCCCGATGTCATACTCAAGGGGTACCGTTGGTTCGATGGTTTGCGTCGCCATAAGCACCCGCGCGAAAATGATTAGCGCGATTGTATTTTTGAGTAAAAATATATGTGCTTCCTTGACATTTCTCTGAGCGGTGTTAGGATGGATATGTTGCTCCATGTGCGCGAATCCCGATAGATTGGAGGTGCGATGACAGAATCCGTAGCTTCACAAGGTTTCCCGGATCTTGCCCAGCTATTTAGCGCCGCACTCCAGGGGCTAACGGCGGAGCGTGAGGAGCTCAATGCCCTCGACGGTTTCAATGGCAACCATGGCGACAACATGGTTCAGAATCTGCAGGTTGTCACCGAGGCGCTCGCGGCGCGCTCTGGAAGCGCTCCGGCAGATGCCTTACGTTACGCGGCCCAGGTATTACAGGTCCAAGGTAAAGGCGGCACCAGCCAGTATTATAGCCAGGGTTTGGGCCAGGCAGCCAGAGAACTTGAGGGTCATGCCGCTTTAGAACAAGGCGATGTGATGACTCTCATCCAATCGCTGCTTGGGGCCGTGCCGGCTGAAGGCCATCCGCAGCAAGGGCAGGCTGCGCCCAGTGTCCTTGATATGGTGTTGAATATGGCCGGTGCGCAGGCTGCGCCGCCTCGCGCTGCCTCCGCGCCGCAACCAACCCCCACCGCGTTGGGCAGCCTTCTCGATCTGGCAAGGGGGGTAATCACTAGACCGCCCTCACAAGTTGCATCGCCTCAACCAGCGCAGCCTCCTGCTACACCCCAGGCCGACAAGCTGGATATGGGGGATGTATTGGAACGGTTGTTGCCTGCTGGATTGGCCTTTTTACAAGCCAAGCAGGCGGGCGCAGACACCTCACAGGCCATGCAGCAGGCTTTGATTGAAGCCTTGTTGGGTGGACAGAGCCAGAAACCTACAACGCCGCGCGCGGCATCAGGGAGTCTGATCGCGCAGCGCATGTTGCAAGCGTTTCTGGGGCGTA
Organism: uncultured Anaerolineales bacterium; assembly: GCA_964508025.1. GTDB lineage: Bacteria > Chloroflexota > Anaerolineae > B4-G1 > SLSP01 > JAAZNO01. Next base: position 5,956 of record CAZDSF010000131.1, read on the forward strand.
GATAGATTGCGTATCGTAACCACACTACCTTAAGGAGGAATTTGATGACCGAGGAAAAGAAGAAGAAGGGGCTTTTTGGCAAAGCGGTGGATGCTTTGACCACCCGTGATGAGAAAGCCGCTGCTGCTGAAGCGGCCCAGGCTGCGGAAGCTGCCGCCAAGGAAGCGGAAGCGGCCAAGGCCCAAGCCGCCCGCGAGGCGTCCCTCCGTCAACTTGCTGAGGCCAAGGCCGCTGAGGCCGAGCGCAAAGCCAAAGAGGTTGAGGCTGCGGCTAAGGCTGCCGAGGCGGAGGCTCGCGTCGCCGCTTCGCGCGCCAAGTTCGAGGCCGAAGCCGCCGCGCGCAAGCTGGCGCAGCAGCAGGAAATAGCAGCCGAAGAGGCCAGAATCGCTGCGGAGCGGGAGGCTGCCGTCGCCGCGGCCAAAGCTGCCGAAGAGGCCAAGAAGCGCACCTACGTGGTTAAGCCCGGCGATAGCCTGAGCAAGATCGCCAAGGAACAGCTGGGCAATGCTTCTCGCTGGCCGGAAATCTTCGAGCTCAACAAGGATCAGATCAAGGATCCAAATCTCATCCGCGTGGGCCAGGAATTGAAACTGCCGGCGTAACCGCCAGGGTTTCTCGCAAGCGGTCCCCTTGAAGCATGCTTCAAGAGGACCGCTTATTATTTCTTGCTTGATTTTTGCCCTACGGGTATAATTACCTTCATGAGTGACGATACCACCCCCAT
>CAZDSF010000132.1:0-6051 GCA_964508025.1 uncultured Anaerolineales bacterium
GACTCCAACCGCGCCAGTAGTAGAGGTGACTGTGGCGCCGACGGCCCTCCCCGCAGACACAGCGGCGTTGTGTGTATTAGCCTACAACGATGCGAATACAGATCTCGTCCGTCAGCCGGATTCCGAGGGCTTGGTGCCAGGCGTAGTCATCTCACTCGTAGGCACCAATGGTCCCGCCGGCTCGTATACGAGCGACGGCATCAGCGAGCCATATTGCTTCCAGAACCTTCAGCCGGGGAGCTACGTGCTGCGACAGACGCCGCCTGCCGGTTACGCGCCGACAGGCCCCGCTGAATGGGGCGTCATGTTAGCCGGCGGTCAGACCTATGCGTTGGAACTCGGATACGTGCGCGCGCAAGCCCCTTCGGACGATGGCGCAGCGACTCCCGCGCCGGCGCCAACCCAGACGCCAGAATCCACGTCGCGAGTCGCTTCGACGTTGATGACGGTGGTCCGCATCAGCGGCATCATTGTCGCGGTGCTGGCAGTGGGCGTGGGCGTGCTGTTCTTCCTCTCCCGCCGTAAAGTCTGATCTCCCACGATTTCTGGTTCGCCATGATAACAGATTCCGGCGGCGCTGAGCGCCGCCGGAATTGTTTTATCGCTAACCCGTCACGTGACAGGTTCACTCCAGTTGAAGTCGCCGAAAGAAGTCCGCTGTATGCGCCGCAATCCGTTTCCAGGTGAATTCCTGAGCCAGCTGCCCCGCCTGGACGCCGAGGCGCGCGCGCAGTTCTGAGTCGCGTTGCACGCGCAACAGCGCGGCAGCGAGCGCCGGCACATCATCGGGCGGTACCAGGAGCATATTCTGTTCATCCTGCAAATGCGCCGAAGGGGTCTGCGGCTGGGTCGTGACAATAGCCCGTCCGTGAACCAGGGCAGCGTGCAGGGTCCCCCTGCGCAAGCTGACGCCATCCCGGTAAGGTAACGCGCAGGCGTCGCAAGCCAACAATGCCGCAGAGACGTCGGCGGGCGCGGCGAAGCCGGTGCGATGCACGCGCGCATCGAGTCCCAACGCCGCGATGCGCGCGTCAATTTCGGCGGCGTAGGCGCGATTGGTAGCATCGCTGCTGCCGGTGCGCCCACCGATGAGCAGCAATTGCGCGGAGACTTGCTCCCGCAACAAGTGCGCCACGGCATCGAGCAGGGTCTCCACCCCTTTGCTGTGGTTGAGAAAACCGAAGAAGCCAATGAGGAAATCGTCTTCATGAAAACCGTGGCTGGCGCGCCAACCATCGGGCGCGTAGCCGGCGGGCGGACTGGGAGCGATGTTGCTGCCGATGGGAATCAGCCGCAATTGAGGCCCGCTCACACTCCCCCTGGCAGTTTGTAGCCGGCCCGCGAGCGTCTCGAAGTCCTCATCGTTGGTGAGGATCGCGCCCTGACTGTGACGCGCCAGTTGCCGCACGGCCCACTCCCGCAACGGCCCGGCTTTGGGAAAGAGATACGGCGGGCGCAAATCGTGAAACGTGACCACCACCGGCGCGTTGATGCGGCGTCCCTGCCGCCACGGAAACAGATGGATGGCGCCCTTCATCTCGTAGGCCGTGGCCTGGTACTGGATATTCACCACATCCGGGGCGAGCGCGGCAATCCAGCGGGTGAGCTGCTGCTGGCAGGCAAATCCCCAATGCGGCACAGCACGGTGGATAGTCAACCCTTCATCTTCGACAACCGTCGGAGCGCCCTGTTGCCCGGTGAGGATGTGCAGCGCGTGCCCCTGCGCCTGCAACTCCAGGCTGAGCGCGCGGGTAAAGTCGCCAACGCCGCCTTCCTGTGGGGGATATTCACCGGTAATCATGGCGATGCGCATGGGGTCTCCTTGGAAACAGTAATGGGTGAGCAGTGAGGGGTGAGCAGTTTGGGCACAGCGAACTGCGTTCTGCTCACTGCTCTCTACGTTCTACGAACTATTTTCATCACAATCATGGCGCATAGCGAATGGCAAGCGTGCCGCGAACTGAAGGGCGCTCGCCCGTTACCCACATGCAGGCTGGTCATGCAGCGGCGATATTCGCAACCAGAGATAACCATTGCTCTGCCGCGCGCGTCCACGAGAATTGCGCAACGCGTTGCAGTCCCCGCGCGCGCAGGGCGGCGCGCAGGGCGGCGTCATCGCGCACGCGGCTGAGAGCGGCGCTCCAACCGGAAACGTCGAGGGGGTCCACCAGCAAACCCGCATCGCCGACGACTTCCGGCACGCTCGACGCCGTAGACCCCACGACGGGGGCGCCGCAGGCCATCGCCTCCAGCACAGGCAATCCGAAACCCTCGTAGAGGCTCGGAAAGGCGAAGACGGCAGCCTGCCGGTAGACGGCGGGCAGATCGGCCTCGGTCACGTAGCCCAACATCCGCACCTGGGGACGTTGCGCGGCGGCTTCGAGGATGGGCGCCGCCAACCAGGCCGGCTTCCCAACGATGACGAGCTCCATCTCGCCGCCGGCAATCAGCGGATCGCAGGCTTGCATCAGCCGAATGTAATTCTTGCGAGGCTGCACTGTGCCCACAGAGAGGATATACGGACGCGCCCCGATGCCATAGCGCGCTTCCAGACGCGCGCGCTCTTCCGGTTCGGGCGCCGCCGCGAAACCGCTGGAAAGGCCGCTGTAGAGCACCGTGATGCGGCCAGGCGGCACACGCAACAACGCGATCAGATCGCGCCGCGTGGCTTCGGAATCTGCCAGAATGAAATCGGCGCGGGCCACGCTGCGGGGTACAGCGTCTTCCAGATAGCGACGCAGGGCGGGCGTGAAGGTTTCGGGGTGGCGCAGGAATGAGAGATCGTGTACCGTGAGCAGCGCGGTAGTGCGACGGGTTAGCGGCGGCAACACGAAGTCCGGCGAGTAGAAGCAATCGGTGCGCCCGGTGAGGAGCTCGGCGGGCAGCGGCAAACGCAGCCGTTGCCAGAGGCGCGCCATCCAGTTATCGGTGAGGGGCAGCGAGCGGAAGTGAAGCCGCTTCGGGGTCGCCGCCAACGCGCGAAGGCGCGCCTGCTCATCGCGCCAGGCGGCGCCTAGCCCCCCCGCAGCCGTCAGCAGCACAAAGTCATGCGGCGAGGGAGCCGCGAGAATGGCGTCGAGCAGCTCGCGCGCGTAGCGTCCAATCCCGGCGCCCTGCCGCGCCGCCGACGTGTAATCAACCGCGATGCGCATGGGTGTTACCTGTCAAACGATGACCGATGACTCCTGACTCATGATTTATGAAAAAGGTCACCGGTTTGATTTCACAGTTCTCAGTTTTTGTCCACATCATTGTACGTCCACACCCGATTGACGAAGAAATTCCAGAACATCACCACCCCGGTGGCAACGACCTTGGCGCTGTTGTAACCGATGGTGTACGCGGTCTGAGCCGAGAACGCGGGGAGCATTCCAGCCGCAACGCCAGTGAGCGGATCCTTGAGCAGCGTGAGAATGCCCGTATTGATCGCCCACCCGATGATATTGACGACGAAGAATTGTCCCAACTGTGCGCTCAACGGCTTGGAGCGGGAATCGGGGTAAGTCCAGTAGCGATGCCAGGGGGGGGTACTGTGCACGGCGCAGGTGAATGAGATGGTGTTCGCCGGAACGATGGGCAGCCCAACCACGCGATGCATCAGATAGAGGATCCCAAAATCCACCACCGCGCCGATAACGCCGACAACGGCAAACTTCAGAAAACGGACCATCTCCTTGCGGTTGCTTGCAATCCAGTTACGAGCGGCGATCGTTGCAGTCATGCGTATCCTTGCCAAAGATTTCCTGGCGCTGTGCGCCTCGACGGGCGCATTCTATTCGCCTTACATCGGCGAGATTATACCCAGAGCAAACCGAAAGTCAACTGGATGCTCTGTTCCGCCATTGCAGCATTACACCTTCGTGGTATAATGACGCCGTTGGAGAGGTGCCGGAGTGGCCGATCGGGGCGGTCTCGAAAACCGTTGTAGTCTTAGGGCTACCGTGGGTTCGAATCCCACCCTCTCCGCCAGGTACGGCGCATGGGCATTCTCATGCGCCGTTTTTGCTTGTTGGTTCGTAGTGTGCGCTTCAGCGCGCTTTTGCAGTTTGAACATTCGTTTTTTCCGCCTATAATCTGCGCATGGCCGATCAAACATTGAGTCCGCTACAACACGAGCTGCGCGAGACGCTGGCTCAGGGTGGTTGCCCGTTGTGCCATCTAACAGCGCGCGACGAGCAGCGTTTCCTCGACTCGCTCACCTACGAGCGCATTCTCGACATCCCCACACGCGAGGCATTGCAGAAGGCGCGGGGGCTGTGCCCGCCGCACGCGCGCGCCTGGCGCGCGGTGCAGGGTTGCGCACTATCCGCGGCGCTGGTCTACCGCAGCGCGGTGAAGGAGCTGCTGGCGGAAACGGAGCACCTGCCCCCACGGACGCTGTTTTCCCGCGCGAGCGCGCCGCGCCAGCTCGCGGAGACGTTGATGCCGCGCGGCCCCTGTCCCGCGTGCAGCGTCGGCGAGGGTACTGTAAAGCGCTACGCCGAAGTGTTGCTCCAAGAGCTGCGCTTTCCGGAAGTGCAGGCGGCGTTGGCGCGAGCCGGGGGGCTGTGCCTGCCCCACTTGCGGGCGGCCCTCGGCGCTTCCGGCCCGGCGCAGGGCTACACGGCGCTCCTCGCGGCGCAACGCGAGGCCTGGACCGCACTCATGGCAGAGCTCGATGAATTCATCCGCAAGAACGACTACCGCTTCCAACACGAGCCGGTGGGTGACGAGCGTGATTCCTGGTTGCGTGCGCTGGATGCGCTGACGGGGCTATCCCCACGTTGAAGGAGAACAATATCATTATGAAAACATTGAAGTTCAGCATTCTAGATTTCATCCACAAGCATCGAATGGTTGTGTTTTCATTAATTCTTGCTGGTTGGGTGTGGTTCTGTTACGGTTTTGCTATCAGGTTGCCTTTTTTCTTTGATGATTTGCCGATTATGACATGGGTAGCGCGTCATTCCTGGATAGATATGATAATTTCACATGAAAATGCGTATTTTCGCCCTTTGGTCTTTTTGATTTACAAGTGGGGACAAATATTTCCGATTGGTATAAGACAAGTTGTTTTACATGCAGTTAATTTAGTCGTGCTTTGGTTGAATCTGATTTTGGTTTTAAGAATTGTTTACTTGTGTGAGCAACGCTTTGAAGTTGCCTTTTTATCAGCTGTGCTTTATGGTGGCCTTCCCTTTTTGATTGAGCCAATTCCGTGGGTCACAGCGCTTCCGCATCCGTTAGTGACTCTTCTAACCTTGTTGGCAACTTATACGGCGTTGTTGGCAGAACATTCTGCCAAAACACGTTATTGGTACCTAAGCCTGTTTTTCACATTGTTGGCACCTTTGGCGCATGAAAATGGTGCTGTTGCGGGAATTATAGTTGGTGGCATGATGGTTGTGCAGTTCGGAACAGGGATAATTCAAAGACGCTGGCATTATCTCGGCACTGCATTGATGTTAAACATCGTTGTGATTCTTGGCCGTAAGTTTTTGCCAGGAGTGCATACTGTTTCAAGCATTCGCGGATTACCCTTCTTGTTCTCAAACTTCATGTACTTTCTTCATGGCTTACTTTATCCGTTTGGTCGTATTGTGGGGTTTACGGTGCAGAAATATGCTTTGCATGATTTTTCTTTGTTAATGGTTTTTGCGGCATTTCTTGCTACAATAGTCGGCGTTTTAGTTTATCGGACTCGACAGTTCCGTTGGATAGGACGGAGTCTGTGGTGGTGGTTGGTTGCTGCTATACCCGCGATGATTTCGCTTGACTATGGGGCGCTTTTTGGTGGTGCACGTCTATACAGTTTTTCCGGCATTGGCATAGCGATGTTCTGGGCCGGTATAGTAGTTGAAGCCTCTCAGCAATTGAAGCGATCTGTATTTCGTCTTATGACTCTTATAGGGTTGAGCGCGATTATATTGACCCAAAGTGTCAGTTATCTGCGACATGTCCAGGTTTTGTACGACGCTTTGGATGATCTGTACAAAAGTATACTTTTTACTGTAGAGGACAAGGCGTTGGAACCTTTTGGTTTCGTGAATGTACCGGCTGCTTTGATCTGGC
>CAZDSF010000133.1:0-5834 GCA_964508025.1 uncultured Anaerolineales bacterium
GCTCGCGGAAGCCGGGGCGCCGGTTGGCTGCCGACACGGGTTTGCCGTACATCACGCCGTTGTTGCCAAAAACCGTGAAGGCGTAAACCATATCAATCAGATGTACCTCGCCGCCGCCGAGTGTGAGGCTCAAGCCGTAGAATTGTAGTCCCCGATCGAGGGTGTTGATGCCCATGCGATGTGCAGTGCGCATCACGCTATCCACGCCGGCGATGGACATGGCTTCGACAGCCGGGATATTGAGCGAGCGAGCGAGCGCATCGCGCATACTGACCGCGCCGTAGTAATTGCGGGTGTAGTTTTCCGGCACATACGGCGGCATACCGGGGCCCTGGTCAAAGGCCTTACGCACGTCCAGGAACATGTGGGCGGGATTGTAGCCCTGCGACAGCAACGTCACGTAAGTGAAAGGCTTGAAGGCCGATCCTGGCTGACGCATCCCATCCACCGCTACATTGTACTTGCCGTCAATTTCCTGATTCCAATAGTCGGCGCTACCCACCATCGCCAGGATCTCGCCGGTGGTGGGGCGGATCACGATCATGGCGGAGTTGTTGACGTTGGAATCTTTTCCTGCATAAATCGCCGGCATATCGGGGAGATATTGCGCCGCTGCGCAACCGGCATTGAGCACTTCGGGAATGACGCTGGCAGCATCTTCACCGCTCAGGATGCGCAGAAAGGCGCGCGTGGTACAGGTCGCTTGCTCGTTGAGATCCAGATCCAAGGTGGTGTAGACGCGCAACCCGCCGCCGGCAACCCGTTCTACCCCGAACATCTGCTCCAATTGGCGGCGGACGTAGAGCGAAAAGTGCGGCGCGATAATGTCGAAGCGCTGGCTCGGTTGAGCCAATTGCCACGTCTGTCCACGGGCAACCGCAGCTTCGGCGGAGGTGACGCAGCCCTGTCCCACCATCGTATCCAGCACTAGATTGCGCCGATCCATCGCTTCCTCCGGCGCATCGAAGGGATTGATGAGCGGGGATTGGGGAATGGCGATCAGCGTCGCTGCCTCGGAAAGCGTGAGGGCGCTGGCGGGTTTGTCGAAGTACACGCGCGCGGCGGCGTCAATGCCGTAGGCCAGGTTGCCGTAGAGGTTGGTATTGAGATACCATTCCAGGATTTCCTCTTTTGGATAGAGGCGCGTGAGTTCCATGGAGATCAGCACCTCTTTGATCTTGCGGCTATAATTTTGCTGATAGCGTTCTTCCAGCGGGATGACGGTATTTTTGACCACCTGTTGCGTAATAGATGAAGCGCCTTGTACCGGCAAACCGCGCAGGTTATTCACGAAGGCGCGGGCCAGACCGCGCAGATCAAAGCCTGAGTTGGTCCAGAAGCGGCGATCCTCCATGGCAACCGTACCGCAGGTCACATAATCCGGTATTTGTTCGATGGAGACCCAGTTGCGATCTCCCGCGTTGGGATCAATGACCTCGTAGAGCAAGTGCTGACCGGTGCGGTCATAGATTTTGGTGGTCTCGAAGGTTTGGATGCTGGCAGCCGCGACCTCTTCCGGGGTTGGAAGCCCCTCCGTGACGGTGGTATACGCTGCCGCCGCCAACCCAGCTCCCAGACCGACGGACGCGGTTGAGATCAGGAGCGAGAGTACGCTGACCACACCAACGATACGCAAGACCAGGCTCAGGCCGGTTTTGCTGCGCGCCCGCCGGCGTTCGCGCTCCGCCACAATAATCGAGCGCACCAACGGCTTGGGTGTACGTTTATGGTTCTGCATGATTTTCCTCAACTAGACTATCCTGATAGCAGGCACAGGGTACTATTCTCGACCCGGTTTTTAACGCCATAGTGTCTATTATGCCTCAAGCCGCACGGTTGACAAGATCGTCTCAGGGCGTAACTGTTCAGCGTTATTCCGTTTGCCGCAACAAAGAGTGGCTAACCACGCCCTAAAGGGCATCCGCCGAAATCTACGCCTGGCGATAGGAACCTGACCCGTGACTCTGTTTTGTGTGGCTTGACGAAATCTTATTATCGGTTAGAATGCGTTGAACCGGGTGGAGCCGGAGCATTATGTTTGAATCGTTGAGCGAGAAACTACAGGCTGTTTTCGACCGCTTAGGCAAGCGCGGCGTTTTGCGTGAGGAAGACGTCAAAGCTGTGCTCCGTGAAATCCGGGTGGCGCTTTTAGAAGCGGATGTCAACTACAAGGTTGTGCGTGACTTCGTGGCGCGTGTGCAGGCGGAAGCCGTCGGCGAGCAGGTATCCAAGGCGCTGAATCCCGCCCAGCAGGTCATCAAAATTGTGCATCAAGAGCTGGTGGCGACGTTGGGCGCGCCGGGACGCCTGGAGTTCAAAGGCCCCGCGCCCTATGTTATCATGCTGGTGGGCTTGCAGGGTTCGGGCAAGACGACGACTATCGCCAAACTGGCGCGCCATCTGCGCGAGAAGGGCCGGTTCCCGGTCATGGTAGCCGCGGATACCTACCGTCCGGCAGCGATTACGCAGCTTGAGGTGTTAGGTCGGCAGCTAGACATCCCGGTCTACAGCGAGCGGGGCAAGGTTTCGCCGCCGGAGATTTGTGTGCATGGTGTTCAGGCTGCCAAGAGTCGCGGCGCGGACGTGGTGTTGCTGGACACCGCCGGGCGCTTGCAGATTGACGATGCCATGATGGCGGAACTGGCGGCTATCCGCGAGCGCGTGCATCCGGTAGAGATCCTGCTGGTGGCCGATGCGATGACGGGGCAAGAAGCTGTCAACATCGCGCAGGGCTTCCATGAGCGGGTCGGTCTCACTGGGCTGATTCTCACCAAGGTGGATGGCGACGCGCGCGGCGGCGCAGCGATTAGCATGAGGGCTGTCACCGGCGTGCCGATCAAATTCCTGGGCACGGGCGAGAAGCTGGGCGCGCTGGAACCTTTCCAACCTGATCGTATGGCTTCCCGCATCCTGGGGATGGGCGATGTCTTGACGCTTATCGAAAAGGCCGAGGAGGCTTTCGATGCGCAGGAAGCGGCCCGGATGGAGCAAAAGCTGCGCGAGGGTGACTTTGATCTGGAGGACTTCCTCAAGCAGCTGCGTCAGGTGCGCAACATGGGGCCATTGACCGAACTTGTCGGCATGGTGCCGGGGATGAACAAAGCGCTGCGTGGCATCTCCCTGGATGAGGCGCAGGCCGAACGGCAACTGAAGCGGGTTGAGGCCATCATCCTTTCGATGACGCCGCACGAACGGCGCAATCCGCGCATTCTCAACGCCAGCCGTAAGCGCCGCATTGCGCGCGGCAGCGGGACGACTGTTCAGGAGATCAATCAGCTCTTGGCGCAGCACCGGCAGATGAAAGATCTGCTGGGCAAGCTGAAAAAGGGGCGCGGAAAAGGTTTGGCTTTACCGCGTTTGTTCGGTTAAGACGCTCGGGAATGTGTCTCAAGTGGGTTGCATTTTTGGCATTCCTGAGTATGCTTAGACTATAGAATTGCATTATTCTACAACTGCTTTGAGAAGGATAGGAGGAACATGCTTAGAATAAGACTGCGTCGGGTTGGTCGTAAGAAGCAACCCAGCTACCGCATCGTGGTAGCCGAATCTACCTCGCCCCGCGACGGGAAGTCCGTTGAGGTGGTAGGCTTTTTTAATCCTCGCACTGAGCCAGAAACGGTTCAGATTGATGAGGGACGTGCTTTGCATTGGCTTAGCGTTGGCGCGCAGCCCAGCGAGGCTGTAGCCCGTCTACTCAAGAACAATGGTACGCTAGAGCGACTGGCGCGCTTGAAGGCGGGCGAACCTCTGGAAGCGTTGGTTGCGGAGGCAGCTCCGACAACGCCAACCGCGGTGACTTTCACCGCGCTGGGTGAGGTTGCTGCCGCTGTGGATGCGGTTGCCGAGGCATAGGTTAAACCACTGGCGGGCGCTGTGGCGGCTGTTGTGGCGCTTGGTTATCCCTTTCACTCACCCAAACCATAAGGAGGAACCGCAATGTCCAAGGTCAAGGATCTGGTCGAGTACATCGTGACAGCACTGGCAGATAATCCTGATGCGGTCCAGGTTTCTGAGATTGAGGGCGAGACCTCAATTGTGTTGGAAGTCCGGGTGTCGCCGGATGATATGGGGCGCATGATCGGACGCGAAGGCCGAACCATCAACTCTATGCGTTCTCTGGCTCGTGTCTTGGGCGCCAAGACCGGCAAGAAGGTGACACTGGAGATTGTATGATTGGGGCTTTGACGCCCATGAAGGTTTATCTTTGGGGGCTCAGGAATGCTTAAACAGCAACCTGAGCCTCGTTATTTGGCGGTGGGGCGCATTCTGCGACCGCACGGCATCACGGGTGAATTGCGTCTGGAGATCCTCACCGATTATCCTGAGCGGTTGGCGCACCTGACATATCTGTATGTGGGTCCGGCGTACCGCCGATACACGGTACAGTCGGTACGCTTTCACCAAGAACTGCTGTTGCTGCGGTTGGTGGAGGTGACTGACCGAAACGCGGCGGAGCTGTTGCGTGGGCAACTCGTTTCGGTGGCGTTGGCGGATGCGGTACCCTTGGAAGAGGGTGAATACTATCATTACCAGCTTCTCGGAGTCCAGGTCAGCACAGAGGATGGTGCGCCGTTGGGAGAGATTGTTGAGGTGCTCGATACGCCGGCTGCGAATGATGTGTATGTCATTCACGGAGTGCGCGGCGAGGTGCTGATCCCGGCGATCCGCGAGGTTGTTCTCTCGTTGGATCTCGACGCCCGGCAGATGGTGATTCGCCCCATACCAGGATTGTTGGCTAACGACGACCGGCGTTGAGTCGGGGCGCGCGTCGTCGAACGACCGCCGCACGTCGAGAGGCGTGAATCCATGGACAACCTGCGTTACTGGCTGGGTTTCAACCTGGTGCGGGGGATCGGGCCGGTGCGCTTGCGCGCACTCCTCGATGTGTTTGGGGATGTGGCGACGGCCTGGGAAGCCCCCGAATCCGAACTGCGGCTCGTGGGGCTGGATCAACGCTCGCTGCACAACCTGCTTCAGACGCGCCGCCAGTTAAACCTGGAGCAGCTGCAGTCGAAGGTTGAAGCGGCGGGTGTGCAGGCGCTGACATGGGATGATCCCACATATCCGGCGCTTCTGCGACAGATTCCTGATGCGCCGCCGGTGTTGTACATCAAAGGCGAGCTCACGCCTGCTGACGAATGGGCGGTGGCGTTGGTGGGAACGCGGAAACCCACGCTCTACGGGCGTGAGGTAGCGCGGCTGTTGGCGTCGGAGCTGGCGCGCAATGGCGTGACCGTGGTCAGCGGGCTGGCGCGCGGCGTGGATGGCATTGCCCATCACGCCGCGCTCGAAGCTGGAGGTCGCACGCTGGCGGTGTTGGGCAGCGGCCTGGATGAGATTTATCCGCAAGAGCACCGCGTGCTTGCAGAGCGCATCGCCGAATGTGGCGCGCTCATCAGCGATTATCCTCTGGGAACGCGTCCGGAAGCCTCGAATTTTCCCCCTCGTAACCGCATCATCAGTGGTCTGAGCCTGGGTGTAGTGGTGGTGGAAGCTGCACTCACCAGCGGCGCCCTCATTACTGCGGATTTTGCGGCGGATCATGGACGCGAAGTCTTCGCTGTGCCGGGCAGCATTCTGGGGCAATCCTCGGCTGGCTGTAACCGTTTGCTGCGCGATGGCGCTCACATCGTCGCCGAAGTTGGCGATATTTTGGAAATCCTGAGTCTCGATCAGCTGGCTGCCAAGCAAGCGGCCAGGGAGGTGTTGCCCTCCAATCCTACGGAGGCGACTGTGCTGGCGCAACTTTCCGTGGAACCGTGTTATGTAGACGACCTGGCGCGCGCTGTAAATCTGCCCGTGGAGACCATTACCAGTGCGTTGGTGATGATGGA
>CAZDSF010000134.1:0-5321 GCA_964508025.1 uncultured Anaerolineales bacterium
GTAAAATCTGGGATGCTAGAAAAGGGCTGGCTCAGTGAGATTCCATTTTACAAATCATTGGCGATCCTTAACAGCATCAAGAGTCTTGATATTGCGGTGGAAACTCGTGAGCTGCTCAAATTGGCATTAGTTGCCGTATTGGTTGAAAGTGCAGGTAATATCAGTTTTGGCCCGGAGATTTATATCTCTAAACGTAAGGAAGATGCAGATGTATTGGGATTGTTTCAGCAAAAGATAGATAGTATGGTGGCAGATCTCTCTGAAATGCAAGCCCTGATGAGGCGGGTCTATACACAAGTCTTTACGGGTGATGCGAGAGTATGTGATGAAATCTTACACAATCACAATGTACAAAAAGTGGATTACATCATTACCTCACCGCCTTATCCAACGGAAAAAGACTATACACGTCAAACGCGCATGGAACTGGTTTTTCTAGGATATGTATACGATGCCGCAAGCTTACGGCGTATTAAACATTTGATGGTGCGCTCACACAGTAAAGGTATCTACAGAGCTGATGATGATGGGGTTTGGGTTTCTGATGTACCACAGGTTCAGGCTATTGCACATGAACTGCGCGAAAAAGTTGCTGATAAGACTTATGGTTTCGTCAAGCTCTACCCACGAATCATCGAGGAGTATTTTGGCGGTATGGCGCGTCATCTTAGTAGTTTGTGGAATGTGCTTGAATCGGGTGGGAAGTGTGCTTATGTGGTAGGGGAACAACGCACGTATCTGCAAACTTATACCCCCACAGGCACAATTCTAGTATTACTTGCAGAACGTTTGGGTTACAAAGTTGAGGATTTACTTGTGTGGCGAGTTCGCAAAGGTACCACTGGTTCAGGTGAAGATATCAAAGAAGAGATTCTAATACTTGAAAAACCATAAACGGATAACATGATTCAGGAGAGACTTATGAATGCAAGAACCATTTATATCACCGAATTCGACAAACACCGGCTATCCGAGCTGATTGACGAATTGCATCGCATCGGCTATGCAAACCGCGATGCCTTACGCCGCCTGGAAGGCGAGCTGGATCGCGCACGAATCGTCGCGCCCACCGAGGTGCCGCCGGACGTCATCACCATGAACTCGAAAGCCCGCCTGTATGATCTGGAATTCGAAGAAGAGATGACGGTCACGCTGGTTTTCCCGGAGGATGCCGCTCCCGCACAGGACAAAGTCTCCGTGCTAGCGCCTATCGGCATGGCGATGCTGGGCTACCGCGTGGGCGATACCTTCGAGTGGGAGGTGCCAGAGGGTGTCAGCCGTCTCAAGGTGCTGGAAATCCTCTATCAGCCGGAAGCGGCAGGAGATTATCATCTGTGAAGCGTGCGGCGTGAGACGTGATTTTTCTCTTCACGCCTTACGTGTTATGCATTACGCATCACGTTTCACTCTTTGTGTTTTAACGCATCTGATCCAAGGAAAGGAGTCCCTATGAAACTCACCACATCGCTCAAAGTGTTGATCGGCGCCCTGACGGCATGGGTGGTGATTGCGCCGGTGTTGCTGTTCGGCTTATGGATGTTCATGCTGCCGTTTATGGTCTTCTCCGGCCGGCGCGGCGGCGAGCCGGGGCCGTTCTTCTTCATGCTCTTCGGTATCTTCATGCTTGTTGCCGTGCTGAGCGCTTTTGTGCGGTGGGGGATGAGCGTCTTCTACTTGACGCATATCATTCTCAATCGGAGCGGCAATGATGTGGCGCGAGTGCTGTTGGGCGTTGGCGCCTTCGTTTTGCCCTTCATCGCCATGCCTTTTTACTACTTTGTCTATATCTGGTCGAAATCCCCGCCTGCCTGGGCGTTGCGCAAAGAACCTGAATTCGGCGCGAGGAATGAAGATTAAGGAGGATGATCATGAAAAAATCCACCAAACCCAATCCTACTGTGATGACGGCGGCGAGTCTGGGCGCGGCGCTGGTGTTGGTCATACTCGTGCTGCTGGTAAGCGGCGTGGATAATTGGACGCGCGGCGTCATCCGCGCCGGCGCGCTGCTGGCGTATCTGTGCGTGTTCCTGGCAAGCCTTTCCTCGCTGTTTATGAAAGAGATTACCAAGCGCGTCGGGCAGCCGTTTATGAAGGTCCATCACACCTGGGTCATCGCTGGGCTGGTCGGCATGATTATCCACACCACGGTGTTCGCCTGGGAGGCCGGCTCGGCGGCGGTTTTCGTGCCGCGCTTCGACGATCTGGAAATTTTCCTGCGCAACGGCGGACGCCCCGCGTTGATTCTCTTTGCTCTTACTTCACTGACGGCGGTTTTTCGCGCCGCTGTCGGCAAGAACTGGAAGCTGCTGCACTGGTTTAACTATCTGGCTTTCTTTCTGGCGACGACGCACGCCTGGCTCATTGGTACCAGCTTCGAGAGCTGGGCGCTGAAGGTCGTAGGCGCGCTCATGGCGGCGACGCTGCTGGGGGCCTTCATTCTCAAGCGGGCGCGCAAGCCCAAGTCCAAGAAACTGAAAAGGTAGGAATCCATGCCCCTGAACTGGATGGATGTGACCCCGCTTTCGTTCAACACGCTATTGCTGTTGGAGCGCGCGCAGCTGCGGTGGCTTCCCGGTTGGGGACTGCCCAAAGCGCCATGGGCGCTGGCGTTGCAAGCGAATCCTGTGGTGGCGTGGTATTTGCGTCACAAATGCCCGGAAATCGCGGCCTGGGTTGATGAACTGCTCGCTCTCGAACTGCCGCCGGAAGCTGCCGCGCGTTTGCGAGAAGCCGAGACGACGATTCTGCAATCGCTCGAAGATTTGATCGTGTACGCCGTGGATCCCGCGATCTCTGACGCCCAGCCGTTCCTGGGCTGGGCTGATCGCGAGCTCACCGAGCTGGTGGATTTCGCCGGCAGGACGGTGCTCGACATCGGCGCGGGCACGGGACGGCTGGCCTTCGTCGCGGCGGCTGCTGGCGCGGCAGCAGTCTTTGCCGTGGAACCGGTCGAAAATCTGCGTCGCTATATGCGGGAAAAGGCCCGCGCGCGGGGATTGACCAACTTCTATGCCGTGGACGGTCTCATCACCGAGATTCCCTTCCCCGATGGCTTTGCCGATGTGGTCATGGGTGGGCACGTTTTTGGGGATGCGCCCGAAGCGGAGCTGGCGGAGTTGGCGCGCGTCGCTAAAGCTGGCGGCGCTATCATCCTCTGCCCGGCAAGCACGATTTCTGAGTCCGAACGGCACGAATTTCTCATCGCGCAGGGCTTTGCCTGGGCTGTCTTTGAGGAACCCGCATCGGAGCCGGTGCGCAAGTATTGGAAAACACGATGAGTCAAAATCGCAACCTCTCACCACAAGCTGAGCCAGAAGAGATCGCGCTCGACCGGGCGCTGCGTCCCCAGCAGTTGGATGATCTTATCGGGCAGGAGCGGGTGCGCGAGAATCTGCGCATTCTCATCGAGGCGGCGCGGGGCCGCAGCGAGGCGCTGGAACACACGCTCTTCTACGGCCCCCCGGGGCTGGGCAAGACCACGCTGGCGCACATCTGCGCCAACGAGATGGGCGCGCCGATCCGCATCACCGCTGGGCCCGCCATCGAGCGCGCCGGCGATCTCGCGGCCATTCTGAGTAACCTCCGTGAAAAAGAAGTGCTCTTCATTGACGAAATCCATCGCCTGGGCAAAGTAGTGGAGGAGATCCTCTATCCGGCGATGGAGGACTTCGCCCTGGATCTGGTCATCGGGCAGGGGCCGGGCGCGCGGACGGTGCGGCTGAGCCTGCCGCACTTCACCGTTATCGGCGCGACGACGCGCCTGGCGTTGCTCTCCGCGCCGCTGCGAACGCGCTTCGGCGCCGTCTACCGGCTGGATTTCTACGAGCAGGCGGCCCTGGCCGACATCGTGGAGCGGGCGGCGCGCGCGCTCAAGGTGCAGATGGCGCCCGAAGGCCGCGATGAGATCGCGCGCCGGGGACGCGGCACGCCGCGCGTGGCGCTCCGCCTGTTGCGCCGCGTGCGCGATTATGCGCAGGTGCGCGGCGATGGCATTATCACCGCGCACATCGCCGCTGAAGCGCTGGCGCTGCTGGAGATTGACGCGATGGGGCTGGACGACCTCGACCGGCGCGTGCTGCGCGCCATTATCGAGAAATTCGACGGCGGTCCGGTGGGATTGGAGACGATTGCGGCCTCCATCGGCGAGGCGGCGGACACAATCATGGATGTGGTCGAACCGTATCTGCTCCAATTGGGCTTCATTGACCGCACGCCGCGCGGACGCACGGCCACGCGGCTGGCCTACGAGCATCTGGAGATCCCTTACACCCGCGCCGAGCAGGCGGCGCTGTTTTGAGCGCGTTGAACGCAGATTCCGCAGATTGTACAGATTGCGCAGATTTTTCATTTTCGCTGCATTTGATCTGCGTGCATCTGCGTGGATCGGCGTTAATCTGCGTTCGATACGCGAACCTGCTCACTGCTCACGATTCTTTGTAAAACCTTTTTCAAGGGAGTGTACCATGGCAAATCTCTGGCATGAGTTGACGCCCGGTCCCGGTGAGGGCCTCGATGTGGTGTACGTGGTTGTCGAGATCCCCAAACGCTCGCGGAACAAATTCGTCTACGATTTGCGGGGCGGCTTCATCAAGCTGGATCGGGTGCTCTTCTCTTCGTTGCACTACCCCGGCGATTATGGCTTTATCCCCAGGACGCTGTATGATGACGGCGATCCCGCCGATGTGCTGGTGATGACGAATGAACCAGCCGCCTCCGGCGCGATCATCGAAGCGCGACCGGTGGGCATCTTCCGCATGTTGGATGGCGACCTGCACGATGATAAAATTCTGGCCGTGCCGGCGACCGATCCGCTGTTCAATGCCTATCAGGAATTAGAAGATGTTCCGCCGCATTTTCTGGAAGAGGTAGCGCACTTCTTCAGCGTTTACAAGGACTTGCAACGGGTCAAAGCCACGCCGCAGGGTTGGGAGGGGCGAGCCGTCGCCCAGGCGGAGATCGAGCGTTCCTGTGATCTCTATGCCCGTTATCTGCGCACACGGCGTTAGCGGCTTGGGAAAGGATAGAACGCCCCAAACTCTGGTTGCCATGGCCCTGTTTGCTGGTATACTGCTTTCGGCTGACCAATTATTCACATTATACGCGAGCTGATTTATGCGCCGAAGCCATTGTCGTATGATTCTGCTGTTGTTGCTGGTCTTAACGCTGTTGCTCCCGCCTTTGCCGGCGCTGGCGCTGGGGCGGATATTTCCCACCGTTGAGGAAGAACTCGCGTTCCTATGCGCGCCTCAACGCGACCTTAAGTTGCGCGAAGGGCAGCTCGCGGCGCCCATTCTACTGTATCACTTTGTGGGGCGCGACAC
>CAZDSF010000135.1:0-5276 GCA_964508025.1 uncultured Anaerolineales bacterium
AGCCTGTATCCTTCGGAGGCGGATGATTATGCCAGCCTGCGGGATGCGCTGGAGAAGCTGCAGCTCAATGACGCCTCACTGACCTTCACTCCGGAGACTTCGCAGGCGTTGCAGTTTGGGTTCCGCTGCGGTTTTCTGGGCCTGTTTCACATGGAGATTGCCCAGGAGCGCCTGGAGCGTGAATACGGGCAGGATTTGGTCGTCACCGCTCCCAGCGTGGCCTATCAAGTGTTGCAACGCGATGGGGAGGAGCTTGAAATCCATCGTCCGGCAGATTTGCCCGACCCCACGTTGATTGCGGAGGTGCGCGAGCCGTGGATGCGCGTGCAGGTAATCACGCCGAACGAGTACATCGGCGCGCTGATGGAAATCTTCCGCCGCAAGCGGGCGAATTTCCTGCTCACCGAAACGTTGGACGCCCGGCGGGTGCTGCTCACCTTCGAGGTGCCGCTGGCGGAGATGGTGATTGATCTGCACGATAAGATCAAATCGGCGACGCGCGGTTATGCTTCGATGGATTACAGTTTCGATGGCTACCGCGCGGATGATTTAGTGAAGGTGGACATTCTGGTCAACAAGGAGCCGGTGGACGCGCTGGCTATCATCGTCCATCGGGATAAGGCTTATGAGAAAGGCTCGCTGCTGATTCGTAAGATGAAGGAAGTCATTCCGCGGCAGCTCTTCGAGGTGCCGATCCAGGCGGTGACGGGTGGGAAGATTCTGGCGCGGGTCAACGTCCAGGCGTTGCGGAAGGACGTGCTGGCGAAGTGCTACGGCGGCGATGTCACGCGCAAGCGCAAGCTGTTGGAGAAGCAGAAAGCCGGTAAGAAGCGGATGAAGATGTTGGGGAATGTGGTGCTGCCGCAGGAGGCGTTCCTGGCAATGCTACGGTTGGATGAGGACTGAGCTTTGGGATGATAGGGTGATAGGGTGATGGGGAGAAGATCCTTGTTACGCATCACGCATTACTCGTTGCTTGTGACTGCTGATAGTTGAGAGGGCGTGAGTATGGGCATTCTAATCGAGCGTTGGTTGGCGATTCCAGCGGTGCGCCGCCGGCGTTTTGTGCTCGTAAGCCTGGCGGTGGTGTTGCTGGCGGCGATTGTCTGGCGCGCGCGGGTGGTGCTGATGCCTTTCATCGTTGGTTTAGGCTTCGCCTACTTGCTGGCGCCAGTGGTGAAATTCATTGAACGCGGGTGGCGCTGGATCGGCGCGTGGCGGCGTCTGCGGTTCTTCCGGCGCAGCGCGCGGCCTGTGGCTCTGATCGTGTCTTATCTCCTGGTGATTGCGGCATTGGTGGGGTTCTCGTCCCTGATCGTGCCGTTGGTGGTGCAGCAAGGGCAGACGCTCTGGGCGGAACGGGAGAAAGTGTGGGACTATGTCACCAGCCTGGGCGACGATCTGATGGTGCAGTATCAGCTGCTTCCGCCGCAAGTCCAGGCGCAGATTGATGAGACGTTAAACCGCTTCTCCAGTGAACTGGGTACGATCATCCAACAGGCGGTGGGGGGCACCGCTGTAGCGATCTCGTACACGGTGACGCTCGTCCTGGCGGTCTTGCTCATCCCGTTCTGGACGTTCTTCCTGTTGCTTGACTCGGCGGAGTTGGCGCGGGCGGCGCAGCACACGATTCCCAGCTTGATCCGCGAGGATGTGCTGAAAATTATGCGTCTGGTAGATACAGCTTTCAGCTCTTACTTACGCGGGCAGCTCTTTCTAGGACTGATTATTGGCTCGATTTCTGCTATCACTTTCTCCATCATGGGCGTGCGTTTTGCCATCTTCTTGGGATTGTTTGCGGGCCTATTTGAGCTGATCCCCAATATCGGCCCGTGGCTGGGCGCTGTGCCGGCGGTTCTGGTTGCACTGACACAACGGCCCATCCTGGCTCTGTGGGTGGCCTTGTATGCCCTGGCGATCCAGCAGATCGAAAACATCTTCATTGCGCCGCGTGTGTTGGGACGCAGTGTGAAACTCCATCCGGTCGTCGTCATGGTGGTCTTGGTGATCGGCAGTGAATTGGGAGGCGTCATTGGCCTCTTCCTCGCTCCGCTGCTCACCGCGGTGTTGCGAGATATCTTCCGCTATTTGTACTATCGAGTCAGTGAGCCGGAAATCTCGCCGGATGCGGTGTTGCGCAAAGTCTGGCGCACTGAGACCTTTGACCTGGAGCTCTGAAGCGCGGGTGCTTGTCAAAATCGTGGAATGCGGTATAATCTCCAACGTTCGCGGGGCGTAGCCCAGTTTGGCTAGGGCGCTACAATGGGGTTGTAGAGGTCGACAGTTCAAATCTGTCCGCCCCGACAGAAGCAAAGGGATGCCTGACCTGATTGTGAAAAACAATAGGTCAGGCATTTCTGTTTTCCCCTTTCATACTTGCGAGACGTTTGATCAGACGATCCAGGTCAGCGTTCGAGAGGTTGGTTGTGTTCGATGAGGCTGGAGGAGCTGAAATTCGTGCGATCAAGTCCTGGGGACTGGTTTGGGTAAGTCGTCCGTAGACGCGCAAAGTCGCTGAACCTGCTCCTTTATACGGGCCTGCGCGTCTCGGAATGTGCGGATTTGCGCGTTTCCGATGTGGTCCTCAACGGGAAAGACAGCCAGGTCATCGTTCGCGCGGGGAAGGGCCGGAAGTACCGGGAAATCCCCTTGCACAAAACGGCGCGGCAAGCCCTTGAAGCGTATCTGGCCGTGCGCCCTGATGGTAGGGGCGAGGCGTTGTTCCTCGGCCAGCGGGGCCGCCTGGGCACGCGGGGGATGCAGTTCCGCATCACGGCGCTAGCGGAGGCGGCGGGCGTAGCGCGATCCGATTTCGCCGTGACGCCGCACGTCCTGCGGCATACCGCGAAACTGCGTTTCGACCGCCACGCGGCTCCTGCGCGAGGTGGGGACGGATCTGGTGACGGTGGCCGCGCTGCTGGGGCACAGTTCCATTGCCACGACGCAGCTCTACACGCAGCCGAGCGCAAGCGATAAGGCTGCCGCAGTCGCGGGATTGCGGTGAAAGAAAGTTTGTCAATATGACCCATTGACCGTATACTTAGGGATGTGGACTGCGTAACCTAACACCAGGAGGCCCAATGAACGCCACTGAGCACCTGTTAGCCATGCTCTCCGACCAGCCGGCCGACCGCGACCGGCTCAACTTTGACCCCTACGCCAAAACCCTGGCCGACATCATCGCCGATCCGGGGACGCGCACCCCGCTGACCATCGGCGTCTTTGGCGGCTGGGGCCGCGGCAAGACCAGCCTGATGCGCATGGTGGAGCGCCGTCTGCGCGAGGAGGCCGCGCCCGATTTCCCCGTGCATACCGTGTGGTTCAATGCCTGGCTCTACAGCCGCGAGGAGGCGCTCTGGCGCGCGTTGATCGCGCGGGTGGTGCAAGGCGCGCGTCAATTCCTGACGCAGACGCCGGCCAAATTGGCGGCGTTGGAGCAGCTGGAAAGCCGCCTGTACCAGGCCAGCGAAACCGGCAACGGACAATGGTCGCTGCCCGCAGACCTGATCCCAGAATTGCAGAACACCGCCCTGCCTGCGCGCGTCGCGCTGGAACTGTGGCGGCGGCAGGCCGTGCGCCAGGAGCAGGATGTCTCGCGCGTGGAGGCCTTGGCGGCGGATGTGGAGGCCAGTTACGCGCTGAGTCAACGCGACCGCATTGTGGCGCTAGACGAATTCCGCCGCGAGTTCGAGACCCTGAGCCGCGAGTGCGTTACCTGTCACGGCCGCCTCGCCGTCTTCGTGGACGATCTCGACCGCTGCCTGCCGGAGAAGGCCGTGGAAGTGCTCGAAGCGGTCAAACTCTTCCTCGATGTGGAAGGGTTTGTCTTTGTGCTGGGCATCGCCCGCGAGGTGATCGAGCAGGGCATCCGCGTGCGTTACCGCGATTACGAGACCGCGCTCGATGGCGCCTTCTACCTGGAGAAGATCATCCAGATTCCGTTCAACCTGCCGCCCATCACGGCGGAGGCGGTGCAGGATTACATCCACGAGGAGACGGCGGGCAATCTGCCCGACCCGCGCTGCGAGACGGTCTTCAGCGTGGGGCTGGAGCCGAACCCGCGCCGTATCAAGCGCACGCTGAACGTGTTTCTGTTGCTGTGGCGGCTGGCGCAGAACCGCGACGACCTGCGCGAGCGCATCAAGCCGGTGCGGTTGGCGAAGATCGTCATCATCCAGCAGTATTACCCACGCCTGTTCGCGCTGCTCACGCAGGGCGCGCACTACCTGAGCGACCTGGAACGCCGCTTCCGCGCCGGCGAGCACGGGCGCGAGAGAGGCGAGGCGTTGGAGCAACCACAAGGCGGCGTGGTCAAAGCGGTACGCGCGCCGGAAGCAGAGGGCGCATCCGAAATCTCGGCAGGGCCCTTGCAGGAATTCCTGGGCCTGAGCCTGTTGCGCGACCTGCTCACCTGCACCGCTGAGAATGAGCCGGAGGCGAATTTCGTAGATCTCTCGGCGGCGGGCGTGCGCGAGTACATCTACCTTACCCGCAGCGCGGTGGCCGAGCCGGCGGTGACACAGGCAGCGGCGCACTTGCCCTTCGAGCCACAACTGGTGACAATCCCCGCCGGGAAGTTCTTGATGGGCTCACCGGAACGGGAGGTGGAGGAGCTCTTCAAATTGGCACGGGCGGAATACAAGGACGCTCCGCGCGAGTGGGTTGAACTTGAGACTCCCCAGCACGAGGTAGATCTGGAGACCTACGCCATCTCGCGTTACCCCATCACCAACGCCGAGTTCGCGCGCTTCATCGAAGATGGCGGCTATACGGTGCGCGATTACTGGACGAAGGCGGGTTGGACGCAGAAGGAAAAGAATGGCTGGACCGAACCGCGTTATTGGAAAGATGATAAATGGAATGGTTCCGAGCAGCCCGTGGTGGGCGTCTCGTGGTATGAGGCGCTCGCGTATTGCCGCTGGCTCACAGCCAAGAGCGGCAAGCCCTACCGCCTGCCCACCGAAGCCGAGTGGGAGAAGGCCGCGCGGGGCGCGGATGGCCGGCGCTATCCCTGGGGCAACACCTGGGACGCCAGCCGTTGCAACAACAAGGAGAGCGGTCCCGGTAAAACGACGCCGGTGGGCCAGTATCCCACCGAGGGCTTCCCCTACGACGTGGCCGATATGGTGGGCCAGGTGTGGGAGTGGTGCCGTACAAAATCTGGTTTAAAATATCCCTATTGGCCTGATGATGGGCGGGAGGATGAGGAGGGCGACAGTGGACGGATTGTCCGGGGTGGTTCCTGGGCTAGTGGAGCGGGCTTGTGCCGCTGCGGC
>CAZDSF010000136.1:0-5233 GCA_964508025.1 uncultured Anaerolineales bacterium
CGTGCTCCTGTTCGAGGCCCTGGCCGTCATCCCCCCGCTGTTACTACAACGCATCGTGGACGAACATCTGACGCCGGGGCTGCCGGCCGGTATCCTGACCCTGGCCCTGGTTTATCTGGCGGCGACCGTACTGGCCGAGGCTATGAATTTTGGCATCTCCTATCTGACCGCCTGGGTGGCGCAGCACGCGCTGCGCACGTTACGCGTGGACCTGTTTGCCCACTTGCAGCGCCTTCCCCTCGACTATTACGACCGCACGCCGTTGGGCGACGTGATCAGCCGCTGTACCGCCGATGTGGAGACGGTGGACACCTTGTTCAGCACCGGCGTCGCCAGCCTGCTGCTGCGCCTGGCGCAGTTGCTCACCGCGTTCGCGGCGATGGTCTCGCTCAGCCCGCGCCTGGCTCTGTTGGCGCTGTTGCTGCTGCCCCCGCTGGCCCTGGCGACGCGCTTTTTCCAGATTCATATCCGCGATGCTGAGCGCGAACGACGCAAGGCCATCGGTCTGCTCAACGTCTACCTGCAAGAAACACTGTCGGGCGTGGAGGTAGTGCGCGCCAGCGGCCGCGAAGAGTCCCTGCTGACCCGTTTCCGGCGCGCCCTGCGCGACACGGTGGCCGCTTTTTGGCGCTCCGAGTCGTACAACATGTACTATACCCCGTCGCTGACGGTGCTGGTGGCGTTGTGCGTGGCGCTGCTGCTGTGGGGCGGGACGGGCGGCCTGGGCCAGGCGTGGGGGCTTTCGCTGGGCGTCATCATCGCCTTCATCTGGCTCTTCCAACGCTTCTTTGACCCAGTGCGCAATCTGGGGGAAGACTGGCAGACGGTGCAGAGCGCGCTGTCGGGCATCGAGCGCATCGTGCAAGTGCTGCAAATCCCGGCGGAGGCGACGCCAGCAGAAACCGGCGCGGCGGCGGCGGATGACGGGGCGACCGTGGAATTGCGCGATGTGACCTTTGGTTATCTGGCCGACCGCCCGGTGCTGCGCGAAATCACGCTATCGGTGCGGGGCGGCGAGCATGTGGCGCTGGTAGGACGTACGGGGGCCGGCAAAAGCAGCCTGGTCCACTTACTCGGCGGGCTGTATGCGCCCTGGGCCGGGGAGGTGCGGGTGGCCGGGCTGGATCCGCGCCGCCTATCTGACGCGCAGCGGCGGAGCGTGGTGGGGGTGGTACCGCAGGCGGTGCAGTTGTTCGCCGGTACGGTTTGGGATAACCTGACCCTCGATGATCCAACCGCGGCGCGCTCGGCGGTCGAGAGCGCTGTGCAGATCGCCGGGTTGGAGCGGCTGATCGCCGCGCTGCCCCAGGGCTATGAGACGCCGTTAAGCGGCGTGGGACGCGGTCAGGGGATGCAGCTTTCCGAAGGACAGCAGCAGTTGCTCTCGCTCGCGCGGGCGTTGGTGTGGGACCCGGCGGTGCTCCTGTTGGACGAAGCCACGGCGGCGGTGGACAATGCCAGCGAGGCGGAGTTCCGCGCGGCGTTGCGGGCGGCTATCCAGGGAGACGCCGGGCGGCAGCGGGCGGCCATCACGGTGGCGCATCGTCTGTCCACCGCGCGCGAAGCCGACCGGGTGATCGTCCTCGAGGCTGGGCGCATCGTCGAGCAGGGCGCGCCGGAGGAATTGATCCGGCGCGGGGGGCGCTTTGCTGCCCTGGTCGAACTGGAAGAGGCCGGCTGGGATTGGCAAGCCGGGGGATAATTCACTGTTAACTCAAAAAGGATGAATTGACACGATGCCTAAAGATTATTTTTTCCAACCGGATGTCCCTGATCGTGTGCTGGATCAGGCGGTAGTTTTGGCGCTCGCGCGCCGTCACGCGCCACAAGCCGGCGTTGTGACCGGCATAGATGAGAGCGGGGGAGAAGCGCGCACGTATGCCATTGATGAAGCTTTGATTTTCAAGACGCAGCGGCCCCATCGCCTGCGCCCACGCACCAGCCAAAAGCGCGAGGTGTTCTTTTTGCAGCAACTGGAAGGAGCGCCAGACATTTCGGTGCCGCGGGTGGTGGGTTATGGACAAGAGGACGGCGTCGAATACACGCTGATGACGCGCATGCCCGGTGCAGCGTTCAGAGCAGTGAATCCGGCCGGCGCGGCGCGCCAGCAGGCGTTGTTTGAACTGGGCCGCACCTTACGCCGCATCCACGACTTGCCCCAACTGCCTTTTGTGCAAAGTCGCCTGTTTCCCGGTGATCATTCCCCGGTAGACGTGGCCTGGCGCTTTGGCAATCTGTTCGATGACGCGCTGGACGCTATCGCCCAATCGGCGCAGCCCTGGCCGCTGGACGTCCCGCCGGTGGAGATCGCCCGGCGCGCTATGCGGGCGCTGCCCGATGGCGAGGTGTGTGTCGCTTTGCACAGCAATCCTGGCCCGGAGCATGTCTTTGTAGACCCGCAGACCGGGCGGTTTGTCGGTCTGATTGACTTTGGCGATGCCTATATCAGCCACCCAGTGTTGGATTTGCGTCGGTGGCCTGCGCCGGCGGATCGGTGTGCGTTGTGGGACGGGTATACCGCCGAGGCGCCAGCCAATGACACGCTGGTGCGCACCTGGCAGGTGGCGCAGACGCTCGTCTATCTGTCCATCATCGCGCACAACTCGGAGCAGCGCGCGATGGCAATCGCAGAAATTGAAGCTGTGTATCGAAAGATTTAGCCAATATCAAACCGCAGAAGGGAAAAAACGGCCCACCGAGATTTCGGTGGGCCGTTGTGTTGCCTGATTGCCGCTCTATTTTCATTGACGGCGAACCCTTATGGCTTACCAGTTGAACTGGTCAATGTTCTCCGTGTTGTAGATGAAGAGCAGCCCCAGCAGGACATTGACGCCCAGGTCAGCATTTTCCCGGATGGTATACTTGCCCATCCGGCCGGCCGTGAACTTCTCGCCCGCCACGCCCTTGATCTTGCCGGTGGCGAGGGCATTGTTTTAGAGAAGTCCATTTCTACTCGCTTTCGCTTGCCAATACAGCACTGATCACGTGAAGATGATTTTGTGCTGGGCCGAGGTCATCAGACCCCGGCCCAACCTTTCTACCAAAACGCCGGATACTCCCCTTTCAGCTTCAGCCCAATGTCCGGACTGTGGGCGAAGAGCGCCCAGGCCAGCGCCCGTTCTGTCGGCTCGGTGAAGTCGCGGGCAAAGTACGTTTTGTTCTCGTGACCTGGCAGCATCTCCGGGTGCAGGCTCACTGCAACCTTGAAATCCCCGGCTAGCTCGGGACGGTTGTAGTTGCTCGTCGGATAGGCGCGCAGCCCTCCCGAATTCGTGAAGCCGTGGTAGCCAAGAAAGACATCGATCACATCTTGCATCTTGTGCATGACCATGGTTGGATTCCAGGTCGTACGGCTCGTGCGCCCCTCGATGGCTTTTTTGAGCGCCATGCACAGGATTGGATGTAGCTCCAGATACTTGCGCAGTAGATAGATGGACGCATGGGGATAGAGCGACAGTTGCCAGGGCGTGACATCCTCAGGGTACGAGACGGCGTAGATCACCCGCATCACCTCGAAGAAGGCCCGGTCGGGTTGTGGCTGGGCGGCTGTGTAGGCCAGGGCAGGGCCTAGCTCGATGACGTGCTGGTAGTAAGCCTCCATCACACGCCGGTCGTCACTGGCGGTGCGCCGTTTCAGGGCTTCGGGCAGCCTGGCGCGCCTTTGGGCGGTCGGCTTGGCTGTGGTGACCGGTGCGGCATTATCCTGGGTCCCTGGAGCACTGTCTTTTTGTGCTTGTCGGCCAAAGCTCTTGGTTTGTGCCGGATCGAACAGCGACTCCCAACGCGCGTCGGGTGCTGTGATCCAATCGGGCGTATCAAGGAAATCCGTCAAGGGCAGAGCGACGATCTGGAAGGGCAGTCGTCCGTTGCGTTCGTCGGCGACGATGGCCGCGGCGCGTTCCCACACACTGACGGTGATATCCCATAGGGGGCCAAGTGGCAGGTTGATGAGCACGCGAATGATGGGCGAGACGGATTTACCGGCATCGCTGGTGAAGAAGGCGACCTTGCACCGCAAACTGTTGTGGACCCGGCGCAGCAGGCTCATGTTGGCATCTTGCTCGGTCTCGAAGAGCGCGAGCCGACCTTCGGGTAGCGTCACCAGATTGTCGGGGCGGAGCGCCTGATCGTCGCCATAGGGCAGCTCCTTTTCGGTCTGCACCGATAGGCCTGCGGCGAGGGCGGTCAGGCGCACATCGAGGACGCTGCGCGCGTGGGCGATGGGCGTGCTCTTTTCCAGGCCGCAGGCGTGCGCGTCGGGATAACCGTTCTCTTGCAGGAGCGCTGCGCCGACCTCGCCCAGCTTGTAATGATGGGGCTGCCGCCGCGTCGCCCTGGGCGACGCGGGATGCTTTCCTGGATGCGCGTGAGAATAGCGTCGGGGGCCAGTGTATCGAAGCGCTTGACCAGGCAATTGACCTGATCGCGCGAGAGGCCACTGGCTTGTTGGAGCTGCTGCGTATCGGCGACACCGGTGGGTAGCAGGGTTTCCAGCACGGGCAGCCATTGGGACAGAGGGCCGATCTCCGCCAACAGCGTGGCTATATCGACCGCGCTCCGCTTGCTGCGGCTGGACGAACGATGTGAGTATCTTGGCATAGTCACTTGTCCTCCTGAATGAGATTGAGATGATGATGAAAAGGGCGCACACGAATCGTAGATACGTTATGCGTTGACTTTTCCACAATCTGCCGGTACAATGGGCCATAGAGACATCCTTTCCCGGAGGCACCCATGACCGACTATCTGGCCGATTTCGTGACCCACCTGCGCGCGCAAGATCGGAGCGCGCACACCATCGCGGCGTATCAGAGCGACGTTGCTGCGTTCCTCGCCTGGCTGGAGGCGCAACTGGGCAAAGCCGTGACGCCCGTTGAGGTCACCACCTTCGACATCCAAAAGTACCGCGACGCCCTGGAGGATGCGGACCGCAAGCCCGCGGGAGTGAACCGCCGCCTGGCCGCACTGCGCGCGTTCTTCGCCTGGGCGATCGCCGCCGGGCACGCCAGCGCCAACCCCGTGCAGAGCGTCAGGGGCGTCAAGCAAGATGCGCGCTCGCCAAAAGCGCTCACGGCGCAGGAGGTGTATCGCCTGCAACGGGAGGCGGCGGCGCAACGGCAGCTGGCGCAGGCTAAGGCAGGCGACGATACCTTACCCACCCTGGTAGATGCGCTCCGCGATGAGGCGCTGCTCAACCTGCTCCTCTACACGGGCCTGCGCGTCTCGGAATGCG
>CAZDSF010000137.1:0-5127 GCA_964508025.1 uncultured Anaerolineales bacterium
CGAGCCGCGCACTGGTCAATACGAAAGAGAAACCGAACGCCACCAGCATCGCGGAAAAGACCCAAATTCCCAGCTCGGGCAAGCGGCCTGTCATCCCCAAGGCAAAGAACGAAAGCAGGGAAATCAGAAACACTGCACCGCTTATACGGGCATCTCGACGAGCCGCACGAGAGCGAATGTCCAGCAGCTCCAGATAATGAACAACACGAGCAGACTCCATATCCAGCCCTCCTGACCCCTGGCGGACAAATCCTCTACGACTACCGCACATGTCAAAGAGATTATGCCACTAATCGGAGCTTTGTCCAGCAATTCCGTGATCCTTTGCATTGACACCTCCACGACTGATGTTATAATCAAGTAAGGTAAGGTATACCTTACAATTTCGGGATCGAGGAAATTCTCGTGCTCAAAGCTACAGCTACGATCGAAGATTATCTCGGCGCGGTGTATCGTCTCCGCGAAGCGCCAGAGATCCCCCTGCCGCTCTCGCAACTGCAGGAGCACTTCAACTTTTCCCGTATGTCGGTCCACGAGATGGTGCAAAAGCTGGCCCAGCACGCGCTCATCAGCTACCATCCGTATCGAGGGGTGACGCTGACGCCCGAAGGCGAGCACATCGCCGCGGCCCTGGTGCGCCGCCATCGCCTGTGGGAACGCTTCCTCACGGATATGCTCCAGCTGCCCTGGGATGAAGCGCACGCCATCGCCGAACAGCTCGAGCACGCCGCGCCAGAAATCGTGACCGAACGCCTCGCCGCGTTGCTCGGCGAACCGGAAGCGTGCCCTCACGGCGGCCCGATTCCGCCTTCCGCACACGAAACGAGCGGCGCGCCGCTGAATACGCTTGCCCCAGGAGCAGCTTGCACCATCGTTCGCGTCTTCCCCGAACAACCGGACGCGCTGCACAAACTCGATGCGTTACAGATTGGTCTGCACACCCACCTGCACGTGCTGGAGCAGACCCAGGAACAAACCGTCGTATCCTTGCGCGATGCGCGCGTGGTGACATTACCCACCGCCATCAGCGCTACAATCTGGGCAGCGCCCATCTAAAATCCCAATCCAACGAGGTTATTTATGACACCCTTATCCGATCTTCAACCAGGTCAAGAAGGCATCGTCCGCGCCCTGCATGGGGGCCGCGGGTTCATCTCCCGGCTGGCGGCGCTGGGCTTCACGCCCGGCGCGCCGCTGACCGTGGTGCGCAACGGCGGCTCCGGCCCGCTCATCGTCGCCATTCGCGGCGCGCGGGTGGCGCTCGGACGCGGCGAAGCGGCGCATGTATTCATCCTCAAACAGCAGGTGCCCCATGGTAGCGCATAGCCATCACCGGTCAACACCCCTCCAAGAGGATACCTGCACCGCGCCCGTCGTCATCGCCCTGGCAGGGCAGCCGAACGTCGGCAAATCCACCATTTTCAACATGCTCACGGGACTCAACCAGCACGTGGGCAACTGGCCCGGCAAAACGGTTGAGCGCAAATCCGGTCTCTGCGCGCAAGGAGATAGCCCCTTCACGCTGATTGACCTTCCCGGCACGTACAGCCTCACCGCCAACTCCGAGGAAGAGCGCGTGGCGCGCGACTTCATCGTGCGCGAGCGCCCCGATGTCGTCATCGCCGTGGTGGATGCCGCCGTCCTGGAACGCAGCCTCTACCTGCTCGCCGAGCTGCTCCTGCTGCCGGCGCCTGTCATTCTGGCGCTCAATATGATTGATGTCGCCGCACAAGAGGGCATTCACGTCGAACCAGAAGTCCTGCAAGCCGCGCTGGGCATTCCCGTCGTGCCAATGTCCGCCGCGCACGGGCAGGGGTTTCCCGAACTGCTGGAAGCCGTGCGGCAATTGCTCGCCGGCGAGACGCCCTATCAGCCCAAACAACCCACCATCCGCAGCGACCACGCGCGCGTGCTCAGCCAGCTGCTCACCCTCATCGCGCCGCACGCGCCCCAACCCTATCCGGCGGAATGGATCGCGCTCAAGCTGCTGGAAGGCGATGACGAGATCACCGCGCTGATGCAGGCCCACCTGCCGCCCGCGCTCTGGGATGAGGCGCACGCGCTGTTGCACCAACACGAAGACGCCATCCTCGATATCGCCGGAGCGCGCTACGAATGGATCGAGCGCATGATCCGCGCTGCTGTCGTGCGCCCGCGCCTGGGGCAAGTGGGCCTCACCGCCCGCCTCGATACGGTGCTCACCCACCCCTTCTGGGGAACGCTGGTGTTGCTGGCGGTGCTGGGCGGGGTGTTCTTCGTGACTTACGCTTTGGGAACACCGTTGCAGGAATGGCTGGATGAGCTACTCGGTCTACTCGCCGAGAGCGTCGGCGGCGCCCTGGCTTTTGCACCAGAATGGCTCGCCGCGCTGCTCGCCGATGGCGTCATCGGCGGCGCGGGTATGGTCGTCACCTTCCTGCCCATCCTGCTCATCTTCTTCACCGCGCTGGCGCTGCTGGAAGATACCGGCTACATGGCCCGCATTGCCTACCTCACGGATCAGGTCATGCACACCATCGGCTTACACGGGAAGAGCTTCGTACCGCTGCTGCTGGGCTTCGGCTGCAACGTCCCCTCCGTGCTGGGCAGCCGCATCATTGAGACGAAGCGCGCGCGCCTGCTCACCATCCTGCTCGCGCCGCTAATTCCGTGTACGGCCCGGCTCGCCGTGATCGCCGTGCTCACCCCGGTCTTCTTCGGACGCGGCGCAACATGGGTCTCATGGGGCCTGGTCGCGTTCAACCTGCTCGCGGTCTTCGTGGTGGGCCTGTTGCTGCACCGCGTCATCCTCAAAGGTGAACAAGTCGCCTTCATCATGGAACTGCCGCTCTACCACCTGCCCAACGCGCGCACCGTGGGCCTCTACGTGTGGCGCAATCTCGTCGCCTTCCTGCAAAAAGCAGGGACCATCATCCTAGGCGTCTCCGTCATCGTGTGGGCGCTTTCGTACTTCCCCGATGGCGTGGTGACAACTAGCTATCTTGCGGGCGTGGGCCGTTGGCTGGAGCCAGTGGGGCAGGCGTTGGGCGTCCCCTGGCCGATGATGGTGGCGTTGCTCACCAGTTTCGTCGCCAAAGAGAACACCATCGCCACGCTCGGCATCCTCTACGGCGATTTCCAGAGCGCGCTGCCGCTGGTGATGTCGCCCGCCGCCGCGTTGGGCTACCTCGTCGTGCAGATGCTCTTCATCCCGTGCGTCGCCACTGTTGCCGTCATCAAGCAAGAGGCGGGCGCCCGCTGGATGCTGCTGGGGCTGGCATTGCTCACCGCCCTCTCGTTCGGTGCGGGCATTGGCGCATACCGGCTCGCAGCTCTGGTGTGGGGACTCTGATGCTTTCTGACAGACGAGCGATGACGGACGACCGAACCCGCAACCACAATCCCGGTCATCGGTCTACGGTCTCCGGTCAACCGTCCAGAACGTTATAGAGGGAGTATGCCATGCTTTGGTCCGTATTACGTGAATTAGCCCAGAACCGCAGCACGCAAAGCCTGGAGGCGCTCGCTCGCTTGCTGGGCATAACACCGGCGTTGGTACAGCAAATGGCCGAAGAACTGACGCGCCTCGGCTACTTGAGCGAGGCGGCGCAATGCGTCTCTGGCTGCGATAGCTGCGCGCTCCAATCCGCTTGCGGCCCGGCGAGCGCCGGCTCACGGCTGTGGATCGTCACCCCCAAAGGCTATCAGGCCTTAGCGCAGCGAGATCAATCAAGTCCCGACTTACGCACAAGATGATCTACGAACGAACTTCCGATATTATTGTGCGAGATTCAAGGAGCAGCTGCAATGAAAGACTTAGCTGAACGCAACCTGGATTTAGTCGCCTTAGTAATGCGGTTTATTCTGGAGCAACCAAGGTTGCTGGATCGGCTGCCGTCTGACTTCCGTCTAGTGCTTCTTCCAGATGACGATCCAGAATAGGCAACATCCTGAAAAACAATACACCCCCGATCCAATGGATCGGGGGTGTGCTTTTGCGACAGGGAGCGGTTTAGTAATCCATCCCCATCCCGCCGGGGCCGCCGCCGCCGGGCATGGGCTTCTCGGGTTCGGGAATGTCGGTGATCAACGCCTCGGTGCTCAGCACCATCGCCGCGACGGACGCCGCATTGAGCAGCGCACCCTTCGTGACCTTGGCGGGATCAATGATGCCGGCCTTCAGCATATCGCGGAACTCGCCGCTCATCACATCATAGCCAATGAGCTTGCTGTCAGCCTCAGCCTGCTGGCGGCGCACATCGGCCAGAATGACCGCGCCATCCATGCCAGCGTTCTCGGCAATCTTGCGGAGCGGCAGTTCCAGCGCCTTGCGCAGGATGGTGACGCCCGTCTGCTCATCGGGATAATCCATCTTCAGCTCGGCGATTGCGCCCATCGCATTGATCAGCGCCACGCCGCCGCCGGGGACGATGCCCTCTTCCACCGCTGCGCGGGTCGCGCTCAGCGCATCCTCGACGCGGTGCTTCTTTTCCTTCAGCTCGGTCTCGGTCGCAGCGCCCACGCGGATGATCGCCACGCCGCCCGCCAGCTTCGCCAGCCGCTCCTGCAGCTTCTCGCGGTCATAATCGGAGGTAGAGTGCTCCATCTCGATCTTGATCTGCTCAACGCGCCCGCGAATCTGCGCATCGTCGCCGCGCCCACCCACGATGGTGGTCTCATCCTTGGTGGCGATGACCTTATCCGCGCGACCCAGATCGGTGAGCATGGTGCTATCCAGCTTGCGGCCCTCTTCCTCGGTGATGACGCGCCCACCGGTGAGCACCGCGATATCCTGCAGCATAGCCTTGCGGCGGTCGCCAAAGCCAGGAGCCTTGATCGCCAGCGCGTTCAGCAGACCGCGCAGCTTGTTGACGACCAGGGTCGCCAGCGCCTCGCCGTCCACATCCTCGGCAATGATGACGAGGTTGCGAATGCCCTTCTGCACCAGCTTCTCCAGAATCGGCACCAAATCCTGCGCCGCGGAGATCTTCTTGTCATGGATGAGGATATAGGCATCCTCGATCACGGATTCCATCGTCTCAGGAGCGGTGATGAAGTAGGGGCTGATGTACCCACGGTCGAACTGCATACCCTCGACGTACTCGGTCTCGAAAGCCAGACCCTTGGACTCTTCCACGGTGATGACGC
>CAZDSF010000138.1:0-4534 GCA_964508025.1 uncultured Anaerolineales bacterium
AAAAACCCCGTAAAACGGCTGCTTTAGCCTCATTTTACGGGGTTTTGGGTAAAATGTCAACACATAATCATAGTTATCTTTTCGTATACCCATTCGCCAATATGACCAGCTCCACATTGCTGCCTTCGCGCAAGAACGCAAAGCGCGGGGATTGATGCAACTCACCCGGCGTGATGTGCGCCTTGAAGGGGAACAGCTGGGGCAGGTGCAGGAGGTCGTACAGGGGCAAGGCATCAGCGGAGGCGCTGCGCAGGGCGGCTTCGAGAAGCCACAGGCACAGCGCTTTGTGCTCCAATGGGCGCGGCGGCAGGGCGCGATAGACGGCCTGCCGCTCGACCAGTTCTACGACGCCCCACTCCTCCAGCGAGAGCAGGATGCGCGGCGCGGAGAAGCGCACGATGGCGCGCTCGCCCCAGCGTGCAACGACATCGTGACGCAGTTGGGCGGTAGTGAAGGTGTCTTGCAAGCGTCGCAGGCGCCCCGCTTGGGCGACTACGTCGCGGAAGAAGGGGTAGGTGAGCAGGGACATCCCCCAATGCAAGGCTAACCGGTCTTCGGTCGCCAGTTCCGGCCAGAGCGCCAGGGCTGCATCGCGGGGACGTTCCAATGGCGCGGGTACGCGGAGCCAGATGCCGGTGAGCAAGGTGATGGCTTTTCGACGCGATTCATCGGCTGGAATTTCCTCTCGCAACGCATCATGCAACGCTGCATGAACGGCTTCCGATTCCGGCTCTGCCAGTAACGCCTCGACGGTCCAATCCAGCCAGGCGCGCTTGAGTTTACGGTCGAATCCTACTTGTTCGGGCATGGTTCCTCTCACTCTCGTCAAAATAGCCGCACCAGCGGCACGATCACTTCTTCCAACGCCATTCCACCGTGACAGAGCGCGGTCTCGCCGCGCCGGAGGAAGGCCGCGCGGCCCGGCGCAAAGAGCAGGCACAGGTCTTCCGGCAGACCGGCGGGGGTCCAGGCGATAGCTTCTGGGACTTGCTCATGCGCCCGGCGCAGAAATTCCGCATTGCGGTAGATCCGCACGCGCTGCCCGCGCGTTTCCACGAGGACGCCCTCCTGGGGCGCGCCGATGCCGGTAGCTTCGAGGTGGCCGTGATCGGCGGTGAGCCAGACGGCGAACCCGGCTGCTTGCAAATCCGCCAGGAGCGCCGCCAGCAAGCCCTGTTCTGCCCA
The DNA here is from genome assembly GCA_964508025.1 of uncultured Anaerolineales bacterium. Lineage (GTDB taxonomy): Bacteria > Chloroflexota > Anaerolineae > B4-G1 > SLSP01 > JAAZNO01. The sequence goes on from CAZDSF010000138.1 coordinate 1,186, forward strand.
CTGCGCGACTTGTTGCCGCAGCCCGGCTGCGCCCAATTGGTTGCCATGCGCCATTTTGTCCACCTGGGTCAAGACTAGGGCCGCCGCCTGGATTCGGGGATCGCTCAGTGTGGATTGCCACGTCTCCTGCGTAGGGTTATGGAGATAAGGTGCGCTTGCCATACCCTGCCCGGCCCAGAAAGCTTGCCAGCGGCGCGCTTCGACATCGGTGCGCTGCCAGGTATCGCCAAAGGCGTAGGGCGGCAGGCCCGCCAGCAAAGCTTGCCGTGAGATGGCGGTGAGCGTGGGCAGCCAGGCGAAGAGGCTGTCTTCGGCCTGCGGCTTGAGGGCCAGTGCGTCGCGCAAGACCAGCCATTGATCCCAGGCCAGGCCGTCCAGCACGAGCAGAGCGAGGCGCTTACACGCGCCGCTCCGCAGCTGGTAAGCCAGCGCTTCCGCCAGGTGATGCCCCAAGACCGGCGTGGGAATCGGCGGGAGCGTGGCGAGCGGGGCATAGTGCGCGCTCAACCAAGCAGCAAAGCGCGCCTCGACCGTCTCGTGCAAGGCGGTGAACTGCGCGGACTCGGCAGCGCTCAGGGCGGCGCGCTCTATCAGCCGCAGCGCTTCGGCCCAGCGCGGCGCGAAGCGCTGCCAGGCGCGATAGCTGGCTGTGGGTTCGGGCAGCGCCTCGGCGAGTTCGGCTTGCAGGCGCAGGCAGCGTTCGCGGTCGTAGGCGTTCTGGTCGAAGAACACGCCGGCCTGCACCCAGCCATAGACCGCCGCCGGCTCGCGCAGCCGGGCTGGGGGCAGCTGCCCTTCCAAAAAGAGCGTATCCAGATACGCCTGGATGTCGCGGTCATCGAAGAGGGTCAACTCAGGCGCGTCCGGCGAGGCAACGATGGGCAGGCCCAGTCGCGCGAGGTACGCGGGCCAAGCCGTTGCCAGCAGGCGATAGAGCGCGTTGGCATCGTGGAGCAGATCGGCCAACGGCAACGCGGCAAAGGCGGGACGGGATTGCCACGCTTCCAACAGCAGCGCGTCGCAGGCGGGCGGCGGCGTCTGCCCTTGTCGGTGACGGCGCAGCAGGTAGCGCACCAGGTCTACCGGCTCGTATACGCTTTCGGGCGTGATGCGGTAGACGGTTTCCAGCAGGTAGCGCCGCGAGTGTTGCGCCCCCAGGCGTTGTTGCGGCGGATGAGCGCAGTAGGCGGCGTGTAGTAGCGGTAAGGCGGCGCGGTCATCTTGCGCCAGCTCGCGCAAGACGGGATAGGCCAGGTGCGGGAAGAAGTGATAGAGTGCCAGGGCGCGCGCGGCTTCGCGGCCTCCGGCCTCGACTAGCAGATCGTAGGGGCAGGCGTTGGAATCGGCAGCGGCGACGCGCACCAGGAGGCGCGACGTTGCGCCAGCCGTCCAGCGCTCGCGGTAGTCGGCTTCATAGGTGTAGCGAAAATCGGCGAAGCGCTCCGGCGTGTAGGTGAGCAGCCCCACGTTTTGGGCAGCGATGGCGGTTTGTAGCGTTTCATCGAGCAGCAAGCCGTCGGGATCGAGCGCGAGGGTGAGCCGCGCCGCCGGGTGGAGCGCCAGGCGCTTCAACACAGCGGTCGTCCAATCCGCGGGCGACACGCTCATAGCTCCAACCACTCCTGCAACAGGGTTTCCAGCGCAGCCAGCACCTCGGTGTAGGTGTGCGGTTCTGGTGCGAGGTGGCCCACAGAACGCCCCCAGGCCACATCCATCCCCGGACGCCGCGCCAGGCGCAACAAACTATCCACGCTATCCAGCGTATAGCCCTTGTGCTGGAACTTGGCAGTAACGACGCGCCGGAACCGGGCGCGATCCAACTGCGCGCGCTGCACGGTCAGCAAGTACCAGACATCGTACAGGTCGCGGGGATAGCTCCGCCGCAGCAGGGCGCGGAGCTTCTCAGATAACATCTCTTCCAGGCAATAGGTGCGGACTGCGAGCGTGGCGGGCGGCGCGTCGGAATAGGGATGCAGGATGGGACGCGGGTCAGCCGGCAGGATAACGGTCTCGTAACAGGTCAGGTCGAGTGTGATACGCGCCGGATCGGCCCCGGGTTGGCCCAATGGCCCGATGTAACCGATCCGCGCCCGATAGGCTTCTTCGCCGGGCAGGTCGCGGCTTTGTTTCCAGAGGGCGATGTGCATGGGGACGCCAAAATCGGCGGCCACGCGCTGGCAAACTGCTTCCACTTGCGTTTGTAGCGCTGTTGCAGTCAGTGGTTGCAACAGGGTGAAATCCAGGTCTTCAGAAAAGCGGAACGCGGGAAAGTAGATTTTGCGCAGCGCGGTGCCGCCTTTGAAGGCTAATAGCTCAGCCAACGCGGGTGTCCGGGCCAGGGCCAACAGAAAACAGCCCAACACATAATCGCGTTCCTGAAGTTCCACGCGCACCCCGGCTTGCGCCGCCAGGCGTTGTAGTTCTGCTCTGGGAATCATCTAATCCTCCTGCCAGCCGGCAATTTCCGCCTCGGAGACGTTGATGCGGAGCCGCCAGCGCGCATTGACCGGGCCAGCGGCGGGACGACCCGGATCGAGCAGCGCCCGCCCGCCCGTCAGCGCGGCCCGCCAGGTTGCGGTGTAATCGCCCACTGGCAATCCGAGGCGCTCCGCTAGATAGCCCAGCCGCTTGAGCAGTGCGCCGTTCTCCATCCGCAACGCATACTCGGAAAGCCGCGTCAGGTCTGCGCCCCGCTCTTGGATGGCAACAGTCAGCGCCTTGGCCGTCTCGGTGATGCCGCCGCAGTATTCGGGATGATCGAGCGCATCTACCACGCTCTTTTCCAGATCGGCGATGGCGACCGGCTGACCTTCGATCCACACGGTCTGGAGGCCGAAACGCTTGCGGGGGTGCAGAGCGATGAAGGTGTAGGTGACGCCCAGCAAGGTGATCGGCTGGCGGCGGCGGGGCGCGACAATCCATACGTCGCGCGGAATCTGCTCGGTGAGGCCGTGATGGTGCATGGCCGTCCAATAGGCGATGTAGCCTTCAGGGGCGAGGTGTTGCGCCAGGCGAAATTCGTGGAGGGTGAAGCGCCGCTCTGGGCCGGCTTCCAAAGGGACGATGAGATAGCGCCCCTTATCCAGCGCGTGCAGCCAACCGCCCTGCACCAGATCGTGCAGCAGCTTGTAGGTGGCCGTCCGCGAGCCGCCCAGGAGCGCGTGCGCTTCGGCGGTGGTGAAAATGTTCCGCCCATCGCCCGCCAGCGTGGTGAGCAAGGTGGCCGACTTAGACCCCAATCCGGTGGTTTTGTTGTTATTTTGTGTTACCATAATTACCTTTTTGCTTAAATAGCATAACACAAAATAACAGAATCGGCAAGTTGATCTCTATGAGCCAATTCTAAGAA
>CAZDSF010000139.1:0-4371 GCA_964508025.1 uncultured Anaerolineales bacterium
GCCTGGATGTAGCGGCAGTAATACGCGGCCCAAACGTCCCGGTGCTCCGGCTTGAGCTGCCCGCCGTGATTCATCTCGCCGTTGGTCTTCATCCACGCGGGCGGACTCCACGGCGAGGCGAGCAGCTTGAGCGCATCCCCGGCGATGGCGCGCGCAGCCTGGATCATGGGCAGCAACGCCTGCTGGTCACGTTCGATGGAGAAATGCTCCAGCGCCACATCGCCTGGAACCTCGGCGTAGGCGTAGTTGCCCAGCGAGAAATCGCAGCTGTTGATGTGGGTGCGGCAGAGCGTGTAGCCATGCCCGGCAACGGGATCGAAATAGGCGCGCAGCAGCTCCGCCTGCTTTTCCGGCGGCAATTTGTGCAGCGTCACTGCCGCCGCCTCGGTGAACGCTCCACCGAAGCCGATGATTTCCTGGTACTGTGTATCTGGATCGAGCGCAATAACCGGCTCAGGCTGTGAAGCGGCAGATGGCAGCGCTTGCTCGGTCAGGCGCAAGTCGCTGTCTTTGACGGTGGAAAAAAGACGTATAGATTTCATGGGTTTCACCTACCTTGAAAATATAGCAACAAGTGAGCCGAGAGGAGTGATGAGCACGGCGAACGCTGTTCTGCTCACTGCTCTCTACGCTCTTGTGAAGATTCGTGGCCGGCTGTAACCGTGTGCTCCCGGCGCGCAGCCACGAATGTGGCAACATTGGCTAACGCTTCCCGCGTTTCCGGCAGAAAGGGCGCCATCTGGAAGACATGAAACAACCCTTCCCAAACCTGCAACGTGACCGCAACCCCGGCTTCGCGGGCGGCTGTCGTCAGGCGAGTAGCGTCATCCAATAGAATTTCTGCAGTCCCTGCCTGGATCAGCAGCGGCGGGAGGCCGCGCAAGTCCGCGTAGAGCGGCGAGATCAGCGGATGCTCCAGCGGCGCAGCGGCGGCGTAGGCGCGGGCGTAGCGGCTCAGACTGGCAGCATCCAGCACCGGGTCGGCAGCGGCTTGCGTTTGGATGGAATCCCCGCTCAGGGTCAGGTCGAACCAGGGCGAAAAGCACAGCGCAGCGGCGGGGAGCGGCGTTCCTGCATCGCGCAAGGCGATGAGCGCAGCAACAGCCAGCCCGCCCCCGGCGGAATCTCCGGCGAGCACAATCTCTTCAGGCGCGTGACCTTGCGCCAGCAGCCAGCGATAGGCGGCAGTGGCATCTTCCAGCGCCGCCGGAAAGGGATGCTCAGGCGCAAGGCGATAATCAATCGCCAACGCCCGGCAGCGCGTGGCGTCGGCCAGCCGGGCGATCAGTTCGCGTTGGATCGCTACCGATCCCAGGCAGTACGCGCCGCCGTGCAGGTACAGGAGCGCGCCCGCTGTCGCCGCCGGGGTGGTAATCCACTCGGCGGGCAGCCCATCCACCTCCACCGGCTGATACTGCGCGGTCTTGGGCAGGCGCATAAAGCGGCCCGTTGCGGCCTGCCGCTCACGCTGTTGCGCAATCGGGCCTTCTGCCCAGCCGGCCATCTGTCGCCGAAGGAATCTGCGCGCGAGTTGCGCCTGTATGCTAGGCTTCATTCCTCACCTGCAGCCCGGCGCAGCACGTCGAGCGTCGCTGCAAGGATTTGTTGGTGCTGCGCCTCACGACTGATGGTCGCGTGGTGATCCTCTGGCTGGATGGCATAAGAGCCGAATTGGTGATGATCCCCGCCCTCGATGCGCACAAAGCGCGCATCTGCCGGGAAAAGCCGCTGCCGTGGCAACACCTGCACATCGTTGGCCGCCGGGTCGAGGCTGCCATAGATGAGGGCGATAGGGATGTGCAGCGCGGAGAGGGCGGCGCTATCCGCCGGGTAGGAAGCCCAAATCACCAGCCCGGCGATTTTTTCACTGCGTTTGTGGGTGTATTGCGCCGCCATTGTCCCACCCACCGAATGCCCGCCAATCACCCAATGCTGGATTTCCGGGTACGCGGCGATGATAGCATCCGCCGCATTGGGGTTGGCTGCGGCGATATTGAACGGCATTTGGGGCGCTACGACCAGATAGCCCTGCTCGGCGATGGCGCGCAGCAGGTCGGCGTAGCCCAGGTAGCTGATCCGCCCGCCGGGATAAAAGATGAAGCCGGTTGTGACGGATGCCTGTTCGGGCGTGAAAGTCAGCCAGGGCGTGAGGGCAACGCTCACAGCAGCGTCGCTTTCCAGGGCTGCCAGGGCTTGGGGCAGCGGCGCGCGCTCATAGGCGAGCCAGCGTCCGCCCCCCGCGCCGAGCGCGATGAGCAAGACAAGCAAGCCGCCCAGCCAGAGACGTTTCTTCGATTTCATGCGATCACGGCATCTCCAACCCATATCCCAACGGGAACAGCGGCGGGACATCGCTTGCGCCGAGCGGCACCTGATCCATCGAAGCGGGCCAGGTGAAGGGCAGCTTGCCGGTGAATGGCGTAGCGCCGAAGAGACCATCCGCCACGCCCTGACCCTCGCTGCCGGGCAGCCAGGCGACGACGAAGGCATCCGCCAGGTCGAGAGCGTCGCCGAGGATCAAGGGGCGGCCCGTGATCAGGATCACAACGAGCGCGCGGCTGTTTTCCCGCAGCTGGGCAATGACGGCCCGATCGGCTTCGGTCAGCGCAAGGGCCGCCCGGTCGCCGCGTCCCTCGGCATAGGGCATCTCGCCCACGACGGCGATGCCCACGTCCGCCAGCGCATCAAATTGGCCGAATTTGTTGAAGCGCACCTCTGTATTTGCGCCTGCCGTCGCCTCGATGGCTTCGAGAATGGACGTTCCCTCGGTGATGCGCCCCGACTTGCCTTGCCACTCGATCGTCCAGCCGCCGCACTGGATGCCGATGTCATCTGCCGCGACGCCGCCGACATGGATGAGACTCACATCCCCGGCGATGGGCAACGCGCCGCCCTCATTCTTGAGCAGCACCAGCGATTGAGCGACGGCCTCGCGGGCCAGCGCGCGATGGTCGTCTATGCCGACTATGTCCAGCAGCGTCGGATCGCTCATCGGACGTTCAAAGAGGCCCAGCGCAAACTTCACCGTGAGAATGCGGCGCACGGCGTCATCAATGCGCGTCTGGGGAACATCGCCTTTCTCCACCGCCTGAGTCAGTGTGTTGATGAAGCGCTGGTAGCCGTAGGGTACCATGTTCATGTCAATTCCCGCGTTGATGGCGGCGACGACGGCCTCGTAGTAATTCGGCGAGATCTGATCAATGCCGCCCCAGTCGGAGACCACAAATCCCGTGAAGCCCAGCTCGCCTTTGAGCACCTCGGTGATGAGGTAGTGCTGCGCGTGCATCTTCATGCCGCCCCAGCTGGAAAAGGAGACCATGATGCTCTGCGCGCCGACCTCGATGGCGGCGCGATAAGGCGGCAGATGCACGGCGCGGAGCGTGGCTTCGTCCACGTTGGTGACGCCCTGATCGAGCTTGTAGTTCTCGGTGGTGGAAGAACCCCATGTCGTGCCGCCGTCGCCCACGAAGTGCTTGGGGGTCGCCAGCACCGTGTGCGGATCGGCGAGGCTCGCGCCTTGCAGCCCTTGCAGGTACGCGGTCGCCAGCGCGGAGACCAGCGCGGTGTTCTCGCTGAAAGCTTCGTAGGTGCGGCCCCAGCGGATGTCCTGGGGGACGGCGACGACCGGCGCGAAGTTCCAGTCAATGCTGGTGGCGGAGACTTCCAGGGCGGTGACTTCGCCGATGCGGTGGACGAGATCGGGGTTGCGCGTGGCGCCCAGGCCGATGTTGTGCGGGAAGATGACTGCGCCCCGGACGTTGCTGTGCCCGTGGACGGCATCCACGCCGTAGATGAGGGGAATGCCGAGCCGGGCGTCCAACGCGGCGGATTTGTAGGCGTTGACCATCTCCGCCCAGGCGGCGGGCGTGTTGCGCGCAGGATAGCCGCCTCCGCCGCTCAGGATGCTGCCGATGGCGTATTCTGTGACGGCCTTGGGATGGATGCTGTTCTTTTCCACCTGCGTCATCTGGCCGATTTTCTCCGCAAGCGTCATGTGGGCGAGCAGGTCTTCCACGCGCGCTTCGATGGGCTGTTGGGGATCGAGGTAGAGCGGGACTTTGTCCGGCGACGCCGGGGCGGGCGCCGCCTCGGCGGTAGGGGCAGGTGTGGCCGGCGTCGGCGCACAGCCGGGGAGCATACTCGCAAGGATAGCAATGACCAGCAGCAAAGATAACGATTTCAAGGAAGCCACCTTTCAAGCCCGCGAATCAATGTGCGGGCAGTGTTCAGCCAGTCGGCGCAAGCGCCGCGCCTGCGAATCCATTCGCAGGCTGTTACCCGCAAGTCGGCTCAAGCCGACTCCGGAATCTGCTTCAGCAGATTTGCCTGTGTCAGCCCGACGATTCATCGTCAGGCGCTCAGGCGCGCCAC
>CAZDSF010000140.1:0-4354 GCA_964508025.1 uncultured Anaerolineales bacterium
GCGCGGAAGGGCAAATTCTGCTTTTCATTGATGAGTTGCATACGGTTGTGGGTGCAGGCAAAGCCGAGGGGGCAATGGATGCCGGAAATATCCTCAAACCCATGTTGGCGCGGGGAGAGTTGCACACCATTGGCGCTACCACGTTGGATGAGTACCGCAAGTATATAGAGAAGGATGCTGCGCTCGAACGGCGGTTTCAACCCGTTTACGTTGGTGAGCCAAGCGTAGAAGATACTGTCAGCATTTTGCGTGGACTTAAGGAGCGTTACGAGGCACACCATGGTGTGCGCATTCAGGACCCGGCGCTCATTGCTGCGGCTTCCCTCAGCCGGCGATACATTACCGATCGGCAATTACCTGATAAGGCGATTGATTTGATAGATGAGGCTGCCGCGCGGCTGAAGATGGAGATAGATTCCAAACCCGAGGAGCTGGACGAGAGTGACCGTCGTATCATGCAGCTCGAAATCGAGCGCGAGGCGTTACGGAAGGAGCACGACGACGCCAGCAAGCAGCGCTTGGGCAATCTGGAACAGGAATTGGCGGACCTGCAGGAAACTAACCGTGCATTGCGGGCCCGCTGGGAGCAGGAAAAATCGTTGATTCAGGAGTTGCAGGCAGCGCAACAAGCCATGGAGGCTCTGAAAGTGGAAGTTGAACAAGCAGAGCGCGCCTTTGATTTGGAGCGTGCTGCACGGCTGCGTTATGGCAAAGCCCTAGAGCTGCAAAAGGCGCAAGAGATGGCTCAAGAACGCCTGCGCCAGGCGCAAGGTGCGCATCCGCTGTTGCGGTTGGAAGTCAGCCCGGAGGAAATCGCCCGCGTGGTTGCGGAATGGACGGGTATTCCTGTGTCGCGATTGCTTGAGGGTGAGCGCGCGAAATTGCTGCGCATGGAAGAGGGTTTGCACCAACGTGTTATCGGACAGGATGAGGCGGTTGCTGCAGTTTCTAATGCCGTGCGCCGCTCGCGCGCCGGGCTACAGGATCCTAATCGGCCTATTGGCTCCTTCTTGTTTTTGGGACCTACTGGGGTGGGCAAGACTGAATTGGGGCGCGCGTTGGCGGAGTTCCTTTTTGATACCGAGGACGCGCTCATTCGCATTGATATGAGCGAATATCAGGAAAAGCATACAGTCTCCAGGCTTATCGGCGCTCCTCCAGGTTATGTGGGTTATGAAGAAGGGGGACAGTTAACGGAATCCGTTCGCCGACGACCATACAGTGTGTTGTTGCTAGATGAGATTGAGAAAGCGCATCCTGAGGTTTTCAACGTCTTGCTGCAATTGCTCGATGATGGTCGCCTGACCGATGGACATGGTCGCACGGTAGATTTTAAGAACACCATCGTGATTTTGACCAGCAATGTGGGAAGCCGTTGGATCAAAGAGCTCGGGGTGGAAGCCGCACGATCTCAGGTTTTGGCTGAACTCGACCATGCTTTCCGCCCTGAATTCCTGAACCGCATTGACGCGGTGATTCTCTTCCGCAATCTCACTCGCGATGATTTGGTGCAGATTGTGGATATTCAGGTGCGCTACCTCCAGAGGTTGTTGGCTGAACGTCACATTGTCGTGACCTTGACCGATGCGGCGCGGACTTACCTGGCGGATACGGGCTACGATCCGGTTTACGGGGCGCGCCCGCTCAAGCGTGTTATCCAGCGTGAGTTGCAGGACCCATTGGCGTTGGCGGTCTTGGAGGGGCGCTTTGCTGAAGGGGCGCAAGTTCGTGTAGATGTACGCGAAGGTCAATTGACCTTTGTGACAGACTGATAGCGCTGTACAAGGCAAACACACCGTCGTGGTGGAATTCATTCCATCACGACGGTGTGTTTGTGCTGGGTAATCTGCAGGCGGCTACGCCGGTGCTGGTGCAGTAACCGCTCGGCTTCCCTCGTTTGCCGGCAACTTTCGCCTTGTCTTTGTGAGTACTTCTCTTAATTAGAAGATTGCGCGAAGCATGAGCATGATTCCCAGTATGGCGAAGGGGATACCCACAATGGCGCCAATAACCGTGAGGGTTAGTATCACGCCCACGATGACCAGCACCAGTCCCAGCACTGCGGCAACCAGGCGTCCGGTCAATTGCAAAATCGCGCATACCAGATTCCAGAGTGCCGCAAAAGGCCACAGAAACCACGGAACCGTCGTAGTGTCAATCATTGTCTCCCTCCATTTTCCTTAACCGCTTGCCGTGTCGGCAGGCTGCTGTCTGCTTTCACGTAATTCAATTACGCAGAAGCACGCAAAAGGTTGCAGGATTTTGGGGTTTCATTCTTGGGCGGTGATCTGCAACTCTCCCAGGGGGACCAGCGCATTGGGGAGCGGCGCGCCGTCCTCTTGTACTGCGATACGGGTTCCGTCACTGGCGCGGTATAGACCTGCCCACAGGCGATACTCGCCGGGAGGAAGCTCTGAAGGAATTCGCAAAGTGTGGGTATCAGGAATCATATCGCCTGTCTGCCAAACCGTGGTTGGGAACCATCCGTTACGCGGCTCACTATCGTGTTGCGCATAAGCGGCGTTCTCTCCTGGTTGCCATAGATGCACGAAGGCAATGAGCGATTCTTCGATGCTGGCATGGGCTTCCCAGTAAAGGGTCACAGTTAGTGTGCTGCCTGCCTGTGTTACAGGTTCCCGGTCGTAACCGCGCAGGCTAATCGCGTTCTCGAACTGTGCCGCGAGTGGAGAAAGCACTTGCGGTGCACTTGAGTCTTGGGCTGCCACAACCACTGTGGAGACCACGGGAGGTTCGAGCGGGCTTTCACCAATCTGCGCTGCTAATCGTTCACCCGTTGTGGCGTCGAAGAGTCCTATCTCAAGCAGTGTACGGAGTGGGGTATCAACATCAACTGGAAGCGTTAATCGGTAAGCATCGCAGAAAGCGTGTGTTGCGGGCCATAGTGATGTTGGGAAACGTCCCAACCCTGGGTAGGTACGCCGCGAGCTGATGATGCTGTTTTCTGGGCCGAGGAGCTGCACGAAAACAGTGTAGTCTCTGGATATGGGGCGTTCGGCTTGCCAGCAAGCCTGTACCAGGAAGGTATCACCTGGGAAAAAGCGATTCACGTTACCCTCGACCCTGGCGCTTAAAAGCAGGGCCTCATCACCATAACGCACCGGGGTGTTACTGCCCGTTATGGTGGTGGGTGAAATCAATTTTGGGGGCGCAAATGTGGCCAGAATCCGCACGCCTGGCGCCAGTGTTGCAATTATGACCAACAGGAGCACTACCAGCGCCTGGCGCCAGCGTTGGTTTCGTCCCGCGCCGGCGAGACCTGTTGTCAGTAGCATCGCCCATGCACCAATGGCGGGGAAGAGCAAGCGTCCGTGGGGCGCTTCTACCTGGCGCATCCATTGCAACAGCGCCGCCAAAACTCCCAGCAACCAGAAGGCGCAGAGCAGGTAGATGGCTCGTGTGGTCATAGTGGTAGTGCGTGCCATACTCTTGGTTGGGTTGCGTTTGAACAGGCGGTAGGCGCCCCATGCTATAGTGCCCAGTGCGACCAGCGTGAGTATTGCATAGACCCAATCGTGCCACCAGACATGTCCCCATCCATACGCCCCCCAGAAAGAACGCAGGAGCAATGGCAGTTCCGGAACGAGGGTGGCCAGCGAGACCGGCGCCGGGCGTCCCCAGAGTGTTTGCGTATGATTGGAAATGCCAAGCGGATCGCCATAAAGCAGCAGATTCCGAATGTACCACCAGGAACCTGTGAGTAGCGCCGTTAATCCAAAAGCCAGGGCTGCCTGAAGCACCTTCTGATAGCGTTCAAGCCAGTTGCGCTTTTCCGGCGTGACTTGTTTTGCCTGCCGAAAACCTTGCCAGAGGAGGCACAAACCTGCGAGCGGGAGCAACAGCAACGCGCTTGTTTTGGTCAAAGCCGCCAATCCAGCCACGAGACCTGCGATACTCGCATTGCGCGGCGTGACTCCATGGCGCAGGATGCGCGCTACGGTCCAGAGCCCTGCGGTGCAAAGCGCAGCGGCGGCGCTATCATTGCTGACCACGCTGCTCATAAAGACAAACTGGGGCTGGAAGGCAACCAGCGCTGCTGTGAGCAGTGCTACGCGCCGGTTGCTAAATGCCTCAAGACCCAACCCCCACGCCGCAATGATGGTCAGCATACCGAAGATCAATGAAGTGAGCCGCGTGACTCGTATGGCAAGCACTGCACCGCTGCCAGGAAAGCGCTCCTGTTCTGTGTGGATGAGCATGTTCTTGTTATCAGCTACGGTTCCTGGCGCTTGATAGCCGAAGTTGGGATTGTGCCAGAACAGCGCTTGCAAATCCTCATCCGGGAAAGGGGCACTGAGACATGCCGCGACGGCATAGTAGAGCGGTGGTTGTGCGA
>CAZDSF010000141.1:0-4316 GCA_964508025.1 uncultured Anaerolineales bacterium
CGCCGAAGCGCGCTGCGATGCTGCCCAGCGTGTCGCCAGGGCGCACGGTGTACGTGCTCTCGGAGGGCGCGGGGATGTTGGGCGCGGCGCCGCTGCCGGGAATGATGAGCTGCTGCCCCACGTAGATCAGATTGGCGCTGACGAGATTGTTCGCCTGCACCAACGCCCACGAAGTGACGCCGTAGCGCAGCGCGATAGCGCTCAGCGTATCGCCGGGGCGCACAGTGTAGATGCTGCCCGCGGACGCGATCGGCTGCGCAGGTGTGGGCGCAACGCTGCCGCCTGTCGGTATCACCAGCTGCTGCCCCACGTAGACGATATCGTTGGCAAGCCCATTCGCCGCTTTGAGGACGTCCACCGTCACGCCGTAGCGCAGCGAGATGCGGAACAGATTCTCCCCCGGCTGCACCACATGCGTCGTCTGGGTCTGCGCAAGGGGCGCGGCGATAGCCGTGGGTGGAATCAGCAGCCCCAGCACTGTAATCACGACAAAGAAAAGGCTCCAACGTTTCATCGTCCGCCTCCTTTGAAAATAGTAACTGGTGAGCAGAGAGCAGTAAATAGTGAGCCGGTTTGCCGCCTTGACTGACCACAGGTTTGGTACCACGCCTTTGGAAACGGCTCGGTGGTCTCCCGTTGCCCGTGCTTCTGACGTTAGCCAGTCTTACCGAGGAACGAACCTGCCGCTGCCCTCTGCGCCCAGGAATTCGCCATCGCGCACCAGGATCTCGCCGCGTCGAATGGTGGTCACGACGCGCCCTTTCACCGGCAGCCCCTCGTAGGGCGTGTAGCCCGCGCCGCTGTGCAGGTTCTCCGCGCTGATGACGCCCTCATACGCCGGATCGAAGAGCACGATGTCGGCATCTGAGCCGGGGAGCAGCGCGCCCTTGCGAGGCCACATTCCGTAGATCTGCGCGGGATTCGCGGCAAACAACCGCGCCACATCGGGCCAATAGATATACCCGCCGCTGATGCCGTAAGTCACGGTGATGGGTAGCAGCGTCTCCAATCCGGGCAGACCGCCGGGCGTCTTGGTGAAATCGTCGGCGGCAAGTTTCTGCTCGCGGGTGTAGGCGCAGTGATCCGTCATCATCATATCCACCGCGCCCTGGGCGACCTGCTGCCACAATGCCTCTGGCTCGCCCGGCGCGCGCAGCGGCGGCTGAAGGATGTAGCGCCACGGCTCGCTGCCCTCGTACACGCGATCATCCAGGATCAGGTATTGCGGCCCCGTCTCGCAGAAGGCGATCTGGCCCGCTGCGCGCGCTTCTGCTACCAGCGCGGCGGTGCGGGCGCTGGAGTTGTGCGCGATGACGACGGGGGCGTTGACCTCCTTTGCCAGGAACAGCACTCGCGCCGTCGCTTCGTGCTCCGCCAGCACGGGGCGCGCCATGGCGTGATAGCGCCAGCCCGTCTGCTGCGCCGCGATGAGCGCCTGCGTCTGCGCCGTGACCAGCGCATCGTTCTCGCAGTGGACGAGCGTCATCAGCTCGTAGCGCCCCGCCGCTTCGAGCATGCGCAGCAGCGCGGCGTCATCGGCGTAGTAGTTGGGGCGATAGGTGGTGTAAAGCTTGATGCTGGTCGCGCCCAGCTCTTCCAGCACGCCCAGCTCATCCTCTTGCCCCGGCGGCAGGTCTGTGACCATCACATGGAAGCTGTAATCAATCACCGAAGGGGCGACCTCTCGCAGCCGCTGTTCCACGGCTTCCTGGAGCGTCTGCCCCTTGAACTGGGTGGCGAAATCAATCACCGTCGTCACGCCGCCGAAAGCCGCCGCGCGACTCTCGACGAACCAGCTATCCGGCGTCTTGTAGATGCCCGTGTCGAGCTCGATATGCACATGGGGATCAATCACGCCGGGCAGGACGAGCAAGCCCGTCGCATCAAGGATCTCTGGCGCAGCCTCGCGGCACAACGCCCCCAAATCCTGCCCAATGGCGCGGATGGTCTCCCCGACCACCAGCACATCCGCATCGAGCATCGTTTCTGGGGTCACCACCGTGCCGCCGCGAATCAACAGCGTTCGTTCTGTGTTCATCTGTGTCTCCTTATTTGTAAGGGATGTTTCTTCTAATTGTACTCGATTTTGCAATTTGGGGAAGAGTTCCACTCGGCTTGTGGGCAAAAGTGGTTTGACACGCATCCCACCCCTGGTTATAATGCCCTTCTGATGAAACCCTTTTCACGCACCTGGGCCGGGCGGATGTCCGCCGGATTGGCGCTGCTCCTGTTTTGGGGGGCGGCGCTGTGGCGTTTGGGCGCACCGAGCTTCTGGTACGATGAGCTCTTCAATGTGAACCTCATTCTGGGCCGCAATCTGCCCGGCATGATCGCGGTGCTCCGCACGCAGCAGCCGTATCCGCCGCTGTATTATCTCTTCCTGAAAGGCTGGGCGGCCTTGGTCGGCGCACGCCCGTATGCCCCCGGCCTGGAACCAGGATCGGGTCTCGAATTCCTGCTGCGCCTTCCCAGCGTGGCAGCCGGGCTGCTGCTGTTGGCGTTGCTTGTGTCATTGGCGCGCCGGCTGCGCGTGCCGGGTGCATGGGGGCTGCCGTGGTTGCTGGCGTTGCATCCCCTCATGTTGTGGTACGCCCGCGATGTGCGCATGTACGCTGCCTGGATGCTGCTGACGCTGGCGGCGATCTACGCGCTGGCGGCGCAGCGTCGCGGGCTGTGGTGGGGCGCGGCGACGGCGGCATTGCTCACGCACTACTTCGCGCTGTTTCCGCTGGCGGGCGCGGCGGTGGTAGGGCTGTTTGCCGGCGTCCTCCGCCCCGTTTCTGGGGACAACGAGCGTGCGCGCCTCGTGCGGCAACTTGCGGCGCTGGGCGCGCCTTTCGCCTTTTTGCTGCTGTGGATGCTGATTGCGCTGCGCGTCACGTTGGGGTTCCGCAGCTTCGGCACGGCAAGCCCCCCTGATGTAGCAACATTCCTCGGTATGGGCGGCCCGGATCTGCTGACGGCGCGGGTCTTCCTGGCGCCGCTGGGGCGCGCGCTGGATCCGCGCTGGGGCTATGGCTTGCTCGGCGCGGCGGTGCTGGGATTGGCGTTGTGCGCATGGAAGGCGCCCGCGCGCGGCGGAATCGTGCTGGGCGCGGTGCTGTTGGGCGCTGCGGCGACCTTCGCAGCGTGGCAGCTGCGGCCTGTGCAGCACGTGCGCTATCTCGTGTGGCTACTGCCGTTGCTGGCGGTGGGGCTGGCGGCGCTGCTCGGCGCGCTCTTCGGGCGGCGGCGCGGGGCGGCGCGGTGGACGCTCGCGGCCCTGACGCTGCCTGCGCTGCTATGGGGCGCGCAGCAGTCGCGGGCTTTCATCACCGCGCCGCGCACCGTCTGGTACCCCGATTTCCGCGACGCGGTGCGCCTGCTCAACGAACGCGCGCTCCCCGGCGATGTGGGCGTCGCAGTGGCGGCGCACGGCGTGGAGACTTTCACCGCGTATCGCAGCCCGGTGGTCTTCGCCCCAGGCCCGACCATCGGCGAGCGATTACAACCCGATGCGGCGGCGCGCTTGAGCGCGGGCGCGTCAGACCGCGTGTGGACGCTGTTGTATCAGGATGAGGCGGTGGATCCGGGACAGGTGTTGATCGGCGCGTTGGAGGCGGCGGGCGGCTATCGTGTGGAGATGGGCTACAGCCGCGAGCTGCGGCTGTACGCTTACGCCTTTCCTCAGGGCGCGGTCATTCGACCGCTGACGCCGCAACACTCCCTCGAAGCTACCTTCGAGGACGGGATGGCGCTGCGCGGCTGGTCGCTGCACCGCGAGGAGCGCCTGATCGCGGTGTATCTCTTCTGGGAATTGCTGGCGCCGCAGCCGGAGGCGCTCATCGGCGCGGTGCATCTGGCGCCGGATGCCGCTTCGGCGCCGACCGTGCAGCGGGATAAGCCCATCCTCAGCGAATACTGGCTGCTGCCAGCGCTGCCGGTGGGCGAGGTGCTGCCCGACCGCTACGAGGTGGTGATTCCCGCCGAGCTGCCGCCGGGGACCTATCAGCTCTTTGCGTTGCTCTACGCGCCGGAGACGGGCCGGCGTCTGCCGCTGACTTCGGGCGCAGATCGGCTGTATCTGGGCGACTTCGTCTGGCCCTAGGTTTGCTCTATCGCTGCTTTGGTGTATGATGGGGGCGGCGTTGCAATACTACCGTGCGCGTTACGCTATGTGACGGGATTCAATTACCACAAGGAGGTTAAACTATGTACATTCTCGATATCACCGGACGGGAGATTCTCGATTCGCGGGGTAATCCGACCCTCGAAGTTGAGGTGATTTTGGAGGACGGGTCGTGGGGACGTGCAGGAGTGCCCTCCGGCGCTTCGAC
>CAZDSF010000142.1:0-4284 GCA_964508025.1 uncultured Anaerolineales bacterium
CAACCAGCAACCAGCAACCAGCAACCAGCAACCAGCAACCAGCAACCAGCAACCAATAACGAGTAACCATGCGTGAATATCTGACAGCACTATTTAACCTGCTCATCTTCCCCGGCTTTGGGTTTCTGTTCGTGTGCGCCCTCGCTTTCGAATGGCTAGATCGCCGGCTGATTGCGCGCTTCCAGGGGCGGGTGGGGCCGCCATGGTACCAGCCCTTCGCGGATTTCATCAAGCTGCTGGCGAAGGAGGATATATTGCCCAGCGGCGCAGAGGAGACCGTGGCGGCCGTGTTGCCCATGCTCTCGCTGGCGGCGGTGCTCACGGCGGCGCTCTATGTGCCGGTGGCGGGCTACGCTCCGGTATCCTTCGAGGGGGATCTGATCGTGGTGCTGTTTTTGCTGAGCCTGCCCACGCTGGCCTATTTCCTGGCGGGGTGGGTGACGGTGGGGGTGTACAGTATCCTGGGAGGAAATCGTTCGCTGCTGCAATTCTTTTCTTACGAAGTGCCCTTTCTCATGGCGCTCAGCACGCCGGCGATTTTCAATGGCTCGTGGGCCATCGCTGAGATCACCGCTCGGCAGACGGTCTGGAACATTTTCATCCTGCCGCTGGCTTTTTTGGTGGCGCTGGTGGGGCTGATCGGCAAGCTCAAACGGGATCCGTTGGACATTCCCAAAGCCAAGTCGGAGATGGTTGCCGGCCCGCTCACGGAGTTCAGCGGGCGCAAGCTGGCGTTGTGGCATCTTTCGATGGATATGCAGACGGTGGTGGGCGTGTTCCTGTTGGTGAATCTGTTCTCCGGCGGCGCTTCGATGCTGGTGACGCTGCCCGGCGTCTTGGCGCCGTTCACCTTCAGCCTCAAGGCGCTGGCGATTCTCGCGTTGCTCTCGACTGCCAGCGTGCTTTATGCCCGGCTGCGCATTGACCAGCTGGCGCATCTGGGCTGGCGCGTGCTGGCGCCGCTGGCATTGCTGCAAATATTGGTCACGGTTTGGATGGGAGGGTGATTGTATGGTGCGCTTTCGTTCTACGTTGTTGCCTGAAGTGCTGCGTACGCTTCTGCGCCGACCAGAGACGGTGCGCTATCCTTTCGGGCCGGCGGAATTGCAGGAAGGGTATCGCGGGCGGGTGATGGTTCATGCCGAGCGGTGCAAGGGGTGCAGCCTGTGCGTGCGCGATTGCCCGGCTTTCGCTTTGGAGTTGGAACGCAACGGCAAGGAGCGCTACCGTCTGATCTACCATCCCGATCGCTGCGCGTATTGCGGGCAGTGCGAGGAGAGCTGTCGTTTCGATTGTATCTATCTCACCAATGAATTTGTCCCCGGCACAGCGGATCGTGAGACATTATTGGAAGTGCTGGTGGATCATAAGCCGGCGGAGGAGCAGGAGAGCTAGGGAGCGGAGGAGCGGGGGAGCAAGGGAGCGGAGGGGCAGAGGAGCAGGGGGGAGGGGGAGTTAGGGTGATGGGGAGATCGGGGGATGGGGTGATAGTGGCTTGTGGCTTGTGGCTTGTGGCTTGTTACTTGTTACTTGTTACTTGTTACTCAATGACTCCTGACTTTTGACTTATTCTGGGGACGACTATGAATCTTTATGAACTGACACAAACGCATCTGGAAGCGCGCGATATGCAGGGTTTGAAGACGTTGCTGGCAGAAGCGGATATGGATGCGCTGTTGCTGCTGATTCAGGATCTCACGCCGCAAGAGCGGGTAGTCGTCTTCCGGTTGCTGGACAAGAACCGGGCTTTGACGCTCTTCGAGCAGTTGGATGTGGAGCAGGCGCAAGCGCTGCTGGCGGCGTTCACCGATGAGCAAGCCATCGCCATCTTCGCCGCGCTCGATCCCGATGAGCGCGCCCGCTTGCTGGATGAGATGCCTGCCGCCGTTGCCAAGCGGCTCGTGGCTGCCCTCCCGCGCCAGGAACGCGAGCAGGTCAACCTGCTGTTGGGATACGGCCCAGAAACCGCCGGGCGCATTATGACGCCCAAATACATCCGCCTGACCGAGGAGATGACAGTGGCGCAGGCGCTCGAAAAAGTGCGCACGCAGGCCGCATCGCCCGAAACGCTCAACACGCTCTACGTCACCGATGCCGAACGTCGTCTGGTGGGCTGGCTGCCGCTCCAGGCGCTGATCCTCAATTCGCCGGAGACGCCCATCGCCAAGCTGATGAATCCAGATGTCGCCTGGGTGACAACAGACACCGATCAGGAAGAGGCAGCGCAACGCCTGCACCACCGCGACCTGCTAAGCCTCGCGGTGGTAGATCAGGGGAAGCGAATCGTGGGCGTCATCACTGTGGATGATGCGATGGAAATCATGGAAGAAGAGGTCACGGAAGACATCTTTGACAAAGCGGCGGTGGTGGCTATCGGCTCGCATGATAGCAGCAGCTATCGCCTGGTGAACGGCAAGTTGTGGGAGATTTGGCCCATGCGCCTGCCGTTTCTGTTGATCGCGCTGGTGGGTGGACTGCTTGCGGGCGCGGTCATCGGCGTCTTTGAGAGTACGTTGCACGGCATCCCGATGTTGGCAATGTTCATCCCGGTGGTGATGGACATGGGCGGCAACGCTGGCACCCAATCCACGACAATTTTTGCCCGTGCGTTGGCGCTCGGGCACATCAACATGCGCCACTTCGGCGCACATCTGCTGCGGGAGATTGGCGTCGGTATGACGATGGGCGCGGCGGTGGGGGTGCTCGCCGGTCTGATCGGCGCGATATGGCAGGGGGTGCCGGGACTGGGATTGGTCATCGGGCTGGCATTGACGGCGACGCTGACGTTGGCGACCGCGTTGGGATTCCTGATTCCCTACCTGCTGACGCGCATCGGCCTCGATCCGGCGGCGGGCGCCGATCCAATTATCACCACGATCAAGGACATCACCGGGTTGTTGATCTACTTCGCGTTGGCGTATTACCTGTTGGGGCCGATGTTTCTGTAAAACGTAATACGTAATTCGTAATTTGTAATGTGTTTTCGTGGCGTGTATCACGCATTACGCAGCACGCAGTACGCATTACGCAGTACGCATTACGAACTTTTGAGGAGGTGTACCATGAAACGATATCTGTGGCTGTTGTTGCTGCTGAGCCTGTTATGGGCGGCGGCGCCGCTGCCGGCGCGGGCCGCAGATGGCCCGGTGTTGTTGCTGGAGATCGAGGGGGTGATCAACCCCTTCACCACACGCTATCTGGAACGGGGGCTGCGGCTGGCGGAGCAGCGTGGGGCGCAGCTCGTCGTCATCACCCTCGATACGCCCGGTGGTTTGGAAACCGCGATGCGGGAGATGGTGCAGCTGCTGTTGGATTCGCCGACGCCTACGGCTGTTTTCGTCGCGCCGGGCGGGGCGCGGGCGACCTCGGCGGGGCTATTCATCTTGTTGGCGGCGGATGTAGCCGCGATGTCGCCGGCGACGCATGTTGGCGCAGCGCATCCGGTGCCGTTGGGGGCGGAAATCAGCGATGTGATGGACGCCAAGATGACCAGCGATGCGGCGGCGTTGGTGCGGAGCGTCGCCGCGCAGCGCGGGCGCAACGCGGATTGGGCCGAGCGGGCAGTGCGCGAGAATCTCTCCGTCACCGCCGCCGAAGCGTTGGAGATCAATGTGATTGATGTGGTTGCCGATGACCTCGACGCGCTGTTGCGGCAGCTGGAAGGGCGCGAGGCCGGCAACCGGACCTTGCGTCCGTTGGGTGCGACGCGGCAGGTACAGCGGATGAACTTCAGCGAGCGCTTCTTTCACATCATCACTGAGCCGAACATCGCGTATCTGCTGCTCTCGCTGGGTACGTTGTTGGTGCTGGCAGAGCTCGCCGATCCAGGGCTGAGCGTGGCGGGCGTGGGCGCTGTCGTCGCCTACATCGTCGCCTTCATGGCGCTGGGCAGCCTGCCGGTGAACTGGGCGGCGATTGCGTTGTTGGTGCTGTCAGTGGTGTTCTTCGTGGTCGGGCTGCTCACCGATACGGAGATTATCGTTTCTATTGCCGGGCTGGTGCCCTTCATCCTGGGATCGTTGCTGCTGTTCGCGCCGTTCACGCCGACCTCGCCGGCGGTGCCCGTGGTGCGCGTCAATCCCTGGTTGATCGGGCTGATGGCGCTGGCAATTCTGGCTTTCAGCCTGTTGGTGCTGCGGGCCGTTATCGCTGCGAGCCGCCGTCCGCCCCAGGCGGGCGCGCAGCGGCTCGTCGGCATGATAGGTGTGGCCCTCACCGATTTGACGCCGACGGGACAAGTGCGTGTGGACTTGCAAGATTGGAGCGCCGTTTCGGTGTCGGGCA
>CAZDSF010000143.1:0-4078 GCA_964508025.1 uncultured Anaerolineales bacterium
CCCCAATGTTTTTCCGGTTCCAGGGGATCAGATGAGCCTTTCCACGGTTCATCGAACGCTTCGAATACAAAAGTCAGGATTTTTTCCGCCCGCGTCCAGGCCATCAGCTGTTGGTAATAGCTGGCTTGCAGCGCTTCCGACGCATTACTGGGTTCG
Organism: uncultured Anaerolineales bacterium; assembly: GCA_964508025.1. Classification (GTDB taxonomy): domain Bacteria; phylum Chloroflexota; class Anaerolineae; order B4-G1; family SLSP01; genus JAAZNO01. The sequence continues at coordinate 157 of CAZDSF010000143.1, forward strand.
ATGCCCCGCCCGTTGGAGGCTGTGGTCCAACCCGCTTCCGTGATAATCACGGGCTTATCGGGGTAGGTGTGGGCCACAGCATAGTAGTTTTGCTGGCTGTATGCCAGCGCCTCTTCGACGGAGTAGTATTCCCACTGGGGATAGGTGTGGATCGAGATAAAGTCCAGCTCCGCGGCCAGCGGTTCTAGTTTTGTAGTCCAGGGAACGTAGTTATCACAAAATGTCACCGGCTGCGAGACCGCTTTTTTGATGCGGCGCGCATAGGCGATCAGCTTGGACACAGGGACCAGGTGATCGGTCCATTCCACGCTGGCTTCATTGCCGATAGACACGGAGAAAACAATGTCAGCGTATTGATTGGCTAGGGCAATTAAGCGCTCAAACTGTTGATTATTGGCTTGCCGATTGGCGCGCAGCGTGTCCCTGCTGAACTTTGCTCCCCACGGACAATGAGGGTTGCTCATCTCCGCCGCCAAATCTACGCCCAACATCACCTGCAAATCCAACGACGCATCGCGGATGACTTGCAGGACGGTTTCAGCGTGCTGGCTGCAATCATATAACCTGATGAAGGCCCAGTTTTTTGCCAGAATCAAAAGGTCTTCTTTGATCTCAGCGTAACTTGGGAAGATGCCCTGTCTTGGATCCTGGCCCTCGCGGTAGCCAGAATAACAGATGGCATTTCCGTGGCTTTGGCGTATGAGTTGCGCGATGGGGTTGTGTTTTGTGGATGCATCAGGCATATTTCAAGTTCCCATCCTTGTCCCAAAGGCCCCAATATGCGCCTACATCGCCTTCATCCGCCACTTTCCACACTTCATCGAAAGAAGAGAAATAGAATATCTCGATCCCTTCTTCTTCTGCCCATTGGTAGGCGTTGACAAAGTAACGAATGGCGTTTTCGTAGGAAGGCACGGCCACGCCCCGTGTGACCGAGCCTAAATTAGGCCAGCCGGTCTCGCTGATGACGACCTTTTTACCTTTGGCGACTCTGGTTGCGCGGCGGTACATTTCCTTCATGTAGACCAGGGCATGTTCGGCAGGATACCCTTCCCAAAACGGATAGCAGTTGGCAAATACCACATCACAGGCATCTGTGACCCGTTGATGTCTTTCGAACAGGAAGTAGGCGTCTACATAGCCCACCGGGACGCCGGGCGCCGCTTGCTTTGCGCGATGGATCAAGCTGACCATTTCATCCTCGGGCAATTCGCCGCGCAGGAGCACTTCATTGCCGATAGCCAGCAGGTTCGCATGACCGGCTTGGGCTACTTCGATGCCGTTTTGCATCTCGATTTCATTGGTTTCTTGATCGTCGTCTAACCAAACGCCCACAAGCGTTTTCAGGCCCAATTCGGCGGCAATGCGGGGGATGAGTTCGTTGCCATCTGTGCAGGAAAAGGTGCGCACCCAATGCACATACGGCTGGACAATCGCCAGGCGCTCGCGAATCTGCGCCTCACCGATTTTCACGCCTGGCCCTTGCCCTTCGATGTAAGGGCTGAAGCAAACCCCGTGGATTTTTCTTTCCAACAGGCTGCGCACCAGGGCTTTTAACTCATCCAGGGAATAGTCGGCCAGGTTGATGCCTGCCAACGACTGATACGGGTAGTATTTGCTCGACATGTTTCTTTCCGCTCCGTATGAATGGAATTTTCTCTGCTTGCCTGACGCATTCTCAAACGTCAGCTAAACTGGTACCGTGACCCGCACTTGCTTAATGCGCCCATCACGGTCCAGGATGTGCTGGGTTGTGGTCTCATCCAGGCAGTGACCTGGAATTTCGACCCATCGGCCGTCTGCGTACAAAACCTCAATGTGGGCGGCGCCGTCTCGTTGATAGATGACCGGCACCTGGCAAAACGTGAAGGCGAGAGCATTCGGCGCTAGAGGTAGGGAGGCGGCATTGCCCGTAACATCCACATAATCAAAGACGCTTTCCGTGAGCAAGAACTCATCCGAACGCAGCAGGCTGGGCGCAAAGCAAAGCGCGCCTTGCCGGAGCTGTACGCCTAATTCTCCCCACCGCGTCAGAATTTCTTCCTTGACCTGGCCCGTCATACCCGGCTGCTGCGCGCCGCGCCCCCAGGGGGTGTGTGAATAGGGATCGGTGGGGAATGCGCCATACACATCGGGCGTCTTGTTGAAGCCTATGCCGGCTCGAATGTCATAGTAAGCGGCGGCCAGGGCGCTGATCACGGCGGGATCCGCCCCTTCATCCACCGCCTGCTGATAGCACTCCTGCGCGGCCAGCAGCAGCTTGGAAACCATGTGCCAGTAGATGCTGCCCAGCCCCTCGTAGGCGAAAAAGGTGCCGGAGCGGCCAGTAAATGCGGCGTGGTTGAACGTTTGCTCGAACAGATCGAGGATGAAGCTCCGTTCGGCGGCTGCCAGCGCGGCATAGGTAGGTTCCTGGGCCAACTCATCCAGAACGCGAGCGGCGTCTCTGGCGTTGCGGAACCGGCCGTTGAAGTGGAACACGCCCGCCTCATCCCGCACGAGTAAGCGGGTGTCGCCATTGGCCACGAGCGCGTGTACCAGCGGCGAATCGGCCACGGCAGCCGCCGGGACGTTGTTCTTTTGCAAAAAGCCGGGCAGCGTGCGGTTGGGGTAGAGCATGTAGCTGTGCTGGTCAGCGCGGTACAGCTCGCTATGGCGCAGGCTGTGGAGCAGGGTCAACGCCTCGGTGGGGGAAAGCATCCCCGATGACAGATAGCCCACCTGGCCTTCCAGCATGAGATACAAATGCTCTATCGTTACGCCCTGCGCGTCCAGGCGCATGATATTGTAGGTATGGCCCAGTCCATCAGGACGCCGATTGACCCGCAAGGTGTGTTCGATCAAAGCCTGGGCCAGCGTGAGAAAACCGTGTAAATCGCTCACGGATAGTTGGGCGCGTTCGTCCGGGATGCCGCTTTCGTAAATGGCGGCGCGGTAAGCTGTCACCGCCGCTCCCAGCGCATCCATCATGGCGCGTCTGGTCTGAGGCGTGAAGCCGCTGTCTATATAGGATTGATAGTCGGCAAAGATAGATCGCACCGCCTCGAAAAGGGTCGCCACGGCCACATTGACCGTGAAGGTCTGCGCCTGTTCTGGAGACGCATTTTGATATGCTATCAACTGGTGCTGCCAAAAGGCGATAAAGCGCCGTAGATACGCCGTGGTCACCACCGATAGCCCCTTGCCCACGAGCGCGTTGTTGGCGTCATTCCACTCCGGGCGCTGCGTGTTCATCCAGATGCCGCCCTCCGGCACCAGGTTGGTGAGCTTAGCCAGCAACAGCACCAACAGCTTTTCGATCATCGTGACGTGGATGACATGGCCGTCGGCGTCGCGCAGCAGGCGGCCGTCCGTGCCCATCTGCGCCACGGCGGCTTCTGTGGCTTTCTCACTTTCCCAATTGAACTCGATGGTGTTATACCAATCTTGCAACATCTGCGCATAAGGGCGCAACCGGTAAGGGACATTGGCGTAAGCAAAAACGGGCTGATTCCACAGGCGAGTCAACGAACCAGGCTGCGCCTGTTCGGCAATCTCCAACAGCTTCTGCAAGTAAATGATTTGGTGATCGTTCCAGTACCCGATATTCGCCCAGGGATTATCCGGCTCCAAAATCTCCCATTCGATGCCGTTGCGCGTCAGACGATAAGGATTGTAGCCATCAGCGGTGGTTGCATTCAGGAATTTGGCGATGATCCCCGACGTATAGCCGGGAAATGCCAGCGCCAGGGGTTCCCAGTTCTGGAAAATGTCGCGCCAGTTGCCTTCATGATCCAGGTTCTGTGAGCCGTCCGGTTTTTTAAGATTGATGGAAAAACGATTCCATGGGCGGCTCGGGTCGCCATGGCGTCGGCTAAACATGAGCGGTAAATATTCGTAACACAGGCGAACCAGATCGGGCGCGTCAGCTTGAGCGGCAAAT
>CAZDSF010000144.1:0-1302 GCA_964508025.1 uncultured Anaerolineales bacterium
GCGGTTCTTCCAGTGTTTTGAGCAGCGCATTGAACGCGGCTGTTGAGAGCATGTGGACTTCGTCAATAACATAGACTTTGTAGCGCGCCTGTGTGGGTTGGAAGCTCACCCGTTCCAGTAGATCGCGGACATTATCCACGCCGGTGTTGGAGGCCGCGTCAATTTCGATCAGATCCATCAGCCGCCCGGCGGTCACGGCGCGGCAAATCTCGCATTGGTCGCAGGGACGTTCGGTTTCGGGGGCAAGGCAGTTGACAGCTTTCGCCAGCAGGCGCGCCGTGGTCGTCTTGCCTGTGCCGCGTGGACCGGCTAACAGGTAGGCGTGGTGGATGTGTTGCAGGCGCAGCGCGTTGCGTAATGTGCGCACCACGTGTTCCTGCCCGATCAAATCTTCGAATGTCTGCGGACGCCACTTGCGATAGAGTGCTTGCGCCATAGTCCTCCTTTGCCCAACGATGAATAGTCTATCACGGATGGGGAGAGAGGCAACCGGCTTGACAAGTCGCGCGAAACTGGTTACAATGAAAGTGAGGTTTGATGAAAGGGAATGTGGGGTTATGCGAGGAGTGCGTAACGATGACCACAAATAAAGGGATAAGACTGCGGGCGACCTGAATAAGGAAGCCCGCAGTCGCTTGTTACCAGGCGGATGGATGCAAATGCTATTCCATTTGTAGTAAAGGAGGTGTTGTTCACAAAACCTGAAGTTGGTATGACCGTTAGCGCGCCTCTGAACGGGCGCAATTCTATTCATCTCGAAGAAAGGAGTTAAAAGACTATGTTCGACGAGAGTTTGCTGCGAGATTTGGCTGCCACCGAAGCCTCTGGGCCTGTCCTCAGTGTTTATCTCAATGTGGATCCCACCCAACACACGGCAGAAGAATACCGGCTCACGCTGCGCGAGATGTTGAAGAGCGTAGAGGGGCAGGTTGCTGCAATTGACATCGAAGCCGTCAAACGCTATGTGGATCTGGAGTACGATTGGTCGGGACGAGGATTGGTCATGTTCTCCCGACAGGCAGATGACTTCTGGCACGCCTTCGCGCTGGCAATGCCTGTACGTTCTGGTATTACTGTCGCTCAAAAACCGTATATCTCTCCCCTCGTCGAGCTGGATGGGCTTTACGGGCGTCACGCGGTGGCGCTGGTTGACCGACAAGGCGGGCGGTTCTTCTTGTTCCAGATGGGCGTGATGATAGATCAAGAAGGGTATCTGGGGGAAGAAGTGCGCGGTTTGCGCAAAGGACGCGGCTCTTCAGTGATTGGGATGCACGGCGGCGGCGCGGATTCCGGGCGCAAAGA
>CAZDSF010000144.1:1402-3911 GCA_964508025.1 uncultured Anaerolineales bacterium
AATGGGGTCATTCGGCTGGGCGAGACGCTCAGCGCGGCGCATGAGGGGCGCGTGCAGGTGTTGGTGCTGGAACGCGATTTTCATCAGCCGGGATACCGCTGTCAGAGCTGCGGCTATCTCACCACGCAGCAGCTGGAGCAATGTCCCTTCTGTGGAGGGATGTTTGTGGAGATTCCCGATGCTGCCGAAGCCGTGGTTACGCAGGTGGTGGAGAAAGGCGGCGCGGTGGAAGTGGTCGAGAACGGGATGATGGGCGAAGCCCGCATCGGGGCGCTGCTGCGGTACTGAGATCATGAAGCCGCGCTCCACCGATCAGCGGCGCTATCGCCAGCAAACCGAAAATCGGTTGTTGCTCGGCGTGCTGTTGCTGCTGGTCTTGGGCGGCGGCGGACTGATCGGCTTGATTTTCGGGTGGGAAGCAGGCCTGAGTTCGTTGCTCTGTCTGATACCAGGAGCGATTCTCATCATCGTGCTCTGGTTGCTGTTGAGTGGTGTGGAACGGCTCACCCGTTTATAACCCACGGGATTTTCTTAAAGATCACCGCCCCCTGCAAGTTGCAGGGGGCGGTGATGTGTCACGGTGACAGTGTGGCTTACGTCGCTTCTACGCGCCACAAGGGCCAGCCGCACTGTGTGCAGCGCGGTTACGTTTTACACCCACCCGCGCAGGCGCATCGCCCACTCAACGCGCTTGATGGCGACCCGATAAGCCGCATCGCGCATGTAGAGATCGTGCTTGAGCGCCTTATCCAACACGCCGTTAAAAGCCACCGCCATCTTGTGATCCAGCTTGGCGAGGACTTCTTCGACCGACCAGTAATAGTTCATGTCATTCTGTACCTGCTCGAAGTAGGAGCAGGTCACGCCGCCGGCGTTGGCGAGGAAGTCGGGGATCATGAAGATGCCGCGCTCCTTGAGCACTTCATCGGCCTCTGGGGTCGTCGGGCCATTGGCGCCTTCCGCCACGATCTTCACTTTGGGATGGATCATCTGCACGGATTCACCGGTGATGACGCCCTCGATGGCGGAGGGAATCAGCACATCCACGGGCTTAGCCAGCCAGGCATCGCCCGGCTCGATCTGGTAACCGGCTTCGCGGGCCTGGACTTTGTTGATCGTGCCGTACTCATCAGTGATCTTCTGCAAGAAGTAAGGATCAATGCCATCCTCGCGGCTGAAGGTGTAGGAGGTCTTATCCTCACGATCCCAGCAGGAGACGGCGCTGACCTTGCCGCCGAGCATTTCGATGTAGGTAATGGCGGCATGTTGCGCCACATTGCCAAAGCCCTGAATTGAAGCGACGGTGTTCTTGGAATCCATGCCAAAGTGCTTCATGGCTTCGCGGATGGTGACGACGACGCCGAAGCCGGTCGCGGCCGTGCGTCCCAGCGAGCCGCCCGCGTGGACGGGCTTGCCGGTGATGACGCCGGGCGTGTATTGCCCCACTAGCTTGGAATACTCATCCATCATCCAGACCATCATCTGGGGCGTGGTGCCCACATCAGGCGCGGGTACATCGGTGCGCGGGCCGAGGTTCTTCCAGGCAGCATCAATCCACTCGCGGCACAGGCGTTCCTTTTCTGCCGGCGAGAGCTGCGACGGATCCACCACCACGCCGCCCTTGCCGCCGCCCAATGGAATGTCGGCGACGGCGGTCTTCCACGTCATCCACGTCGCTAGAGCGCGGACGGTGTCCAACGTCTCGTGCGGGTGGAAGCGGATGCCGCCCTTTGCCGGACCGCGCGCGTCATTGTGCATCACGCGGTAGCCGAAGAAGACCTGGATGCGTCCATCATCCATGCGCACCGGAATCTGGAAGCGCATCTCGCGCATGGGCCAGCGCAACATATCGCGCACCGATTGCTCCAGCCCCAGTTGCTCGGCGGCCCGGTCGAACTGTTGCTGCGCCATCTCAAACGGATTCATATCTTTCGCCATCTCACAAACTCTCCTTCATAAGATAATGATAGAAAACAGATCTCAAGATGTGGAGCGTTGCTGCTCCAGGTGCGTCAACAGATAGGTCCGCACTTTCTGCGGATTGGCCCGCCCTTGCGAGGCGGACATCACTTGCCCGACAAACCAACCCACGACGGTGAATTTCCCTGCCAGATATTGCGCGGTCTGCGCCGGATGCGCGGCGACGATGCGCGCTACCAGGGCTTGCAGCATAGCGTCATCCGAAAGTTGCAGCAATCCCAGGCGTTCGCTCGCGGCTTCCGGCGTTTCGCCCGTCTGGAACATCGCTTCGAGAACGGTTTTGGCTGCGGTGCTGCTCAACGCGCCTTCCTGGCGCAGCTGTTGCAGCCGCGCGAGCTGCGCTGGCAGAACGCGGCAGCGCGCCAGGGGCAGGTCATGCGCCTTGAGCAGTCTGAAGAGCTCCCCCGTGATCCAATTGGCGAGGTCTTGCGCCGTCACATCCGCTGCCGCTGCGACCGCTGCCTCAAAGTAGGCTGTGAGCTCCGTATCGGCGGCGAGTAGTACGGCTTCGGCGGGGCGCAGCCCGTAT
>CAZDSF010000145.1:0-3571 GCA_964508025.1 uncultured Anaerolineales bacterium
TTTGAACCCATGTACCAGGCTTGAAAGGCCTGTGTCCTGACCAGACTAGACGATGGGGGCGCAGTGTTTGTATTGTAACATAAAGGGAGAACCTGTCAAGCAAGTTGACAGGCTGCTGTGATTATGTTACTATACCTATGTTTTATTCTGCGCTGCTAATGCGGCGTTTATATAGGTAGGAAAGGCGTGGCGTTGATGCGCCCTTGAAAAGGTAAGTATGGAAAAGTTACACATTATTCCCCTCGGCGGTCTGGGGGAAGTCGGCAAGAATATGACGATTCTTGAATATGGCCGCAATATTCTCGTGATTGATGTGGGGTTGATGTTCCCGGAAACGAATATGCCGGGCGTGGATTTCATCATCCCGGATTATGATTATCTCCGCGACAAGGCGGATCGGATTCGCGGTGTGGTGATCACGCACGGCCATGAGGATCACATCGGCGCGCTGCCGTATTTCCTGCGGGAATTCAGCGCGCCGATTTATGCCACCACCCTCACGCGCGGTTTGATCGAGGTGAAGCTCACCAGCAACCAGCGCAAACAGGCGACGCTCCACACGATGGCGCCCGGCGATGTGATCCGCCTGGGGCCGTTCACCGTGGAGCCGTATCACGTTTGCCACAGTATCCCCGATGCGGTCGGGTTAGGCATCGAAACGCCGGTGGGCCTGGTGGTGCATAGCGGCGATTTCAAGCTGGATCCTACGCCGGTAGATGGCAAGCCCACCGAAATCGGGAAGCTGGCGGAATTCAACCGGCGGGGCGTGTTGGCGCTGCTCTCCGATAGCACCAACGCGGATTACGAGGGTCACACGCCCTCCGAGAGCACGTTGACGCGCGCGCTCGAAGATGTGTTCCGGCAGGCGCATGGACGCATTCTGGTCGCTACCTTCGCCTCGCTGATCTCGCGGCTGCAACAGGTGGCGGATGTCGCCCAGAAGTTCGGACGCAAGATTGCCGTGGCCGGCGCTTCGATGGTCGCCAACATCAAAATGGCGCAACGCCTGGGCTACCTGGATATTCCTGCCGGCATGATCCTTTCGCTGCAAGACATTCAACGGCTGCCGCCGCATCAGGTGGCGATTCTGGCGACCGGCTCGCAAGGGGAACCCCAATCCATTCTGGGGCGGCTGGCGCTGGGACGGCATCCCTCGTTGCGGATCACGCGCGGCGATACGGTGGTGCTCTCCTCACACACCATCCCCGGCAATGAAGAGACAGTCCACGCCGTGATCAATCGGCTGTTCCAGAAAGGCGCCAACGTCTTCTACCATCCGGTGGCGCCGGTGCATGTCTCCGGCCACGCCAGCCAGGAGGAGCAGAAGACGCTGCTCAACATTGTTCAACCCAAGTTCTTTGTGCCCGTTCATGGCGAGCTGCGGCATCTGCATCAGCACGCCGTGCTCGCGCAACAGGTGGGCCTTTCCAGGGACCGCATCGCGGTTGTGGAGAATGGGCACGTGCTGCGCTTCACAAAAGATACGATGGAAATCGGCGAGCGTATTCCTGGCGGGTACGTCTTTGTAGATGGCGTGCTGGTGGGGTCGGCGGTGGATCAGAGCGTGCTGCAAGAGCGCGAGGCGCTGGCGACGGCGGGGGTGTGCAGCATCGTCTTCCGCTACAATCAGCGGCAGGGCAAGCTGATCGGCGACCCGGAGATTGTGCTGCGGGGTTTTGTGAATCTCCACGCGGCGCCGGCGTTACTCGAAAGCGCGCAGCAGGTGGTTCGCAGCACGCTCAGCGCATACCAGCCCGGCGCCGCGCTCGAGACGGTCGAGCAAGCCGTGGAGAAGGCAGTCTCGGATTTCTTCTTCCAGAAGGCGCGCAGCCGGCCCATCATGCTGGTCACGGGTGTGGCGTTGGCCTGATTCGGCGTATTTCAGGTATGGCGCATATCCTCATCGCGTATAAGCAATTTCCTGCGCCCGGCATCGGGCACGCGGGCGGTGAATCGGTCTACCGGCTCATGGAACAGCTGCACCGGCGCGGACACCGGCTCACGCTGGTGGCGCGGATGCAGGAAGCGGAGCGCCCCCACCTCGCGGCGGCGCAAGCGCTCTGTGAGCGGGTCGTCACCGTACCGCATCATCGCTCCCTGCCGGGGCCGCGCCCATTGGCAATGCTGCGCAGCTACCTGGCGCTGCGCCGGGCCGTACAGCAAACGCTTCACGCGGCGCGCCCTGATGTCCTCCATGTGGAATTCGCGCAGACCGGCGCGGTGCTGCTGGGGCTGCGCGGCGCGCCCACCTCCATCCGCGCCCACGACGTGAACTGGTTTCTCATGGAGCAGCAAGCTGCGCGCCAGACGGGCCTCGCGCGCTGGCGCAGTCGGCTGTGGCGCGCCGTATTCCTCGTGTTGGAACCCTACTTGTACCGCCAGTTCGATCTCGTCGCGGCGATCTCCGAAGGCGACCGGCGGCTGTTGGCGGCGCAGTGCGCGCCCAAGCCGGTATGTCTGCTGCCGCTAACGCCCGCTTTTCAACCCGCGCCCACTGGCGAAGCTGCGGTTACGCGCGGCGCAAATGTCCTCTTCGTCGGCGCGATGTCCCGCGCCTTCAACATCCAGGCGGCGACGTGGTTCCTGGACGCCATCTGGCCCACCATCGCGGCGGCTGTTCCAGAAGCGCGCTTCTACATCGTGGGCGCCGATCCGCCGCCCAGCATCCAGGCCCGGCACGATGGACAGCGCATCTTCGTCACCGGCTTTGTCCCCGATCTGGCGCCCTGGTATGCGGCGGCGGATGTGTGCGTGGCGCCGCTGCTCGTTGCCGGCGGCTTGCTGCAAAAAGTGGTAGATGCCATGGGGATGGGGATTCCTGTGGCGGCTACTTCCGTGAGCAATCACGGCTTGGGGGCAACCCCGGGCGTAGAGTTGCTCACCGCCGATGATCCCGGCGCGTTTGCGGAGGCGGTCACGCAGCTGCTGCGGCAGCCGCAGGAGCGCGCGCGGATAGGGGCGGCGGGGCAACGCTTCGTGCAGAGCCATTACGATCCCGAAAACGTCATCCCTCAATGGGAAGCGGCTTTGCTGCGCCTGCTGCCTGCCGCGCCCATGGTATAATGGGCTGCGCCGGCCCGAAATGGTGTGAGTTTCGTGGTCAGAGGATTTTTCGGCAGCGTCGAGGATTCCTATGCAGCGTAGAGTGGTGATGACCCGTAAGAAAAACCGTACGCCCGCGATTATGACGGGCGCGTTGGCGTTTGTCTTCGTTTTGATTGTGGTCGTGGGGGGCGTGCTGTTTCTCTCGGTGGCGCGGGGCCTGCTCTCCGATTCCGGCGCGTTGCCGGGCCTCAGCGGCTCCGGCGGCAGCGATAGTCCCAATGTCGAACGGCGTGTGGGGCAGGTGATTCCCACCTGGACCGGTACAGAGCGGGTGAACGTGCTGTTGCTGGGCGTGGATGAACGCCCCCAGGAGAACGGCATGTCGCGCACCGACACGATGATGCTGCTCACGCTCGCGCCGCAGACCTTGCAGGCGGGCGTCCTCTCCATTCCGCGAGATCTCTGGGTGCCGATTCCCGGCTACAATCAGGGGCGCATCAATACCGCGCACCGCCTGGGGGAGATG
>CAZDSF010000146.1:0-3540 GCA_964508025.1 uncultured Anaerolineales bacterium
TGGGCGGGAGTCAAAACAAAAACCCTTGCCATTAACGGGGGGCGGGCACCCAATGTTTGGGGCGTATACCCAGGTGGCGGCGCTGGTGGCTGAAATTGAATCGCTTCTTGAAGACGATAAGGTGATGATCAGCTCGCTTCCCGACCTCTTTGCAGGGATTCGGTCAACCCTTGTCAACCCCATTGTGCTCAAAGGGGAAATGCGGTCCACCCAGAAGGATGAATCCGGCGCCCGCCTGTATGCGAGTACTCTATCCAGTCGCATGCCACTCAAGCAGGCGAATCGCAGAGCCGAAGACGCGATCATTCGCTGGGCCGAGCCGTTCGCCGCCATTGCATGGTCCATGGGAGCGCCCTACCCGTACAGCGCCCTCGGAAAAGCATGGCAGTACCTTCTCGCCAATCACGCTCATGACAGTATCTCTGGGACTGGCACCGATCAGGTGCATGGCGACGTGATGTCCCGGTTCACCCAGTTTGAGCTGGTGGCCGGTGAACTGGACATCGTCCTGACCTCGCGCCCGGTGGCGAAGGGTGTGCGCATCCCGATGGCGGGCGTGCCGCATCACGCCGTCGAGGGGTACGTCGCCCGGCTCATCGAGAAGGGCTACCGCGTGGCGCTGGCCGAGCAGGTGGGCGAACCCGACGGGCGCGGGCCGATGGAACGCCGCGTGGAGCGGGTGGTCACGCCGGGCACGCTCATCGAACCAGCGTTGCTCGATGAGAAGCGACCCAACTACCTGGCCGCCGTCATCATCGAAGGCGAGCGCGCCGGGATTGCCTACGCGGAAATCTCCACCGGCGAGTTTGGCGCGACCCAACTCAGCGACGATGGCGACATCCTCGCTGCCGCGCGGCAGGAGCTGGCGCGGCTTCAGCCCCGTGAGGTGCTCTTCCCCAAGGTTGGTTCGTGGAAGGAGCGCGCGCCGGATCAGCCCGAAACGCGCCCGGAGGAGACGCTCGCCGGGACGTTGCCCGCGCACTTTACGCCCTGGGCGGCCTACCGCTTCGAGGAATCCGCTGCGCGGCAGACGTTGCTGGAACATTTTGGCGTCCGCACGCTGGAAGGCTTTGGCTGCGAGGGGCAACCGCTGGCGGTACGCGCAGCCGGCGCAATCCTGGCCTATCTCCAAGAAACGCAGCAGGGAACGCTGCCGCAAATCGTCGGCCTGATGACGTACTCGACCGAGCACTTCATGGCGATTGATCCGGCGACTTGGCGCAACCTGGAGCTCACGGAGACGCTGCGCCGCGAGAAGCGCGGCTCGTTGCTGGGCGTGCTCGATATGACCCTAACGGCGATGGGCGGGCGGCTCCTGCTGCAACGGCTACAACGCCCGCTGCTCGACATCCCCGCACTGGAAGCCCGCCTGGATCAAGTGCAGGGCTTCGTAGAGGATGGCCTGTTGCGGGCCTCCGTCCGCCGCCTGCTCAAGCAAGTGCCCGATGTGGAGCGGATGACGAATCGCGTGACGGCGGGCAAGGCCGCCCCCCGCGATCTGGTGGGCATCCGCGCCGCGCTGGAGATTGCGCCGGAACTGCACGCGCTCGTGGCGGCGGCGCAGAGCGCGCCCCCTGGCTTCGCCGCGCTGCTGGAGGGGCTGGAAGGGTTGCCCGATGTGGCCGCGCTGATCGCTTCCGCGTTGGTAGATGATCCGCCGGTCCAGCCCAATGCGGGCGGCCTCATCCGCCCCGGCTTTTCCGCCGAACTGGATGGCATCCTTCTGGCGAGCCGCGACGCCCGCGAGTGGATCGCCTCGCTGGAGAGCAAAGAACGCGCCCGTACCGGCATCAAGAACCTGAAGGTGGGCTACAACAAGGTCTTCGGCTACTACATCGAAGTCACCCGCGCCAATGCCGACGCCGTGCCCAGCCACTACATTCGCAAGCAGACGCTGGTCAACGCTGAGCGATACATCACGCCGGAGCTGAAGGAGTATGAGAGCCTGGTGCTCAATGCCGAGGAGCGCATCAGCGAGCTGGAGGCGCGGCTGTTCCGTGAGCTCTGCGCGCAGGCAGCGACGCGGGCAAGCGCGCTGTTGGCGCTCGCGGCAGCCATCGCGCGGCTGGATGTGGCGGCGGCGCTGGCCGAGGTCGCTGCGCGTTACGGCTACACCCGGCCCAGCCTCAGCCCCGCGCCCGGCCTCGACATTCGCGGCGGGCGGCACCCCGTCGTGGAGCGCGCGCTCAAGACGCCCTTCGTCCCCAACGACCTGCTGATGGACGAATCCAGCCGCATCCATATCATCACCGGGCCGAATATGGCCGGGAAAAGTCTTTTCTTAAGACAAAATGCTTTGATTGTCTTGTTGACTCAAATCGGCAGTTTTGTGCCGGCAGATACGGCGCAGATTGGCGTGGCGGATCGCATCTTTACGCGCATCGGCGCATCCGATGAACTGGCGGCGGGCCAATCCACGTTCATGGTGGAGATGGTGGAGACGGCGGCGATTCTCAATCACGCCACGCCGCAGAGCCTGCTGATTCTGGACGAGGTGGGGCGCGGCACCAGCACCTACGACGGGATGGCAATTGCGTGGGCTGTGGTAGAATATCTCCACAATCACCCAGAGCGCCGCGCGCGCACGCTTTTCGCCACCCACTACCACGAGCTCATCGAGATGGAGGAGCATCTGCCGCACATCCGCAACTTCAACCTGGCGGTGGTGGAAGAGGGCAAGGACGTGGTCTTCCTGCACCGGGTCATACCGGGCGGGGCGGATCGCTCCTACGGCATCCACGTCGCGCGGCTGGCGGGCGTGCCCGCGCCGGTTGTCCATCGCGCCGAGATGCTGCTGGCGCAGCTGGAGAACGGTGAATTCCGCCCCGGCGCAGCGGAACCGGAGCCGTTCCAGCCGGTGCTTATCGCCAAAGAGCATCCCATCGTGGAGGCGCTGCGCGCGCTCGACGTGAACAGCCTTACCCCACTCGATGCGCTGACGAAGCTGTATGAGTGGCAGAAGCTCGCGGCGGGGGAAGGTAAACGGCGCAAGGCAAGGACGTAAGGAGGGACTATGCAAAACGAAGACAAGCTTCAAGAACCAAGCACGTTATATGATCGTGTGATAACTGAGTTGTTTGGCAGGATTTTTCGCTCAGAAGAAACAATACTTGCTTTTTCCAAGGATGACCTGGCGCAAGTTTGCCGGGATTTGAACATCATCAAAGATAACATACATGATAACCCATACCAATATCGAACCTGGCGCTCTGACTTGACTATCTCCAAACTCAAAACAGGGAAGTGGGTCATTGAAGGGTCGGGTAAGGGGCATTACAATTTTATGCGCTTGGATCGGTCCCCATTCATTCACATTCCTCCGGACTTGTTCATCACTGATATTCCTGAAGCTACGCCAGATGTTGTCCTAAAATATGGTGGCGGGATGAACAAGCCGTGCTTACACGCATCCGTTACAACCGGTTGATTGACACTTTTCTTTCAATCACGGCTTATCATCTGCAAAGTCATATTCGTTCAAGCATTCAAGAGATGGGGCAGATTGAGGTAGATGATTTGTATGTAGGCGTTGATACTGAC
>CAZDSF010000147.1:0-3470 GCA_964508025.1 uncultured Anaerolineales bacterium
ACGAAGGCGGCTACGCGGCTTATCTGGAGGCGCGGCGCAACGCCAACGCCGCGCCTGCTGGCGCCCCTGTGGACATCGCGCCGCGTAAGGCGACATCGCGCACCGCATCCGATGCCGCGCAAAGCGCAGCCCTGGCGCAGACCGAGGCGCGCATCGGCGAGCTGGAAAGCGCGCTGGCGCAGCTAAACACGCGCCTGGTCAAGGCGACGGAAGCGCAACGCTGGCAAGAGGTGCAAACGCTGGGACGCCAGTATCACGAGACACAGGCGCATCTGGAGCTGCTGATGGAGCAGTGGGAGACCCAGGCGCAAAGGCAGCCTGTTGGATAATCAACCGCAGAGGGGCGCCAGCGCGGCGCATACCAGACGCCATCCGCGCCCTGCCGCCAGCCGGGCGCAGCAATGTCCAGCGGGTGCTGCGCCCATCCCGCCGCCATCCGCGCCTGGACGACGTCCCAGCGAGGGATGTCCTCGGCGTTGCGGGCGCTTTCCACGTTGAAGGCGCCCACCGCCGCCGCGCTCAGCGCGGCCCGTTCCGGCGGCAACCCGCGCAGCAAGCCCGTGAGAAACCCCGCAATGGTACAATCCCCCGCGCCGGTGGTGCCTCTCACGGGCACGCGAAACGCCGGGACGCGCAGCTCACGTCCCTGCCAGGCGGCATCCAGACCCGGCAGCCGCGCGGGATCGGCGGTGGTGCGCAGGTACAGCCCCGCCGCGCCCAGTTTGATCGCCACGATAGCAACGCCCAGATCGAGCATCCGCCCGGTGAGAGCGTGCAGCACAGTCTCATCGGCCTGCATCACGCCCGCCTCGGCGCGGGGACGGTCGAAGAAGTACAACGCCTCATCGAGGTTGGGCATGAAGACATCCACATGGGGGAAAACGCGCGCGCACCAGGCATCCCAATCCACACGCCCGGCCTCGGAATCGGCATCGGGGCGCACCACATCCAGCGAGGTGCGCAGCCCGGCAGCCCGCGCGCGTTGCAGCAGCGTTGCCGCTTCCACGCCGCCATCGCTGTAGAAGCCGCGCATGATGGAGGGATAACCAAAGTGCAGCAACGAGCCGCCGCTCAGGGCTTCGGGGCGCACATCGGCGGCGGTGAAGGTAGCGTTGTGGCCCTCCCAGTGGATGAAGAGGCGCGGCACGCCCGGCGGCTCGATGACCACAGTGTACGATGTCGCTATCTGGGAATCCACGATCATGGCGTCGGTGAGCGCAGGCCCCTGCGCGCGCAGCAGGTCGAGGATCACCGCGCCGAAGCGGTCGGCGCCGACTTTGGCAATGAGGCGCACCGGCGTCCCTAGCCGGTGCAGCGCCAGCCCGGTGTTGGCGACTGCGCCGCCCGTCGTCACCGTCGCCGGACCGACGTTCACCAGACGTCCAGGTTCCAGCACGGCAGGCGTCTCCATCGTGGGGATGATGTCGAGGCAGATGTGCCCCACAACGATCACCCCCGGCAACCCTTGAGCGACATCCTGTTCCGACACGTTCATCACCTTTCGCGGCTTTGCCCTGTCTTTCGGCTTTTGATCAGCGTCAATCTGCGTCTATCTGCGTTCATCTGCGTTCATCTGCGTTCACAACAGCCCCGGCGAATGCAGCTGCATATCCTCTTCCAGGCTGCGGCGGGGCGGAATGCCCAGCCGTTCCAGCTCCCCCCGGTAGGCGCGGACGGCTTCTTCGGGAGAGAGCGCCCCATCCACCACCGCGCGCAGCATCCGCACAAACGAGAGCGGATGCTCCGCGTGCTTAATCCGTCGCCCGAAGAGCGCCAGGCGCGCGCCATGCCGCTGCGCTTCGGCAATGAGCCTGAAGGCGTCGTAGGTGGTGCTGAAAGAGCCGCCGAGAATGCCCACGACCAGGCTGCTATCGTAGTGCGCGAGTTCCTCCATCGCTGCCGGGCCGTTGTAGGCCACCTTGAGGAATTCGGGCCGCGAGGCGCGCGGAATGCCCGCCAGCATTCGGACGATCTGATCGTTGACGTAATGCGGTACCAGCTCCGGCGGCATCCCTACATCCGCCACATTGGGATTGAAGACCTCCAGGAAGTAGCGGAAACCCACGCGCGCCGCCTCGATACGGAACGCTTTGAAGGCTTCGAGGGTGCGCAAGTCGGCGTCGAGGTCGTTGTTGAAGGTGACGGAGTAGAGACCCAGATTCACGTCGGGCTGCTGTCCAGGGGCAGGCAGAAGAGCACCAAAGCGCGCCTCATCCAGCGTGGTGGTGGCGAAGGGCCGCGAGGGCTGCTGCGCGTAGCGCGCGCCGCGCCCCACCCAAATATCGGTGGCGTCGTTGGCGCGGATGGCGGGCGTGACGGGCGAATCATCGAAGAGCCGCTTCTCGCGCGCCAGCACATCCATCGCCGAGACCGAAGCCAGCAGCACCTCGATGGCTTCCGCGCAGACCAGCTCCTCCAGATGCGCGTAGAATTCCTGCATTGAAGGGTAAGCATAGCGCGCATCGGGGCGGGGCGGATACGGCGCGCCGGGCGTGGGCACGCCAAAAGCCATGTCCGCGTCGGCGGCGTACACGAGAATGAATTCCCGGCTATCCGGATCCTGGCGAATGCGTTCCAATTTCACATCTAATGTCTTGTGCATAGTTTTCTCCCTATAAAATAGTAACGGGTGGGCAGTGAGTAGCAAATCGTTCACACGCGGCGAACTGTGTCCTGCTCACGGCTTGCTACGAACTATTTTCAGCTGACTCCTCACTCGTGACTTCTGACGCCGCGCTCGCGGGCAATTTGAACTTCAGCCACACGGGGATCACACTGAAGAGCACCGCGCCCGCTGTGATCTGGAAGGGGAAGCGCGGGCTGACGCGCTCCCACAACTGCGCGCCGATGGCCGGAGCGGGCAGCGAGAAGACGCCCAAGCTAGAGCGCAGGACGCCAAAAGCCGTGCCGCGCAGTTTCTCCGGCACTGCTTTACTGATGAGCGCCTGATACGCGGGCGCCATCAACGCCACGCCGACGCCGAACAGCGCCCAACACAGCGCAAAGCCCCAGAAGCTGCTCACGTTGAGGAAGACCAGCAGCGCAAAGAACTGCACCACAAAGCCCAAAGCAATCGCCAGGCGTTCGCTGGTCTTGTCTGCAAAGACGCCAGCCGGGATCGTTGTCGCCATGTTGCAGATGCCGAAAATGGATTGCAGCCAGCCGATCTGTTGGATCGAAAGCCCGCCGAAATCATCGAGATAGAGCGGCATCAGCTGGAAAGACATGGAGAAAGCCACATCCCGCACCCCATCGGTGAGGAAGATCCACGTCAGCAGCCCACCAGCAGCGAACATCGCCGCCATCGCGCCCAGATTCGATTTGAGGCTGGCGACCGAAAGCGGGGTTGGGTTGGCTTCCGCCCCGCGCGCGGCGTGACGGGCCATGTTGACGCGGATGATCGCGGCAAGGAGATAGAAGCAGCCCGCCACAACCAGCATCGGCCTGAAGCCGTAGCTATCCGCCAGCCA
>CAZDSF010000148.1:0-3389 GCA_964508025.1 uncultured Anaerolineales bacterium
CCCGGTAAACCGGGCTGAGAGAAAGCAGCCCCGTTCACGGGGCGTGGCGACGTAGATCCCGGCGATGAATCACCAGCGAAGAAATCAAAAACCAATCAAAAGGAGCGCACTATGCCATACTGGCAACTGTTCTATCACCTGATCTGGACTACCAAAAATCGCCAACCCTTATTGACGCCAGAGGTAGAACCTGTAATTTATGATCTTTTGCGGAGTAAAGCCATAGGCCTGGAGGCCACATTATTTGCTCTGAATGGCGTGGAGGACCATGTTCACATGGTTGTCGCCGTGCCGCCCAAAGTAGCCCTGGCTACCTTCATCGGGCAAGTCAAAGGCGTGGCTTCAGCGCGTTTCAACCAATCCAACCAGAGTGCTACGCCGTTTTACTGGCAAGAGGAATATGGCGCCTTCTCTTTCGACGGTAAACGTTTGCCCAATTATGTAGCCTATGTCAACAATCAAAAACATCATCATGCGGCCGGGAATGTCATCCCCATTTTGGAGCGAGTAGAAGGGGATGCGCCCTTTATAAGCCGCGAAGCTGGTATAGTTTATGGCGTAACGGATGAAACCTGGTGGCAAGAATTAAACAGCTGACCGACAAGGAAATGACGCGAGGTATCATGCTCGACCAATGGATTCTCGACCGCATTGACCCGCTGCGGCCTGCGCCGCTCATCATTCTGCGCGACCCGCAGCGGATGCTCCAGAAGGGCGCGTGGGTGGTAGATGGCTGGGCCGAGCAGCACGGCTACAGCGTCTTCTTCTGCACCGGCAATCTGGGCCTCCGCGAGATGGTCGAAGCCGTGCGCGAGGACGCGGAAACCCGTATCCTGCTGGTGGATCGCAGCCGCGCCGGGGCCAAGACGCCGCTCTTCTACCCCGATCTCGATGCGCGCGCGCCGCGCGGCTATCGCCTGACGCTCTCGCTGCGCGACTTCCTGGTGCAGCAGACCGGCGATCCGCGCTGGCCCGCCCTCGTCGAGCGGCGCGAGCTGGCGCAGCCGCTCCTGGCGCACCTCGATGGCGCACTGACGGCCCATCGCCAGCTGCGGGAGGTGGATGCCACCCGCTTCACCGACGCCGACCTCTACCAGATCGTCCTGGGCGCGGCGCTCGGCGTCAACCCCTTCCGGCAGCTCAGCGTTTCAGAGGTGCGCCGCCTCTGCATCGAGCAACACCACGACCTGACCGCGCTCGAGCGCGCGCTGCCGCCGGAGGCAACCCAGCCGCTCCACCGCGCCATCGCCCAGGCTCCCAAACCCTTCTGCTACCTGCTGGAGCGCGACCCCGCCGACGTGATCCGCGCCTTCACCCTGGCCGCGCTGCTCCGCCAGCACGCGCTGGAATACGCGCTCCTGCTGCCCAGCCTCGCGCCCGCCCTGCACGATTACCGCGACATCGCCCTAGACGCGCTCGATGCGGCGATGGCCGAGCAGCTCCAGGCTGATCCCGACCGCGTGCTGGCTGATGTGGCCGATGCCGAAGCCTTCTTGCAAGCAGACCCCGCCCGCCTGGCCTTCCTGCTGGGCGAGCAGTTGCAGTTGCACGATCCCGCCCACGCGCTGACCGCGCTCCAACGTGAGCGACTCTCGCCGCTGGTGCGCGCCCTGGCCCTGGTCTCACTCCTCGCAGATGTTTTGGCGACTAAAACCCCGCTCGTCCCGCTACACGCAGAGGCCCTGCGCCTCCTGGAAACGCAGCAGGCGGCGGGCAAGCTCCCCGTGTTGCGCCGGCCCGCCGAGAACTGGCAAACCCTCGAGCGCGCCTATCGCCGCGCCTGCGAGGTGCAGCAGCTGTGGCAACGTCTGGCCGGTCATGCCAAGACCTTGCTCGTTACGCCCGACGCCGAACTGGATATTTCCGCCTTCCTCCGCCTGTGGCATGACGAGGGCCTCAACCGCTGCGACTTCTACCTCTCCGATCTGGAGCGGCTGCTGCGGGTTGGCAATCCCATTCCACAAGGGAAGCTGTGGCCTGCGCTGGCAGAGCGCTGGCGCCTGGCCCGCGCCGAATTGACGGCGCTGGCGCGCGCCATCCGCGACGTGCAGGCGTTGATTGACACCCGCTTCCAAGACCTCTACCGCCTGCGTTACGCCGGGTGGATTCGCCAGGACGACGCGCCGCTGATCTTCACGCATCAATTCCTGCCCCGGCTGCTCAAGGCGCACTGGGACCCGCGCTCCGGGCGCAAAGCCGTGATTCTGGTCTTCGATGGCCTGCGCACGGATGCCTGGGAGCTCCTGCTGCGCCCCGTGCTGGAAGAGCGCTACGCTGTCATCGAGAGCCGCGCCGGGAGCGCGCTCCTGCCCACCGAGACCCACATCAGCCGCAAAGCCATCGCGGCGGGCTGCCTGCCGGAAGCGTTTACTTCACAGAGCGAGCTGCAATTGCTGACGGCCTGGCTCAAGGGCTGGCTGCGCGGCGGCGCACCCCAGCTGGCGGTGGTCAAAGACGAGGATACCGAAGCCTCTGGCATGACCGTGCGCTATGTATCGGAGGCGTTGGAATACATTGTCTTCAACTTCACCGATGCGGCGTTGCACCACAACGCGCAGGATTTGGCTTTCATCTACAATACCACCGTGCGCGAAATCATCCAGCAGGATGTGCGCGCCGTGCTGCGCGAGCTGCCCGCCGATGCGCTGCTTTTCGTCACCAGCGATCACGGCTTCACGGCGACGGCGGAGCAGACTGTGCTCGTGCCGGATGCGCTGGTGCGCGATACCAGCGACGTGACCTATCGCAACGCGCCCACCACTGGGCCCCTCGCCGGGCGCGATGCCGACAAGGTCATCGCCTTCGACGCGCGGCGGCTGGGGCTGACCCTGCCCGGCGATACGCTGCTCTTCCCCCGGCCTGGCTTCATCCTCAAACGGGAAAAGGGCCACCGTCCGCCGGATCGCTACT
Organism: uncultured Anaerolineales bacterium; assembly: GCA_964508025.1. Lineage (GTDB taxonomy): Bacteria > Chloroflexota > Anaerolineae > B4-G1 > SLSP01 > JAAZNO01. The sequence goes on from CAZDSF010000148.1 coordinate 2,911, forward strand.
CGCATGGCGGCGTGAGCCTGGCCGAGTGCCTCGTGCCGATGGTCGTTCTGGGGCCAAAGCCCGCCAGCGACGACGCCCCGTTGCGCATCGAGTCTGCGCGGCAGATCGGCTCTGTGAGCGAGGGCGAGGAACTGACGCTAGAGATCGTCATCGCCGCCGCGCCGGGGCTGAAGTTGCCGGAGCGCGCGCTCACGCTGGCCTTCAGCCGCGCCGAGATTCCCCTGCGGCGCGAGCTCTTCCACGGCCAGCGGCAGACCTACACCGCGCGCTGGACGCCGCGCCTGCCGGAGATCACGCCGGAAATGCAGGCCGCCCACCGTGTCGAGCTGCCCGTCACCGTCACCCTCAGCTATCACGATAAGGGCCGCGAGCAGCGGCACAGCGCCAGCGTAGATGTCATCGTCAAAATCGAACCCGCGCGCCTGCGGCGCAGAGTGGATTCTAAGTTGGATCTGCTGATGGGGAAGGTGCCGGAGGGG
>CAZDSF010000149.1:0-3374 GCA_964508025.1 uncultured Anaerolineales bacterium
TTGATTTTATTCGTGTTGTCAGAATATGCAATTAAGATTTTACCAGTAGTATCTGCTCACTGCGTACTGCTCACTGTATGACCGGCTAAAAAACCCGCCCCACGCCAAGGACTAGCATCAGCAAGCCAATGCCGCCCGCCAGAAGCGCGTAGAGCAGCGCGGGCGCCAGGGTCAGCCGGATGATACGCCCCTCCTCGCCGAGCAGCTCCACCACCGATGCCGCCGCCACGACGTTGAGCACGCAGATCATGTTGCCGGCCGCCGCGCCCAACATCTGCAACGCCAGCACCACGCCCACATCCAGCCCGGTCTGCTGCGCCACGCTGAATTGCAACAGGGAGAACATCATGTTGCTGAAGGTGGCGCTGCCGGAGATGAAGGAGCCGAGCGCGCCGATCAGCGGCGCGACGAGCGGCCACGCGCGCCCCACCGCCGCCGCCACGAGCGACGCCAGCTCCAGCGGCATACTTCCCAGCCCGGCGCCATTCACCGAGGAGTTGATGAAGACGCGCACCATCGGCAGGGCGGTGCAGAGGGTGAGCGCGCTCATCCCCAACGTGCGCAACGAATTGCGGGTCACTGTGACCATCTGCGCCCGCGAGAGGTGATGCAGCCGGAACGCGGCGAGCACCGCCACGACGAAGATCGTCCCCGGCAGGTAGAGCGGCGCGAACGAGGTGCTGATCCCCGCGCCGAGAATGTTCTCCCAGCCTACGGTGATCCCCTGCAATGCCGCTTTGAACGGGAGTTCGCTCAGCCGCGTGAGCACGAGCAACGCCGCGACGATGATGTACGGCAGCCAGGCGCGCCCCAGCGTGAGCCGGCTCGCCGCCGGCGCCGTGGATTCGGACGCGGGCGCCGCGGCGGCGACGTCGAAATCCCACGGGATTTTGGGCAGCAGGAAGCCGCGCCGCGCCGCGAGCACGACCACCACCAGCCCGACCAGGCCGCCGAGCAGCGCGGGGAACTCCGGCCCGAAGAGCGTCACCGCGAGAAATGTGGGCGCGGTATAAGCCAACCCCGCGAAGAGCGCAAAGGGCCAAAAGGACAGCCCCTCGCGCCAGCTGCGCCGCGCGCCGAAGAAGCGCGTGAGCAGCGTAACTAACGCGAGCGGGATGAAGGCGCCGATGAAGAGGTCTATGCCGGCGGCTTCGATGGCGGTGAGGTGCAGAAATTCGTGCAGCGAGCGGTCGCCCAACGCGGCGAGCACGGCGGGCGCCAGGCTGGGGCCTTCTTGCAAGCCCTGCCCCACGCCGATGAGGACGGGCGTCCCCACCGCGCCGAACACGACCGGGCTGCTATCGGCGATGAGGGCGGTCGCGGCGGCGGCGAGCGGGGGGAAGCCCAGCGCCACGAGCAGCGGCGCCGCCAACGCGGCCGGCGTCCCAAAGCCCGCTGCCCCTTCGATGAACGCGCCGAAGAGCCAGGCCACGATAAGCAGCTGCGCGCGCCGATCCGATGTGATCCGCTCGAAGCCGTCGCGGATGGCGTGCATCGCGCCGCCGATGCGGTAGGTGTTGAGCAGCAAAATCGCGCCGAAGATGATCCAGAGGATCGAGACGGCGATGACGAGGCCCTCCAACGAGGCGGCCAGGATCCGCAGCGGCGGAATGCGCCACACCAGCCACGCCATCAGCGCGGTGAGGGCGAAGCTGATAGGCATGGCGCGCATGGCCGGCCACCGCAACACCACGAGAAAGACCAGCACCGTGAGCACGGGCATCAGTGCAGCGAGTAAGGTCAACAGCGTCATGGGAATTCACTCTACAGGTTTATATAGTTTGATCGCCATTCGCCATTCGCCATTCGCCATTTTCAGAGGAGCGCCTCGGCTCGCAAAAGCGACTCCAGCCCATCGAGCAGGGCATGGACGGCGGGCAGGACGGCGCTGCCATCGCCGCCGGCAGCCGTGAGCACAGCATCCAGCTGCGCGAGAAAGTCTTCCGGCAGGAGCGAGCAATGCGCTGCGGCAAAGGTCGCCAGGCGCTTTTCGCCGGGATGCGGCAGGCGGTTGACGGCAAAGAGAATGTCGAAATAACTGGCAAGCAGCGCGGCGACGCGGTGGTTGAGGCTCACCCGGTCGCCGCGAGCGCTGGCGGAGGTGAGCTGGTAGACGTAGGAGGAATGCGTCTGGCGGAGAATGGGCCAGTTGTGCGCGACGATGGCCCGGCGCAGGGCTTCGGGATAGGGCGCCGCGGCGCGGGCTTGCAGGGCGGCGAACCAGCCCTCGCGGTCAAAGAGAATGCGGCAGGAGCGCACGTTGTGCCAGAAGCAGGTGGAGTAGCCCACCGAGGGCTGGTGCTGCTCCAATACGCGGGCCAGCTGCGCCTCGATCCAGGCGGGGGAGCGGTACATGATGTCTACATGCAGGCCCGTGGCCGAATCGCGCCACTCGTCGCCCGGCTCCCAGAAACGGTTATCGAGCTCCAGGCAATCGGCGAAAGCCAGCGCAATATTGCGCCGCGCCTCCAGCGCAATCTCCGAGGTCGTGTAGATGTAGAGATCGTAATCGGAGTGCGGATCGGCGACGGCGGCGCGCGAGCCGGCGAGCGCAATCGCCGTAACGGGCGGCAGCGCGGCAAAGCGGGCCGCGATGGCAGCAGCGAGATCGGAGGGGGCGGGCATCGCGGTCACGCCTCATCCGCCGGCAACGGGGCGGCGGGATCGTCCAGGAGCAGGAAGCGGTTCAGGGCGCGCAAGGCGGCTTTGATGACCATATCGCCGAGCGGGACCATGTGGATGTCAATGAAGAGGTTTTCTTCGGGAATGGCATCGTCCAGTTGTTGGATTTCATCGTGGAAAATCGCCAGCAAGCGGTCTTCGTGATCTATGAGGAAAGCGGCGAGATCACGGCGGGCCAGCCGGAAAGCAGTTTCGCGCATTGCACGTCGCAACATGAGCACCCCCTCGGAGCAGGAACCAGAATCAGCAGCGGCAGCGCATTCTGCCGCGTGCCAGCCGTCATTATACCGCTGAGTGGGGCGCAACGCAAACCTTGAAGCCTGGGAATCGGCAGCGCCGCCGCAAAGATGCGCCAAACGGCGGCGGCGCACTTGCACAGGATAGAAATTTGGAGTATAATATATTCCAGGCAAGCGTATGACTCAGAAAACACCCTCGAAAAAAGGGGCTTTGTAGAACGTCATACGCTGATGCCAAAGCGGTGGGAGAAAAGAGCCAGGTCGCTGCTTTCTGAAGCATTCCAATGGGGGAACACCTGCACAAACAGCGGAGGAAAACCCCTGGTAGTGGAGGAAAAACCACCCCGCCAGAAGAGGAATCAGAAAGCAGACAATGCTCGGAAGGGCATTAAGACGAAGCGGGCCCATTAGCCTTGGCAATCGTCACCGAAAAAACATCAGAAAGCAGACAAT
>CAZDSF010000150.1:0-3341 GCA_964508025.1 uncultured Anaerolineales bacterium
CTGGTGTTGCTGTACGCCGGCGTCGCGCCGTTGGCATTGTATTTGCTGGTAGCGCCGGCGGTTTTTAGTAGCTGGCAGTGGGGGAAACGTGGTTGGATCATTGCGTTGACCCTGTATGCGCTGGCGTTGCCGGCGGTCGTAGCGGCGCCGGCGGCTTTGCTCCTGCATTGGCTCTACGGCGGCGCCCTTGCCGTAGGCGCTGCATTGCTGATGGCGGCGTGGCTACAACAGACCCAACGATGTGGGGTGATAGAACAGGAAATCGCGCGACGCCTGGCTTCCGAAGAGTCGTTGCGGCGGATCACGCAGGAAATTGCCAGCACCTTGGATTTGGGGCGCATTTTGCAGCTGGTCTTGGAGGAGGCCTTGCGCTTCACCCAAGCTGAGGCGGGCATGATCTGGTTGTGGCGCGAGACGCAGCCCACATTGGCATTGGCGCGTGGTTATGAAGCACCCGCCATCGCCTATTTTGAAGATATGTTGCTGCATCACGAGACTGATCCGGCGCTGGTTGCGTATATGCGGCATCCCACAACCCGTTACATCCCCGATATTACAAAGCTATCCATGGCCTCTGCACATCTGGCGGACATGCACACGGAGCTATGGTCGCCCGTTTTCTACGAAGGGCATTTGGCTGCGGTGATTATATTGCACTGCCGGCGACCGGGGGCTTTGATCCCGGCGATGGTGGATTTTGTAGAGGGGCTGGCAGCGCAGACGGCGTTGGCTGTGGGGAATGATCGGCGGTATCAAGAACAATTGGTGCGCGGCAATCTGGTACGGCAACGCGCGGAGCAGATGCGCCTGTTGCTGGAAGCCGCACGGACGATGCGCTCGGACCGTCCACTCGATGCCACGCTGCTGGATATGGCTTATGCGACTCAGGAAGCGGTTGGTTACGAGATTGTGCTGATCAGCGTGCTGGAAGGTGATACTCTACGACGGGTGGCAGGCGCCGGGATGCCGCTGGCAGATCTGGAACGGCTTAAACAAGTGCGGCTTCCCTGGACGCAGGTGACGCGAATTTTTCAGGAACAATTTCGCACCGGCAATTGCTATTATATTCCGGCTGAGTATCAGCATCTATGGCGCGGCGAGTTCGACGTTTTCGAGCCGGAAGCTGTCGCAGTGGAAACGCGCCGTCCTGGCATGTGGCATCCGCAGGATATGTTGCTAGTCCTGCTGCATAGCACGCAGGGTGAGGTGCTGGGTTACATCTCGGTGGATGTTCCGTTCGATGGGCGCGCTCCTTCGCGCAACTCCCTGGAAGTGTTGGAGCTTTTCGCTGCGCAGATTGGTGTGGCAATTGAGAACAACCGCCTGGTTGAGAACCTGCGCTTGCAGTTGAACACCCTCATGTTGCTCAACGAGCTGAGTCGCTCCATCACAACAAAACTCGACCTGCCGATGGTGCTCAACACAGTGGTACAGGCGGTCACCAATTTGTTGGGTTATGATTACGCTACGGTCTTCTTGCAATCTCGCGGTGAAACCGCATTGACGGCGCGCGCTTCGTCGGGTTATGATTTGGCTTTCCTGGGCGAGAATCTGACCGTTGAACCCGGCAAGGGATTGGTGGGCGCAGTGATCGAATCGGGTATGCCGTTGGCGCTCGATGATGTGCGTAACGATCCCCGCTTTGTACCGGGCGCATTGTCGGTGGGCGCCGCGCTTTTAGTCCCCTTGCAGGTGGAAAACCGCACTGTGGGTGTGCTCAGCGCCGAGCGCCGTGAGACCAGCGTTATTGAACCGATTCAGGTCGCTACGTTGACCATGCTCGCGGATCAAATCTCCGTGGCGGTAGAAAATGCGCAGCTCTTCGAGGAGGTCAAGCGTTTCTCGGCAGAGTTGGAATGCCGGGTGGCAGAACGTACTGCAGAGCTGGCTGAGGCGCTGGAGAGTCTGCGCGAGGAGCGGGATCGTTCGACGATTCTGTATGAAATCGCTTCAGGGTTGGTAGCCAGCCTGGACATTGATCGTGTGTTGTACAAAACCGTAGCTATGCTTAAAGATACCGTCCATGCCGAGCGTGCCACAGTGTTGCTGCTGGATAATAACACCGGGCATCTGCAGCATCGCGCCTCGGTGGGCGGTGAAAAAAGTCTGCCGCCGGGAGGTGTGCGTTCGACCTTCAATCGCAATGAGGGCCTGGTGGGCTGGGTGCTCAAGCAGCGCCAGTCGGTGATTGTGCCGGATGTGGATGCCGATCCCCGTTGGATTCCGCTGACGGACAACACGCGCTCGGTGCTGGCGGTGCCGATCATGGCGGGAGATGAAGCTGTTGGCGTGATATTCCTCCACGCAACCGAGCTGGACGCTTTCGATATTAGCGATCAACGTCTGGTGGAAGCGGCAGCCGTACAGGTCGGTCACGCGCTCAACAATGCGGAACTGTATCGCCTCATTCGCGAGCAGGCGGAACGGGTGGGCGCCATGTTGCGCACACAGCAGAACGAAGCGGCTCGCAGTCAGGCTATTCTGGAAGGCATCGCCGATGGCGTGTTGGTCGCAGACGCAACTGGGAAGGTCATTCTCTTCAATGCGGCTGCGGAGCGTATCCTTTCCGTAAGCCGCACACAGGCGGTGGGGCGCTATCTCAGCGATGTGCTCGGTCTGTACGGCGGCAAGGTGCGTGGATGGCTGGAGCAAATCGTCGTCTGGCAGGCGCATCCAGAAGCATATCAGAGCGGCGAATTCCTTTCCGACCAGCTGGAAATCGAACGGCAAGTGGTAAGTATGCACCTCTCGCCCGTCATCTCTCCGACGCGGGAGTTTCTGGGCGTGGTGGCAGCGTTCCGCGATATCACCGCCGAAGTCGAAGCTGATCGCGCCAAGAGTGAGTTTGTCTCTACCGTCTCGCATGAGCTGCGCACGCCGATGACCTCGGTCAAGGGCTATGTGGATCTGCTCTTGATGGGGGCGACTGGCCCATTGAATGACATGCAGCTGCAGTTTCTCAATGTCATTCGCACCAATACAAACCGCTTGACCAGTTTGGTGAATGATCTGTTGGATATGTCGCGTATCGAGGGCGGCAAGGTGGAGTTGAACCGGCAACCCGTGAATATGACGGAGTTGATCAACCAGGTGGTGCTGACCTTGACGCCGAAACTGGAAGAAAAGGGGCTGCAACTGCTGACAGTGGTGCCTAGGGGCTTGCCGCGTGTGTATGGCGATCCCGATCGGGTAGTTCAGATTCTCACGAATCTGGTGGGGAATGCTTACAAATACACACCTGTCGGCGGCGAGGTTTCGATTCACGCCTACGTCAAGGATGCGATGTTTCATGTGGCGGTGGCGGATACAGGTATTGGAATCGCTCCTGAAGATCAGAGACG
>CAZDSF010000151.1:0-3146 GCA_964508025.1 uncultured Anaerolineales bacterium
TGAGATTTCAATTATGAAAATGTACAGCGGCGTCGCATCGCGCCGCCGCTGTGCAAAAACAGCGTTTGCCAGACTTCAGTCGTTGACGTGGGTGTAGACTTCGGGTTTGAGGACGCCGATAAAAGGCAGATTGCGGTACTGTTCCGCATAATCCAGCCCAAAGCCTAGCACAAACTCATCGGGAATTTCGAAGCCCACATAATCTACCGGAATGTTGATTTCCCGGCGACTGGGCTTGTTCAGCAGCGTCATGATCTGTATAGAGGCGGGATGGCGGGTCGCCAGGTTGCGCAGAATGTAGTTGAGCGTGTGCCCGGTATCAATGATGTCCTCGACAATAATCACATTACGACCCTCGATATTCGTTTCCAGATCGAGGAGAATGCGCACGACGCCACTGCTGCGAGTGCCGCTGCCATAACTTGAAACCACCATGAAATCCATCTCGTGACGAAATTCCAGATGCCGGACCAAATCCGAGAGAAACAGCACCGCGCCCTTGAGGATGCACACCAGCAAGGGCAAATCGGCGTCGGTGTAGCGCGCGTTGAGCTCCGCAGCCAGTTCGCGGATGCGGGCCTGAATCTGCTCTTGGGTGAACAGCACTTTTTCGATATCATCTAACATGGTCATGGCAAATCTCCTTGTGGCGTGCTATTTCTCGTAGGCGCTGCGCTTCAGAGCGGCGATGTAGGGCAGGGTGCGGAAGCGATCATTGAAATCCAGACCATAACCCACCACCCATACATCGGGAATCTCAAAACCCAGATAATCCACCGGCACTTCGACTTTGCGGCGTTCCGGTTTACTCAGCAGCACGCAAGTGCGTAACGAGGCCGGCTGCCGCGCGCTGAACACGCGCTGCAAGTACGCCAGCGTGTAGCCGGTATCGAGGATGTCTTCCACGATGAGGATGTGCCGTCCTGGAATCGCTGCGCGCGTATCCATGATAAGCCGCACGGCGCCAGGGACATCGGTGGCATCGGTGTAGCTGGAGAGCGCGATGAAGTCTACGCGATGGGGCACCGTGAGCCGTCGCGCCAGGTCCGCCAGAAAGATGAACGAGCCTTTGAGCACGCCAACCAGGATGAAATCCTCGTTGCGGATGCCGGCATAATCCTGGCTGATCTGCGCGGCTAATGCCTCCGTGCGCTCACGGATAGTGGTCTCATCCAACAACACGTGATCTACAGAGTCTGGGATTGGAACCTCTATCATATTTCCTCCTCGTGTGTGATGGGATGATGCGGCACCGCGTGACATCCCCGGCACCGCGCTTGATAGACCTCGCTGGCTCCAACCAGGACCACGGGATCTTCGTAACAGGCAGGTTGCCCATTGATTAGCCGTTGTGTGCGACTCGCAGGCCCGCCGCAAACCACACAGATGGCTTGCAACTTCTCCACCTGCTCGGCTATTGCCAGCAACCGGGGCAACGGGCCAAACGGTTCGCCGCGAAAATCCATATCCAGTCCGGCGCAAATCACACGTTTGCCGCTATCGGCGAGTTCGACGCAGAGTTCGACGACGGCGTCATCGAAGAACTGCACTTCATCAATGGCGATGACATTAGCTTCGGGATCAATTTGTGCGCGGATGGCGGCGGCGTTGTCTACGGGCACGGCGTGGGCCTGCAGCCCATTGTGTGAGGCAATGGCAGTTTCGCTATAGCGCTGATCAATCGCCGGCTTGAAAACCTGTACCCGTTGCCGCGCAATTTGCGCCCGGCGGAGCCGTCGAATCAGCTCCTCGGTCTTGCCGCTGAACATACTGCCACAGATGACCTCGATCCACCCGCCCTGGGGAATTCCATACATGGGTCTTACTCCTTTAAGAAAATCATAATGGGTGAGCGGTGAAAAGTGAGGCGATATTAGGGGTGGAAAAAGAAACAGGGCAGGGTCATGACCCTGCCCTGTACACTGGTGATTAGGCGGCGCTTGCCTCGACGGCATCGCCGGGAAGTGCAAAGCCTTGTGCGCGAAGCAGCTTCTTCAGATCGGCGAGGGCCTTGAGGCCAAAGCCGCGAATGTTGGTGAGACCTTCATCGCCAGACTCCGCCATGCGGGCGAGAATGTCGTTGACCGTCTCGATGCCGGCTTCCTGAAGGGAGCTCAGCACACGCGCGGGCAACCCCAGATCTGCCACGCCGAGATTGGGTGAGGTGCGCGCCTCTTTGCGCTCTTGCACCTCGCGCAGGGCATCCTCGCGGGCCTTGAGGCGGCGCATGAAGCGATCAACCTGCCCCTCGGTATCTACGATGCGCTGTTCACCGGTAAAGAAGGGGTGGCACTTGGAGCAAACATCAGTGCGGATTTCTTGCACCGTGGCGCCCACCGTCCACGTGTACCCACAGGCGCAAATCACCTGCGCTTTTTCATACCATTTGGGGTGGATCTTGGGCTTCATGCCTCAACCTCTTCTATTACTTGCACGTTGACGCGCTTGCGCCCGTGTGTGATATCATAGAAAACCTTGCCATCGGTCAGCGCAAAGAGGGTGTAATCGCCCCCCATTCCCACATTGACGCCGGGCTTGATGCGCATCCCGACCTGCCGCACGATGATGTTGCCAGCGCGCACCGCTTCGCCGCCATATTTCTTGACGCCGCGGCGCTTTGGCCGACTATCCCGACCGTTGGTCCCCGTTGCCTTTTTGCGTGCCATTTCTCTTACGCTCCCTTCACAATTTCATCCACGCGCAGGCGCATGTACGTCTGCCGATGGCCCTGGCGCCGGCGATAGCGCTCTTTGGGCTTGTGCTTGAAAATGCGAATTTTGGGACCACGGAATTCTTCAAGAATGGTCGCGCGGACCCGGGCGCCGGGTACGGTCGGCTGCCCAACCATAATCTCATCGCCATCGGCCATCAGGTAAACGTCTGCTAACTCGATCTGCGCGCCTATCTCTTCAGGGAGACGTTCCACGATGAGTTCGCCCCCGACGGTTGCCTTGTACTGGTGTGTGCCTGATTTAACGACTGCGAACACGACTGCATCCTCCATTATACACAATAGAAGCCAACCTCGCGGGTCGGCTGCGAATGAATTATATCCGGCTCGATGATTTTGTCAACCGGCGCACATCAGCGGCAGCTCTGAAGAGCGAGTATTTTTCGCACAAACTTGGATAGGAGTCCTGCTGCCG
>CAZDSF010000152.1:0-3015 GCA_964508025.1 uncultured Anaerolineales bacterium
TATGCCGATGTCTTCATCGAGCCTGCTGGCCCGGTGCAGCGTGCGTTGGTCTCCCAGCTGCAGCCGGTTGGCGCCGCAGCTGTGCTTGCCCCCTTGCCCGCGGCGGTATTTTTGGCGCGGCTGGCAGCACACCAGCTGCAGGCGCTGCTCACGCAGCAGGGCGTTATTGCTGTTGCCAACTTTCGCGTCACGCCCTTGCCGCATCAAATCCTGGCGGTGGATTTCGTCCTCAACCGGCCCCGCCCACGCGCGCTCATCGCCGATGAGGTGGGCCTGGGCAAGACCATCGAAGCCGCCCTGGTCTATGAGGAGCTCAAACTGCGGCGCATGGCGCGCCGGGTGTTGGTGGTCGCCCCTGCCGGGCTGACGCAGCAATGGCAGGATGAATTTGCCCAGAAATTCGGTGAGCAATTTGCAGTGTATGATCGCACCCTCATTTCCGCGCTGCGGGAATTGCACGGGCAGGGGACCAATCTCTGGACCTTACACGATCAGGTCATCACCAGCCTGGATTTCGTCAAGCCACAGCGTTTGCGCAGCGGCCTTTCCACGCAAGAGCGCGCCCGCCGTGAAGCTGCCAACCGGCGGCTGTTCGAGGATTTGGCCACGGCTGGATGGGATATGGTCATCTTCGATGAGGCGCACAAACTCAGTAAGCACGCCGATGGCTCTGAGACGGCTCGCTATCGCGTGGGCGAAGCGCTAGCGCAGACGGCGCCCGTCTTCCTGCTGCTGACCGCTACCCCCCATCAGGGCGACCCGGCGCGCTTCCTGCACCTGCTCAACCTGGTGGATCCCTTCGCCTTCAACCAGGCTCAAGACCTGCGTCCACAACACGTTGCCACAGTCGCGTGGCGCACGCGCAAGCGCGCCGCCGTAGATGGTCGCGGGCAGCGGCTCTTCAAACAGCGCCTCACCGATATCTACCCTGTGGACCGTTCTGGTCCCGCGCACGCGCTGGAGCGTGAGCTGTACGATGCCGTCACCGAGTATGTGCAGAAGAACTACAACAAAGCTTTGGGCCGTGAGGATCGCGCTTTTAGTTTCTTGATGATTCTGTTTCAGCGCATGGTGACGAGTAGCACGCGGGCGATTGCCGAGGCGCTGCAGAAGCGGATGCTGAAGCTCCAGGCTTTGAGCGTGGCGTATAGCACGGCGACTCAAACCAACGGGGCGGACTTTGATGAAGAGGCTGCCGCCGATGATGATGCCCAGGCTGTGGCGGAAGATTTGTTGGCGGTTACCGGGGTGGTGGATGGGGCTGAACTGGCGCAGGAAGTGGAAGCAGTTCAAACGCTGCTCGACCTGGCTCGGCGCGCCCAACGGCAACATGATGCCAAGATGGTGGCCCTGCTGGACATCATTGACCAGGTCTGCCGGCATGAGGGCAGCCCTGCCACCAAGTTCTTGATCTTCACCGAGTTCGTCGCTACGCAAATGGCGCTCAAGGATTTGCTGGAAGGCATGGGTTACCAGGTTACCCTGATCAATGGAAGCCAGACGATGCCCGTGCGTATTGCCTCTCGGCAGGCGTTTGCCGGTGATGCGCAATTCCTCATCTCCACCGATGCGGGCGGCGAGGGCATCAACCTGCAGTTCTGTCACGTTCAGATCAATTACGACCTGCCATGGAATCCGATGAAACTGGAGCAGCGTATCGGGCGGCTAGATCGCATTGGGCAAACCCATGATGTGCTGGTGCTGAATCTACTCATCGCCGACAGCGTGGAAAAGCGCGTGCGCGAGGTGCTGGAAGGCAAGCTGGCGTTGATTCGCTCCCAATATGGCGAGGATAAACTGGGCGATATCCTCTCGACCTTGCAGGATGAATTTCACTTCGACCGGCTCTACATGGAAGCGCTGCTGTTACGGGAAGCCGAATCCGCCGCCTTGGAGGCTGTGGCGCAGCAAATCTACGAGCGCGCGCAGCAAATCCTGGAGCAGGATGACCTGTTGCTGCCGCAAGCCCAGACCATAGAGGCGCAGACCCACGAGAGGCTCGTGGAAATCTCCCAGGCGCGGGTGCAGACGATGCTGGCGGGCTACCTGGCGCATCATGGTCTAGCGCTGACGGAATACAGTCGCCGGCCCGGCATCTACTACTTTGAACTCCCTGACGCCGAGGGTGGAAAAACTCGCTATTCGGACGTTGTCTTTGACCGCGAACGCGCTGTTGCCGATGATGGCTTGACCTATCTACACCTTAACCATCCGGTTATTCAGCGCATCCTGGGCGAGCTCGCCGATGGGCAACCGGCGGCGCTTGCACAACTTCGCCTGTTGCCGGGTGCACTGCCCACGAGCATTCCCATTCCTGCAGGCCCCTGGCTTTGGGCTGTCTACGGCTTGCGCATGACCAACCATGAGGATGTGAATCGCGTAGAGCTCTTCTCTGTATGCGTGGATGCGCAGGGGAAATCCCACCCGCGTCTGGCTCGCGCGCTGCTCGAACTGACGCCGGAAGCCGTCGAGACGGCCTTCTTCCCTGAAGGGGCAGTGGATATCGGCGCATTGCAGACCCACGCCCGCCGCTTTGCCGAGTCCGAGGCGCAGAACGTCTTTGCCGAGGCGCAGCTAACGCATGTCGAGCGGCTCAACCAGGAGCGGGAGAAACTGGAGCGCTACTACCGGCAGCTAGAGCAGAGCGTGCTTGCCATCGCCATCGAGAACATCCGCCAGGCCAAACAGCGCGAGGTGCTGCAGCGCCGTCGCGAAGACCTGGCAGCGGTGGAACGCCGGATGACGCTGATTCCGGCGCTGGAACCGATTGGCACCGCCCTCATTGACTCACGAATTGAAAGATGATACCTGAGGAGTTATGATGCGAGACAACCTAGACGCCCTGCGTCACATTGAAGGCTTCCCCATCGGCGAGGATGAGGACCTGCACGCGCTTTCCGACCCGCCGCACTACACCGCTTACCCCAACCCACACATTGCGGACTTCATCGCGCAATGGGGTACACCTTATGACGAAGCCACCGACGACTATCACCGCGAGCCCTATGTGAGCGA
>CAZDSF010000153.1:0-2968 GCA_964508025.1 uncultured Anaerolineales bacterium
GGGTCTCAAATCGCCCATAAACGGGGTTTGGGGTAACAACAACCCCCCTTTAAACCGCTCACCCCAACCCTTTTATAGCTCCCATTCTCGCTCAAATCCAGGGTGAGCCACAGGATCAATACCGCGAACAGCAAGCTCATGCTGTAAACCTCAGCAATGACGTTGTGGATCCAGATTGGTGTCGTGCTGCCTAGAGCCAGTATGATACTGCCACTCAAACCCTGATGGCCCGTCAAACGTTGGATAAGCGTCCCTACACCCACCAACGCCAACATCCCCCAAATCAGGGAATAGAGCGACGCGCCCGTTGCGGGACTGATCCCCACAAAACGCAACAGGGTGACAAAAGGGGATCCCAGAAGCATGTAGAGCGGGTAGCCTGTGTAATGTGCCGTTCCCCATTCGGCGAGAGCGATTTGAAACTCTCCCACATCAACACAGTATTCGTGTTGGCAACCGCTAATATCCTGCATCAGCGTCAGCGCATACAGCGCTAACATGAGTGTGAGGCATGTCCACCAAACGACGTTTTTCTTGAACTCCCTCGAAAGCCATCTGGGTTTTTGTACAGGACGGGTCTCACTTCTGGATTTAGAGCTCATGAGTCGGATCCCACGTGCAATGATAGCGCTCGTCGCAGGCGTCCAGCCGGCACATATCCTCGGCGGAGATCTCGAAGTCGTACACGTCCGCATTTTCACGGATGCGCTGCGGATTCGAGGACTTGGGGATGACAACGACCTCATGTTGCAAGCACCAGCGGATGAGAATCTGCGCCGGGGTTTTGCCGTATTTGCGGGCAATTTCCGTCAGCCGTGGGTCGCGCAAGCGCTCGCCTTTGGTGAGCGGGCTGTAGGCTTCCAGCCGAATGCCGTGCGTGCGGCAGAATTCCAGCAGCTCTCGCTGGTAGAGCCAGGGGTGGAACTCCACCTGGTTGACAGCCGGAACGACCCGCGCCGTTGCGAGCAGCTCTTCCAGATGCGGAATGGTGTAGTTGCTCACGCCGATCGCGCGCATCTGCCCCTCGGCGTAGAGGTCTTCAAGCGCGCGCCAGCTTTCGCCGCGCTGTGCTGAGACGGGCCAGTGGATGAGATAGAGATCCACGGCGCCCAGATCGAGCCGCCGTCGGCTTTCGTGGAAGGCGGCGCGCGCCCGGTCATAGCCGTGATCGCTGTTCCACAGCTTGGTGACCACGAAGATTTCTTCGCGCGGAATGCCGCTTTGCCGCACGGCGCGGCCCACTTCAATCTCATTGCCGTAGAATTTGGCCGTGTCAATGTGGCGGTAGCCGGCTTCCAGCGCCCAGGTCACAGCCTGCTCGCCTTCGCGGCCCACCGCCTGGTACACGCCGAGGCCCAGGAGGGGCATGTTCACGCCATTGTTCAACGTGACGGTGCTGTTGATGGTTAACGGTTGCATGATGAGGCTCCTGTGAGAATTGTGAGGGGCGAAGGATTCTCACCAACGATAGTGGTTGAGTATCCAAAAATGACCCCAGATTTGGGATGTTGTCTGTTCCAGATTACCGACAGCACGAACAATATCTGTGTACGTCATATCCTTGGTTGGATCATTATCCTGATAAATCACCAGGATGCCAGCATGAGCGGAATCCTGATCGTGCAGATGTTTGAAATCTCTGCCATTCAGTGTTACGATCGCGCGTCCGGTTGCTTGCGCATGGACGAAATGTGCGGCGTCATCTGCGCCTACCAGTGAAGGCGTCACTTCAAACGGCGTTTGAACATCGTGACCTGCTTCACGAAGCAAGCGGCACAGCCGGTGTGAGAAAGCGCAATCATCTAGATATAGTTTCAAGGTCACAACGCCTCTCGCGTTGCAAGCGGCTCAGGCGCGGGTTCGGCGGCTTCTAACGCGCGTCGCTCTTCTTCCATCTCACTGGTAATGAGATCTTTATGGATTTCATAGTAAGCCAACGCTTCGCGTACCTGTTCCAGCGGCAAAGCTAGATCTGCGGCTGCCACTTCAGCATCCAGATCATTGGCGCGCATGGTGCTCACGAGCTGCCCCACGGTCATCTGGCGTCCTTTGAGGTAGAGTTGCTGCCGTCCTGTTTCGGGGCGCGCTGTGAGATAACGGTAATGCTCAAACCGCAGCGGTTCTATCGCAGGGATACTAAGTTCTTTGAACCGGGCCAGCGTTTCTAGCGTGGTTTTGTCCACGCTGATAATGCGTCGCCCGGCTAACATCTCGTTGGCTACCCAGAGAAAAGTCCCATACGCTTGCTGCAACAGATCGGCCCGTGAACGCACCGAAAGCCGAGATTCCAGAAGCTCCAATAATCGGACTTCCTTGCTATCCAAATCAACCTGCACGCGCACCCTGCTCATCATGCACCTCCTATTTTACTCCAATTATACAGCATTTTAGAGTAAAAATCAACTATCGGTGCCAGAACCTGCGTAACGGTTTGGGGTGTTGCTCACCCGTCGCGTTTACCCCACTCGTGGCGCTTGACAGCGCCGTCCTCGAAGACGCGCACGACCTCGAAGCGCACGCGCCCGGCGGCGACGGCGCGCGCGATGCGTCGCTGGCCCTGACTCAGGGGCGTCTGCCCTTTCTTGATGTCCAATATCACGATTTCCAACGGGTCGGTATTGCTGCCATTGCCGGCTGAATAGCCATCGAAGACCACGTAGTCAATGGGATCGCCCAAAAAGCGGGCATCGGCGGGCCAGTAATCGAAGCCCGGCAGCAGCGGCGCCATCTGTTCCGCCAGCTTGCCCTTGAGCACGGCGCGGCTTTGATCAGTGCTCTCGCGGCGGGCATCAACGATGGCGCGGCTGTGTTCTTCCTGTAAGATCTGGATCCGCGTCTCGTAGTTTTGAATCAGCCGGGCCTGGGAGTTTGGAATGCGTTCCTCGAATTCCTCCAACAGCGCCGCGCGCAGAGCCTGGCGTTCAGCCTCGAAGCGCGTCCGCAGCCAGAAATATACCAGCGCCCCGCC
>CAZDSF010000154.1:0-2849 GCA_964508025.1 uncultured Anaerolineales bacterium
CTGAGCGCGCCGGTGCGGGCGCAAACAGGGCAGGTGCGGGTGGTATATTTCACCTCACCGGTTTGCTCCTTCTGTATACAGGTCGAGGAGCGTGATTTGCCGCCGTTGGAGGCGCGTTACGGCGAGCAGCTGTACATTCTGCGCGTGGATACTACCACCGCGCTGGGACAGCGGCTTTTCCAGACCGCGTGGAATCAGTATGCCGTTCCGGCAGAGCGGCGCGGCACCCCGACCATGATTGTGAATGGCACGGTGTTGGTGGGCGCGGGCGAAATCCCCGCGCAGCTCCCCGGTCTGGTAGCCGATCTGCTCGCGGCGGGCGGCAATGATTGGCCCGCTATCCCCGGCCTGGAAGAGGCGCTCGAAATGGATGCCGAGCGCAAAGAAGCCGGCGACCGCCCGCTGTGGTTGGTGCGCTTCGAGCGCGATCTGCCGGGAAACTACATTTCTGTGGGGCTGCTGATACTCATGCTGGCCCTGACGGTTTTTGTGGTGCAGCCCAAATTCTGGCGCACCTCTTCGCTGGCGCGCAAACTGACCGGCATCAGCCCGTGGATCAAGGTGGGCATCGCGTTGGTGGGGCTGGGAGTCGCCATCTACCTTTCTTATGTGGAGACGACGCAGCTGGAAGCCTGGTGCGGGCCTGTGGGCCAATGTAATGTGGTGCAGCAGAGCCGCTTCGCCATCCTCTTCGGTTTTCTGCCGATGGCGCTCTTTGGCGCGTTGGGATACGCGGCGGTGCTGGCGACCTATATCTACGGCGTGTGGATCAAGGGGCCTTACGCGGGCGTCATGCCGCTGGCAAGCTTTCTGCTCACGGCCTTCGGCTTCGGCTTCTCGATCTGGTTGACCTACTTGCAGCCCTTTGTCATCGGCGCGACGTGTATGTGGTGTCTGCTGTCGGCAGTGACGATGACGTTGAGTGTGCTATCGAATGCGGCGCCGGGGTGGGGCGCTGTGCAGCTAGTGCAGAAGCGCGGCTGGCGCGGATACCTGCGCTACGTGGAACATGGCGGCGCGCGTCCGGGCATCGCTGCGCCGACGCCCGTCGCGGCGACGCCACATCGGGCTAAGACGGCTAAACCGTCGAAGCGGCGCAGGCATTAGACGCCGGGTAGCGACTTCAAAAGCGGGCATCCAAACTGGGGATAACCCTGATAGAGGAGCAGAGGCGCAGAGGGGCAGTGGAGCAGGGGCGCAAACATTCTTTGCATCCTTCTTTACGAAGCGTGTTGCCGAACCTGTGTGCTATAGCCCGGATAAGCAAAATCGAATACGGAGATTTTCATCCTTCCGCCTTCATCCTTCATAATTTTTAGGAGTGAACATGGAGCGTATGTTGCTCAGTCCGCCGACAGCGATGGCTGTGTTTCTGGCGTTGGTGTATGGCTTGTACCGTCTGGGGGGCGTCCTAGCCAGCGTCCAGAGCGAGGAACATCCCGGCAAACGGTTGCCCTATGCCGGCGGCGAAGATATCGCACCGCCTCGCGCCCGACTGACCTATCACACCTTTCTGCGGTTGGCGCTGATGTTTGGTATATTGCACGTTGCGGCGTTGGTGGTTTCGACGCTGCCGTTGGATTTGCTCTCTTACCGCGTGGCGCTAATCTATCTGATCGGTATTGGCATCAGCGTGCTGGTGCTCACGGAGGGGCAGCTGTAACAGAAGCAGGGGAGCGGAGGAGATGGGGAGATAGGGAGATGGGGAGTCTTTCATCCATGATCTTACCCATTACCCATTTCCCACTACGTATCACGCAGTACGTAGTACGGGTTTTGACTGTAGGTGGTCTATGACTGAAAACTGGATACAACGTTTGGTGCGGTGGGCGCGGCGAAAATCGCCGTGGGTGCTGCACTTCAACAGCGGCGGATGCAACGGCTGTGACATCGAGATTCTCGATCTGCTCACGCCGCGCTATGATGTGGAACGCCTGGGAATTCTGGCAGAAGCGTCGCCCCGCCATGCGGATATTCTGCTCTGCACCGGCCCGGTGACGCGGCAGACGCGCGACCGGCTGCGCCGCATCTACGAACAGATGCCTGCGCCGAAGTGGGTGGTCTCCGTGGGGAGCTGCAGTTGCTCCGGGGGCGTCTTCCAGGGCGGGCTGAATGTCCTCGGCGGCGTAGATCAGGTCGTGCCGGTGGATATGTACATTCCCGGCTGCCCCTGCCGCCCGGAGGCGGTGATTGACGGGCTGGCGCAATTGCTGGGAAAAATCACGTGAGGGGATGGTTCGTAGCGCGCAGTGAGCAGAACGCGGTTCGTTACACCCAAGCTGCTTACCCCTCATTGCTCACCCATCACCATTTTAGAGGAGACTTATGGACTTTAAACCCGTGATTGCCGCGTTGCAGGCGGCTTTCCCTGATGTGGATCTGGCGCGGCGCGCCGCGCCGCTGGATGACACGTTTGTCACTATACCCGCTGAAGGGCTGCGCCGCGCCGTGACGTTGCTGCTCGAAGATTGGCAGCTGCGCCATCTCTCCACCATCACCGGGGTGGATACGGGGGCGCACGTCGAATTGCTCTATCACTTCTGGAGCGGACACGGATTGACGTTGCGGGTAACGCTGCCCTACGAGGCGCTGCACATCGCCAGTATCACCGACCTGATTCCCGGCGCGGCGTTCTATGAGCGCGAGATTGTGGAGATGTTCGCAGTGAGGGTAGATGGCCTTCCCGATTCTCGCCCTCTGTTGTTGCCCGATGATTGGGATGGCGGCGCGCCGTTGTTGAAAGGCGGAAGGGTGAAGGCGGAAGGATGAAGGCGGAAGGATGAAGGCGGAAGGATGAAGGCGGAAGGATGAAGGATGAAATCGTCTTTGCCATTCGCCATCCGCTATTC
>CAZDSF010000155.1:0-2775 GCA_964508025.1 uncultured Anaerolineales bacterium
AAGCCGCGCCGGAATTGCGCGACTTTATCGAGATTGCCGAAGCAAAGGTGGAGGGATGAGATGACCGATACCGCTGCAACCTGGCGCCAGGTTATTCTGGCACACTTCATCCCCAAGAAGGAACAGATGCTCCTGGTCATTGACCCGGATAACCTGATGCGGGATGACGCACTACTGGCCGAAATCCAGAACCGCAACTACGATGTGCTGGAACTGGCTGATGAGGTCACGTTCCGCAACCATTTTGAGCGCACCTACCGCAGTCGCTGGGATAATGGCGAGGCGCGCCACCTGGTGGTGGTCGTCCACACCACCAACGGCGAACGCTACATCCCCTATGATTTGTGGCGCAAGAGCAAGCGCATCGAGCTGAGCGTCAGCCGGTTGTTCCCTAATTTGAACGCGATTGTGGTGGCGCAGCTGGATAATGCCTACTACGCCGATCTCTACCCCGCGCATCAGCAGCTGCTCCAGCGCGGGGAGATGTTGCGCCTGGAGCGCCAGACGATTGAGTTCATCCTGCGTGTGGTCTTCGGCCTGGATCCCTTGGGTGCTAATGACCCTGCCCGTTGGGTGGAGTTTTTCATACACAAGCACTATAGCGCCCGCGATCTACCTGCCGCGTTGGAGCATTATCTGGCTGAGGAGTTGTTGCCGCGCGTCGCCGCAACCGGACTGTGTCTTGAGCATCTGAACCAGGCGGAGGCCTTCTACGTCTGGTTAGGCGCGCAGTGGCAGGCGACCGTGACCGCTGTCAGCACAAAGCAGGCGCTCCCTGCCGCCAACCTCCATGATCCGCGTTTGCGCCCGTTATTGGCGCACCTTTTCGCGGAGGGATTGGTCGCGCGCACTTACGCACCGGATGACCCTCTGCCGCCAGAATACGCCTGGATGAATATCGGCTTCTTCCCGCCGGCGGGGAAGGCTATCGGGGTTTCACCCAATGCGCATGAACACAGCGAAGCCTTGGTCTATGCCCTGCAGGGCCGGCTACACCGCTTTGCCCATCTGACGCCCGAATCGCTGCCCTCTGGTAAGACGGACCTGCGCGATTGGCTCAATCTCGGCGCCGAGTGGGCCGAAGCCGTCTACCAGGCGAATAGCCTGTCACAATCAGAGTACGAGCAGGTGCAGCCGTTGTTGTTCGAGGCGCGGCGCACACTGGACACCTGCTTTCACACCTTCATTCAAGACCGCTATGGCGCCGTGCATTACTATCAGGATAGCAAGGGTCCGGTGAGCCTTATCGCCGTCAATGGGTGGTTGCGAGGACACGTGACCGAAAAGGAGCGTCTGGCACTGCTGTGTTTCGATGGATTGGCTCTCGATCAGTGGCACCTCCTCCGCGCATATCTGGAACACACCTTGGCGGGTGTGAGTTTCGTGGAAAACCGCACCTACGCCATCGCTCCCACACTCACGCCTGTATCTCGACAGGCGCTTTTTGCCGGGCGCCCTCCCGTGACTTTTGAAGGCACGCTTTTGGCGACGGATAAAGACGCTGAACGCTGGACCGCTTACTGGGTCAATCACAACATCCCGCCAAAACGGGTTGACTATCTTCGCGTTCAGGCCGATGGTG
The DNA here is from genome assembly GCA_964508025.1 of uncultured Anaerolineales bacterium. Taxonomy (GTDB): domain Bacteria; phylum Chloroflexota; class Anaerolineae; order B4-G1; family SLSP01; genus JAAZNO01. Next base: position 1,583 of record CAZDSF010000155.1, read on the forward strand.
CGGGGTTGGAAAAGTTACCCGCCATCGTGGAGAGCAAGAACCAGCGTTTGGGAGTACTGATCAATCTGTTCGATGACGTGATGCACGGTGTCAAAGGGATGTCCATCACCGCTGATAAGCGCATCTATTACGCGTCGCTGCAAGCGCATTTGGAGAGCGGCCGCCTGGCTGACCTCTTCTCCATATTGCGCCGCCACCACTACCGAATCTTCATCACCGCTGACCATGGGAATATTGCCGGGGTTGGCATAGGTGCAGCACCGCCCAAAGCCCTGGTCGAAAGCTATGCCCGCCGGGTTGCGCTCTTTGATAACCCGCAACTGGCCGTGGATTTCGCACAACAGCATGGGGCTTATACTTTCTGGACGAAGATGTTGCCAGTGACATTGCAGCCTGTCTATCTGCCAGGCAATCAGCTCTTTGCGCCAGCAGGTCAGACCTTCATTTCACACGGCGGACTCTCCATCGAGGAAGTCATTGTGCCGTTTATTGAGGTGCAAGCATCATGATTGGCCTGGATTTCCCTGTCGCACCCGAATGGATTCACGATGTACATGCCCTGTGGCAGCCAGAGCAACCGGTAACGGACCTGGTGCAGCGGGCGTTGCGTCAGACGATGCAGGAACTTGGTGGGGAGAGGACACGCGCCCACAGCTTAACCATCATTCTGCGCTATTTTGTGGGCACTGTGGGGGGCGGAAATTCCCGCGTTACTCTTCCAGAAGACATCTGGGTGCTCTATTCCCGCACCTTTCCTGTCAACGTTATGGCGCCTGCTTATCTGGCTCATCTCATCGCTCAGAACGAAGTAGCGCAGACAGTAACGGGCTTTTTCCGCCTGCGCCACGCGCCTGGCGATGAGATTACTAGCAGCGATGTGCAGCGTCTAGTGATTGCCAAGTACGGTCAGCGTAAGGTTGTCACGAATGCTGCGAGCGCTTTCCTACGCACCCTACAACGCTTCCATGTGCTGGAAGATGGTGCGAAGATGGGAACCTACCGCTTCTTGGGCTTGCTCTCTGTCGAACAAGACATATTCCCGCTTTTGGTCTGGTCCTGGTGGCAGGCGCACCTCGAACCGCAGATTGATTTGGACGCTTTCCAGGACGATCCGGCATTAACCTTCTTGGAAAAAGGGCATCTCGATGGTCTTTGGGAAGCGCATCAGCCCGCATTGTGGAGCCTCGAAGCGC
>CAZDSF010000156.1:0-2731 GCA_964508025.1 uncultured Anaerolineales bacterium
GAAGCGCGCCCGACAAGCGGGCGCGCTTCTACGAAAGGAGGGTAACCGACAAAACTCCTAGTCTGGCTAAGAGGGGCGGAACTCTTAACCATCCTCAAACTTATTGTAACATTTATCGTGCATAACACAATAGGAAAAAAGTACTATTTTCTAACTGGAAACCCTATCTGTGTTTGATTTAAGCCTTTTTGAAACTAACCAGAAGCACCAAGAAAGCAGTGTTATCGTAAGCAGGCTTCCCACTTACGAATAACACCTCTGTTCCTCAATATCTCAGCTCAAAGCCGTCACTTCTGGCTCGGATTGCGGCTTCGCTGCCGCAGCAGCTGCGGCGGCGCTCAAGTCAATGCCTAACAGCTTGAGCAGCGGGCCGACGGGCAAATCACCCACCACGCGGAAGTTGCCGTCGTTGCGCAACGCTTCCAAAGCGGCGGCGAGGTCTTGCTGACCGGCGACCACAGGCCCCAAACGGTCTACCACATCCGCCACTTTGAGACTGGCAAACAGCCGGGGATTTACGCCATCGAGCACCTGTCGCACATAGGGCATGAACTCCAGCAGCCGCGCGCCCCAGCGGACCTCCGCGCCGGACGGACGCGCCTCCAGTAGCCGGCCCACTGCCGGCACCTCCTCGCCCAACACATAGACGCCCCGCGAAAGGGAGAGCAAATCCGTGATGATCTGCGACATCTGCCCACCGCTGCCGTAGATGTGTACCTTGATGCCCGGCGCAATGGCCTCGAAAGCCTTCAGCGCGGATTCCAGCTGCATCTGCGTGAGGCGCTCCTCATGCTGCATCTGCATCCGCAGCCGCTCCAGCTCCACCAGCACCGGCGCCTGATCGTAGAGGCTCATCAGCTCGCGCTGCGCTTTGATTTCCACTTCCTTGATGCGCTGCAACCGGCCCGCCTCGGCTTTGGCTTGCGCTTCAGCGATCTCCGCCTGCGCCAAACCCTCGGCGCGCGTGACCGCCACCTGCTTCTCGGCGACTTCGGCCTGCGCCAGCCCCGGCGCGGCAGCTTCGGCGCGGGTGGCCTCGGCGCGAACTTTAGCCGCCTGCGCACGCTTCTCCGTTGCGTTGGCCTCTGCCTCCGCGCGGATGAGCTCCGCTCTAGTATCGGCCTCTGCGCGCACCAGCTCCGCCTTCGTCTCTGCGTCCACCTTGATCCGGAGCGCCTGCGCCTCAGCATCGGCTTGCACCACCGTCACATCCTTGAGCCGCTCTGCCGTCGCCAGTTCTTCCCGCTCGAGACGTTTGGCCTCAGCCTGGGTACGCTCGGCATCGCGTTCGATTTTGCGCGCTTGCTCTGCCGCCAGGCGCAGCGCCTCGGCTTCGGTCTCCGCCAGGCGGATCTCCGCTGTGCGCCGCTGTTGGATGGCGCGCAGCTCCGCCGCACGTTCCTCGCGAAGCCGCGCGAGCTGCGCTTCTTTTTCGACTTCGGCCTCGTTCAATTGCCGCGTCAACTGCACCTTCGCCAAATCGGCGTCGTGGCTGGCGTGGGCAGCATTCTTGTCACGGTCAATCTTGAGCAGCTCCACCTCGTGACGGCGCACCGCCAGCGACTCCTGCTGTCCCAACGTCGCCATCTCGACCTCGCGCTCGGCTTCCAGGCGCTCAGCGGCAAGCTTCTTCTCCGTCAACGCCTGGATCTCGGCCTCGCGCTGCGCCCGTCCTTGCCGATCTTGAAGTTCGGCGATCTGCTCGCGGTTGGTGGCGATGCTGGTCTCTTTGGAGATGCGCGCTTCGGCCTGCTCCACCAGCTTGCGATAAGCCATCCCATCCAGATTGGTGATCGTGAGCAGCGCCAGGTCGTAGCCCAACTCCGAGAGGATCTGGTTCACCTGTGGGAAGGCAATCGCGGCCAGCTGCTGCCGATTGGCAATGATTTCCTCGAGCGTCATCGTCGCCGCCGCGGCGACCAGTTCTGCCGTGCCCACCTCGGTGATGGTGTTGATCAGGCTCGTCGCATCCAGGCCCACGCGCTGCGCCGCGATTTCCGCCTTCTCCGGGTTGAGCTTCGCTACCGCGTGCGCCCAGATGTAGAAACTCACCTTGCTGCTATCGAGAGCGGGCACGCCCTGCCCCCCTACGCCGCGAATGGTAACGGTAAAACTAACCGTTTTGAGCTTGATGACCTGGGTTAGCCGGGTCAACCAGTACGTGGAAGGGCGATCCGCCGTCTGCCCGAAGACCCGGCTCTTGCGAGACGGGAAAAAGGCATGGCGGCCATCACCCACGACAACGTGGATTTCATCAGGGGGCACGAGAATGCGGCGTCCAAAGCCGAAAAGCGCCATCAGGCCGCGCGCGCGATCAGCCTGCGTGCGCAACATCTCCAACGTAGTGTTCGCTTCGCCGAGCGCGCGCCCGGTAAGCATCTCCGCCCGGCCGAGCTGTTGGCCGGTCTGGTCGGCCATTTCCTGGGGCGGCGTCTGCAGGGGGTTTTTGGACATCATGATCCTCCATAAAATGATTCTGGACAGCGTTCGGAACTGCGCCGTCAAAAACACAGCCAGTGAGCCTGGTCGCCGAGCAACTTTTTTCAGTCTAGCATGGTTTGTGATTTATGGCAACCCGACAGATTTTCAGCACGGCGCCTAAACATTTGCTCCGAGGTTTTTGACGCTGACCTAAATCTCGCTATACTGAGAAGACGCTGACGCATACCGGGTGCGCAGAGAACCGTGAGCAGGTCCCAGGGCGCTCGCTCAGACTGCTCAGCCCACACCA
>CAZDSF010000157.1:0-2695 GCA_964508025.1 uncultured Anaerolineales bacterium
GGGGCTGTACCACAGGTTCAGTAACAATCCCCTTACAGCGCGTCCGGCGCATCCGTCAATACCGCGCCCAGCAATCGCACCCGGAAACGCTCCAGGATCGCTTTGGCGCTCTCGATACGGTCGCGGCGCGTCTTGCCAGAACGCACGGCCAACAACAGCCCATCGGCCTTAGCCGCGAGCGCCGGTGTATCCGCTGCCGCCAGCACCGGCGGCGCCTGAAGGATGACCAGATCCGCGAGCTCTGCCAGCCGCGCCAGGAGCGCGCCCATCTTCCCCGAGCTCAGAATATCTGCTGGATTCGGCGGCGTTTTGCCGCTGGGCAGCAGGCGCAAGCCCGAAATCTCAGTTTGCAGGAGCGGCAATTCACCGCCCTTATCCAGCTTGAGGATGGCTTGCGTCAGCCCGCCAGCATTCGGCACATTGAAGATGTCATGTAAACTGGGGTTGCGCAGATCAGCGTCTACCAGAATCACGCGCTGCCCGGCTTGGGCGGTCACTACAGCCAGATTGATCGCCACCTCCGTCGGCAGCGGCGCGTCACCTTCCGCCGCCGGCGCCGCCACTACCACCACCTTCGCCGGTTGATCCAGGGTGGCATACGTAAGATTGATCCGTAACGCGCGATAAGCTTCTGCTGCGGGTGATGTAGGATTGGCCTGAGTAATAATGGTTTCCATTCCTTGCTCCTCACTTCTTTGAAAGGGCGCTGGGCGGGATTATCCCTACAACGGTGAGCTGGGTCTGCTCTTCCAGCGCACGCGCAGTGCGGATGATGCCGGCATCGAGCCATTCAAGCCCCACCACAGCCATCGCGCCCAACAGGACCCCGAAAATGCCGCCCGCAGCGGTGTTGATCTTCCATTTGGGGCGGAGCAACCGGTAGGTAGGCTCCTGCAAAATCTGCGCGAAAACCCGATCCTCTTTACGTTGCTTTTGGTTCTCACTGTCGCGCCACTGCACGAATAGCTCGGCCCAACGCTTGGCGATGCGGTTGGCCTGGTCGCCGTCGTTGGCATCCACATCAATCTGGATAGTGAGATTCTGGCTATCTGAAGCCATAATGACATCGCCAACCAGCGTTTCCGGCTCCATCATCAGATCAAGATCTTCAATGACACGCTGCGCCCAGGGGCGGGTATGCATCACGGTAACATAAGAATCCAACAGAATTTTGACCGTCTGCGCCTGCCCCCAGTCAATACGAGCGGGCTGAATGCTGATATTGATGCTGCTGCGATAGACAGGCGTCTGCACCAGACTGAAGCCGAGGGCGCTAACCATCGTCAGCGCCGCAATCAGGCCAATGAGCCAGCCCCGTCGCTTAAGGACATTGATATAGTCCTGAATTTTCACAAGTACCTCCTCACAGAATAGCCGCCGGAAGTGCAGAGATGACACTGAACGCCCAGCAGTGATGACGCGACGCCCATGAGACTTCTTCAGCCGCCGCGCAAGCGGTAGCGTACCTCGCGGCAGTACGGGCATGAGGAGCCGCGATAATCCCGCCCGCAGGTGTTGCAGGTCTGCACATCCATAGGCTGCGCGCTTTCGACCGGAATCAGTAGCAGGCTGATTTCCTGCCCCTCGTCCCGCGCAAGCCATTCTTCAATCGTTACACCGTTGATAGTGAGCCGCCCATCCACAGGGTCGCGGCGTAGCATCCCTTCCAGAGTTCTGCCATCCAACTTATATGCTTCCGTCGCCAGGCGGCGGATATCGGCCTTTCGAATTGCACGCATGAGCCCTCCGCACGCCATTATAAAGGGATTAAGCCGGAACGCAACGCGCCTTCCAACAAAAATCGGGGAACAGCCAGCCGCTCAGGCTTGACGGCTCCCCGATCCTCTCCCCCATACTTATCCTTTGGCGATGACGTTCAGATCCTGGTAGTGGTTAGAAAGTAAGTGATGGGTTATAATTGGAGCTCACTAAAAAACCCTTTCTAGAAGGCAAATCATGATCCAAGAGACCATCACCTACCACTGCCGCAAATGCGGCAGCACTAATATTGTCAAGAACGGCACCAACAAGTGCGGCAATTGCCAATACCATTGCAAAGATTGCGGCGCCTATGGAGTGCTGAAGCCTCGCGGCCAAACCACCGATGAGCAGAAGGCCATGATCCTGCGGGCCTATAAAGAACGGCCCAGTCTGCGGGGCTTGGAACGTATCTTTGGCGTGGCGCGCCAGACGGTACTGCGCTGGCTCAAAGAGATCGTGCCCGCTTTGCCCGATTTGAAGGACGCCCTCCTGCCCGCTCAGCCAGATGATGTCCTGGAACTGGATGAACTCTGGTCGTTTGTGTTGAAAAAGCGTCAAAAACGCTGGCTGTGGACGGCCCTTTGTCGGCGTACCCGCCAGATTGTCGCTTTTGTCATCGGAGACCGCAGCGCGAAGACCTGTCGCCGCTTGTGGAACAAAATCCCTGATGAATATAAGCGGTGTTTGACCTTCAGTGATTTTTGGGAGGCTTACCAGCAAGTTTTTCCAAAGGACACTCACCGCTGTGTAGGCAAAGAGAGTGGCGAGACGGCCCACATGGAACGCTGGTACAACACGTTGCGGCAAAGACTGGCACGCTTTGTTCGTAAGAAGCTGTCCTTCTCCAAATCGGATGTTTTTCATCACTTGACTACCAAGTGGTACATCGCGGAATACAATCTGGCTATATCACTTACCATGTAACCACCACCGA
>CAZDSF010000158.1:0-2509 GCA_964508025.1 uncultured Anaerolineales bacterium
AGATAGTTAGTGCGAGGCGTCTTCGGCTCCCAACGCAGCCGCATTCCCGCCTCGTGCGGCAAACGGTTGGCTTTGCGCTGATTGCACTCGAAGCACGCGCAGACCGTGTTGCTCCACGAGTTCTTGCCGCCGCGGCTTACCGGCAGAATGTGATCGAGCGTGAAGTCTTGTTGTGCGAGCACCCGTCCGCGCCGCTCATCGCCCGCGCGCGCGCCACAGTAGGCGCACGTGAAAGCATCGCGGCGCAGCACCGCTTTGCGGCTCCACGTCGCGCCGCGTTGCGGCACGTTGGCGTAGTAACGCAAGCGAATCACCACCGGCACCCGCAAGACGCCATTGACGCCTTGCACCTCCGTGGCATCTTCGCACGCCGCTTCGACCCGCCCGCGCATGAGTAACGACACAGCGCGTCGCCGTGTCACCACCGCCAGCGGCTCATAGCTCGCATTCAACAACAACACCCCCGCAGTCACCGTCAACCTCCTTCATGCAGCCAAGCACAGCAAAAACCCGCAAAATGGCCTATTGCCTTGCACGTAAACCGTGCTATGATGGGGACATGATCGGTGTGGAACAACAAGCGGACTGGGAAGAAGCAAAAGCGTATGTCGTGCGGAGACTGTCCGAAGGTCTCCCCCCGACCCTATATTACCACAATTTGGCGCATACGCTTGAAGATGTGCTTCCAGCCGCCGAGCGGTTAGCCCTCGAAGCCGGAATCAGCCCCGAAGAGCAACTGCTGTTGCGGACTGCCGCCCTCTATCACGATCTCGGTTACGTGCAACAGTACCGTGAAAACGAAATCATCGCTGTGCAAATTGCGACGGCGACGCTGCCCCGTTTCGGTTACACCCCAGAGCAAATCCAACGCATCAACACGCTGATTATGGCGACGCACATGCCGCAGACCCCCAAGAGCCAGTTGGAAGCGTTGCTCTGTGACGCCGATCTGGATTCGCTGGGGCGCGAAGATTTCCGTGAGACCAATCGGCGCTTACGGCTAGAGTTAGCCATCCATGATCGGCCCGTGCCCCAAGAGCTCTGGTTCATCCAACAACTGCAATTCCTCACCCAACATAATTATTGGACCCCTTGCGCCAGAAAGTTGCGGCTCGCGGGCAAACAACAGAACATCCAAGTCGTCAAAGATGCACTCGGCGCCCTCCGCGAGAGTCGTGTTGCCGACGCGCTGCTGCCTTCAATCCAAATGGCATCATAAGGGTTCATCCCAACAATCTCTTCCGTTTCCGTACATTTTGAGAGGGTGATTCTGAGAATCACCCTCTTTGACAACCTGTACGCCAACGCCGCAGCCGCGAATGACGGCTGAACCTTACACCGCCTTAGAACGCCGCATCCGCCAGCGAATGAGAAGCACCGCGCCCAGCACCGGCAGCAGGAACGGCCCCAACACAATCGTGAACCAGATCAGCAGCTCCGCCAACACGCGCACAATGGCGACCAAAATCTTGCTCGCATTGCGGGCCGTATCCAGCGGCGACCAGGGCTGCACGGGGGCGGGGGCGCCTCGGGCGCGGACGGCAATTCAGGATCCAGCTGCACGGTGATGGTGGAATACGCCGCCCGGTCGCGCAAGTAGACCATGCGCCCCTTCACCTGCTCGATGTCCGCTTTCACCGCCGCCAGCTGCGCATTGACCCGCAGCGCCTCTTCCACCGTCTGCGCCTGATCCAGGAACGTGCGAATGCGGTCGCGGGTCGCCTCCAGATTCCCCAGCCGGGATTGGAGATCCACGAACTCATCGGTCACATCTTGCCCGGAAGCGTTCTCATCCACCACGCGGATAGCGATGCTGCGCGAGCGGCGCAGCGCCGCCTCGAATTGCTCCGCCGGCACGCCGATGGTGATGGAGGCGTACTTGTAATTGACACCGAGCCACTCCTTGAAGCGCATCCGCGAGCTGATGATGTACCCGCCGGTATCCCCCACAACCTGCGTCAACCGATCAATGGCGATGAACGATGGCGCTCCCCGCGCCGCTTTCGTATTGGCGCAGGCCCGCCGCGGCTGGCTCGATCCGGCTATCCACGCGCGCAGCGACGCGCCACAGCAACTGCACATCCTCCCGGCGCAGTGGCTCGTCGAAACGCTCCGAAACTACCACCACATCAATATCGCTCCGCGAGTGCGCCTGATTGCGGGCATAGGAGCCAAACAGCACGGCGTAAGCGACGGGAAGCCCGCGTTCATTCAAGGCGCGCAGATAGTTTCTTATGGATTCGATGACTGCCGGGTCAACCATGCTCGCACTACCTGTCAGTCTTGATCATTGTTAGGCAAGATAGGGAGACTTCACGTCAGCCTTGCGAAGGTTTCCGAACCTTCGCAAGGCTGATAAATGGAACAACTTCTGGTTGACTGACAAAACAAGTTAGAAGGCGTGCTCCCATAAGCCGCAAGCTGCGGTATACTCTTGGTGATTCCCGTCATAGGAGATACTACTGGTAAAATCTTAATTGCATATTCTGACAACACGAATAAAATCAAC
>CAZDSF010000159.1:0-2486 GCA_964508025.1 uncultured Anaerolineales bacterium
ACGATCCAGTCGCGCGCGCCGTCGTCGTTGGCGCCGAGGCCCGTGAAGATCGCGCCATCGTCGCGGCCCAATCGCCGGAACGGGTTCTCGAAGACGACGCCATCCGCCAGCACGCCGAAGGAGTACGGCGTCACCGCTGTCCCCTCGGCCACGAAGTCAATCCCGACCTCGCCCTCCGGGGTGGGCGCGAGCAGCACGAGATTATCGTTCCGCGCGCCGATGCCAAAGCCGGGATCCGTGCTCACGTCCAACGCGCCGTTGCCCACATAGAGGATCATCCGCCCATCGCTGGGATCCAGATCGTCGGCGGGGAAATAGGCCGCGTTATCGAGATGTTCCGTGGCGAGGATAAGAATCACCGTCCCGCGCGGCACGGCGGCGAAGGCGTCCAAATGCGGGAAGATGATCGAACCCTCGTCGCCTCCGGCTTTCGTGTCGTTGTCCGTCAACCGCCAGCCGCGCAAGTCCACCGTCGCCGGACGCTGCACCAGCAGCTCGATCCAATCCCCGGTGATGGGGCGATTCCCCAGGCTGCGGTAGCGCGTCCCGTTGTCGTTGATCCAGAACTCGTTGATGATGACATCGTTGGGAAACGGGCCGGGTTCGTCGGCGTCAATGGGGCGGAAGCGGGCCGTGAGCTCACGCCCCGCGACATCGCGGGCCGCATCCACCTGCCAGCGCAACGTCGCCGCGTCGCCGGGGACGCCCTCCCAGCCCTCGAACGTGAACCCGGCGTGCGGCACGGCCATCAATTCGACCGTCGTCGCGGGGAAGAATTCGCCGCTGGCAGGCAGCGCCAAGCCACCCATGAAGATGCGCCCACCCTCCGGCGGTTCGACCCGCAGCTGCGCCGTCACCGGCGCGGGCAAGCCCCACAGCTCACCGAGCGCGGCCCGCACTGCTGCCGGGCGCGCGGCGATGAAGTCCCGCAGCTGCGCCACATTGTCCGCCCAATCGGTGGGCGTGGGCCAGCGCGCCTCCTCGTAGCGGATGTCGGCGGCGAGCGTCGCTTCCAGCGCCGCCACGCGGGCCGCCAGCGCCTCCGGCGCGAGGGTGGTGTTGAGCAGCACTACCGACCGCGCCCGCAGCCCTCGGCGGAAATCGCCATTATCCATCAGCGCGCGCAGCAACAGCGCAAAGTCCGTATCCTCCAGCGCCAGCGCCGCGAGCGGCTCATCTGGGCGCTGCGCAAAGTGCGCCGCCCCGCCGCCATAGACGAAATGCCAACGCCCGCCGCGATCCCGCACGGCGTATAGGTCATCGGCAGAGAAGCCAAAATAGAGTTGCAACATGGTGAACTCGGTGAAATTCGCCACGTCTAGCCGCTCGGCGACGTAAGCGTAAGCCTCCGGTTCGGCCAGATCATGCGCCACGGCCCAATCTACTAGATCGTCCCAATCGGCGGCATCCCCCTCACGCGCCGAACCCTCCTGTACCACATCCATACCGCGATAGCCGAAATTATCGCGCAGGAAGAAGCGATCCACGCGCTCGCTCAGGCGATAGAGGCCCCACGAGCGTCCATTGATAAAGAGATGCACAAAACGCCCCTGCGCCGTTGGCAAGTCGAGTGCGCGGGCCGTCTCCGCGATCAGCTCATCGCGGAAAAGCGTCCACCAACCGTTGCGGTCGCCCGCCTGGAGCAGCAACCGGTCGTAGCTCTGCGCCAGCTCCGGCTGATCGGGATGGTCAGGAAAAAGCGGATATTCCAGCCGCGCTGCGCCGTAGTCGCTGCGGAAGTAGAGCCGCAACGATTGCTTTTCCGCGCTCAGCGGCTCCGGTCGTCCGTGGATGCGCAGCCCCGCCGGGATGGAAAAGCCGCGCTGTCCTTCGATGAACACCGCTTGCACCGGGCGCTCCCACTCCCGGCCCCGGAACGAGGGATTCGCCAGCACGCCCGTCTCCGCGCCCCACAGATCCTCCGGCTCAGCGACGAGCGCGAGCACTGGCAGCCGCGAATTCAAGCCCACGACGTACACGCCGGTCACAGCCGGGCCGGGGACGCCGTGGAGCACCTGCACCGCGCGGATCACGGTCACGCCGGGCTGCGTGACCTCCAGCCGCAGCGGACGGCGGTAGAGCGCGCCATGCTCCGGCGTGGGCAAGGAGCCGTCGGTGGTGTAGATGATGGCAGCGCGGCGGTCATCGGGGCGCAGCTCCACGCTCAGACTGCGCTCGTAGACGCCCGGCGGCGGGTAGAAGCCGGGTTGGCCCGGCCCGCCCAGCTCCGGCGGCAGCACCGCGAGGCTCTCCACCACGCGCCGCCGCCACCCGCGCAACACCGGCGCATCCGCCGTCGTTGGTGTCAGCGGCAGGCGATCCAGTGCATCGCCGAGCCACAGCAGCCCGGCCAGCGCCAAGGCGAGAAGCAGCAAAGGCAGAAATTGGCCGATTTTAGATTTTAGATTTTGGATTTTGGTGTGTGTCATAAATAGTAGTTACGCGGTTGACTTAAAACCGGCACAGCTGGGTTACAATAGCGATAT
>CAZDSF010000160.1:0-2227 GCA_964508025.1 uncultured Anaerolineales bacterium
TCGCCAGCGGCGGCAGGAGCGGGTAGATCCGGTCGCCAACCCAGCCCAGGGGCATGCGGGTGGTATGAGGGGGGTGCCGGTAGGGTGATTTCTTGTACAGCAACCCCAGCAAAATCAGCGCCAGCCCGGCGCCGGCAAGCGCACCGGGCCAGGTAAGACCGCCCAGCCAGATCATAGCGCTTTCAACAGGGTGTGAGGCAAAATACGACCAGTTCAGCCATACATACGAGAGGCGGGCGCCGGCCAGGGTAAAGAACAGCACGAACAGGCCGGCATGGAGCCATGTCCCGATCTGCCGCTGTGGCGCGCTGCGCACGATGCGCCATAACCCCACCGTTGCGCCCAGACCTACCCATACCGAAAATGCGTTCACCGCAACCTGCCCAAAGAAAATTCAGCCGAATTTTATAATCATACCATGAAAGGGGAGGGCGCTTGATGCGCTATAATGGGGGCGCATCGCTTTCACTTACCAACCTCATACCTGGCCTCACCTCTTCGCGGTGGCGGGGAGCAAAGATAGGAGCATCGTATTATGCGAATTTTGATCGGCCTGGAATTAGATAACGAGGGCCGCGCGGTGGCATGGGCGCTGGATTTTCCGGGCTGTTTTGCTTATGCGGCGGAAGGCCCAGAGGCGGTGATAACCCTGGCGCGCGAGCTGGTTGCCTATGAAGATTGGATCAACCGTCACGGAGGCGAGTTAGTGCTTGGCAATTTCGACTTGCGCATAGTGGACACCTGGCAGGTGGTGACGATCAACGACCAGTTCGATGTTGCCGAAGGGGGCTACGCAGTCAACGCCTGGTTCTGGCATGATTGGAAGCCCTTATTGGGAAGCGAGATCGCGCACGGGCTGAACCTGCTGCGCTGGAGCCGGGAAGATTTATTGCGGCTGCTCGCCAGCAGGCCCGCGGACCAGATGGACCGCCAGTATCCCGGCGAACGCTGGAGCATCCGTGGTATCGCCAGGCATGTGGCGAATGCCGAATGGTGGTACCTGGACCGGCTTGGCATGGCGGAAGGGGGACGTGATCAACTGCCGCAAGATACCCTTGAGCGCCTGGGCTGGGTGCGCGATCGCCTGGCTGCCGCGCTGCCCGCTTTGGAAGGCCGCGAGCTGGTGGTAGGGAAAGAAGGTGAGTTCTGGAGCCCGCGCAAGCTGCTGCGCCGGACCCTGTGGCATGAAATCGACCACTACCGGCATATCCTGAAGCTCTTAAATCTGAGACCCAACAAACAACAAGCGGCCTGTTTTCGGCCGCTAGTTGTTTGTGTTTTTTTTCGCCCTTACGATTTGTCGTTTTCTGTGCGATTGTTTTGGAGCGGGCTACCCGCTGACGGGAGCTATTTCAATCATCCCTTCAAGAATCATCTCAAGAGCCATGGTATGGCTGCAACGCCCTCGGGTTTGAAAAAAGTCACAGTCACAGGTCCATTGTCCATCGTGGTACTTCACGGTGTGCGGGTTATTTGTCCCATCAAACGTTACCGTAAAGTTGCTGAAGTGAATGCGGTTCCGTTCCTCGGCGTAGCGCTTGGCCTTCTGAATTTTGCCAATCATGCCAGAATCCATGGTGATACTACTCCTTTCGGACTATAACAGGTTTGGACATCTTGATCGCGTTGCAAAAAGCACGCGTCGAAGGACGCGTGCCTTTGGTTATCACCTCAACTGTAGGAAAACGACTCGCATAGTGTGAATACACCTCTGTAATGACAGTATAGCGTGAGTCTTGGGGAAAGTCAACGCCTTTTGGGACTCAAGAATCTGCCCCTAAATTGTTCATGTGCTTTTCCAGGACCAGCGCGTCCTCACCAGAGTGGTAATAGCGACGCCACACATCCACCATCTGGTAACCAAACTTGCGGTAGAGCGCCAGGGCGGGCTCGTTTGAGCGGCGCACGCTCAGGCGAATGCTGGGCAGGCCAAGATCCTTCTCGCACTGCTCCAACAACGCTGCCGCGATTCCCAGGCGGCGGTATTGCGGCAGCACGCCCAGCGTGGCAATCCAGCCGATTCCTTCCCGGGGATGGGGGTCGCCGGCGATAAAACCGGCCATTTTCCCATTAACGGTGGCCTTCAAACGGACAATCTTCGGCAGGGTCAGCACAGCGATCAGGTCCCACAATGGCCAGGAATCTTCTGCAAAGCAGATATCTTCCAGCTTACGGAGATCGTTCAGATCGTGCCAGTTTGCGTTTCCAATATGAAATGTGGTTCGAT
>CAZDSF010000161.1:0-2176 GCA_964508025.1 uncultured Anaerolineales bacterium
GCGTGCGCTTGCTCTGGAGCGCGTTGCAATGCGGGCAGGGGAACTCATCACGCACTGCGCCCTGCTCCTGATCCACCGCCGCTTCCCAGAAGACGATCTCGCCGCCGCACTCGCCGCAGACGAAGACATCTGACCAGACAGTGTAGTTGATCTTGCCCTTGACGCCGGGCGTGGCCCTCACCCCTGGCCCCTCTCCCACATCGGGCGAGGGGGGGATATGCCAGGTCTCGTACATCCAACCGCACTCGGCTTCCACTTCCTGAAGGATGCGGGTCGCTTCGCGCTCGAAGGCGGCGGCATCCACCGGCGTGTTGTAGTTGTAGGCGATGAAGGTGGCAGCGGGGGAGAGATCCACCAAGACAGCCTTGCGCGCACCGAGCCTTGATTTTGGATTTTCGATTTCCGATTTTGGATCGGGAGGGGCGTCGAAGATGTTGCCATCGTCGGCCACGAAATAGCCGAGGGATTCCACAGTCTTGCGGTCGCCGCAGAGCTGGGCGGCCACGCCGGTCATCCCCGTGCCGCAGAAACCATCGAGCACCACGTCGCCCGGCTCGGTGTAGTGGAGGATGTAGCGCATGATGGCCTTGTGCGGCACTTTGGTATGATACGAGTGCGCGTTGTAGATGGGGTCGTTCTTGCCCTCGGAAACATCGGTGGCGAAGGGTTCGCGGTGGTAGTGCTGGTTGCTGGAAGCTGGTTGCTGGTTACTCAGTTCTGGATGTGAGCTTCCAGCTTCCAGTTTCGAGCTTCCAGACCGCCATTCCTCCAGAATCTCCGGCAAGAACGGGTTGGGGCAGGCGGTGTAATAGGGCGGGTCGGAGAGGGCGAGGATGGCGTCGTCATCGGCGATGGGGAAGCCGGCGACGGCGCGGAAGGCCGGGTCTTGCAGGGCAGCGCGCAGGCGCTCGCGATATACGGCGCGGCGCTGCTCGCGCTCCGCGTCATACTCGGCGGGTGGTTCGGCAATCAGGGAGAGTTGATCGGGCATGGGGGCCTCCAAAAGGATTAGTAGAGCGTTACGCCGGCGGCGGTCAGCATCTCCGCCAGGAAATCCGCTGCCAGGCCGCGCTTCAATTGATCGTGATAGTATTGGTTGTAGTAGTTGCGGAGGCATTGGTAGCAGCTGGTCTCTGGGCCGCACTCGCAGTTCGCCGCGCGCCGCCAGGCCGCGCGGAACACGTCTACAAAGTTATCGGACATCCGCCGCACCAGCGCCGCGCCGCCTGGCACGTTATCGAACAAGACGATAGCGGGGACCGGACTCCCGGCATAGGGGTAGAGCGTGCCGTTGAGATCATCGCGGGGGATGCTCAGCGCCATGCTCGCGCCCTCCAAGAGCGCGGCGAGCAGCGAGCGCCAGAGAGAAAGATCGGGATTCAAGGCCAGCGGGCCGGTGAAGCGCAGGTCGAGCACGTCGGTGATGAACTCGTGGCCCAGAGCGTAGGTTTCGATAAACCCTCGGCAAGGCTTACCCGTGCGCGTGTTATCATGGGCGGTTTTTCGGCTACCGCCGTGCTGCGCCGGTTCAGCCCATCCACAGCTCGTGCAGATGCGGAACCCCGGCCCGCCGCCGTTGTTGACCAGGGCCAGCCGTCCATAACGGGAATAGCGCTGGACAAGTTCCACGGAAGCGCTACACAAAGCGGCCACACGCTCCAGAGTAGGCGGATCCTGAGCATAATCCGCGAAGTAGACCTGGGAAGCGTAGAAGCGTTCCGGGCGTTGCTCGCCGGGATCGGCCACGTCGCGGGAAGCGAGGAAACCAAATTCCGGCACAATGAAGCGGCCACGCAGGCGCGAACGGGTCAGAGTGGCATTGCAAGCATCGCAACGATCCTGACTCAACGGCGCAGGCGAACGATGATAGCGTCCACAGTCTGCACAAACCGCATAGTGCAGCACGGGCCAATCCTTGCCGGATTGTTTGTAGATGCCGCCGCCGGTCCAAATCTTCTTCGCCGCCACGATCTGCCCGCCGGGGGCGAATTCGGCAATCGCCATCCGCAAATCACGTTGGAGCTCGATATGTGCGGCTGCAGGTTCAGGGACATGATCGGTGCGCAGTTCCACTACGTCTGAGGGGAAGCCATATTGGGGTAGCACATTGCGCGAGCCGAGAAAGCCTAGCAGGTCACGCCCGCGCACAGTACGCGCTACATGTTGATAGTGGTTT
>CAZDSF010000162.1:0-2113 GCA_964508025.1 uncultured Anaerolineales bacterium
CAGGCTATCGAGCAAATAGTAGCCGGCTTACAGGCAGGACAACGCCATCAAGTGCTCAAGGGCGCGACCGGCACGGGCAAGACCTTCACCATCGCCAACGTCATTACGCAGACGCAGCGCCCAACGCTGGTACTGGCGCACAATAAAACGCTGGCAGCGCAGCTCTACTCGGAGTTCAAGGCGCTGTTCCCGCGTAACGCGGTGGAATATTTCGTCTCATATTACGATTACTACCAACCCGAAGCCTACCTTCCGCAACATGACCTCTACATCGAAAAGGACGCGGACATCAACGACGAGATCGAACGGTTGCGGCTGGCTGCCACTGCCGCCGTGATGACCCGCCGCGACACCATCGTCGTCGCCTCGGTCTCCGCCATCTACGCGCTGGGCAGTCCAGAGGAATGGGGTAAAGTCATTTTGCCCCTGACAACCGGGCAAGCCATCCGCCGTGAAACGGTGATGCGCCATCTGGTGAGCATCTACTACGAACGTAACGACCTCGAATTCAAACGCGGTACCTTCCGCGCGCGGGGAGATGTCCTGGAGATTCGTCCGGCTTACACGGAAGATGCCTTTCGCATTTCTTTCTGGGGCGATGAAATCGAACGCATCACCCGTGTGGAGCCGCTCACGGGCGAGGTGCTGGAAACACCTACCGCCATTCAGATTTTCCCGGCAAGACACTACGTCACTTCAGAGGAAAAACAGCAGCAGGCGATCATAGATATCGAAGCGGAGTTGGAAGCGCGGCTGGCGGAGCTCAACGCACAGAACAAACTGCTCGAGGCGCAACGGCTGGAACAGCGCACGCGCTACGATTTGGAGATGATGCGGGAGATCGGCTACTGCGCCGGCATCGAAAACTACTCGCGGCACATGGATCAGCGCGAAACGGGGGCGCCGCCGTGGACCCTGTTGGATTACTTCCCACCGGACTTCCTGCTCGTGATAGATGAGTCGCACATGACCGTGCCACAGGTACGGGGCATGTTCAACGGGGATCGCAGCCGCAAGCAAGTGCTGGTAGATTACGGCTTCCGACTGCCCTCAGCGCTCGACAATCGCCCACTCACCTTCGACGAATTCAACGCCCGACTAAATCAGATCATCTACACCTCAGCCACGCCCAGCGCCTACGAGCTTGAGCGCGCAGCACAAGTCGTGGAACAGGTCATCCGCCCCACAGGTATTCTCGACCCCGAGGTGCTGGTGCTGCCAACCAAGGGACAGGTAGACGACCTCATCGGCCGCATTCGTGAGCGGGTCGCTCAGGGGCAGCGCGTGCTGGTCACCACGCTGACCAAAAAGATGGCCGAGGATCTCTCGGAGTATCTGCGTGAAGTTGGCATAAAGGTCAACTATCTACACAGCGAGGTGCAAACCATCGAGCGTGTGGAGATTCTCCGCGACCTGCGGCTGGGGCAGTATGACGTGATCGTGGGAATCAACTTGCTGCGCGAGGGCTTGGATCTGCCGGAAGTGAGCCTGGTGGCGATTCTCGACGCCGACAAGCAAGGGTTCCTACGCAGCGCCACCGCACTCATCCAGACAATGGGCCGCGCGGCACGGCATCTCGATGGCACCGTCATCATGTACGCGGATGCGATGACAGACGCCATGCAAGAAGCCATCGCCGAGACCGATGCACGCCGCAAAAAGCAACGGGAGTACAACGAGGCTCACGGTATCGTGCCGCAGGCCATTATAAAGGAAATCTACGACCTCACCGAGCGGGTGCGGATAGCAACGCAGGAGGAAAGCGCCCTCGACGTGAAGCCAGAAGCCATGGAACCGGCGGCGTTGCAGAAGATGATCCAGGAGCTGGAGAAGGAAATGAAGAGCGCTGCCCAAAATTGGGAGTTCGAGAAAGCAGCGGCGTTACGGGATCAGATTTTCGAATTGCGCGGGGTATTGGAACACAAAGCCCCGCTGTGGAAACGCGACAAACGGGGCAGTTGACAAAAATAAGAGCTATGGTATGATGTGCAGCGTTAAGGGGGCGTAGTGTAGTGGTTAACATGCCGGCCTGTCAAGCCGGAGACCGCGGGTTCAAGTCCCGTCGCTCCCGCTGAGACAATATTGCATCAGAGGAAAAGAGTACAAGTTAGGC
>CAZDSF010000163.1:0-1816 GCA_964508025.1 uncultured Anaerolineales bacterium
TGGGATAGCGCCGGCGGGGGGAATTCATGACTGCGGAAACGGAGTACGGGTTGTGTCTGCGGGGGCGTTGGCGGAACGACCACCCGCAGCGTGGTCCAGGCTATCGGGTTTGTGCCTTCCGCCTCAAACAAAGCCGTCCACAGAATGGGAATGTGCATATCCGGCAAGTATTGCGCCAGCGTCTCATACACTTGCGCTTCGGTGTGCGCCAGGAGCAAGCTCGCGGTCAACGCGCTCAACTGAAAAAGCATCCAGTGTTGCTGCACTTGATGTTTCATGTATTCCCGCCGGATCATGTCACTGATTGTGATTCGCGCATCTTCCAACATCCGCTGCGCCGCTGCGCGCCCGGCTGGGTTCCAGGATTCCGCCAGAGCGTCCAGCGCATCTCTGATACACGAGAGCGCCGCCTGCCAGATGTGGATGTCGTTTCCACTGAGCAGCGCGTGGCGCAACGCCGCCTCCATGGCGTTGTGGAACACAGCCGCATCGTTCTGCTCGACGCCGATGTCGAGGGCCTTCACCAAACGTTGGGATAAGGTGCTCAGCTCCTCCGCAGAGAGGCCCTGTGTTCTTGTCAGCAAGGTCGCCGTCATCACCGATACCAATGTCTCACGGTCATTGGGGTGTGCCGATGGGGCGGCGTGTGCGATGTCACCGATGGGCGTCGCATGGATGCCGCAGCCGCACGACTCGCGCGCTATCAGGTGTGTGGGGATAATACTCGACTCGATGGTTTCCGCTCGCCCGGTGAGATAATACCAGAGCACCTCGACCGTGCGATAGCCCAGGTTCCGCAAGGGAATCCGCACACTGCTGAGCGACGGCGTCTGCACGGCGCTCTCCGGGCGATCATCGAAGCCGATCAATGCAACATCCTGTGGAATCCGCAAACCATTCTCGTGGAGCGCCCGCATGGCGCCTAATGCGGACTCATCATTGCTGGCGATGACTGCCGTAAAGGGAACGCGCGAAGCCAGGATCTCGCGCATCGCCATATAGCCGCCGTCGTAGAGATGCTCGCCCCAGGCAACCAGGCGGGGATCGGTCAGCAAGTCGTACTGCGCGACGCCGTCATAGTAAGCCCGCAGGCGCTTGCCCGTATCGCCTTGCATATCCTCGCGGCTGCCCGCAATAAAGGCAATGCGCTGATGTCCATGCGCTACGAGGTGGCGCAGCGCTTCAGAATGCCTTTGCGGTTATCCGCCACAACGCTCGGCCCCGGTTCGCCAGAAGCGATGAAGATCAGGGGATGTCCCTGCTCGCGTAACTCCTGCAAATAACGCGAGCGAGCCTCGGAGCGCAGGGGATTGATGACGATCAGGGCATCGGTGTTCCACGGCCCCACGGGCACAAAATCCGATTCAGATGAAGCCAACGGCCATGCGGCGCGCAGGTCTTGATCTTTGTTGGGCCATGCGCCCATGCCACATCCCAGAAGCACATTGCAGTTGAAATCTTTCGCGGCAAGACAGATGCCCTGGAAGATGGGATCCAGATAACTGAAAGGCGTTGCTGTCCAGGCGAATTGCCAACCGGCTAAAATACCCAGAGTGGGTCGTGTGTGGATATAATGAAGCGGCATCTACAGCTCCTGATGTATCAGGGTCATCATGCTGTACCCTCTTTAATGTCAGACACAAGCTCTACGGCTCACAGCGCCAGGTCACTGCATTCACCAACAACCGCATGTCGGAACGTTGCCATTGCCTGAGTGGCTGTGTCATTGCACATGACTTGCCTATATTATAGGAGCATCCCCCTTTACGTCAAAGTCCAGGCGGGGTTTGCGCAAAGCCGGGCGGAGTTGTTGCCC
>CAZDSF010000164.1:0-1810 GCA_964508025.1 uncultured Anaerolineales bacterium
GGGGCTTGCGCGGCTCGGCGCTCGTGGGCTTCCTGGCGATGGGGTTGTTCGTGGTATTGGCGGGAAGGTAGTCAGGAGTTGCGCGTCATGGCTGATGACTCCTGGCTTTTGACTGTCGGAGGTTTCGATGCAAGCGTTGTTCTGGTCGCTTCTGGGGTTTTTGCTTGGCGCGATTCCGTTTTCATTGTTGATCGGGAAGGCGGCGTTGCGGGCCGACATCCGCGCGGTGGGGGATGGTAATCCCGGCGCGACAAACGTGTTGCGTTCGGGCAGCAAGGCGTGGGCGGCTGTGGCGATGCTGCTGGATATGCTCAAGGGCGCGCTGCCCGTCGCGCTGGCGCACGTGATCTACGGGGTGGAGGGGTGGCCCCTCTTGCCGGCGGCGCTGGCGCCGGTGTTCGGGCATGTCTTCTCGCCCTTTCTTCGCGGGCGCGGCGGGAAAGGCGTGGCGACGACCGGCGGCGTCTGGATCGGCCTCACCTACGGCGCGGCGACGCTCGTGGGCGCGGCGGGCATGTCCCTGGCCTACCTCGTGCAGGATTCGCCGTTCTGGGCGGTGGCGTTTGGCTTCGCCTGCATCGGCGGCTACCTCGCGCTTGCGCGCCCCGATCCCGTCCGCGCGGCGATTCTGCTGCTCAACGCCGCGCTTGTCCTCTGGCGCTACCGCGCTGATTTGCGCAGTAAGCCGCAACTGCGTTGGAGGAAGCCGGCGTGACGGTCTGGCGTCTGTTGCTTTTCGCCGCGACCTTCATGCTCATGCTTATCGCGGCGATTACGCTGCTCAACGCGCTCACCTTCCCGCGCCTGTCGAAATCGCCCTTGCCGGCGGCATTCCCCCGCGTCTCGGTGCTGATCCCCGCGCGCAACGAGGCGGCTGTCATTGCGGGGACCGTGCGCCGCTTGCTGGCGCAGGACTATCCCAACTTCGAGCTGCTGCTCCTCGATGACGCCTCCGAGGATGGCACGGCAGGGATCGCCCGCGCGGCGGCGAACGGCGATTCGCGGCTGCGCATTCTCAGCGGCGAGCCGCTGCCCGCCGGTTGGATGGGCAAGAGCTGGGCCTGTTACCAGCTCGCGCAGGCGGCGCAGGGCGAGATCCTCGTCTTCACCGATGCGGACGTCATTTGGGAGGTGAGCGCGCTCTCGCGGCTGGTGGGCGAGATGGCGCGGCGCGGCGCGGATTTGCAGACGGTGTGGCCCACGCAGGAGACGGTCACGTGGGGCGAGCGGCTGATCGTGCCCCTGTTGGCGTTCGTCATCGTGGGCTACCTGCCGCTGCTGGCAGTGCATCACATTCCCTGGCCCGTCTTCGCGGCGGCGATGGGGCAGTGTCTCGCCTTCCGCCGCGCCGCCTACGAAGCTATCGGCGGTCATGCCGCCATCCGCGCCGCCATCGTTGATGATATGGCTTTCGCCAAAGCTATCAAGCGCCGTGGATTGCGCCTGCGCGTGGCCGACGGCGCGGGCCTGATCCGTTGCCGCATGTATCGCAGCTGGGCGCAGGTGCGTGACGGTTTCGCCAAGAACATCCTCGCGGGCCACGGTAACAGTGTGACCTTGCTGCTGCTCTCGTGGGCCTTTCACTGGGGGCTGTTTCTCTTCCCCTGGCTCTGGCTGCTGGCGGGCTGGGCGCTGCCGTGGCAGGGTTGGCCCGCGTGGCCCCTGTACATGATCCTGCTCGGCGTGGGCGTCCGCGCGTTGACGGCGGCTTTCAGCCGGCAACGGCTCGGCGACGCGCTGCTGCTGCCGGTTTCCGTCATCCTGATGGCGGTGATTGCCTCGCAGGCGATCTATTGGCGGTTGCGCTACG
>CAZDSF010000165.1:0-1770 GCA_964508025.1 uncultured Anaerolineales bacterium
GAATTTGCCGCCCTGATGATGGAGCACCAGCTCCACCTTCCCGCCAGCTTGCTCGCAGAGGATCAGCCCTTAGCTTTGTCCTGGCGCTGCTGGAGCTCCTGGAAGACCATGAAAAAGACGAAGCCCGCCAGACACAGCCAACCCAGCCAATCGCCGACCCTGCTGAAAAACGTGGGTCCGGTCCCGAGCGGCACATCCGCCACCAGCGCGAACGCCGCACCGTCTGGCGAAGCATTGCGCAGCGCGACCAGTTTCCCGTACGGGTCCACAATCGCGGCGGCGTAGGCAACATCGGTCTTGACCACCGCCACACGATTCTCCACCGCGCGCAGCACACTCTGGGCGACCTGCTCAAGCGCGATGCCGGGAATTTCCAGCGTTGGCACCGCAATCAGTTGTGCGCCGTTGAGCGTGAGGATGCGCGACGCATCTGTCCAGTGCACATCGTTGCAGATGATGGTCGCCAGCCGTCCGAGGTCGGTCTCGTAGACAGGGTAAACGCCTGCCGTGATAATGCGAGGCTCGCCGGGCGAAGTCGGGTGGTTCTTCCCATAGACCCCCAGGAATCTGCCGTCCGGCGTGAGCATCACCATCTCATTGCGCCAGCCTTGAGCGTCATCTATGCCGTAGCCGATGAGGAGATAGGCGTTGGTCTCCGCTGCCAACGCGACCAGTTCAGCCGTATGCTCCACTTGAGGGTCAAAGCCCAAGCCCAGCTCCGGCATCACGATGAGCCGCGCCCCCTGTTGCGCCGCGGCGCGCGCCTGCTCGCTCAAAGCCGCCAGGCGCAGCGGTTGCGACTCAGCCGTATCCTGATGACCGGGTGTGGGATAATTGTGCTGGATTGCCGCTACGCGAATCGTTGGCGCGTTTTGCGGCGCGGTCGAGAGAATGATCAGCGAGATGCCAACCCACAGGATCAACACAGCCCCTGCAATCGCCAACCAGCGCAGCGCAGACGCGCGCGTGATTAGTGGTCGTTCCGTGGAGGGCCATTTGCCATCCCAGAGAGCAAACACGCCCTGCGCCAACGCAAAGTTGCTGAGCACCAGCACGATTCCCAAGCCATAGACGCTGAAGATGGAGATCGGTTGGAGCATCCAGGGCTGCGTATACATCGTCTGGGCGATGAAAGCGTGCGTATTGATGGGCGGGATGAAGCTGCGAATCATCTCGACGCCCACCCAATCCACTATGCCGTGCAACACCAACCAGCGATAGCCGGTCCGCTCGTGGAAGAGCCGGACGCCCGGCACGGTGAACGCCTGCACGAGAATGATCACCCCCACCACAATGCGGATGACCATCGCCGCGGGCGTGTCGCCGAACATCGCGCCCAGGAACACGAACAGCCACCCGCCAATCCCAACCGCGGGAGCAAGCCCCGCCCATTTTTGCGGCAGGATGAGGTACTGCGCAATCAGCATAGGCACCAGTGCAAAAAACGCCAGGAACCAGACGTTGTTCGGGTGAAATGCCAGAATGAGCATGAGAGTGGTCAATGCGCTGACGCCGGCGCCTGCCGCGATGCGCGCGAGTTTCCCGGAGCTTTTCTCTGTGGATTGGTCAATCGTTGCCATCATTGACTCCTTTGGGTAGACTTAGGCGCATTATCAGCGAAAATCATCGCAAGTCAATTTTCCGGGTATAAGACAAAAGCTGCCGCTTATTGGGAAGTTCAAGCGGTTGGCTTGATGAAACAATGCGTTTAGGCAAGTGGACGCGCCAAAGTGACGTAGAGGGTGGTTTTTTCTAGAGCGGCAATAGTGG
>CAZDSF010000166.1:0-1600 GCA_964508025.1 uncultured Anaerolineales bacterium
ATCGAGGATATGCCACTGCTGGTCATGGTCACCCGCCTCGACCGTCAAAAAGGCGTTGACCTGGCAATTGAAGGGCTGCGCCAGGTGGCCGGGCTTCCCTGGCAGGCTATCTTGCTGGGCACCGGCGAACCCAGCCTGGAGGCGGCCTGCCGCCAGCTGGAAGCCGAATTCCCGTACCGCGCCAGGGCTGTCATCCGCTTTGACGCCCATCTTGCCCGCCGCATGTATGCCGGCGCCGATGTGCTGCTGATGCCCTCGCGCTACGAGCCCTGCGGGCTGGCCCAGATGATCGCCATGCGCTATGGCTGCCTGCCGGTAGCCAGGGCCACCGGCGGCCTTCGCGATACAGTGCTGGATACCCAGATCCCGGAGAACAGCAGCGGGTATCTGTTCGAAAGCGCCACCCCGGCAGCGCTGGCCGCTGCGCTCCGGCGGGCTATCGCCGCGTACGCCGATCGCGAAAACTGGCAGGCCCGCCAGCGCTTTGGCATGCTGCAGAATTTCTCCTGGCAGCGCTCCGCGCAGGCCTATACAACCCTTTACCACAAGCTGTTGTCGTGAAAGACGGATGGAAACCTTTCAACCGTGAACTGTTCAATGATCTGATGTCATCATCATTCAGTTTCCTGGATCATTGACGTTCGTTCACTTTCCCACAGGAGTAAATAGCCATGAAGATCCGGTCGATTATTCTGGCAGGGGGTGAAGGCACACGTTTGGGGGTTCTAACCGCAAAGCGGGCCAAGCCCGCGGTTCCGTTTGGCGGGAAATACCGCATTATCGATTTTCCTCTGTCCAATTGTGTCAACTCCAATATCTTCGATGTGATGATCATGGCCCAGTACCGCCCCCATTCGCTCATCGAGCATATCGGCGCAGGCGGGCCGTGGGACCTGAACCGTGACTTTACCGGTGGGATCCGCATTTATACCCCCTTCCGCTCACGCGCCGCGAGCTGGTTTGTCGGCACGGGCGATGCCGTCCAGCAGAACTTCCCCTTTATCAAGCGGGGCAACCCTGATTATGTGTTGATCTTGAGCGGCGACCACATTTACACCATGGATTACACCGCTATGGTGAATTTCCACATCAGCCACAGCGCCGATGTAACCATGAGCACCATCGCCGTTCCAATCGAGGAAGCCACGCGCTTTGGCATCGTTGGCATCGACTCGAATTTCCGGGTCACCTCCTTCACCGAAAAGCCGGCCAGACCAGCCTCCAACCTGATTAATATGGGCGTCTACCTGTTCAACCTGCACGCCCTGGATGTGGCCCTCTGGGAAGACCACCTGCGCCAGGATTCTTCCCATGATTTTGGCAAAGATATCTTGCCCACCATGATCAATTCCGGTTCGAAAGTATATGCTTTCCCATACCAGGGCTACTGGGTCGATGTTGGCACGGTGAACTCGTACTGGCGCTCGCACATGGACTTGCTCAATGACCCACCACCTATCAACCTGTATGACCGCAGTTGGGTACTGCACACCCGCACCGAAGAACGCCCGCCGGCCAAGGTAATGCGCGGGGCGATGGTGGAGGACAGCATGGTTTGTGATGGTTGCGTGATAGAGCCGGGTGCGCAGGTCACACGCAG